>JAEUIN010000219.1 GCA_016793115.1 Planctomycetaceae bacterium
GGATGCCGAGCCCGCCGCGTGCGTCCATGTTTTCGAACGCGCCACGCCAACCGCCCATTTCGCGGCCGTGCGTTCGTTCCTCGATCTCATTCTGCCGAGCCATGAACCCCCGCGCCGATTCCAGGCGAGCGGCGGCGATGGGATTGCCGAGCGCCGCATCGCGCTGCAGTTTGGCGAGATCAACGCCCGTTCCGCCGTTGCGTTCGAGCGCACCGCGGAACTTCGCGTCGGCGCGGCGAATGCGTTCGGCCTCGCTCGAAAGCGCGGCGGCGAGCCCGATTCCCACGGCGGAGATCGCCGCACCCAAGGCGACCGCACCCGCACCGATGCCGCCGAGCGCCGCACCGCCGCCGGCCATTGCGGCCCCGCCGACGACACGGCCGCCGATCTTCACCGCCTGCGCGGCCCCGCTGGCAGCGTCCATCGCCTGAAACGCTCGCCTCGCTTTGCCCGCGGCCTCAAAGGCTTTCGCGGTTCCATAAACGACGTCGGTAACGGCCTGGAAACGGGCGACCAGTTGCAACGCTTCTTGCGCGGTCTTTGAATCAGCCACGCCTAAAAGCACAATCGCCCGTGCGTACCGTTCCGCCGCTCCGGTCGCAGCCTCCATCGCCTGCCGGGCTTCTTTGCGAACTGCGATGTTCGCGCGTTCGGCCCGTTCCGAGAGGGCGGCCCGGTCGCGTTGCTCCCGTTGGAAGCGGCTGAATTCATCGCGCATCACGTTATCGCGGGCGGGCTCGCCAATCGTCGCGCCGAAGTTCGCCGCGGCTTGTCGACGTTGCCAGCCGGCGGAAGATGCGGCCCGCGCGGCTTCGCGGATCTTCCGGCTTGCGTCGAGGTGCGCGCGAACACGGTCGGCGAGCAATCGCTTTTCCCGTTCGAAGGCCGCCGCCGCTTGGCGTAGATTCGTGTCGCGCTCGATGCGCTCTTCGCGGGCCGACGCCGCCGCAAAACCGCCCCCGAATCCTCCCGCACCGCCACGGCCGCCACGAGCGCCGGAGCCGGAGCCCGCGCCACGCACCGCCGCCGATGCGGCCTTTGCGGCTCGCTCGGCTCCGCGTGCGGATGCTTCCAAGTCTTTGAAGTGCTGCGCGAAGTCCGCGGCCGTCGCGGCGTTCTTCGGATCGGTAACGATCCGCAGGACATAGTCGACGTTTCGTTGTTTTGCCATTGGTCTGCCCTCGGTTGGTTCGTCGGTTCGTTGGGTGTTCTCGATCTCGCCGCTAGTTCGCGCTCGCGCCGCCGTCGATCGCTGCGGCCCGCACTTCCGCAAGCCGCTCGGTGATTCGTTGATCGACGATCGTGATCAGATCGGCGAGAAACGAGCGGACCACCGGAGCCAAGGCCGCCACGAGTTCGCGGTGGGCAATCTCCACGTCGAGGGCGGCGATCTCGGACTCGAGCGATTGAATGCGTTCGTCGAAAATGGCGGCGATCTCCGGCGGGAGTTCGACGGGCGCCGTCGGTTGGCCGGCGGGGTGGTCGGGGGATCGCTCGCCGCCGCTCGGGGTTTGGTTCTCACTCATGTTCAAATTCCTTGCTTCGTTGGGTAAACGTCGTTTCAGGACTTCTTCATTCGCCGCCACTCACTCACAAAACGCCGCAAATTGCGGCCTATCCGTTCGCTCCGTCCGCCGTCGGGCCTGCGGGTGGGGCGGGTTTGGGTGCAGTCGGTTCGTTTTTTTGCCGCTCGATCAACCGCCCGACCTCTGCCGCAACCGTCGCCGCCATCACTCGGCCGAGTTGACCGGGCGGAACGCGCAACACGTTCGCCGGGTCAACCTTCTTCCGCCGCCGCTCCGGCCTCCGCTTCCTCGCACCGAGCGGGCCCGGCTCGGCTTGTTTCGCTGCGGCTACCTTCGGCGGCGCGGCCTTCCGCCACTCATCGCCACGCTTGCGGAGCGAACGGACGTCGAGTCGCGTTGTCGCATTCAAATCGACCCCGCCGGCTCGCTCGGTCGTCGATCGCTCGCGCGGCGGCAAATGCTGCCACACAAGAAACATCGCAACTCGCTGTTCATCCCTATTCGTGCCGACCTTCGACGGCGGGCGAATGCTACCGTCTAGATTCACCGCGTTGCCGAGCGCACGGCCCGCCCGGCTCAGGCTCACCTCCGCCGAGCGGAGAATAAGACCCCGCCGCCGCATGTCGACGATGAGCGCAGCAACGTCGATCGGCTCGCCGTAGCCCGCAGCCCACCGATCGACGTCGGCCGCCAAGTCGTAGCCGTCGCGGTGGCAGTCGCCGCGCAAGTAACGAACCGCCAAGCGAGCGAGCAACGGCGGGAAGGCCGCGCATAGCGCCTCTCGCATGTCGTCGCGTACTTCGTCCATTCGCTTGGCGAGTTCGTTGGCTTGCATCGGTGGTTACTCCGTCGTCACGGTCGTCGGGGTGGTCGGGGCGATCGTCGGCGGAGTGCCGCAAGACGGGCAGCAACCGCCCGGCGTCTTGAATGACCACGGCAAGCCGGGCTCGGCCGGCTGACGGTTCGCGACCGCCCGCCCCGCCTCGGTGAGGAACACGCACGGACGGCCGGCGACGTTCTCCACGCGGACAAGCTCGGCATTTCGAAGCGCCGCAATCTCCATCGCGGCCTTAAACCAACCGCCGACCCGATCGTTGAGCACGTCGACCGGGAGGCAGGGTTCATCGGTCCAGTGAATCGGCGTTCCGTCCGATGTCCGCGGCGTGGTCGCCATGTCGAGGACGTAGCGTAGCGCCTGCAGATCGCGCGGCCGCAAGCTGACGATGCCCACGGCCATCGAAACGAGATCGACGGGCGGTCGCTTCGGCTTCGGCGGGGCGGTCGGCTTGTCGGCCTGCGGGGCGGTGGGCGACGTCGGGGCCGCGAACTTCGAACGTCGGCGGGAGGGGAGTGTTCGGGGATCGGGCAACGAGACCGGAGTGGCCGACGGTTCGGCGGTGATGCTGGCTTGCATGATCATAAGTCGCTTTCTGTTTGGCTTGCGGAAAAGGACACGACGGACGGACGGACAAACGAATCGGGCGGCGGTGGAAGGGTCGCGATTCTGCGCCTAACCCTACGCGCACGCGCGAGGAAAACGGCCGGCGGGAGGGCGGAGAGCGTGGTTGATGAGAGAAGCACGTCCGCACACGTCCGCGGACGCGACTAACGCAGCTCCATCTACAAAGCGCAATTAGTAACATGCTCACTACCTAATGTTTTCTATGTCTGTATCGAGTTGAAAATATGCGGACGACTGCGGACGGACTCGTAATTTCAAGGGTTTTAAGCGTGTCGACTGCGGACGCGATCGCGGACGCAATGCGGACGTTGTGCGGACGCTACTACGTGAATCGCAGTCCGATGCCTTCGTAGGCTCTGTATCTTTCCCCGTCTGGGCCAGTCGGCCGAACTCGGTGCAAATCAGGAATGACGGCGGCAAGATTGCGACCGAAGCCCTGTTCGATGCCCGGCTCCTTGATGCCCTTCTCTTTGCACCAATCAACCCAAATGCGGTACAGGTTCGAGATGGATTCACGGAAGCCGGGACCGACGACACATCGCTCACGGACAAATTGGCCAATCGGGCTCGAAAGTTCGTCGAGATCATCGATTAGGTCGGCGGAAGCCGCGGGCTGTACGAACCTGCCACGCTCGCGGAGCCGACGCCAACCTTCGATCGCCCAAAGCAGGATGCCGGGCAGTTCGGTCAGTAGCCGCTTTCTTAAGGTTGTGTCTTCGCGCCCGTAGAACGTTTTTCGAAGCTGCAAGACAATCATGCGGCCAACAAGAGCGCCGGAAGAATCACCAAGCCGCGGAAGTTCGTTTGAAACGATCATCAGCCGCGTCGGCAATTTGCCGGTTTTCGGCGGAAGATTCTTCCGGTCGACAGTAAGTGCATCTTCCCCGCTGATGCTCAAAAGGCGTTCGACGACGACGGCATTGTCTGTGCGTCCTGAAAGGCGAGCATCGTTAAAGATTGCGAGCGACTTATCGTAAAGTGGCCATAAGCCAAAGCGATCTCCGATACTCGAGAATGTTGGGCCAGCGACATTGTTGGTTCCAAGCATCGCGCTTTGGGTTCTTACAATCGTCCCCTTGCCACTGCGCTTCGGGCCGAACAATCCGAGAATCTTTTGCTGTGATGTGTCGCCGGTGAGGGTATAGCCGAACCATTCTTGCAACGTCTCAATCGACTCGACGTCATCCCAAAGCGAGTGCAGGAAGTTAAGAAACTCGAAGGGTTGTGCCGCGTTGGGATCGACGTCGTAATCGAGTGCGGTGGGCGTAAAAAATCGTGGCGTTGCGGGGATGATTCGTCGATTGCCGTCCGCCCACTCGCGGAGATTAATCAAACCGTTTCTCGCAGATAACACGTCGCGGGGTCGCCAATTCACGGGCGGCGTGTCGCCGATCCAGGCGGGCCATTCGACCTTGCCGCGAACCAAGCATTGCGCCTGAACCTGCAACATGATGTTTTCGACGACTGATCGCGTAACGTGCGAGAAATTTGGGTTTAGGTGTCGAACGAGTTGCGATCGCACTTCCCCCGCTTGAACTTCCTCGTAGTGCCCGCGGCCATAGAGATGGAATTGCCCCTGCCAATGGGCAAGCGAGTAACAGCCGTCGCGCTCGCCGGTTTTCAAGAATCGCTCGGCTTCCGTCGCCGGGTCGATCTCGCCTGCCGACTGCTTCATTTGAGCGGCGTCGGGCTTTTCAGGCTCCTCCGCTTCGTTGAGAAGTCGACGCAATTCGCGCTGCGCGTTCTCGCCTTGCGCGACTAGAAAATCATCAAGGCCGACTTTGATCGGCTTTCCTTCGGCGTCCGATTTCTCGGGAAGCATAACGAGGCGAACAATCGCCCCGCGCAGTCGTAGGTGTTCCGCAAGTCTGAGTGCCGCATCGCGAACGTTCTGATTGGTCCGAATGTCGCTGTCGAACGCAATAAAAACGCGACGCTGCTTCCAAGAGATCCGTTCGAGTTCGGGCAGTAACCGTTCGTTGCGTGCGTCTTTCCAGCCGTAAATGCCGACGAGTCCGATTGCCGGAAACCCATTCTGAGTTCCGGCGAGCGCCTTCTTTTCGCCCTCGGTGATCAGCAATTCCTGATCGGCATTGTCGACTAGCGACTCCGTTCCAGGCGGGTAGTAAACTCGATTCGGCTGCCCAATCGGGCTCTCGTACTTTACGGGCTTGCCATCTTTCACGCGGGGATTGTCGGGACGAACGCGGCAAAATGCTTCGACTCCGTTTATTCGAAACGGGAAGACGATTGCGGCGCCCATGCGGGACGGCAGCCGTTGACGATTAAGCATTGTCGCGAGTTTGCGCGGATCGGTCTCGGAACGAATGCCCGCTGCAGCAATCGTTTCGTCTGTGAGGCCGCTTGCCGCAAGGTGGCGACGGTGGTGATCCTGCAACGGTTGATGCGAAACGCTTCGGGAAAGCTCGGCAACGCTCATGTCGCACCGCCTTCCGCGGCCCGTCCGTGGCTCTCGCCTTGCCGTTCGCCGGCCGCGTCGGTAGTCTTGAAGACGGCTTGCGGGTAGGGGTGGGATTCACGCCCAACCTTACACGCCGCCGCGGGTTGGGAGTCGCGTCCTGGCTCGCGGCGTTTTTTTGCGCCGATACTTTTATCGTGCGTCATTCTGGCCGCCTCCCGTCACGTCGAGTTGTGCGGGGACAACGGCGGGCTCACTGCTGCCGGCTCGCTGCATTAACCAACGGTCCAGATCGACGGCGCGAATGCGAATCGCGCTAGATGCCGAGCCAAGCCGCGCGGCTTTCAACTCGTTGCTCTCGATGGCGCGCCTGATCGTCGACGCACTAACGGCCGCGAGTTCGGCCGATTCCAAAATCGTGTACGCCAGCCGGGCTGAGAGTAGCGGCGGCGCAGTTTCGTTACGGACTTTCATTTTGTTTTCCCGGTCGCGTGACGCGAAAACAGTTCTTGGGGTGGTTTCTCACGTCGCGGCGGTGGCTTATGTCGCTCGCGACGTGAACGGTTAGACGGCAGCCTTGCGGCGCGTGGTGGTCGGCTTCTTCGTCGCGGCCGAACGTCGGCTGTCTCGCGCGGTGTTCGGCGTGGCGCGACGGGCGGCGCGGGCCTTCTGTTTTGCATCGGCGACGGCAGCGAAGAATCGCGAGACGGCTTCGCGCGACGTGCATACGGTCGCGCCGACGTGAACCACTTCGAGGAACACGCCGCGCACGCCTTGCGATGCCCACTTGCTAATCGTCGCAATGTTGATCGGTCGCCCGCCGCGTGGCCGTGGCATCCACGATGCCCGAATCACGTCGCTTAGGCATTCCAGCTTTTCGTTATCGGCGATCGTCATTTTTCGTCCCTTTTCTATCTGTGGGTTCAAACATTCAAACGCCAATCCAACCAGCGAGGCGCATTGTTTTTCAAGAGCGCCTTGAACTTCAACTGAATATGCGAAACTCAATGACGAGTTTCCAAGAGCAAGTTCATTAACCCCTCGCACTATCCCGCACGATCGGGCACGATCGCACACCAAGAACGTGTAAGACTTTGCAAGAACGCTACAAGACGCTGCAAAACGATGAAGAAAAAACACCTCCGCCCCGGCCGTGGGTTTAATCTTGGGCGACGTCGGCGAGGCGATGCAACGTGGTCGGCGCGCGAGAGAATTAGCGCGCGGGATGATGCGACCAACGCCGGCGGAGAAGTGAATCGCGAGAGTCGATTAGATAACGCGAACGTCTCAACTCGCGTCGGCTCGATTCAACCTCGCGCAGTTCGCCGCAACTGCAACCGGCCCAAAACTCGCACCTGAGAAAATTCACCGCCGGGCCGATCGGTGAGCGCTCACCGCCGAAAATCCGGTCGGAATTTTGAAAATTTCCAAAGAGTTCGGCGGCCGAATCGAGCCCGCGGAGTGCCTGGAAATCAGGCATCCGCCCCAATCTCGCCCCACCTTTCCCGCCGGCCAGACGAAACGCCCGCAAATCAGCGGGAAATTGCCGCGCGGTTATGGGCGTGGTGTGACGCGGGCCGCCGGAAACGGCTATTTCTTGCCGGTGCAGATACAGTGACGTCGACTCGCAAACTCGTCGCGTGTGCCTTCGCCTGCACCGAATTCAACCGATTCGACGATAAGCAAGCGTCCGCTTTTAGGAGTGCGGAACCGTGTACCTTGAGGAATGACGCGGATGCGCGTCGCGTCAATCGGCGAGCCGTCGGGCGAGATTAGTGAAAAGGCGATGCCGATCTCATTTGTTGAGCAATGAATTGTCGAAGCGTAATATCGAACTGGAATTGAACCCACGGCGATGGCTCCTTAGTGTTTTGGAATCGGTCGCCAAGCACCACCTAACACAAATTCTAAATCCGTCAATTGCCCATGACCCCCACCCGCCGCGCCGACCTCCTCCAACGCTTCGCCGCCGCAGGCGAGATCGCCACGCACCTACACGACGAACGCAAGGGCGCCGGCGAGCCGTCGGAGATTGAGGCCCACGCGCTCGAAGAGCAAGACGCCGCGGAATTTGAGTTGGCGTTGGCGTACCTTGAGAGCCGCCACGGATGACGTCGCCCGACCCCGCCCCTCTCTCCGCCGGCCCCGATCTCGACGGCCGAATTGCCGACGCCTGCGGGCTCGAATACCAGATCGTCAACGACGTCTGCTACGTTCTCGATGAGTCGGAAGTGTGGCGCACCTTCCACCCGTCCACCAACGCGACCACGGCGAGATCGGCGGCGGAGAAGGCCGGGCTTGCGGGAGTGGGTGAATCGGCGACTGCCCTGGAAGTCTGCGCGGCGATCCTAGCCGCCGTGGAGCAACGCATCGCAGCGGCCGGCTACCACGCGGACAACCGGCCGACGGGCGCCTACAACCAGCTTCCCGCCGACACCTGGGGGAAGCATCCCGGTATGCCGACGACGAAGCCGGAAGAGCCGATCGAGTTTTTGAACGCCGATAACGTCGGCAAGCGGATCCCACGGCCGCGGCGGAAGTAGTCGGTCGGCCGCTCACGAAAAAAGCCCGCGAAGTGTCATATCAAAGCGACAACATCGCGGGCTGTAAATTGCGGCTAACCCCCAACAGTAGCTTTATCGACCACCTAACCCTCACACTTAAATTATGGTCCGAATCCGGGCTGAGAATGTTTTCTTGATGCCGTTTTCCGCCACGGATGCACCGCGCCGCCGTGGGCTCGCTCCCTTCCCCCGCAATCCGCTCGCGCCGTCGCCGGTCCTGCATCACCAGCAAGAACGCCGCGCCCCGCCGCGCGGCTTCCTCTCGCAACTCCGCCCGCCCCGCTTCGACGACGACAACAAAGCGGCCCGCGTCGACCGGGCGGTGGCGGTGCGACGCGGGCCTTGCAGCCGAGCCGGGAAGGGGATCTCCGGCTAGCGGCGAATCTGCTCAAACAGCGACGGCCGCCGCGTGAGCCGATCGGCAGTCGCCTTACGGCTTTCGTCTTCACGCTGCTCCGCCAACGCTCGCTGCTCTTCGCGAAGTTCTCGCTCCGTCTTCTTCGGCGGCGTGGGACGCTTCAACCACGGGTGCGACGGTGCGGTGATCGAGTCGGCGAAGCTCTTGGAAGCCGCTTCCGCCGCCTCCTCGGTGGCGTGCCGCTTCACGGGCGCGCCCGTCACCCGTTCGACAAAGGAGCGGTGATCCACCGGCTTGGCGGGCTTCGTCGGAATCGTCGCAGGTTTCGCGGCCGTGACCTTCGCCTCCGCAAGCGGTTTCGCCGGCGGAGTGACGACGGGAGCCGCGGCGGGCTTCGTCGGCACGGTGGGAGCGACGGGCGCCAAGCCGCTCGCCGCGCTGCTCGCCGTTCCGCTCCCTTCCGCAAGCGAGTTCGCCGTGGCCGGATCGGCTACCAAATCGATCGACGTCACCTTCGCCACGGTCTCGACGATGAGCCAGCCATCGCTGGAGCGCGATGTTTTTCCGGGTGCGTACACCGGGCTAAAGCCGCACAGGTGAGGCGCGTTCTCCGCTTCCCAAAACAGCCGCTCGGCTAACGGGTGCTTCGGGTTGATCTTCACGGTCCCATAGATGCCGTCGGGCTCAAGCGTTCGCGACAAAACGAAACCGAGTCGATCGGCGTATTCTCGCGGAGCCGACAAGTCGCGCGAGTTGTGGTTGACGTTGATCTTCGCGTTTTCGCTCAAGCGAAATGCGTCGGCCATCGCCTGAGCCGTGAAGCGCCGGCGGTTTTTCGACTCAATACCCATCAGCTTGACGCCGCTGATGGTCGACGCGGCCCGATCGACGACCAGCTTCCGGCCGGGCGGTTGCGCGGCGTATTCGGCGAAGAATTCAGCCGGGCTTTCGAGGGTTGCAGTTGCGGACATAAGTTTGGTTCTCTTGTGGCTTGCGGGAAAAGAAACGGCGGACTGACTGGCTCGCCCGTTATTCGTCGGCGTAGAACACGCCGCTAACGGGATCTTCCAAGCTCGGAAAGTTCTTCAACGTGGTTTCCGCTTGAAGACATTGGCGATAGGCGTATTGCAGCCGGTCGCGCTCGGTGTCGATCTCAAGGCTTTGCAGACGCCAGCGCTCCTGTGCGTCGACGATTTCCTTTTGCAAAGCCGCGCGGCGCTCCATATTCGCACGCGACTTTTCGCGGATTTGCTCGCCGCGTTTCACATGTTCCGCCAGTTCCGCCCGGCGCTCTTCACGGTTAATGCGGGCTTCGAAGTCTTCCAGCGTGAAGCCGGCGGCCTCGATAATTCGCTCCACTTCGTCGGGGTCGAGTTCTTCGCCCGCGATCGACTTCCGCAGACAATCGAAGTAGATCGATTGCGCGTCGGTTTGCTCGGCTTGTCGGCGGCTACGTTCTTCCGCCCGCCGGCCTCGAAGGATGTCCAAAACGCTCATTGTGGGAGTTCTCAAATTTGGTTGCGGTGATTGAAACGGGCCGACTACTTGCGAGCCGGCCGAACGGTGGCGGTGTGGGGCGACGGCCACTCCTTGCGGCGATCGCAGAAGAGCGCCCACGCTTCGCGGGCCGACGTGGCTTGTTGCCGGAAAACCTTCTCCGGTTCCTTGTTGAAACTGATCTCCCACATTCGTTGTTCGCCCGTCATGTCGGGCCGGGCCTCCATCTTGAAATCTTGCGTGTCGGCGTCCTGATCGGTCGGAGCGCTCGGCTCCCGGTTGCCTAGTCGTGTCATCGGTTCCCCTTTCAAATTCCGGCCGGATCGCCACCCGGCGCGACGTGCGACGGGTCGGCCTTGGCCGTGGTTTCCTGATTTCGCCCCTTCGCCCGTGCGATTCGGCCAAGGCAAACGATCGCCAGTTGCCGAATGTCGGCCGACCGGAATCGCTGCTTGGAGATGCGGACGCAAGCCGCTTCGGCCCGCTCAAGCAGGTCGTCGGTGAGCGTTTCCCCGCGCCACAAGCGGCGCTCGATGCGCTCGAGGTCGTCGACCGTGACGGGCTTGCGGGAGTGGTGGGAGTTCACTGTCGCACCTCCACGGCCGTCGACCGCCCGACTTCCCTCGCCCGGTCCTCGGCCATCGCCTCCGCCAAGCTCACGACCTCCCGGCGATCGGCCGGCGGGAGGGAGGGCCAGAGGGCGAGGAGGCGGCGGAGATGCTCGTCGTGATAGAGGGCCTGTGACCCGTCGGGCTTCCACTCGACGACGACGAGGAGTTGACGGTCGACGGCGGCGGGCACATCGCTGCCGAGTTGGCAGGACGGGGGCGCATCCGAACCGGATTGCACCCGATTCCGCACCACCCTAGTTGAACTTACGCAATTCTCCGCAGAACCAGGCGATTCGTCGTGGTCTTGTATCGCCCACTGTTTGATTTTCCGTTGGGAGTGCTGGGGATAATCGACCGACTGTCGCGGTCGAGCGAGTTGTCTTCCCAGGCGGGCTGCGTTATGTAGCCCTATTTCTGCACCCCTTGCGGCCTGTTCCCCGGCCGCCTCTTATGTCGCGTCCGCGGTCGCCGTAGAACGTTCGCCGGAGTGCAGTTCTGTATCTGCAGTCCCATTTCTTGGCCAAGTTCGGACGATGGCGATCACGGTAAGCCGTTCCGGAGTTCGTCGTTGTCGCTCGTTGCGCGCTTTTTTACAGGACGATTCCCGGTCTGCGGGCGTTTTCCCGCCTATTCGTGTAACTTGCTTCGCTGCAATGCGCTGCAGATCAAGGGCCATTTAGCACGGACGGGCTTTTTTCGTTCCGCATGTCATTCTCCAAGTAGGATCGTTCTATGCGACTCGTATTGCGACTGCTTCAAGGTTTTACGGCGGCCGCTCTGATGTGGTGTGCCGACGTCGGGTGCGGCGGCGAATCGAGCCCGGTGTTGAAGACGGAACATGGGGATGTCGCCGTTTTTCCGAGCGATAGTCCGTGGAACCAACGCGTCGATCAATTGCCCGTGCATCCGCTTTCGAAGGCGTACATCGACTCGATCGGAGAGAACGTCGGGATGCATCCCGATTTCGGAGGCGTCTACGAAGGGACGCCGATCGGCATTCCGTTCGACGTCGTCGCTTCGGATCAAGCGAAGGTCGCAGTCGAATTCGATTACGCCGACGAAAGCGATCGCGGCCCCTACCCGCTCTTCGACGGCGTGCGCATTGAAGGGGAACCCGACGCCGACGGCGATCGGCACGTGATTCTCATCGACCCGCAGGAGAAGAAACTCTACGAGTTGTTCTACGTGAAGCGCGACGGCGATTCTTGGAAGGCCGGCTCCGGGGCGATTTGGGATCTTACGCGCAATCAACGGCGTCCGCTGGGCTGGACCTCAGCCGACGCCGCCGGATTGCCGATCTTTCCGGGGCTAGTACGGTTCGACGAAGTCGGGGAAGCCGGAGAGATCAACCATGCCTTGCGATTTACTTGCGAAAAGACTCGTCGCGCGTTTATTCCGCCCGCGTCACACTGGGCGAGCGATTCCGAAGATGAACACCTGCCGCCGATGGGATTGCGCTTCCGCCTCAGGGCCGATTACGACGTCTCCGATTTACCGCCGCAGGCACGTGCCGTCGCCGTCGCGCTACAAAGGTACGGCATGATTCTCGCGGACAACGGCGGAAATTGGTTCATCTCCGGCGCGCACGACAATCGCTGGAACGATGACGATCTGCACGCCTTGAAGCGGATTAAGGGAAGCGACCTGGAAGCCGTGAACACCGGAAAAACGGTGACGTCCCTGAAGTAGCGGCGCATCGACACCCGATTAAAGCCGGCCGACATGCGAACGGTACTTTTCCATGGCGTGAGCACCGAGGCAATCGACGACGCACTTCCAGGCGTCGTCGATAAGTGTTCCTTTGAGCAGTCCGTCGGCGGCGCGGCCGGCAAGCGTTCCGAAGAGGCTGGAGACGGCCGCAGCGGCCCCCGATGGGCAGAGTAAAATCTCTTTTTGGCAGTGGCCGTATTGATTGGCCAAGAGGCTCATCGTCGGTAAGCGCGGGATCGGATCCTGGTCGTTGACGTAGCGATAGATTTTTTTGCCGAACTCGGCGTCGATTTTGGCCGCCGCTTCGACGTTGCCGACCATCGGTGCGCCGTAAGTGTAGATTTGATGGACCGGGATGAACTTCCGTTTTAAGCGCCAGCCGGCGAGCAGCGCCAGCGCACCGCCGAGACTATGGCCGGTGAGCCACAACGGTCGGTCGCTCTTTTTGCGCCGTGCTTCGACGGCGGCGACGAACGGCGCCCACACCTCGTTGAGCGCGACGATGAATCCTTGGTGCCAGCGCGTGCCGACGCCGGCCGCGGCGAAATCGGTGCCGATATCTCCTTCGGGGAGAATCAGCAAGTTCATGGCGTCGGTGAGAAGCCAGTCTTTGATTCCCTCCAAGCTCGTCGGCGCTTCCGTGCCGCGAAAGGCGGCGACGATGTGATCGTCGTTGGAGGCGACATAGACCTGCGTATTGCCGGCGTGGATTAGCAGGGCGTCCATGCCGAACTCCGATTTGAAAGCCGTCGTTCCTTCAGGCTCGGCGTAGTAGGCGATGTCGGCCGCGACGGCGAGCGTGCGAGCGTTGCGCGGATCGCCGAATTCGTCTTCGAAGAGTTCGAGCGGCATGCTGTGAGTCCTTGTGTTCTTGCCTGTAGTGAGCGCCCAACCTCGCTTGCACTCGCTAATCGACGTACTCGCGCATTTCGGGGCGTCGCTGTTTCCAATCACGCTTCGTTTTGCCTTTGACTTCGGTCGCCGTGAAATCTAGTTTTATCAGCGACTCCTTTCCGGCCAGATGCCGGTTGAAGCCGGCATCGCTGATCTTCGTGCGTCCCAAATAAAGCTCGGTCAGCGCAGGCAGCGCCGCGATTTTTGCCAATCCCGCGTCGGTGATTTGCGTGTCGCGGAGGTCGAGCGTCCGCAGCTTCGAGAGCCCGGCGACGTAGTCGAGCGTCGTGTCGTTGACGTCGGCGTTGGCCATTTGCAGCACGACGACGTTTGGTTTGTCGCGAAGCTTTGCGTAGTTGAAATCCTTCAAGCCGGTGAGAGTGAGGCGCAGTTCGCCGTCGACGATCTGTTCGTACGGCTCGAGCGGCAGAAAGTTGCGCTCGTAGTAGCTCAACGCATAGGGGAGGCCGATCAACGCCGCCGCAGCGACGACGAGTCCGGCCGGCAGACGATTGTGAACGGAGCGGACGGCGACAAAGACGAGCGCCGTCGGCGGAAAGATCAGCGTCAGTACGCCCCAACCGGATCCCGCCTGAAACGCTCGGCGAACAGTGATGACGAAGGCGACGAGCGCGAGCGTTGCGCCGCCGACTAAACAATAGAAGCCATATCGTTCGAGCATGGGCCTCCTCTACGGTTGATCGAGCACGCCGTGGGCGGCGGCGAAGCATGCCCGTCGGTCGATGGATAGGTAGCGGAAACGCCGCCGATTTGCAACGTTATTCGCGCTGTGCCGCGCGTCGAAGATTGGAACCGCGATCGTCGCGGTGTTATGCTCTACACCACTCTCAAACCGCATGCCCCGTAGAGGATTCGTTTCCATGCATCGCTCGGTTCTCACTCCTCGGTTTGCAGCGCTCACGACCTGTATCGCGCTGGCCGGAAACGCCGTCTGCGCCGCGGCCGACGACGCCTCAACTAAAAAGCAGGCGAGCCGACCGAACATCTTGTTCATCTATGCCGACGATCAGTCTTATAAGACGCTCAGCTGTTATGAAGGCGCGCCGAATTGGGTGAAGACGCCCAACATCGATAAGTTGGCCGGCCGCGGCGTGCGATTTGAGCGGGCCTATTTAGGCGCTTGGTGTATGCCGTCGCGAGCGAGCTTATTGACCGGGCGCCTGCAGCACGGCGTGCAGTCCATGACGATGGCCGGCAAATACCCGGGCAGCACCTACGATCCGGCGCAGTGCCCATTCGTGCCCGCCGAGTTTCGCAAGCAAGGATATCAGACGGCGCAAATCGGCAAGTGGCATACCGGCACCGACGCCGGTTTTGGACGTGACTGGGATTATCAGATCGTGTGGAATCGACCGGCCCACCCGGAAAACGCGGGCAACTATTACGTCGATCAGATCCTCTCGTTCAACGGCGTCGAGCGTAAAGTCGAGGGTTACTCGACTGATAACTATACGAAATGGGCGGAGGAGTACATTCGCGGTCAGAATCGCGATCCTAATAAGCCGTGGTATCTCTGGCTCTGTTATGGAGCGATCCACGGCCCGACGACGCCGTCGCCCCGGCACAAAGGCAAGCTCGCCGGCAACGAAGCGCCTTTGCCGGCCGATATTCTCGGTCCGTGGCCCGACAAGCCGAAGTATTTGAACAAAACGGCCGCCTGGATCGCCGGCCCCGACGGCAGACCGGTCATGGGTAACAAGGCCAAGAAGGCCGACAATTTCGACACTCGCAAGGCCGGTAAGCGTTACGACGCTTGGGTGCAACAGGTCAACGAGTGCATGATGGCGGTCGACGAAGGTGTCGGCCGGGTGCTCAACGCGCTAGAAGAATCGGGCCAGCTTGAGAATACGATCGTCGTCTACTCGGCCGATCAAGGCTACGGACTGGGCGAGCATGGGTTCAATCAGAAGGTGGCACCGTACGACGCAACGGTCGCCTCGCCGCTTATTATCTTTCAGCCCGGCGTGACGCCGGCCGGCAAGGTCTGCCTGCATCCGGTTAACTCGCCGGATTTGGTCGACTACTTTTGCCGCGAGGCGGGGGTGTCGATTCCGTGGAAAACGCACGGGCACGACATTCGGGAACTCGTGAGGAATCCGACCATTGAGAAGTGGGATGTGCCGACGCTGTTGACGCACACCGCACGGAGCTACGGAGCGGAGACCGACGTAATTCCGACCGACGAGCGACTCACCGCAGCGAGTGAAGTTCCGTGGTACGCGCTCTTGCGCAGCGGACGGTACAAATACATCCGCACATTCGTTGAAGGTGAAATGGAAGAACTCTATGACTTGGCGTCCGATCCGGAAGAGTTGAAGAACTTGGCCGCGTTGCCGGAACAGGCCGAGCGTTTGAAGTCGCTGCGTAGACAGGCCGTAGAAGAACTCCGTCGTACCGACGCCAAATTCGTCGATGATTTGCCGAAAACGAAGGTGGAGAAGAAAACCGGCAAGCAAGCCGGGCTTACGCGACCGCAAAGCCCGTTCGCCTTCGTTTCCGAATCGAAGACGACGAAAGCGACCGCGAACACGCTCGACATTTACTGGGTCGACGTCGAAGGAGGCGCGGCGACGTTGATCGTCACTCCGATCGGCGAGTCGGTGTTAATCGATTCCGGCAACCCGGGGCGCCGCGACCCGGATCGCATCTTTCACGTCGCCGTGCAGGAGGCAAAGCTCAAGAAGATCGATTATTTGATCACGACCCATTACCATCGCGACCACTTCGGCGGCGCGGCGCAGTTGGCGGCCGTGCTGCCGATCGGCACGGTGTGGGACAACGCGACTTGGTCGGAGCAACGCGAGAAGCCGGACGAAGAATATCTGGCGTTCAAGTCCGACTCGCGGCGACAGATTTCACCCGGCGACGTCGTTCCGCTCAAGGCCGGCGGCGGCTCTCCCGCCTTATCGCTCACTTGCTTGGCCGCCCGACAGAAGTTCATCGCCGCCGATAAGACGCCGAGCGACAACACTTGCTGTGCGGACAACCGGCAAAAGCCGATCGACAACACCGACAACGCCAACAGCGTGGTCACTCTCCTGCGCTTCGGCGACTTCGACTTCCTCGACGCGGGCGACCTGACTTGGAATCGAGAAGGAGACTTAGTCTGTCCGCAGAACCGAATTGCGGCCGTGAACGGCAGCGGGATCGTCGATTTGTTTCAAGCGAGCCATCATGGACTCGACGTCAGCAACAATCCGGTGCTCGTGCGTTCGGTAGAACCGACCGTGGCGATCGTGAACAACGGCGTCACGAAGGGGAACGGCCCACTCATGTTCGCGACTTTGCAGGAAACGAAGTCGATCCGGCAAGTGTATCAGCTACATAAGACCGAGCGCAAAGACGGGACGAGTCATAACGTGGCCGACGAATTTATCGCCAACCACCGCGCGGAGTGCGACGGCAAACACATGAAGGTCTCCGTCGCCGCCGACGGCAAGAGCTTCACGGTGTTCGTACCGACGACCGGGCACGCGAAAACTTATCCCTGCAAGTGACGTAGCCGGTCGACGAGAAACGCGGACGACTTCGCCACGGCGAAAGAGCCTTCAAGGACTCATTCGCCGACGACCGGCGAGGTGAGCGTGCCGATTCCGGCGATGCTTGCGTGGAGCGTGTCGCCCGGTTTCACATAAGTGCCGGTCGTGTTCCCCACGCCGGCCGGCGTGCCGGTGCTGATCACGTCGCCCGGTTCGAGCGTGACGATGTTCGATACGAACTCGATCACCGCGGCGACGGGGAAGATTTGTTGACGCGTCGACGCGTTTTGCATCACCTTGTCGTTCAACAAAAGCTTCATCTCCAAGCCTTGCGGGTCGGCGATCGACTCGGCGCTCGCGACGCACGGTCCCAGCGGACAGAACGAATCGTGCCACTTGCCGTGCAGCCAATCGAAAAAGGCGTCTTTCTCGCGCTTCTTACGCCCGGGATTCGGGCGGAACTTGCGATCTGAGATATCATTGACGACCGTGTAGCCGGCGACGCACTTCAACGCTTCGCTTTCGCTCACATGGCGGCAGCGCTCGCCGATCACAACGGCCAGTTCGCATTCCCAATCGATTGCGCCCGGCGACACCCTCGGCACGACGATCGGCTTGCCGGGGTCGACAAGCGTCGTCGTCGGCGGCTTCATGAAAACATATGGGAACGTTTCGGCTCGCTCCGTGGCCGCGCCGCCCCCTTCTTGGATATGCTCATTGTAATTGCCTGCCAGCAGGAACAGCTTGCGCGGCGTCGGGATCGGCACGAGAAGTTGTATCTTCGCCGTTTCGAGTTCGGCGGCGTCGGGAAGCTTGCCGTCGTTCTGTTCGACCCACTTGAACAACTTTAAGGCCGCGGCGTAACCCGGACCTTTCGGGCCGAGGTAGTCGAGGAGGCTGTCGCTTGCCGGCAGGTTGAGTTTTTCATGCGTCGCCGTTTCATAGGCGACGGCCCCGGCTGCGAGCGGCACAACGGTCTTCTCGCCGTAGAGGCCGAGCTGAGTCTTGCCGTCGAACATGAAGCGACAGAGACGCATGACAAGTATCTCCGGTGGGATGGCGGGGCGGGAGCGGTATAGCTTCGCCGACCGGAGAAGGAAGTCAAGCAGAAGTCGCTCGACGCCGGGCGTAACGCGGCGGCGCTAAGTGGCTCGATTGCGTTGGTCGTCCGCTATTTCGCCCCAAACTCCCATTGGCCTGCGCCAAGGCGCCATTGTCGCCAGACGAGTTGCGGAAACACGATCGCGTCGCGGGCGTAACGCTTGAAGAGGCGACGTGGTTCGCTCGCCACGCGGTGCAGCCACTCGAGCCCAAAGCTTTGCATCCAGCGCGGGGCGCGGGCTTTCTCGCCGGCAAGGAAGTCGATAGTCGCCCCGATGCACAGCGCGACCTTCGTTTGCAGCCGATCGCGATGCTTGGCGATCCAAAGCTCCTGTTTGGGAGCCCCCAGGCCCAGCAAAAGGACGTCGGGACGCGCGGCGTTCACTCGTTCGATGATGGCGGCGTTTTCGCCGTCGTCTCGTTCGAAGCCGATCGGCGGGCTATACGTGCCGACGACCGTCACGTGAGGCCAGCGCTCGGCGATGTTGCGAGCGGCGCGGTCGGCCACGCCGGGCCCCGCGCCGAGGAGATAAACGCTCACCGGCCGTCGAGCGTCGGCCGCCGCGAACAATGCAGGCGCCAAGTCGCTGCCCGCAACGCGCTCCGGCAACGGCCGCTTCAGCAAACGCGAAGCGACGACGACCGGAAATCCGTCGGCCAGGACCAGCGACGCGTTGCTATACGCCTCACGCAATCCGACGTGCTCATCGAGCATTACGGCGTGGTCGACATTTGGAGTGACGACATAGCGACAAGCGACTTCCGGCGAGGCCAGCCATTCTTCTAATGCGGCCACGGCGTCGCACATGCGAACCTGCGCAATGTGCATCCCGAACAATTCAACGGTCTTCATGGTGCGAACTCATGTTGGTACGTCGGGAAATGCGGACTAGCTTGTCGCCGGGGCGACGGCCGCGTCGGCGGCGGCCGGCGACTCGACAACCGTGCCGTCGAGCACACGGCGATAAACGGCGGCCGTGGCGGCGGCCATGCTGCGATCGGAGAAGAAATTGACTTGGCGTCGATGGGCCGTTTCGCGCAGGGAATCCCAATCGACTTCGGAAGCGATGACGCGCCGAATCTGCTCGGCGAGCGAACCGGCGTCGCCGGGTTCGGCGATCAATCCGTCGACGTTTTCGCGAATCGCTTCCGGCACCCCTTCGACGCGGGTGCCGACGACGGGAACGCCGTGCGCCATGGCTTCGAGCACGACCATCGGCAGTCCTTCGCCGAACAGGCTCGGCAGCACGAAGAGGTCCATCTTGGCCAGCTCGGCCGCCACATCGGTCCTGAAGCCGCGCCACTCGACCGCGCTTTGTACGCCGAGTTTTGCGGAGAGGTCGTGAATCGTGTGCTCATAGTCCGCGGTTTCGAAGCGGCCGACGGCCCGCAGTCGGGCGTCGATGCCGTCGCGGCGCAGCTCGGCTAACGCTTCGAGCAGAACCTCCAGCCCCTTTCGCGGGCGGAACAGCGCCGTGCAACCGAGCGTCCAGGTTCCGACCGGCGTTTCGCGAATCGCAAGACTCGGCAGCACGGGAACGCCGTTATGAACGACGTGAATACGATCGGCGGGAATGCCGTGGCGTTCGCCGTAGCAGGCCAAGCTCTTCGAGACGGCGATCGCCGCCGCGATTCCCGCAATGCTGCGACGTTCGATAAAGGCATTGACGGCGTTTCGCAATTTGTGCGTCGTATCACCTGCAGTCGGACTGTGCAGATGATGGATCATCGGCAGGCCTGACATCCGCGCCGCGATTCGGCCGATCATCGCCGACCGAACCGTATGCGTGTGGATGAGTTCGCAACCCTCGCGGCGAGCCAAATGCGCGACGGCGCGGGCCGGACGAAGATCGAATTTGTGACGCATCCGCGCTTCGAAGAGCGGCGCATCGGCATTGCGGCGTCGGAGCGGAAACTGATCGGGCTTGACGGCCGCGAAAATCGGTTGGTAGCCGAACTCGGGAAGCACGGCCGCGAGCAAATCTTGGACGCGTTCGGCTCCGGCGTAATGCTCGCCGTTGATCACATGCAACACGCGACGCAACGGGCGGCGCTCGCGAAGCGCCGGCGAGTTTTCGATGTGATCGGTACGATCGACTAAGGAAGTTGTCATGGTTTCGCTTATTGAGGAATCGCGGCGTGGCGAAGCGGCGATCGGCACCCAGGAGTTCTTAGCTTTGAAGGACGGGCGACGGAGGGAGACCGAACGACGTCGAAGCTTGGCGAGAAAGGGGGCCGAGTTCCGGAATCACCGGCGGCGTTTCGTCGTCGCAGGAGGCCGCAGCGCCGCCCTGTCTAGGCGCGACGGATGCGGGCAAGTCCGCATGACTGCGGCGGCCGGGCGCAACGGTCAGCAGCAAGCAGCCGATGCCGCTCAGCAGCCCGCCGGCCATTCCCATTCCCAACAGCGTCGTTTTCCCGGGGCCGATCGGCTTGGTTCCGGCCTCGGGTCCGTCGATTCGCGTCAGCAAACTGGCCGACGACGCGCCCGCTTGGGCGCTGCGAGCGTCTACGAGTTGCCTCTCGGCCTGCTCAAGCTGTCGCATGCGATGCTGCATTTGGCCGTTGAGCGAAGAGTACTCCGCGCGCAGCGAGGCGAGTCGATCAAGCCGCCCGCGAGCTGCGTCGAGTTTTTCGCGTCGATCGGCGATCAACTGATCGTTGAGCGACAATTCGGCGTCGACGCCCCGAAGCGCGGCGGTGATTTCGGCGTGGAGGTGACGCCGGACTTCTTCTTCGGCGTCAAGCGACGCCCGCACTTGCGGATGTTCGCGCGACATACTTCCCAGCAACAAGCTCGATCGCAATTGAGCGTCGATGAGCCCTTCCTTAAGACGTTTCAGCGCAGGTTGAGCTTCAACCAAACGATTAGGGGTCGCGAGGAGCTTGTGAGGATCGGATTGCGCCTGCACGAGCAGAGTGCGAAGCTCCTTGGTGTTGCGCTGCGCCGTTTCCGCGTTGCGAAGCTCGCTTTCCAATTCGATCGCGAGTTTGCGCAGATCGCTGTCGCCCGAGCCAAGTTGCTCGAGATTGCGGAGTTCGGCGAGATCGCCGCCGACGTCGCTTTCAAGTCGTTTCATCGCGGCGACGGATTGATCGAGGTCGTCTCGCGCGATCTCGACGGCGTTGGCCAGTTCGCGCACCATGCTGCCTGTCTTTTGGTCGCGAAGTTGTCGATAGCGCGTCAGCAGCTGCTCAGCGAGCGCATCGGCAAGCGCGACCGCGCGCTGCGGATCTGCGTCGCGAATCTTTAGGTAAAAAACCTCGGTGGACCCGAACTCCGTTCCTTTGGGCGGGGCGAGCTTGATCGTGTCGGCGAAGTCGCTGACGTCGTCGACCGTCGGCCAGACGTCGGTTGCGCCTTCACGAACCGAGGGCGACGGCCCGACCGCCTTCAGCGCCGCGGTCACGACGTTGCGGTTTTTGGCGATCTCGAGCAAAGTCTCTTGAAACGTTTTCATCTCCGAGAGATCGCGAAATCGGCCCGGCGCCGCGACGTTGCCGCCGGCTTCCGCGCGGACGATGAACGCCTGCGACGCTTCCCACGTCGGCGGCTTCATCAGCGCATAAGCCGAAGCGACGCCCGCGACGAGCACGGCCGGGACGAGCCAACGCAGCGGGTATTTCACGAACAAGCGGCCGACGTCGAACAACGTCGGCGGCGAATTGGCGGCGACCATCGATAGAGGTTCCTCGTTTCGATTCGGACCGGAGGACGGCGACTCCTGCGCGCACCTCCGGCGACTCGTCGTGAAACCCTAGGTCGAAAACCTAGCCGAGGCGGGCGGAACATACGGATTTCGCTCATCCGGACGAACTTTCCGCGTCGACGTGGCGTTTCGGCAACGCACGTTGCAGTTCGGCTTCCGCAATCCCGCGACCAAGCCGTGAAATTAGTTCGACGATTTGCTTTGTGAGTTGCGTGACGGAGAGTTACCTAAGGCCGCGAATAATGCCGCCTTCACGCGACCCCCGTTTGGCCGCCGGAACACGATCGGAAAGACGAGCATGTCCCCTTGGAAGCAAGCCGCGCTCGCGGCCTATTATCACGGCACTCGCCCGTACCGCGTCTGGTGGAACTATCGCGCCGCGCGGGCGCGACGCGCTCCTGTGATGATCTTGTTCTATCACCGAATCGCCGACGATCGGGCCAACGCTTGGACCTGCCCGAAGAATCTCTTCGCCGAGCAAATGACTTGGCTTCGCAAACATTGCGACGTCGTGACGCTGGCCGAAGCGCAACATCGAATTCGAACCGGCAATCCGCGGCCGGCCGCGGTCGTCACGTTCGACGACGGATACGGCGAGAACAATGAGTTCGCGCTGCCGCACCTAGTCGAACACAAAATGCCTGCGACTTATTTCGTCACCTTGCACCATGTGTGCAACGGAGTTCCGTTCCCGCACGACATGCGCGCGGGAAATACGTTTCGACCCAATACGATCGCCGACCTGCGACACTGGGCCGCGACCGGGCTTATTGAAATCGGCGCCCACACGCGCACTCATCCGGACATCGGCGCCGTCGTGGATCGGCGCCGGCTGGAAGACGAAGTAGTCACTGCCGGCGAGGAGTTGCAGCAGTTGCTGGGGAGATCCGTGCGCTACTTCGCGTTCCCCTTCGGGCTGCCGGCGAACATGCAACCGGCGGCGTTCGAACTGGCCTACGAAGCCGGTTATGAGGGCGTGTGCTCGGCCTACGGCGCATATAACTTCCCGGGCGACGACCCGTTTCATCTCCAACGGATCCATGCCGACGACGATCTGTTGCGTTTTCGGAATTGGCTCTCCGTCGATCCGCGCAAGTTGAAGATCGCCCGCTACGAATACCAATCTCCGCCGATGCCGCCGAAGGAAGCCCAAGTCGAAGGCTTCCGCCGCGTTTTGGGCGTGTAAACCCATCCATCATGTCATGAGGTGAGTGCCGATGTTTCGCCGTCGTCGCCGGTTGCTTCCGTTGGAAGATCGCGGTCCGTTGAAAGTAATGTTCGTCATCACTTCCATGCCGGTCGGCGGCGCGGAAACGCTGCTTGTGAATCTCATTCGCCGGCTTGATCGAAATCGCTTCGCGCCCGAGCTTTGTTGCCTTAAGGAATTCGGGCCGCTCGGCGAGATTCTGGCCCAGGAGGTTCCGGCTTTTGAAAAACTCATCGGCGGCAAGTACGACGTCGCGGTCGTCGGCCGATTAAGGAAGTTGATGTACGAACGCCAAGTCGACGCGGTCGTCACCGTGGGTACCGGCGGCGATAAGATGTTTTGGGGCCGGCTCGGGGCTTGGTGCGCCGGCGTACCGGTTATTCTTTCGTCGCTCCATTCCACAGGTTTGCCGGATCGTGTCGAGTTCGCCAACCGAATGCTGGAACCGCTCAGCGACGGCTTCATCGGTTGTGCGAAACCACACGGCGAGTATCTGATTGCCCACGAGGGCTGTCCGCGCCACAAGGTGTTCGTCATTCCGAACGGCGTCGATATCGAAAAATTCGCTCCGTTGGGACCTGACCCCGCGCTGCGCGATTCGATCGGGCTGCCGAGCGGCGCTCCAGTCGCGGCCATCGTGGCGGCACTGCGTCCCGAGAAGAACCACGAAATGTTTCTCGAGGCGGCGGCTAAGGTCGTTCGACGGGTGCCCGACGCCCGATTTCTGATCGTGGGCGACGGCGCCAGGCGAGCGGAATTGGAAGCTCGAGCCGCCTCTCTCGGCCTGTCGGCGGCAACTCACTTCCTAGGTACGCGCCGCGATATCCCCCAACTACTCGCACTTGTCGACGTGCTTGCCCTCAGTTCCCACATGGAAGCGAACCCGGTTTCCATCCTGGAAGGATTGGCGTGCGGCAGGCCGATTGTCGCGCCGAGAGTCGGCTCCATACCGGAGACCGTGGAGGATGGCACCAACGGCTATCTGACCGCTCCCGGCTGCGCCGATGCCCTGGCGGACCGGTTGGCCGTCCTCCTCGCCGATCGGTCGCTGGCGGTCGAGATGGGCCGGGCCGGTCGTTTGATGGTCGAACAGTCGTGGGGGCTCGATGTCATGGTCGGTGGATACGAAGATTTGATCACGACACTTTACCAGCGGAAAGCGCCCCCTCAATCATACGGAAAAATGGGAGCGGTTCCGCACGATTTGGTCAGTGTCTGAACAAGGTGAGCAGTGTCAACCGGCTAAAAAACTCCCATATTTACGCAATCTGCGAATCTGCCTATTCTTGGTACGTTACCCAGTTGACTATCGAGAATAACCTCACCAGAATACCCACTGTTGCCAGATTCGGCTGATGCGGAAGGTCGATCATGGCTGCTCGGTGTTCCTTGACCCTGAGTCGCGAAGTTACGCGCGACGCTTGGTGAAAGCACGACAGTCGCGATGGACGACTCCTCCCTCGAACCTTCCGCGGTCGACGATGCCTTGATTCAGGCATCGCGACTGCGATTGAATTCCGCAAGCTTACCGCTCGCGCAGCCCGAGACGCTCCACTCCTTCTCAACCGCCGCTGATCGAGCGGCCGAAGGATTAGTGTTTCTGCTCGAAGCCCGTGAGTACGCCGATGATACCGGCACGGATCGCTGGAATTTCGCTTTGGAGATCGGTGAACTTCGGAGCGTCGGACTCACGAAGAGCGATCTCCGCTACTTGGTTCTCAAGGGATATGTTGAACATGCCCGAGAGACAACGCTGCCGGGCGAAGCCACGAGAAGTTTTCACAAGTCGAACAGGCTCACCTTCAGCAAGCGATCCTGTTTCGTCATTACCGACCTGGGAGTTTTTGCCGCACGGAGTCGCGAATTGGCGCAACCTCGTGACCCGGCCCCCGCAATCGGTGAAAAGACTTCACCGCCCCCCGGCCATGTGCAACATTCGACGTCCGCTCGGCGGGTCGTACCGCACTGGGATCCGGATCTGCAAGAATTACGCTGCAATGGGCTGACTGTGAAGCAGTTCAAAGTGCCGGCTCCAAATCAAGAAATGATTCTCGCGGCCTTTCAAGAAGAAGGTTGGCCGGCCCGCATCGACGACCCCTTGCCGCCGCATCGCGATCAGGATCCAAAACGTCGGCTCCATGACACGATCGTCAGCCTCAACCGCAATCACAAGACTCGTTTCCTCCGCTTCATGGGGGACGGCAGCGGGCAAGGCGTGCGTTGGACGATCGTGAACGACGCACCGAGCGAACCAGAATAAACCGGTCGCAATCGATCGGCTGTTGTGCAAATCCCTTGATTTGCCGGCAAGCTCGGCAGTTCTGTTGCGAACAGTTTCGGGGCTCGGCTAGAATGGCATGAGCCTGCCATTCCCCCCTCCCCCCTCGCTCCGGCCCGTTTGCCATGTTCCCGCGTTGGCACTCCCTGCGCCGTTTGGATTGGGACCGTTGCGGCATCTCCGTCCTGAAAACTGTTCTCGGTGTCTGGTTCGTCGCCGGGCCGTGCCGGGCGGCAGAGGCTTCGCAAGCGGTGAGTTTCTCTCGCGATGTGATGCAGACGCTTTCCAAAGCCGGCTGCAATCTTGGAACGTGCCATGGCAATGCCAACGGCAAGGGAGGGTTTAAGCTCTCGCTGCGGGGGCAGGATCCTCAACTCGACTATCAAGCCCTGACTCATGACTTCATGGGGCGCAGGGTCAACCTTCAAGACCCCGGTCGCAGCCTGCTGCTGCTCAAGGCGACGATGCAACAGGCCCACGAGGGGGGCCGGCGATTTGTGTCGGACTCCGCGGCCTATCGTACCCTCTATGAATGGATCGCCGCCGGGGCGGCCCACGATTTTGGTCGAGCGCCGAAGTTGCGGAGGCTTGTAGTCAAGCCGGCGGTCGCGACGCTCGTCGAGCCGATCGATCACGTCCGCATTTCGGCTTCTGCGGTGTTCGACGACGGCACGACTTGGGACGTCTCGGACATTGCCGTCTATGAGACGTCGAATACGCAAGTTTCCGTTGCGCCTGACGGCGAAGTGCGGCGAGAACAATTCGGTGAATCGACGGTGCTCGTTCGCTACCTCGATCGTCAGGAGCCGGTTCGTGTCGCGTTCGTCGAAGCTCGCCCCGATTTCGTATGGACTAATCCTCCCGAGTTCAACTACGTCGACAGGTTTGTGTTTGCGAAGTTGAAACAATTGCGCATTGAGCCCGCCGAATTGTGCGACGATGTCACGTTCCTGCGTCGTGCTTATCTCGACTTGCTCGGCTTCGTACCGACCGGCCCGGAGGCCGAAGCGTTTCTTCAGGACGCAAATCCCGATAAGCGGGCCGCGCTCGTCGATTCGTTGCTCGACCGCCCGGAGTTCGCCGAATACTGGGCGCAGAAGTTCGCCGATTTGCTGCGAGTCGAAGAAAAGACGCTCGACCGTAAGGGCGTGCAAAACTTTTATTCGTGGATCCGTCGCTGGATCGAACAAGATCGGCCGCTGAATCAATTCGCCGCGGAAATCGTTGCCGCGCGCGGCGACACTTATACATCGCCGGCCGCCGGGTATTATCGCGCTCAGCGCGACGCCGTGATCCGAGCGGAAACGACCGCCCAAGTTTTTCTCGGCGTTCGCCTGCAGTGTGCGAAGTGCCACAATCATCCCTTTGATCGTTGGACGCAATCCGACTATTACAGCTGGGCCAATCTCTTCTCGCGCATCAACTATAAGGTGCTGGAGAATGCCAAATTCGATAAGAACGACAAGCGACAGTTCGAAGGACGGCAAGTTGTTTGGACGTCGCGGAAAGGGGAATTTGCCGATCCGCGCACCAATGAGCCCCGTTCGCCCCGAGTGTTGGGCGGCGACGACGACCTGTCGGAGAAGGCCGATCGTTTGAAGGAATTAGCGAAATGGCTGGCCAACGAAGACAATCCTTTCTTCGCGGAAGCTCAAGCCAATCGCATTTGGTTCCATCTGATGGGTCGCGGGATCGTCGACCCGATCGACGATTTCCGGGCGACGAATCCTCCCTCGCATCCCGAACTGCTCCGCTCGCTGGCCGACGACTTCCGTGCGCACGATTTCCGTCTTAAACCACTCGTTCGCACCATCATGATGTCGCGGACGTATCAACTCACATCGCGGCCGACGACGAGCGGAAGCGGCGACGAAATGAATTACTCGCACGCGATCGTTCGTTCGCTGTCGGCCGAGCAAGTTCTCGACTCATTAACGCGAGTGACCGGTGCGGGCGTGGAATTTGAAGGTTATCCCGGCGGCTTGCGAGCCGGCCAACTTCCGGGCGTTCGACCTGTCGGGGATCGCGACAAGGTGCTCCCGGCGGATAAATTCCTCACGAAGTTCGGCAAGCCGCCGCGACTGCTGTCGTGCGAATGCGAGCGCTCCAGCGATTTGGCGCTCGGCCAAGTATTCGAAATGATCGGCGGACCGATCGTCGTGAATTTGCTCGCTCAGAAGGGAAACCGCATCGACGACGGACTCGCCGCCGCGAAGCCGCCGGCTTCAATGCTCGACTCCCTCTATTGGAACGCCTTGAATCGCCGACCGACGAAAGAGGAGCGGCAGGCCATGCTGGAACACGTCGAGAAAGCCGACGACAAACGCGGAGCCTGGCAAGACGTGGCCTGGGCGCTGGTGAACTCGAAAGAGTTTTTACTGCGAAGGTAGGTCCGACGACGATGCGAAATCATGCCTGTCCCGGTTATCGGGCCGCCAAGTTGCTGCGTCGCGATGCGTTGAAGATCGGCGGCGCGGGATTGCTCGGGCTTTCGATGCAAAAGCTGCTCGACGCCGAGCGGCAGGTCCGAGCGGCGGCGCGCGGTGAAGCGGCGGCGCACGTCGTCAAGAAGATCGCTCCCAAAGCCAAAAGCGTCGTCTTCTTGTTCCAATTCGGCGGGCCGAGCCATCTCGAAACGTTCGATATGAAGCCCGAAGCCCCCGATGGTATTCGGGGCTACTTCAACCCAATTAAGTCGAACGTCCCCGGATTGGACGTATGTGAGCATCTGCCGCGGATGGCCAAGGTCATGGATAAAGTGACCATAGTCCGCAGCGTGCATCACACGATGCGCAATCACAACTCAGCGGCCTACTATGCCCTTTCGGGCCATGCCCCGCCTCTTGACGACATTCGCTTGCGCGATTCGCTGGATCTGTTTCCGGCGTACGGCTCGGTCGTATCTCGGCTGGCGCCGAACGATGGAGCGCTGCCCACGTTCGTCGCGCTCCCGTATGTCTGCCGCGACGGTTCCGTATCTCCCGGACAGCACGCCAGCTTTCTCGGTAAGGCCTACGATCCATTACTGGTGACCACCGATCCCAACGCTTCTGATTTTCGGCTGCCGGAACTCAGCTTGCCCGCCGGCGTAACGCCTGAGCAGATGGAAAGTCGGCGCGAGTTGCAGCGCCTCGTCGACAAGCAGACGCGGCTCTTGGAAACTTCGGCCAAAGCTCGAGGGCTCGACGCCTACTACGACACGGCGCTCGGCATGCTCAACTCGCCGCAGGTTTCGCGAGCGTTCGATCTAGCCGCTGAGCCGCAAAAAGTGCGCGAGCAGTACGGTCGCACGACATACGGTCAAAGCTGTTTGCTCGCGCGTCGCCTAGTCGAGTCGGGTATCAAGTTCGTCAACGTCTACTTCTCCGAGGGTATCGGCGGGCAGAGTTTTACGACCGGCGGCTGGGACACGCACGGCTTCAACAACACCCGCATGTTCCCGATTCTGGAAAAGTATCAGATGCCGCTCACCGATCAGGTGTTGCCTACGTTTCTGACCGATCTCGACGAGCGCGGCTTGCTCGACACGACTCTCGTCGTGTGGATGGGGGAATTCGGGAGAACTCCGCGCATCAACAACTCCAAGTCGCGCGACCACTGGCCGGGTTGCTATTCGGTGCTCTTGGCGGGGGGCGGAGTCAAGCGAGGCTATGTCCACGGCGCCAGCGACAAGAACGGCGCGCTGCCCGACCGTGAGCCTGTCCGCCCCGACGATCTGGCCGCGACGATGTTTCATCTCCTGGGAATTGATCCGGGCACCGAAGTCTTCGATCCGGCGAACCGACCGCTGCCCATTGCGGCAGGCCGACCGATCCACGGCGTTGTCGCGTAGCGCACGAGCGGGAAATCCATGAACGACGGCCCGCGTTATTGGTTTCCCGCAAAGCGCTACGGTTGGGGCTGGGGCCTACCCGCGACTTGGCAAGGCTGGGTCGTGATGCTCGTGTGGACGGTTGCTTACGTCGGCGGAAGCGTTTGGATCGCCGCGCGAAGCTTGCCGTGGTTCTTTTTATTCTGCGGCGTAATGGTCGCCGTACTCATCTCCGTTTGCTACGCCAAAGGGGAACCGCCGCGTTGGCGGTGGGGCGAGAAGTAGATCCGACGGCTGCGCTCTGCTCGGCTTGACGATATCGGCCGGCATTCGACAATGGACGGCTTTCGCCGAGTCGGAACCCGTTCTTCGAGTCACTCGCGTGTCGCAATTTGCCGTTATCCTTCCCGCGGCCGGCAAGAGCAGCCGCTTTCACGACAAGCACTACAAGAAGCCGTTTGCCCCGTTGGCGGGCAAGCCGGTCTGGTTGCATTCCGCCGAGCGATTCTTGGCCCGCAAAGACGTAAAGCAGGTTCTGGTCGTCATCGCGCGTGAAGACCGCGAGGAGTTCGACCGCAAGTTCGCCGCCAACGTGATGATTCTCGGTATCGACGTCGTAGAAGGAGGCGCGGAGCGGGCCGACTCCATTCAAAACGCGTTGGCTCGCGTTAAGCCGGGAATCGACTACGTCGCCGTTCACGACGCCGCCCGTCCCTGCCTCGCCGACGAATGGATTTCACGGGTGTTTGACGCGGCGGAGAAGTCGGATGCGGCGATCCTCGCCGTGCCGGTCGCGGCGACCTTGAAGCGGGTCGACGCCGGCAAGCAGATTGAAGAAACCGTGCCGCGCGCGAACCTTTGGGAGGCCCAAACGCCTCAAGTCTTCAAGCGGCAGTTGTTGCTCGACGCCTACGCCGCGCGCGCCGGTTTTCAAGCGACGGACGACGCCCAACTGGTCGAGCGAATCGGACGCAAGGTGACCGTCGTCCAGGGATCGCCGATCAATTTGAAAATCACGACGCAGGAAGACCTGCGCTTCGCCGAACATGCCTTGAAGGCGCTGCCGAAGCCGAAGACGTTTAATACCGGCAATCCGTTCGCCGAAGACGACATGTGGAAATAAGTAAATATCCCAGAAGCAGATCCATGACCTCGAACGCGACCGCTCCGACTGACGTCCTCGCCGATCTTCGTCGGCGCGGCATGGTGCACCAGACGACCGACGACGCCGGCTTGCCGGCTTGGTTGGCCGAGCGACCGCGCACGTTGTACGCAGGCTTCGACCCGACGGCGGATAGCTTGCACGTCGGCCACTTGGTCGCGTTGATGATCTTGCGCCGGTTTCAGAAGGCCGGGCATCGCCCGCTGGCGATCGTCGGCGGCGCGACCGGGATGATCGGCGATCCGAGCGGCAAGAGCGACGAGCGCAATTTGTTGTCGAAGGAAGCGCTGGCCGCTAACGTCGCCGCGATGCGCGAGCAGATGCGAAAGTTTCTCGACTTCGAAGGGCCGAACGGCGCTCAACTGCTGAACAATCTCGATTGGATCGGGCCGTTTTCGTATCTCGATTTCCTGCGCGACGTCGGAAAGAATTTCTCCGTCAACGTGATGCTGTCGAAGGATTCGGTGAAAAGCCGATTGGCCGGCGATTCCGGGCTGAGCTACACCGAGTTCAGCTACATGCTTTTGCAGGCCTACGACTTCGTGAAGCTCAACGAATCGCATGGTTGCGAGCTGCAGGTCGGCGGCAGCGATCAGTGGGGGAACATCACGGCCGGGATCGACCTAGCCCGCCGCATGCGCGGCGTGCAACTTTTCGGCATGACCTGCCCGTTGCTGACCGACAGCGAAGGTCGCAAGATGGGCAAGTCGGAGAAAACCGGCACCGTCTGGCTCTCCCCGGAAAAGACTTCGCCGTACACGTTTTACCAATACTGGATCAACGTGCCCGACGCCGACGTGGCCAAATGCTTAGGCTACTTTACGGACCTCTCGCACGACCAGCTCGACGCGCTCGATGCGGCTCGCGCCGCCGATCCCGGCAAGCGAGAGTGTCAGCAGCGTTTGGCGGAGGAACTGACGACGTTGGTTCACGGGACCGATGCGCTGGCGAAGGTGAAGCGCGCTTCGCAGATTCTTTTCGGCGCCGAGATCGACAAGCTCAGCGACGCCGAACTGACGGAGATTTTCGCCGACGTGCCGAGCCGTGAGTCGCCGCGCGCGGCGCTCGACGCCGGTCTGAACATTGTCGACGCCTTGGTCGCGGCCGGGCTGGCCAAAAGCAAGAGCGACGCCCGTCGCGCCGTGCAACAAGGCGGAGCGTACGTGAGCAACCGCCGCATCGACGATCCGACGATCGCTCTCACGGCGGATCACCTCGCCGGCGAATCGGTCATGGTGCTCCGGAGCGGAAAGAAGAGCTACGCGCTCTTGAAGTTCGTCTGATGCGCCGGCCGCCGGCGGATTAAGCCGCTCGCGTGCGCAATTGCCAGCGGCGTTTGCTGAACCAACCTTCGTTGAGCGCGCTGACGGCGACTCGATCTTCCAGATTCGGACGGAAGATCGTGAGCAGCATCAGCGGAAGATACCAAGCCATGTAGGCTCCGCCGCGATCAAGGTGCCAAAACTGCGTCGCCAGCATCACGGCCGCCGAACAACTAATGAGCGTGCCGAGGTTCTTCTGCGCCGGCCAAATTGCGAAGCCCGCCGACATGGCGAGAAACGTGACCATGACCGGAATTCGATACGGCGCCGTTTGCGAGCTAAATGCCCAAAAGCCGGTCTCAGTCGTCGAGGCGACGAGGTTCGTCCAGCCGAACATCGACTTGAGGCTCTCGAGAAACGCCGTCGTGTCGTCGAGCAGAAAGGCCGAAACGCCGATCAGGACCGCCCAAGCGAGCACGACGCCGCCCAGGAAGCGGAACAAACCCTTCTGCCAATAGAAGCCGCACCAAAGCGGCAGTAGAAACAGCGGATAATAAATCACGCCCGAAGCCAGCCCGATCAGAATGCCGGCGATGAGCGGGTCGTGATAGGCCAGTACGGCCCAAACCAAGAGCGCGGCCGGGACGGCATGGTCGACGTGACCGGTCATCTGCGCCGTATAGGGCAGCAGCAGGTAGAGAGTCGCCGCGGAGATGCCTAAGCGAACATTGTCGAAATGCCGCACGCCGATGAGCACCAGACCGACGACGATGGCGAGATGGGAGAGAATCGCCGTCGCTCGAGCGGCGGCGACTTGCTTGGCCTGTCCGCTGACTTCGTCGGGCGTTTGTGCATTGGCGTCCATGATGGCCGCGGTCGACACGCTCGGCAGCCACATCATGAGGAAGTAGCCGGGTTTGCTGCGCGCGGCGGCATCGGCCGCTTCGTTCGAGGGATCGTCGGGAGCATCGACGTGGGTGGAGAGCGTCCGTTCAACTTGTCGCGCCGCGGCCAAGTCGCGTTGATTGGGAGGATAGATCAACACGTTGACCATGAGAAACACGAATAGGGCGATTCCCAGAAACGCCATTCCCCCGGGAAGCAAATTCGGTTCGAGCAACGGGCGACGCACCATGAGCGGGTCGATCAAAATCCGCACCAGAAACAACGCACCGACTGTAAATAGCCAGAGATAACCGTACTGCTGCAGTTCCGGCTCCGAGCGTTGGATCAGCAGCAATCCAGGCGCGTAGGCGATCAGTCCGATCAGATCGAGATTGCGCACGCTGAATACGCGGTTGAACTTAAAGAACACCGCGACCGTAAGCAGCGACGCCAAGTAGACCCAGGTCGTCGCGTTCAGCTCGTAGTCGTAAAGAACCTGATCCATTGCGGCGCGCAGCGTGAACGGTCCCACGAAACGTGGGGGGACTCTCTAAGGCTATTTGAATTACGCCCCTTTGCAAGTCGAGGTTGCCCAGACCGGAGGCAATCCGCCGACTTTTCTCCCTAAGTCGCTCGCTCCTGACGATGGGGCAAACTGTGCGGGGCCGCGGCAGGCGGCATTCGCGGCCCGAATGCGGCGGCTTAATCGGCGAATTTGTTCGTGGCCTCGCTCAAACGACGCTGCGCTCCGTCGGCCCACGGGCTATCCGGAGCCAGGTCGAGAAACGCCCGCCAGTGTCGCTCGGCGTCGCCGCGACGGCCGACGGCGTCGAGCGCTCGCGCTAAGTGATAGTGGACGTCGGCATAGTCGTCGTGAAAACGGAGCGCACCCTCGAACGACGCGATGGCCAGATCGAAGCGTCGCTCTTCGGCGAGCAAGCAACCGAGATTGGCCCGCGCTTCGACGTAGTCTTCATCGAGTTCGACGGCGGCGAAGTAACGCTCGCGCGCCCCGCCTAAGTCGCCGAGTCGGTAGAGAACGTCGGCCAGCAAAAAGTTCGTCTCCGCATTCGGCCCCGACGTGGCGAGGGCGGCACGATAAAGATCGGCCGCCTCCGCCAACTCGCCGACGTCTTCACAGCGGGCCGCGGCCTCGCGCAGCGTCATCGCGCTACGCGGCGGCGAGAGTCCGTCGGCGAGATCGGGCAGAGGTTCGACCGTCGTCGGCGTCGTATTCGGAGATTCCGCCGGCTCGAAATCGAGTCGGTATTGTCCGCCCGGTTCAAGCAGTCCGTCGCCTTGGCGAAGCAACAACTCGCTCCCTTCGACGATGACGGAAAGCTGCTCCAACGGCCGCTCGACGAAAGGCAGCAATTTGCGCAGGCCGGAGAGCTGCCGCTCGATCTCCTGCGGCGACGCGCCTCCCGCCAAGAGCTGCGCCAGTCGTCGCGCCGTCTGCACTTCGCGAAAGTCGAAATAAGGGAGCTTGCGAACCTCGCGGGCCGCACGAATCAACCCTTTGCGATGCCAGCGGCGCACGGCCGCCGTCGGCACGGCGAGCAACTCCGCCAACATCGCAGGCGTATAGAGTCGGTGGAGCTGCCGGCGGGTTTCGTCCAGTCCGAGCAACTCGTAAAACTGAGTTTCCGTGATGATTCGCAGCGCCGTCGAGTCGCCGGCGGCCTGCTCGATTCGCTCCGGTAGATCCGGCGGCGGCAGATCTTGCTCGCCCACGACGACCAGCCCGACGCCCGCCGCCAAATCATCGCTTAGCTCGGCGCCGCGGGCGGCCAACAACTTGCGAACGTCACGTTTCGACATCCCCGCCGTGGCGCCGATTAAGACCACGCGCAAGCCGGCCCAGTTCGGTTCGAGTATTTCAGGAGCGGAGGGCATGCCGTCGGAATACGCGGGGCGAAAGAAGCAAATAACTTCGCCAGTTTCACGGCGGCGCCCGACACTGTCAATCGGCGGGCGGACTCGCCGTGTGATGAATAAAAAAAGCCCGAGGAAATCTCCTCGGGCTTCGGTGAGTTTCGCCTGTCGCGAGACGCCGCTTACTTGGCGGGAGCGGCAATGTCTTTCGGCGCGCCGTCGATTTCCGGCTTGCGCACCTGAGTTTCGTCCGTCGGCATCGGCACGACCGTGTTGGCCGGCAGCGACGGTTGAGTCGCTCCGCCCGCCGAGCCCGAAGATGTCGCGCCGCTCTTCGCGGCCCCGCTGCCGTAAGTCGATTGCGGAGCTTCGGGCGCCGGCGTCGGCTCGCGGCGAACTTCGCCTGCCCCGGTCGAGCTTCCGGCGGCCGGAGCCGGCACGACGGTCGACGTAGCCGGCGCGAGCGAGATCTCGTTGCCGCAAGCGTCGAGCGGCACCTTGTGAACGACGATCCGCGGGGTACGCTGAACGTAGTTCACGGCGACTCGCTTTTCGACGACGTGAGGCACTCGCACCTTCTGCACGATCGCTTCTTGTTTGCAAACGCGAACCGGCTCTTGTTCGACGCGCTCTTCATAAACCCACTTCATCGTGGTCACGGGAACCTTCTTCACGACTTCTTCTTGCACCATCTTGCAGACTTGCACCGGAGTTTGCTTCTCGACCCGTTCCACGACTTGGCGATAGGTCGTCACCGGAACCTTGCGAACCTGCTCCTCGGTGATCATCTTGCAAGTTTGCACCGGCACTTGGCGCACGAGTTCTTCATTGACGTAGCGCACCGTCTGGACCGGCACCTTGCGCACTTCCGTACGCGGCACCATCGATGTCTGGGGCACCTGCGCCGTGACGATGTTCGATTGGAAGGTCGTTTGCGGAACGACCGTCGCGGGCGCCTGCATCGGCGTCCAGTGCAGGCCGCCGCGTTGATACGCGGCCGCTCCCGTCACCGGATCGATGACGTAACCCGGTTGATTCCAAGCCAAGCGAGTGCGGACCGCTCCCGGTTGCACGGCGTAGTTCGTCACGTACTGTCCTTGCTCGATTTGCACCGGGCGATAGGTCGTCACCTGCTCCATCACGGTATAAGCTTCTTCGCGTTCCGAAGTTTCGTAGATGGGGCGTTGAACCGTGTAGCGTTCTTCGCGCATCTGCGTTTCCCAAACCGGACGCTGCACGGTATATCGCTCTTCTCGTTCCGACGTTTCGGGAACCTGGCGGACGACGTCGTAGCTCTCGTCGCGCATTTGCGTTTCATACACCGCCTTCTCGACCGTGTAGCGTTCTTCACGCTCGGAAGTTTCGTAAATCGGCTTGGCGACCGTGTACTTCTTCTCGCGATACTGCGTTTCCCAAACCGGACGATAGCTCGTCACTTCGCGCTCTTCGAATACGGTCTCGTTCTCGATGCGATAGGCCGTGAACGGCCGTTCGTCGTAAACGGTTTGATAGTCGAGCCGATACGTCTGCGTCGGCACGGCCGACACGACCGCCGGCCCGCAAGACGAGCACGGTTGCTGACCGAAGGCGGTCAACACGCCGCCGAACAAGACGCCGCTGCTAACGGCGACCCAAGAGAGAGCTTTCATGACAGGTGACCTCAAGACTCTGCGGAGCGATGTGGATGACTCAGAGTTTGCGAGCGACCGGCGCCGCGATCCATTCGCGTGCAGATCGTCGCACGGCATCCATGCTCTACGTGGAACTACGTGAGCGTGCGGCGCAGCGTTCGCGCGGCTTCACAGCCGGCACCGAACGGCGCTCGCACCGTCTCACGTACTTCCTGCCCCGGAAGCTCCGTCGACGAGGCGATACAATCGCAATGTGCTCGTGTTCGTTGCCGTTTGCAAACCGGACAACTTAACACCGGCAATTTGCGACCCATCTAAAACATAGCCCACGAACGGGTTAGAATGAGTCCAAAATTCTTCAAGATTCTTGGCGAAGAAGCCGAGACGGCAAAGCCTGCACAACCGTTAAATTCAACGCCGGCGGCGGCAGCTTAACTTAAAGCAACGACCCTACGGAGATCCGCGCTGATGACCACGTTCGCAATCCTGTTGAGCATGCTCTCGGCCGACACGCCGGCGATGAATGAGTTGCAACTGCTGAAGGTTTTTCGCAGTGAGTTCGTCGCGATCACTCCCGGGCAAGGCAAGTTCCCGGCCCAGTTCCAGATGGGCGACCCCGCCGAGCCGAAGCAAACGCAAACGATTCGATTCGCCGATCCCGTCGAAGTCGGCAAAGCTTCGGTCGCGTTGCCGCCGCCGTTTGAGATGGCGAAGTATGAGGTGACTCAAGAATTGTGGGAGGCGGTGATGAACGCGAATCCGAGCCGCTGGAAAGGCCCGCGCAACAGCGTCGAGATGATCACACGCAACGACGCCGATGAGTTTTGTCGCCGCGTCACGACCAAACTTCGGGCAGCCAAGCTGATCGCCGCGGATCAAATCGTCGCGCTCCCCAGCGAAGCTCAATGGGAGTATTGTGCGCGGGCCGGAACGACGACCAAGTATTCCTTCGGCGACGACGCCACTCAAATCGACGATTACGCTTGGCACACCGGCAATGCGGCGGGCAACGACCCTCCGGTCGGCGCAAAAAAGCCCAACGCCTGGGGATTCTACGACATACACGGCTATCTTTGGGAAATCTGCGCCGACGACTGGTTGGAAGACGTTTCTAAGCTGCCCGACGACGGCCGTCCGTATCGCCGCGTGCCTCCTTCCAATCCGCCGGAGCATGTGGTTCGCGGCGGAAGCTGGAAGGATAAAGCGGAAGCGTCGACCAGCGGTTCGCGGCGGAAGTTGTCGTCGCCCGAAGCCGACGACGCCGTCGGACTACGCTGCGTCTTGATGACGTCCCCCTAGCGGCGTCGCACGGGGCGACCGCCTTGCCGTTGCAATAAACCGTTGCTAATTTGGCCGTTATGAGCGCCGCCGCCGATTCGACCGCCGCCGTGATGATCGCCGTCTTTCGACAGGCGACCGAGTTGAATCGGTCGACGCCGTGCCGCCTCGGCAACGTGCTGCAATTCAACGCCGAGAATTCCTCCGACGTGCTCGTCACGGCCGACTTGCACGGCAATAGGCGCAACTACGATGCCATTCTCAAACTGGCCGACCTCGACCGGAAAGCGCGCCGCCACTTGATCTTGCAGGAGGTGTGTCACGGCGGGCCGACGTACGACAACGGCGGGTGCATGTCGCACCGAATGCTCGAAGACGTCGCCAGGCTCAAGGTGCGGTATCCCGACCGAGTGCACTTCCTGCTCTCGAACCACGAACTGGCGGAATTCACCGAGTTTCCGATCATGAAGGCTCGGCGGATGCTGAACGTCATGTTTCGGCTCGGCATGAAAGAGGCCTACGGCGACGATGCCGATCAAGTTCGCGCCGCGGCGATGGAGTTCATCGGAAGTTGCCCGCTGGCGGCCCGCATCGGTCAGTCGGTGTTCGTTTCGCACAGCTGCCCGGAGCGTTCCGATGTCGATTGCTTCGACGCGGCCGTGCTCGCTCGCCCGTATACGCAGCGGGATCTCTGCGAAGGGGGCGCGGCTTTTCGTCTCGTGTGGGGCCGCGACTTTCGCGCCGTCAACGCCGGGGCCTTCGCCAAAGCGGTCAACGCCCGCTGCTTGATCCACGGACACGAGCCCTGCCCGATCGGCTACCGAATCCCCAACGACAAGCAGATCATCCTCGATTGCTGCGGCGAACAGGCCTACTGTGCGCTGCTCCCCACCGATCGAGATTTGACGCACGCTCAGGCCGTGCAATGTGTCGTTCGGCTGGAGACCTAGCCGGCTGCTCGCTTTTCTCGCCGGCGGTGCCGGCGACGGCGGGCTTGGTCGGCGGGGCAGCTTCTGCTAAAAACCTCGGCCTGCTGCGCCGGCACGACGCCGGCCGCTTCGCGCCTGCGGCGCTCGCATCTCGAGCGCCTCGTCGCGGTCTTGAGGGACGCTTCACGGATGAACAACTTCGTCAGATCGCTCAAGCTGGCGCTGCGATATCGCTATACGCTGAGCGGCTCGGCGCTGTGTGCGCTGATGGTCGCGGTTCTCTGGGGCGGCAACATCGGCGCGGTCTACCCGTTGGTGGAAATCTCTCTCAAGGGCGAGACGCTGCGCGATTGGACGCAAAAGCGAGTCGAGACTTACCGCCGGTCGCTGGCCGACGCCGAGGCCGAGCTTCTGGCGTTCGAGCAGACGGCGACCGCCGATCCAAAGACGGGCGCCGCGCACGAATCGACGCGCCGCTCGTTAGCACTTCGGCGCGACGAGCAAGCGCAGCTGTACCGGACCTATGCCTGGGTCGAGGAAGCGATCGTCGCTCCCTACTTGAACTTTTCGCCCTTCGCCACGCTCGTCTTGGTCATCGGCCTGCTCTTGATCGGGACGCTCGTCAAAAGCGTGTTTCTGGTCTTCAACCAGATTCTCGTCACCCGGCTCTCGCAAATGGCGCTGCTCGACCTGCGTAAGGAATTTTTTCGCAAGTCGCTGCGGGGCGACATCGCCCGCTTCTCGGCCGACGGCACCAGTGAGTTGATGAGTCGTTTTACCTACGACATGGAGAGCCTACTTACGGCCCATACCGAATTCTTCGGCAAGCTGGTGCGCGAACCGCTGAAGATGTTCGCCTGTTTGATCGGGGCGGCCTGCGTCAGTTGGCGGCTGCTGCTGTTCTCGCTGATTCTCGCCCCCCCGGCCGTGTTGCTGATTCGTTGGCTGGCCAAAGCGCTCAAGCGCGCAAATCGCAAGTTGATGGAAGAGATGTCGGAGATGTACGAAATCCTCGACGAGACGTTCCAGGGCATCAAAGTCGTCAAGGCGTTCACCATGGAGCGTCACGAACGCCGCCGCTTCCACCTCAGCAATAAGCACTACTATCGCAAGTCGATGCGCATCGGCCGCTACGACGCGCTCACGCGGCCGCTCACGGAAGTGCTGGGAATCGGCACGATCTGCGTCGCCTTGCTCGCGGGCGCGTATTTGGTACTCAATCAAACGACGCACATCTTCTTCATTCGGCTCTCGTCGGAACCTTTGACGCTCGGCATGGTCGTCGTGTTCTACGGCATGTTGGCCGGCACCAGCGACCCGGCGCGAAAACTCTCGGAAGTCTTCAGCCGCTTGCAGCGCGGCGCGGCGGCGGCCGACCGCATCTACCAAATGCTCGATCGCAAGCCCACGGTCAAAAACTCGCGGCAACCGGTCGCGCTCCCCCGGCACCATCAGTCGCTGGCGTTCGAAGACGTCCATTTCCACTATCTCCCGGGCCAACCGGTGCTCGACGGCGTTTCGCTCTCCATCCGTGCCGGCGAAACGATCGCCGTCGTCGGCCCCAACGGCTGCGGCAAGAGCACGCTCGCCAACTTGGTGCCGCGATTCTTTGACGTTTGCGCAGGCCGCGTGACGATCGACGGCGTCGACGTGCGCGACGTCCGGCTTCGCGAACTCCGCGGCCAACTCGGCCTCGTCGCCCAAGAAACGATGCTGTTCGACGACACCGTGTTGAACAATATTCGCTACGGTTCGCCGCGGGCTACGCGCGAGCAAGTCGTCGCCGCGGCCGAACAGGCCCACGCCCATAAGTTCATTCTCGAAAAGCTCGAACACGGCTACGACACCGTGGTCGGCCCGCGCGGCAGCAAGCTTTCGGGCGGCCAACGCCAGCGGATCGCCCTGGCCCGCGCCATCCTGCGCGACCCGGCGATTCTGATCCTCGACGAAGCGACCAGCCAAGTCGATCTCGAAAGCGAGCAGGTCATCCATCGTGTGCTGGAGAAATTCGTTCGCAATCGAACGACGCTCATCATCACGCATCGGCTGTCGACGCTCGCTCTGGCCGATCGCATCGTCGTGATGAACGCCGGTAAGATTCTCGACGTCGGCACGCATGCCGAGTTGATCGGGCGCTGCGAGTTTTACGGTCGCTTACACGACATTCAATTTCGCGAGGTGGCGGCCTAGCACCGGCCGGCATGTGATCGTGAGGAGACGGAGTTTGCGAAGAAACGACTTGATCGACAGGCGAAGACCGCGCATCGCGATATCCTGGACCGCGCCGTTGTTGTTGACCGCCGCCTGCATCGGCTGCGCAGGCCGGCCGCTGACGGGGCTCAATCCGGCCGCGACCGCGACTGCCGCGACGCACACTTCGGGCGTCCGCCGGGCGGAGGAACTGAAGAAGCGCATTGCGAGCATCGCCCCCGTCGGCACCTCGCTCTCGCACGCCGAGCAGATCATGCGGAAGGAAGGCTTCGAGTGCTCGTTCGCCGTCGACGACGAAGGCCGCGACGTGCTCCGTTGCGTTCGACACGACGGCGGTGCGTTGCTCTTGGCCCGCCGCTGGACCGTCGAATTCCCCTACCGCGACGGCGCGGTTCTCGAAGCCCGGGTCGAGTAGCGCGGATCGAGTAGCGCGGATCGCCGGGCGGCAACGCGCGGTCGACTTCGATCGGAGCCTCTACCCGAACGCGCCCGCTGCCGCGCAAGTGCGATACAACTGCATCTATTTTGCAACGCCGGCCAGGGGGTGGCTTACGACGGCGTCCCAGGCCAACTCCTGCAGCAAGCGATTCAAAGCCGCCTTTTCAGGCTCTTTTACGCCGGCATAGTTCCGCAAGGGCAATGGCACCGGGAGCCCGACGGGCGACTTTCGGTAGATGACCGCGAAGTGGCAATAGGCCGACAACAGCTGGAGCGGCGTTGTCGCATGACCCCACGAATCGCGGAACAATTCTTCCTGCGTTTTCAGCCCCGGAGCCTCGCCGGCCGCGATCTTTTCGCGGAGCCCGATCGCCGCTTGGCCCACCGGCACCAACAGCACGGCTCGCCGGCCAAGCTCTTGATTGAGCTTCGTCACGATCGCGCTCAAGTCGGCGTCGTATTTTGCCTGGGCCGCCTTCAAGTCGGCGAGTTTCGTCGCATTGTGGTCCACCTTCTTCTTCGTTTGCAGCGGGTAGACCGGCACATATTCGTCGTTTGGCAGCCAATACTCTTGCACGGTGATCCGCAGTTCCGGGTTGTGCTTCGCCCCGAGCCGCACAAAGTTCTCAATACCTTCGTCGGGAAACCAAATCGGCGACAGCGTCAGCACGTCGACCTCGCCCGCCTTGAGCATCCGTTTGGCGTCGTTCTTGTCGTCGACCACGTCCCAATGCTGAATCACGCGCGAGCCGCCGATGCGCGATAGTCCCGCCATCATGTGGTTCTCGATCCCGGCGTCTTTCGCCAGGCCGTTCAAGATCGGCGACACGAACACATGGAAGCTGTGTCCGGCCGTGAACACGCGAAGCCCCTTTTCGATCGGCGGGTTCAGCTTCGCTTCGTCTTTTGCGTGGGCTGCGCGCGCGCAGCCTAAGCCGACGATCAACGCCAAGGCCAATCCGATCTTCAGCGACAAGCAACGCATCGCGAACACCTCCGCGGCAAAGTATGTCCTTCACGGCGTTGAATCGCCGCGCCAATACGCAACAAGCCGCCTCGCCCGTCCGGCGCGAAGCGGCTTGTTGCGAATCATAATCCGCGGCTCGACGAGTTGCTATTTCTTCGTCAGATCGAGCTGCATCATTTTGAATTCTTTGCCGCTCTTCGGATCGGGGCCGAACATTTCCAGCCGCTTCGTATTCGGGCCGGTATAAGTTTCGATTTCGCGCATCACCATCTGTTTCTTGGTGATCGGGCAATGAAACGCAAAGTTCCAGGTGAGCGTCTTACCGTCGGCGGACAAGTCGCCGGTTCCCACCATCATGCCGGTGCCTAAGTTGTCGAGCCACGTGCATTGAAACTTCTGGGCGACGTTGTCGTAGCCGTAAATGCCGTAGCCTTGATACGGCCCCATGCCCGGCATGTCTCCCTTCATCTCGCACTTCACGAACTTGCCGTCCATGAGCGGCGTGGTCGTCGCCGTGCACTGGCTTTCCATCGGTTGTTCCACGCCGGCCATCCACGTTTGGCACTTGCCGGTCCATTCGCCCACGCTCTGCCGCAGAAGTTCATGCATCTTGCCGGGCGTCGCCGCGACCATGTAGGCCTGCATGTCTTCCGCGGTCCAACCCGGCGGCAACTTCGCCTCCGGGGCGGCCGCAGCTTTGTCTTCGCCGATGGACGCGAGCGGCGAACTGCAGACGACCGCTCCGGCGACGGCGACGACCGCGACAATCTGACGAATTCTCGGCGACGTCAAACGCATGATATTCTCCTGATCAGTGAAGGGTGCGGGGCGAACCGAGTCGTTGGCGATTATACTGCGTTCAATTCGACGCACCTTCCCCCCGTCTCACCTACGACCGCACGATGATCACTCGCCGCCGCCTGCTCGCCTCGATTTCGTCCGCCGCCGTCGGAGCGACGATCGTTGATCCGTTGCGCTTGTTCGCCGCCGGCGCAAAGCGGAGCGCGAAATCGAAAACCATTCTCCTCCGCTCCGCTTGGGACACGGTCAACATCGGCGACATCGGCCACACGCCCGGCACGCTTCGGATTCTCGAAGAGCATTTGCCCGACACGCCCGTTATCCTTTGGGCCGCGAGCCTCAACGACGCGATTCGCGATATGCTGATGCGTCGCTTCCCTAAGCTCGAAATCGTCCAAGGCAAGCTCGACGAAAAACGCGGCCTCGTCGAGCCGCAGCTTCAAGACGCCTTCGCGCGCTGCGGGCTCGTCATTCGCAACTCGGGCATGGGGCAAGACCTGGGGCTGTTTTCGTACTGCGTCGCCAACAAAATCCCGTTCGGCATCTACGGCCAGTCGTATTTTCCCAGCTTCGTCGAAGGGGAAGCCGGCAAGCATGCGATTGAACTCATCAACCACGCCGAATTCCTCTACTGCCGCGACGGCAACACGCTCAAGACGCTTCAAGACGCGCAGGCGAAACCGAAGGTGCTTGAGTTCGGCCCCGACGGCTGCTTCGGCATCGACGTCCGCGACGACGAGCGGGCCACGGCCTTCATGAAGCGGGCCGGGCTGGAAGATCGCAAGTTCATCACAATTCAGCTCCGCACCCACACGGCGAAGCACAAGGGGAAACACAACCCGCCGCTCAATCCGTTGCACCCGACGCCGCAAAACATCGCCGACGACGAGCGCCGCGCCGCCGTGTACCGCGAGCTGATCACCGGTTGGGTGAAGCAGACGGGCTACAAAGTGCTCATCGCCCCCGAAGTGGAGAAGGAAGCGGCGCACAACAAGCGGCTGCTGTTCGATCCGCTCCCGGCGGAGATTCAGGCGAACATCGTGAATATGGACCACTTTTGGAACGTCGACGAAGCGGCCTCGGTGTTCGCGCGGGCCCACACGGCGGTCTGTCACGAGCCGCACTCGCTGATTATCGCTCTGGCCAACGGCACGACGATCATCCACACGTTCTCGGAATTCCACAGTCCAAAGTGTTGGATGTTCCGCGACATCGGCCTCTCAAAGTGGCTCTTAGAGTTCGACTCGACTCCCGCAAGCCGAATGCTCGCCACGCTCCTGGCGATCGACGCCGACTACAAAGCCGCGCAAGCCGAAGTGCAAAAGGCGATGAAGTTCGTCGCCGAACGACAAGCCGCAACAATGCAAGTCGTCGGCAAGCTGGTGCAGAGTTAGCTATTCTCTCACTGAGGGCAGCGTTCAATCCCTTCTCCCACTGGGAGAAGGTGGCCGAAGGCCGGATGAGGGCCGCGTGGCGTGACGTTTGGCGTCGGGTTGGAAACGTCGTAAGGTGGTTCAAACGGGTTCGTCGCGACGCCAACGAACCGGCGACGCCCACGCGGAATCGGCGTCTTGTCCGCGTGGGCCTCGCTGCGCTCGACCCACCCTACTTCACTTCGCGGAATTTGCCGTCGTTGGAAATCCAGGGTTGCGGGTTTTTCACGCGGCCGAGTTCGCGCACTCCGGGGCCGTAGTCTTTGGTGCCGAGGTCGGATTCCATCGCGACGGCCAAGGCTTTGAGCTTGGCGACGACTTCGGGGTTCGCGCTTGCGACGTCGGTCTTTTCGCCGATGTCGGTCTTCAGGTTATAGAGCTCGCCGTGTTGCAGATGCAGCTTCCAATCGCCGCTCCGCACGGCTTCGAGCTTCGGGCCGCGAAAGTAATGGAACACGTCATGGGGCGACTTCGCGTCGCCCGCGGCCAGGAGCACGTCGCTGACGTCGCGTCCGTCGAGCTTGCGCCCGGCGTCGACCGTGCCGCCGGCCAGAGCGACGAACGTCGGCAACACGTCCATCATCCCCGTGATTTCGTCGGTCTCCGTACCGGCCGGCACACGGCCGGGCCACCAGGCGAGCGTGCAGACCCGCATGCCTCCTTCGAGCGTTTGGCTTTTGCCGCCGCGAAGCGGAGCGTTGTTCGCCTTTTGATTGAGCGGGCCGCCGTTGTCGCTCGTGAAGATGACGAGCGTGTTTTCGGCAATGCCTGCGGCGCGAACGGCGTCGAGCACTTGGCCGACGCTCCAGTCGACTTCCTCGATCCAATCGCCGAGCAATTGGTTTTCCTTCGTCGAGCGGCCGCGGAATTCGGCGCTCGGGTAGAGCGGGAAGTGGACGGCGTTGTGCGGCAGGTAGAGAAAGAACGGACCTTGCTTGTGGTCGGCGATGAACTTCACGGCCCGCTCGGTGTACTTCTTTGTGAACTCGGCTTGCTGTTCGGGGCCGACGCGCTCGGCGACGGTCAGATCGTCTAAGAGCGGCAGCGGCGGCTGGGCGTTGCCCCGCAGGCCGACTTCGTCTTCGTCGGGATTCTCCGTCGGTTGCTTGCGATTCTTCGGCAGCGCTTCGCCGAAGTTGCTCTTCGAACCTTCGACGCCGGGTCCCATGTCGTTGGAGAAAGGAATGCCGTAGTAGCTGTCGAAGCCTTGGTTCGTCGGCAAAAACTCCGGCTGATCGCCGAGGTGCCACTTGCCGACGCAGGCCGTGGCATAGCCGAGATCCTTCAGATACTCGGCGACGGTTTTCTCGGCCGGGTTCAAGCCGACCGCGCCGGCGGGAAACAACACGCCGGGAATCGGCAGCACGCGCTTCGGATAGCAGCCGGTCATTAGTGCGGCGCGCGAGGGAGAGCAGACCGGCGCGGCGTAGTGACACTTAAGCTTGCGCCCTTCCTTGGCCATGCGATCGAGGTGGGGAGTTTTTTGCGTCGTCGCGCCGTAGGGGCCGATATCGGCGTACCCGAGATCATCGATATTGATGACGATAAAATTAGGCTTGCCTGCCGCGGCGGCCGAGCAAGGATGGACGTAGAGAATCGGGGCGAGCGCGAGAGCGAATGCCGGCAAGTACGCGAAGCGACGCATTTCGTTGAACCTCGATGAGTTAGGGCGGCGGCGAAATCAAGCGGCGGCCGGTGCGTTAAGGCGTTCATAATGCCACACCGGCGCGGGTCAAACCAGATAGCGTGTGTAGGGCTGTGGGTGGCACTGGTGGCTTGCCCACCAGTGCAGTTGAGGCCGCATGAGCACTGGTGGGCGAGCCACCAGTGGCACCCGGAGCGTATTTGACGTTCAAGTCGGTTGCGAAATCGTGACCGCTCGACGATAGTCAATCAAGAGTGAGTGAATTCGAAAGTTCGGCCTCGACGAGGTTCGTTATGCAAAGTCTTATCGCTTGGTGCTTGCCTCTGATCTTTGCCTTCGCCGCGACCGTGGCCCCGGCCGCGGAGCCTCTCGTCGACGATCGCTTTGAAGGGGAATCGTCGAAGCGGCGGGCCATGCGCGGGCCGTGGAAGATCGAAGGGGGGACGGCGAAGTGCACGCAAGACAACGAACTCTATAAGAAGTTCAAAGACCACGGCCCGGTCATTTGGTTCGACGCCGCGTTTCACGACGCCGCGGTGAGCTTCGAGTTTAAGCCCGATGATAAAGTGAAGACGTTCGTCTTCACGGTGAACGGCGCCGAAGGGCACGTGTTTCGCTTCGTGTCGTCGCCGGCCGGCACCACGATCGTCGCGTTTCCGCCGGGCGGCGATCACAAATCGCTCGCGCTCGCGCGCGGCGGACCGAAACTCGTGCCGGGCGAATGGACGAAGGTGAGCGTCGAACTCCACGGCCCGAAGGCCAAGGTGAGCATCGGTTCGGACTACTCGACCGAAATCGAGCACATGTCGATCGACCGCGAGAAGACGGTCGTCGGCCTCGGTTTTTCGTTCGGCACGCTGGAATTGAAAAACGTACGCGTGACGAGTTTGTGATTGAGCGCCGCGGTCGATCGTAGGGTGGGTCGAACGGGTTCGTCGCCTGAGCGACGAATCTGTGAGGCCCACGCGGACACGACGCGGATTCCGCGTGGGCCTCGCTAGCGCTCGACCCACCCTACTTTTGAAAGATCGCTACTGCGTCGCCGTCCAGCGGACCGCGGCTTGAATGTAGTGGTCGAGATTACCGTACGACTCCGGATGCGGGCTGTAGCAGAACACGCGTCCTTGGCCGAACCTGCCGCGCGCCGCGGCCGTGGTCCCCTTCATCACTCCGGGCGAAGCGCCGTTTTTCACGACTTCGGTTTCGAACTTCGCGAGTTCTTCGTAGTCGGGAATCTCCGCTTTGCCTGCCGGGGCCAAGAGCGGTCCTTGGGCATAACGCACCGTGACCTGCTCGGTCGACGCACCGTGGAATTCGCGGCCGCACCCGGTGAACAAGAGTTGCACGTCGCCGTTGCCGCGGTTCCAGTGCTTGCGATCGAGCACTTTGGCGTCGAGCAAGTGGAGCGACCAGGTGTAGTCGGCGCTGGCGAGATACGCGCCGGCGCAGATGCCGAGGTAGCCGCGGCCGGAGACGACGAAGCGACGGATTTCCTCGCGACCCTTCTCTTCGAGCGCCGCGGCTTGCTTCGAGCCGCTGCCGCCGGGCATCACGACGACGTCGAAGTCTTTGAGCACCCCGGCGCGAATGTCGGCGGCTTTGACGCGCTGCGTCGTGAAGCCGGCCTCTGTGGTGAGGCCGCGTTCGAGATTCGCAGGGCCTTTGCCGCCGCCGCCGGCATCGTCGTAGATGGCGACGCGGATCGGTGCGGCAGACTTCTTCGGTTCGTCGGCCGCGAGCGGTGAGCAGGCGATTAGGACGACGACGAGAAGCACGAGCGAACGGCGCATGGCTTGCTCCGGGATGGCTGATCGGCGTGGTCGAAATAATTCGCGTGTTGCAGTCGCGGCCCCTCAACCCCCGGCCGCTCTCCCCAAGGCGCGAGGGGAGTCTCGATGTGCGGCCGTTACTCTTTCGTCCAATAGTCGAACACGACGACTTTCTCGCGGCGATCGCGGACGACTTTCACGTAGTCGAGATGCGCCGGGTGGACGAGATATTTTTCGAGGCCGGCTTGGTCGCGAAACGTTACCGTGAACACATGCGTGAAGCCTTCCGATTTGCCTTCCTGGCTCACGTTGGTGCCGTGCTCGAAGCCGACGATCACGTCGATCTTGCTCGGCAGCGCGGCGAACGTGTCGACGACTTCCTGGACCTGCTCCGGCTTGAGATCGTCTTTGAACTTGTACATCACGATGTGACGCAAAACCATGCCGGGCTTTCCTTCCGCCGCGGCCGAATGCGGCCGCGCGGCGATAACGAGACAACATACGAACGCCGAAACGACGACGAGGGCGAAGCGAGACATGCTGGTTCTCACGCGGTGGAGTCTTCAGTCGCCGCTCGTCGCCTTGAGGCCGACGACGGCGACGAGCAACAAGCCCAAGAAAAACAAGCGGCCGGCGTTGCGCGGTTCGCCGAGCAACAGCATGCCGAGGACGACGGCGCCGGCCGCACCGATGCCGACCCACACGGCGTAGGCGGTGCCGATCGGAATCGTGCGGGCGGCGACGCTCAGGAGATACATGCTCGCGACGATCCCGGCGATCGTCAAGCAACTCGCGAGCGGACGGGTAAAACCTTCGGTATACTTCAGGCCGATCGCCCAGCCGGTTTCCAGCAAGCCGGCCACGATCAACAACCACCAAGCCATGACGCACGCTCCCTCGGTGTTGGGCGTCGTCTTTGCCTAACCGGGTACGGCGCGTCTCGTCCGGGGCCGAATGGCCAATGCGATTGTTGACACCATCGTAGCCGGCGACGCCCGGCCGACAAGCACCGCCCCCGCCTTCGCGAGCATGCCCATCATGATCAACTCCGCTCCTTGTCTTGCCGCCGCCATAGGTTTGGCCGCGGCGTTCGCTTGCTTCGCCCCCGCTTCGGGCGCGGAGATCGTTTGCGAAGGAACCTATGCGAAACACCTGCAAGGAGTTTGTCGAGGAGACGACGGAGCGCTCTATTGGTGCTTCACCGACGAACTCGTGAAGACCGACGCCGCCGGGGCGCGGTTGAAAGCGATTCCGGTCGCCAGTCACCACGGCGACCTTTGCTGTCGCGCCGGCCGCGTCTATGTCGCCGTCAACCTCGGCAAATTCAATCGTCCGGCCGGCGAGGCCGACTCGTGGGTCTATGTCTACGAAGCCGGCGACTTAGATTTCGTCGTCAAGCATGCCGTGCCCGAAGTCGTGCATGGGGCCGGGGGGATGGCGTGGCGCGACGGCAAGTTTTTCGTCGTCGGCGGGCTGCCGGAAGGAATCGACGAGAACTACGCTTACGAATACGACGAAGCGTTTCGCTTCGTGCGGCGTCATATCATCAGCTCGCGCTTCACGCTGATGGGAATCCAAACTGCGGCGTTCGACGGGCGCGAGTGGTGGCTCGGCTGCTACGGGAAGCCGAAGGTGTTGCTGCGCACGACGGCCGGCTTCGGCGACGTGCGTCGCTATGAGTTCGACGCCGCCTACGGCATCGTGCCGCAAGACGACGGCAGGCTGCTCGTGGCTCGCGATCGGGTCGTCGATAAGCGGCACGTCGCCAAACTCGTCGCTTGCCGACCGGACGACGAGCGTGGGCTGGTCGAACTCACGGCCGAGGCGAAGTCGCCATGACGCAAGACAATGCTTTGCGCGTCGGCGTGTTGATCGTCGGGCTCGGCACCGGCGTGTTTGCGGCGATTTATCGGCGGCGGGCTCATACCGGCGAGCCGATTTCGCGGCGCGACGAAGGACTCGCGTTCGCTCTGGTGTTGCGTTTGCTGGGGCTCGGACTGTGGATCGTCTTAATCGGCTATCTCGTCGATGCCGCATGGGCGGCGCGATTTCAATACCCGTCGCCGCCGGCCGCGCGGTGGGCTTGCCTCGCCGTCGCGCTCGTCGGTACTGCGGGGCTGCGCTGGACGCTCGAATCGCTCGGCAAGAATCTGACCGACACGGTCGTCGTGCGGCGCGACGCCGCGCTCGTGACGACGGGGCCGTATCGCTTCGTGCGGCACCCGTTCTACGTGACGACGGGAATGGTGATGTTCGGCATCGCCGGCGCGGCGGCGAATGGACTCTTGGCCGCGCTCTGCGTCGCGGTGTGGACGATGCTCGCCGTGCGGACGCCCAAGGAAGAGCAACAACTCCTCGAGCGCTTCGGCGACGACTACCGGCGCTACATGGCCGTGACGAACCGCTTCTTCCCGCGCATCCCGGCCTAAAGCGCTCGGCGAACACCGCGCCGATTGATAAGTCGTCGTTCATACGCAGAACGCGGGCCTAGCGAACGCGCGGCGACTCGCCTGCGCAGGCGTTGGGTTGTTATAATGACGGGCTCCGCTGCACCGAGGTTCCGCGCCGCGGTCGCCGACCACGAATCCCTCCTCAAATTTGAACGCTTATGAACTCGCTGCTCCTGGCTCTCTGTCTTGCGTCCGCGGCTCCCGTCGTGAATACCGGCGTCGCGGAAAGTTGGCCGACGTTTCGCGGGCCGGAACGGACCGGCGTTTCGCCCGACACCGGATTGTTGCAAGCGTGGCCGGAAGGCGGGCCGCCGCTCGTTTGGAAAGCCAAGGGCGCCGGCCGCGGCTATGCGAGTCTGGCAATCGCCGGCGGCCGCATCCTCACTCTCGGCGACGGAATCTCCACCGCGCCGGAAGGAGACGCGAGCGAGTATCTCACGGCGTACGACGTGAAAACCGGCAAGCAATTGTGGAAGCTCAAGACGGGCGAACCGTGGACGTCGGGCTCGCCGACGTGGCAAAGCTCGCGGTCGACGCCGACGATCGACGGCGACTTGTCCTACGCCGTGACGCCGTTCGGCGACCTGATCTGCTGCGAAACGGCGACGGGCAAAGAAGTCTGGAAGAAGAGTTTGAAAGACGACTTCAGCGGCAAGAAGGCCGACGGCTGGGGCTACAGCGAATCGGTGCTGATCGACGGCGATCGCCTGATCTGCACCCCCGGCGGCGACAAAAACACCATGGTCGCGCTCGACAAGCGGACCGGCAAGACGATCTGGACCACCTCGCGCGCGGAAGACCGCGGCGCGGCGCACGCCTCGATCGTCATCTCCAGCGTCGGCGGCACCAAGGTCTACGTGCAAACGACCGGCAGCGGGCCGATGGGCGTGCGGGCCGACGACGGCAAGCTGCTGTGGACCTACGACATTGAAAAGACCACGGCCATCGCGCCCACGCCGATCATTCGCGGCGATCTGGTCTTCTTCGCCGCCGGCTATAAGCGCGGCGGAGCTTTGCTCAAGCAGGTGCCGGCCGGCAAGGGCGAAGTGAAAGTCGAAGAGATCTATCCGCTCAATAAAGATCTGGCCAACAAGCACGGCGGCATCGTCTTGGTCGGCGACTATCTCTACGGCGACTCCGACGATCAGGGCATCCCGTTTTGCGCCGACTTGATGACCGGCGAAATCAAGTGGAAAGAACGAGCCTCGGGTCGCGGGTCCGCCGCGTTCACCGCCGCCGACGGTTGCCTCTACGTCCACTTCGCCGACAACACGATGTCGCTCATCAAAGCCGATCCGAAAGAGATGCAAGAAGTCGGCACCTTCAAAGTAACAGAAGACACCGATCGGCCGGGCTGGATGCACCCGCTCGTCGTCGACGGCAAGCTCTACGTGCGCGAGCAGGATGAAATCTTCTGCTACGACGTGCGGGCCAAGAAGTAGTGTAGACGCTCTCTTCTCCCCCCGGGGAGAAGGTGCCTTCGCGCAGCGAAGGCGGATGAGGGGCCGCCCCGCTGCGAGCCTTTATAACGAGCAACTGGAATCCACCGCCTCCTCACCCTCTCCCCGTTGCGGAAAGAGAAGTCGCGTTCACAGCAACTCCTCGATCGGCTCGCCGTTTCTGAGAATCGGGAACGGCCGGCCGCTGCGGTCGTGAAACTCGTCGCCGACGTCGATGCCGAAGCGGTGATAGATCGTCGCCAGCAGGCAATTGCTGTCCAGGGCGCGTTTCGCCGGCTCTTCGCCGCGGGCGTTCGTCGCGCCGACGACTTGCCCCATCCGCAGCCCGCCGCCGGCCAGCAGGATATTCATCGCGCGCGGCCAGTGGTCGCGGCCCGGCCGGCCGGTCGCTTTGTCTTGATAGCGAATCGCCGGCGTACGGCCGAATTCGCCGCAGAAGATAAACAGCACGCGGCGATCGAGCCCGCGCGAATAAAGATCGTCGATCAAGGCCGACACGGCATGATCGAGCACCGGCAAGCGTTCGCCGTAAGCGCGGAAGATGTCGGAGTTCACCGAATGGTCGTCCCAACTAGTGATCCGCCCGGCGCCTTCCGAGAGCTTGAAGCCGGCGAGCACTTGCACGAACCGCACGCCCGCTTCGACCAACCGCCGCGCGGTCAGCAGGTTGCGGCCCCATTGCGAATCGCCGTAGGCCGCGCGCGTGCGGGCGTCTTCTTGCGAAAGATCGAAGGCGGCGCGGGCCCGCGTGCCGGTGAGCAGTTCCACCGCGCGGCGCTGAAAGACGTCGAACGAACCGGCCTCGACGGCGCTTTCGCCGCGGCGGGCCGCGCGATCGAGCGTTTGCAGCAGATCGTAGCGGCTCCGCAACGACAACACCCCTTCGGGCGACAGCGCGAAGTTGTCCCGATTTTCCTGGGTAAGAAACAGCGGAACGGGATCATACGACTGGCTCCCGGTGCCGGAGAGCAAACTGGGGCCGGGCATGAAAGGGGCGTACGTCGGCCCGAGATAACCCGGCCCGCCGCCGTACGACTTGCTATTGGCGACGAACGTCGGCACCTCGCCGCTCGCCGCAAGGCCCGCTCGTTCTTGCAGTTTCTTCGCGACGACGGAGCCGATGTCGGGAAACTCGGCGTCTTGCAGATTGGCCGCGACCGACGGATAGCCGGTCAGCAGACGATGCGTGCCGCCGGAGTGTTCGGCCCGCGTGTGGTGCAGGCTCCGCAAAATCGCGAACTTATCGGCGCGCCGCGCGAGCTTGGGAAGGTGCTCGCAGATTTCAATGCCGGGCACATTGGTGGCGATCGGCCGAAACGGCCCGCGGATTTCCGCCGGCGCTTCCGGCTTGAGATCAAACGTCTCGAGGTGGCTCGGTCCGCCGTTGGCCCAGAGCAGGATGACGGCGAAATCGTCGTCGGCCGCGCGAGCGGAGGCGCGCCCTGCGGCCGCGGCGCGCAACACTTGCGCGAGGTTCGGGTCGTAGCCTGCGGAAAGCGCGCCGAGACTGAGGCCGCCGAGCTTGAGCCACGAGCGGCGATCAAGCGGACCGGGACAAGCAGCGGCGCGGGCAGACGCTTCGGCCATCGCATGGCGCTCCGGCGAGGATCCGGCGGGGGCGAGACGGCGCAGGCGGGCAACGTTCAAGGTCGGGCGGGCGACGGACGAATCTGAGTCTACCAACGCCAAGACCTTCGGACAAAGCCGAAGGTCTGGCGAAGGTCGAGAATATTAAATCGCGGCGAAAAACCGGTGCAACACTAGTACTTCGGCACCTTTACACCGCGGCTGCGCGGGTCATAGAACTCTTCGGCGAGTTCGATGCCGTAGCCTCGGCTCAACTCTTCTTGAGCCCGCGCCGCCCAGGGAGTGCCGGGGTAATCCTTCTGCACTTGGCGGAAGAGTTCGTCGGCCTTGTCGCGCGTGGCCGCGGTGACGTCGGGCTTCAAGAGCCGCTTCACGGTGCGAAGATCCCAATTCGTCGTCGGCTTGGCGTTGCCGAGCGGATTCTTGATCGCTTTCGGATTGTTAATGAACTCGGCCAAATACCAGCCGTATTCCTGCAAGCGAGCTTGGTAGGAGATGGTTTGAGCGTAGATCAGGTCGTAGTTGGCCTTCCAACGCATGCCCTTTTCGCGAGCCCGCATCGGCTGGACCGACTCCAAGGCCTTCTGAGCGGCTTGCAAGTAGCCGATCAGGTCTTGGGCCTTCTTCATATTGGCGTTGGCTTCCGTGGCGAACGCGGCGCGATCGAGCGGGAAGTCGTGCTGCACTTCGACGCGCGAAAGCCCGCGACCGGCGTTTTGAGCATACGGATTCAGGTCGGAGATGACCTTGAAGATCATTTTGCGGAAGGGGGACTGATCGCGTTCGGCGATGTAGTCGTTGCGAGCGCTCAGGTCGGGGAGGAAAGGACGCATGGCGTCGGCGTCGTAGGCCAAGTCGGCGCGACGGCCGACGAGTTGCACTTCGGGGCTGGGGAGCATGAAGAAGATGCCGCCGGTTTGCCGGGCGATACGCGATTGCTCATAGGGGCCGAAGCCGCTCGGGAAGGCGTCGAGGCGACGATGCAAACCGTTGATCTGCAACTGTTCCGGCTGCGGGGTTTCCGGGCCGCGGTCGATCGGCAACCAGTGGATCTGCTTGAACTCGTCGGCCCAGCGCATCCGAGCGTACGGGTAGCCGAACACCGATTCGCGGCCGAGCACATAGACTTTGCAGTTGGCCTGCTTCAGGGCGGCGATCGTCGACTCGGTCTGCGAGATGTTGGTGTTCATATCGCCGCTCTCGTCGCTGACGAGAATCACCGCCATCTGACGGTTGCCGCTTACGGCCACCTTTTGGTAGTTGGCGAGAATGAAATTCAACGCCTGGCACTGCATTTCGAGGCCGGAAGGGTCGTTCGGCACGGCCTTGATCGCCGCCATGATTTCTTCCGGCTTGTAGGTCGGCTGCGGCGTGTGGTTGATCGGGGCCGCGCCGTAGCTCACCACGCCGGTCAACAGCGCGTCGTCGCGCGCGGCGGCCGAGAGGCCGAGTTCGGTGTAGACGCGCTCGACGCGGGCCATGATCTCTTCCCGGTCGTCCTGCATACTTTCCGATTGATCGAACGCCCAGACGACGATCACTTTCCGCTTGGCGAGCATGTTCAAGATTTCTTGCGTCATGCGGTCCATCGCGTCGCCGTAGCCTTCGCTGGCGGCGAGCCCTTCGCCGAGCGTCCCTTCGGGAACGGCGGAGGCGAAGGTGCTGCCGCTTTGCGTGAAGACGTTCACGGCGCCGACGTCGACGCGCACCGCGGTCGGGCGATTGACGACCGTGGTGTTGAGCTTCGGCGCGGTGACGGCCGAGCTGATC
>JAEUIN010000260.1 GCA_016793115.1 Planctomycetaceae bacterium
CGCCCCAGTTCGGATTGCAGGCTGCAACTCGCCTGCATGAAGCCGGAATCGCTAGTAATCGCGGGTCAGCATACCGCGGTGAATGTGTTCCTGAGCCTTGTACACACCGCCCGTCAAGCCACGAAAGTGGGGGGCATCCGACAACGCTGCCGTAACCCGCAAGGGAGCAAAGCGTCTAAGATGAACTCCGTGATTGGGACTAAGTCGTAACAAGGTAGCCGTAGGGGAACCTGCGGCTGGATCACCTCCTTTCTAAGGATTTTTTTCCTATAGGCGTGCATGCTCAATGCAGCACGACTGGAAACAAAATTGTGAAGCGGTCTTATCGGTAACTTGAAATCAGCTGAAGTCGCAAGACTCCGGCAGCTACCATATTGCATGAACGAAACCCACCTGGGCTGAGCCGCCCAGGTGGGTTTTTTTATGCGCCGAGTTCTATCCGAGTTAGCTTACTGCGGGGCTTATCCCAGCCGTCCGAGATTCGCTTAAACGGCGGCGTGATACGCCCCGTCGCTCGTCAGCTGCTTTGCTTCAACGGAGCACGGCCGGCAATTCGGCAACGCTCTCGATCACCGCCTGAGCTCCCGCGTCGCGGAGCGTTTTCGTCGCTCGCTCCAACCGGCGGCGATACTCTTGCGGATCGCGGCGCTCGAGTTCGTCGGCCTCGGCGCACGTGAGGCCGAACTCGTTGCCGCTGCGGCTCACGCCCATGGCCCACATGCCGGCGTTCCGCGCCGCTACGATGCCGACCGGCGTATCGTCGACCGCCACGATTGCGCTCGGCGGATACGCGCCCAACATTTCCGCCGCGCGAAAGTTCATCCACGGCTGAGGTCGGCCGGCCGCGACGTCGTCGGAGCAAACCAAGCAATCCGGCTCGTACCCCTTCGCCGCGGCCAAGGGGGCCACGACTTCCATCAAGGCCCGCGTGTACCCGGTCGTCGAGCCGATCTTGAGCCCGCGCCGGCGAAGTTCGGAGATCGCCTCGACGACGCCGGGAATCATCTCGCAGCCTGCGGCCAACACCTCGCGCTGCAGCGGGAGAAACTCTTCGTACATCCCCAAAACGTCGGCTTCCGTCGGCTCGCGGCCGTATTTCGCTCGCCAAGCGGCGGTGATCCGCGGCACCTTCGCCACTTCGGCGATGTGCTCCAGTTTGGCTCGCCCCATCGGGCCGCGGGCCTCGTCGATCGAGATCTCCACGCCGCGGCGACGAAAGATTTCGACGAACACCCGCATCGGCGCCAAGCTGCCGTAGTCGACCGTGGTGCCGGCCCAATCGAACAGCACGGCCTTCAACTCCACGCCCCGCACCCGTTGCGAAAACTCCGCCGTCACGTGCCGTCTCCCTCAATTGCCGATACCGCCGACCGCCGCGAAAATTCGCGCCGGCTCACGAGTTCATAACATATCGCCGGCCTAGTGGCGTCGCGATAAGAAACGCCGCACAACCGATTGCGGCGCGTCGCGCCAGGCCCGACGATGCACATCGCCTCCGGCGTGCCAAACCGCGGGCGTTCGATACCGGGGGTGGCACTGGTGGCTTGCCCACCAGTGTTTGAGGCACGGGTGGACAAGCCACCCGTGGCACCCGTCGTTCAGTCGCTACAAAGCAGACGCTACGTCCCCCATGTCGCTCCACACGCCGCCGCCGTCCGAACGTCGCCCGTCGCCGACTGTGCCGCGCGGCGATTCGTCGTCGCCGGGTTATCGCCGGATGAAGTGGCAGGTGTTGCTGGCGACGATGTTCTGCTACTTGTTCTACTACACAGGCCGGCAATCGTTCGGCTTCGCCATTCCGGGAATTCAAGCGGAACTCGGCCTCAGCAAAGAGGCGCTCGGCGGCGTCAGTGCGGCGCTGCTCTGGTGCTATGCGATCGGCCAAGCGGTCAACGGCAACTTGGCCGACAAGTTCGGCGGGCGGCGGATGGTCGCGCTTGGCGCCCTGCTCTCTTGCTCGCTCAATTGGCTCGTCAGCTTCGCCGACGGCTACGCCTGGCTGCTCTTGGCCTGGGGCGCGAACGGCTTCGCGCAGTCCATGGGCTGGGCTCCCGGCAGCCGCGTGCTGTCCAACTGGTGGTCGCACTCCGAGCGCGGTCGGGCCTACGGCTACTACGTGTTCGCGGCCGGCATGTCGAGCGTGCTCACCTATGTCTTGGCTCAACTTATCCTGCAAGCCGAACTCGACTGGCGCTGGATCTTCCGCCTGCCGGTGTTGCTCATGCTCTGCGGCGGCGCGGCCTACTATCTGCTCGTCCGCGATCAACCAAGCGACCTCGGCTTCGAACCACAGAAACAAGAACCCGCGACCGGCGACGACGCAAAGCCGGCGGCCGACGACGACGTTGCGCAGGAGACTTCTCGGCAACGCTACGCCGCCGTCTGCCGCGACCCGCGTTTCCTGGCCGCTTGCGTCGCCATCGGCTTTCAGAGTTTGGCCCGCTACGGGTTGCTGATCTGGGTGCCGGTCTATTTTTTGTCGACCGGCTCGGCGGGCAAGGAATCCTTGGGGGGCGGACAGTGGATTAGCGTCGCGCTCCCCGTCGGCATGGCTTTGGGCGCCTTGGCGAGCGGCAAACTGTCCGATGTTTGGTTTCGCGACTCGCGCTGGAAGCTCATTAGCTTGTCGCTGCTGGCCGCCGCCGCCACGTCGCTCGGCATGTATTTCCTGCCGCGCGGGCACTACGCCGGCATCGTCGTGCTGTTTCTGGCCGGGTTCTTCGCCTACGGTCCGCAGTCGGCCTTCTGGGCGCTCTGTCCCGATTTGCTCGGTCGCCGCCGGGCGGGTACCGGCACCGGAGTGATGAACACGTTCGCCTACGCCTTCGCCGGTTTGGGGGAACCGCTGATCGGCCGTATGATTGAGACCAACGCGGCCGGCGAGGTGCTCGTGTTTCCGATCATCGCCGTCGCCTGCGTGCTGGGCGCGGCCGTGGCTCCGTTGATTCGCCGCTAATTAAGCAATCTCGAAACGAAGAGCATGACGCTTCATTCTCGCGCCGCCGTGTTCGCCGTCGCCGGCCGCCCGCACGAACTTCGCGACGTCGCCGTGCCGCCGCTGGAGCCGGGCGAAGTCTTGGTGCGCGTGCGGATGTGTACGCTTTGCGGCAGCGATCTGCATACGTTTCAAGGAGCCCGCTCCACGCCGATGCCGACGATCCTCGGGCATGAGATCGTCGGCGAAGTCGTGGCGCTCGGCGGCGACGGCAAAGTCGATTGGCGCGGCGACCCGGTGGCCATGGGGGATCGCATCACCTGGTCGATCGCCGCACATTGCGGCGCGTGTTACTACTGCATGCACGGCCTGCCGCAGAAGTGCGAAGCGCTGTTCAAATACGGCCACGAGCGGCTCACGCCGGCCCGCCCGCTCAGCGGCGGCCTGGCGGAACATTGCGTGCTTACGAAGAATACACCGCTGTTGAAGCTGCCGGCCGCGCTTTCCGATGCAGTGGCGAGCTTGGCGAACTGCGCGACGGCGACCGCGGCGGCGGCGCTCCGTGTCGGCGAACTTGCGGCCGAAGAGAACGTGCTGATCTTCGGTGCCGGGATGCTCGGCCTCACCTTGGCGGCGATGGCCCGGCAAGCCGGCGCGGCGCATGTCGTCGTCGCCGACGTCGCCCCCGAGCGACTCTCGCGGGCCCTCCAATTCGGCGCCGACGTCGCTCCGGTGTTCGAGGGCGACGGAGGCGCAGTCGTCGAAGAGCTTCGCAAACTCACGGCCGGCCGCGGGGCCGATCTCGTCGTCGAAGCGGCTGGTTCGCCCGAGGCGATGGAAGCGGCGCTCAAGGCTGCGCGGATCGGCGGGCGGATCGTGTTCGTCGGCGCGGTGCGCCCGACGCGGCCGCTCGCGGTCGACGCCGAACAAATCGTCCGCCGCCTGCTCACGATCCGCGGCCTGCACAACTACACGCCCGACGACTTAGTGACCGCAGTCGATTTCCTCGCCGCCGCCGTCGCCCGGTTTCCGTTCGCCGAAATGATCAGCGAACCGTACCCGCTGGAGATGATCGGCGAAGCATTTGAGGCGGGGCGGGAAGGGAAATCGTTGCGGGTTGCCGTGCGGCCCTGAAGTTATCGTCGAAATGCTGACGCGTCGCAGTGGAAAAAAGAGTGCCTTACAAGAAGCATGCGGTATTTCCGCGCGGTTATGGCGGATATGAAAGAGCCAAATGTGGTCGGCCCATTTCCCGATCCGCCGATTAACGATGTTGACGGTGATGGACTGATGGTCCCACCTTGGATTAAATACCCAAACGTGCCAACGGGGTCGATCGGTTGGCGTATGGGGATGTGTGAACATTACAAATGCAAGCGGTACCCCGAGTGGTGGTCGCGCCAACCGCGGCCAATGCGATTGCGTGTCCGTGCGAAGTATCCGGAGCCAAGCGAATGGGCTGGGTATTTTAAGTCACTTACTTGAAGGCCGTTCCGGTTCCACCTTCAGAACTTCAATTTCAAGCTCACCCGCTACCACCCGCCGCGAAGATTTGTTCACCTTGCCGCGATCTGCTAGACTGCCCGGCGGAATTCATCGGATTCGGCTTTCCCTACTTCCTTCTTTGAGAGCGGCTCGGCCGCAAACGCCCGCGATGAAGCAAGCTATTACCGGAGTGACCCCGTCGTCGCTCGCCGAAGTCACCGTGATGATGACCTGGCCTTCGATGGGGGCAAGCGCGTTCGGCCAAATGCTCGGCCGACTCTATGCCATTCCGCTATTCGGCAAGCTGATCGCGCTCGCGGCCATTCCGCAGGCGCTGTTGCTCTACGCGCTCAATCTGCTGCCGTGGAGTTGCTTACGTTATCGCCTGACGAATCGCCGGCTCGTCGTCGAGCGCGGGCTGCGCGGCACGCTCGATCGCGAAGTCTCGCTCGACAACTTCGACGCGATCGAACTCGAAGTGCTGCCGGGCCAGGAATGGTATCGCTGCGGCAATCTGATCTTCTACAAAGGGAAGATTGAAACGTTCCGCATCAACGGCGTGCCGAGCCCGCAAAGCTTCCGGCAGACCTGCTTGAAGACGCAACGCGGCTACGTCGGCGCGAAGAAATACGCCACGGTGAAGTAGACGTTGCGGGGTGGCACTGGTGGCTTGCCCACCAGTGCATTTCGACGATTTTTCGAGCACTGGTGGACGAGCCACCAGTGGCACCCCTACTTTACGCGACGTTGAAGTAGCGCCGCCGCGCTAATCGATGATTCGCTCGGCGAGTCGGCTCATCCATTTGCGGAGGGCCGCTTCGTTGAGCGGGATCGCCGGCTGTGGCAATGCGAAGCCTTTCGGCGGCGCGACGATTTTCTTTTCCGCCGGTTGGGGCGTCTCGCGCCGTTCCGAGATCGGCCGTAGCGTCGACTCTCCGTTCTCCCGCACCTTCGCTTGGCGTCCGTCGACGGCGGCAGATTTTTTCGGCGGCGATTTCTTCGCGCCGGTCGTCTTCGCCGGTTTCGCCTCGTCGGCCGCCGGCTTCTCGCTGCGCGCGGGCACGACCGGCGTGAGCGGCGGTTCGACCGTCGACACGGCGGGAGGCAAGTAGACGGGGACGAGTTGTCCGGCGTCGATTACTTGCGGCTCTTGCGGCGCTTGCAACTGTTGCGAAGCGGGCGACACGACTTCGATGGGCGTCGCGACATGGCTCGGCGTCGGCATCGAGGCGGGAAGCGGATCGACGGGGCGCGTCGTCGGGCTCGCCAGTTCGGGGCGCGACGGCGCGTAGAGCGTCGAGGCGTACGGCACGATCGGCGTCGGAATCGCGTCGCCGGTTCCGGCGTCGACGGCGGCGCTGGAGTAACGCGTCCGATAGTCGGTCGTCGGGTTCGCCGCCGAAGCGGCATTGTCCAGCGGCGCGGCGGCCAAAGCCGGGAGCACGATTCCGCTCCAACGAGCGCGGCGGAAGGCCGCCGATAGTTTCCCGGTCATTCGATGCTTACGACCCATACCATGTCACCGAATGCCTGGAATTAGCCCCGAAAACATAGCTCACGTTTCGGCGCGGTCAAACCGAGGAGCGATAAAAAAGCGTCCGGTCGGGGGGATGGCGACGATGAATCACATTGCAGTCGTTCGATCGATCGGAAATAATGAATTCACCTTCATCGCTCGTCTGCCGGCAGCGGCGCGAGCGATGAAGTTCCCGCCTCTCGCTCCTGCCCGCGTTCGTCTCCCCGCCTGCCTCGCCGCTCGGAGTCGCTTGTCTATGCTCCGCTCTCTCCCGCTGCAGATCGCCTGCTGCGCCGTCGCCGCTTGGTCGACCGTCTCATCGCACGCGCACGCCGCCAAGCCGATCGTCGCGCCACAGGCCGGCGCGAAGGCGCTTGCGTTCGAGACGCATGTGCGACCAATCTTGAAGGCCCACTGCTTTCATTGCCACGGCGAAGAAGAAGAACTGCAAGGCGGGCTCGATCTGCGGCTGACCCGCTTGATGACCAAGGGGGGCGAGTCGGGCACTGCGCTCGTGGCCGGCGATCATAAGGCGAGCTTGCTGCACCAGCGAATCGCTTCGGGCGAGATGCCGCCCGGCGAGAAGAAGATGACGGCCGCGGAGGCCGCGACGATCGCCGCATGGATCGACGGCGGCGCGAAAACGGCCAAGCCCGAGCCGGCGACCATCTCCGAGTTCACCGACGAAGAGCGGGCTTTCTGGTCGCTGCAACCGGTGAAGAAGCCGGCGGTGCCGAAAGCGGCCGACGCAGCGATGGTGCGTACGCCGATCGACGCGTTTCTGCTCGCCGAACTCGCGAAGCGCAAACTCACGTTCTCCCCCGAAGCCGATCCGGCGGTGCTCGTGCGCCGCGTGTATTTCGATTTGCTGGGCCTGCCGCCGACGCCGGAAGAAGTCGATGCGTTCACGGCCGACTATGCGAAATCGCCCCAGGCTTACGAAGCGCTCGTCGACAAGTTGCTCGCTTCGCCGCACTACGGCGAGCGCTGGGGACGCCATTGGCTCGACGTCGCGGGCTACGCCGACAGCGACGGCTATACCCCGGTCGATACCGAGCGCAAGTTCGCCTACCGCTACCGCGACTACGTAATCCGCGCGTTCAATGCCGACAAGCCATGGAATGAGTTCATCGTCGAGCAACTGGCCGGCGACGAATTGGTGAAGCCGCCTTATGAGAAGCTCGCCGCGGCCGATCTGGAGAAGCTGATTGCCACCGGGTTTCTGCGCATGGGGCCCGACGGCACGAGCGATCCGGCCGCGGATCAGAAGCTTGCCCAAAACGACTGCGTCGCCGAGACGATCAAGATCGTGTCGACGTCGCTCATGGGAATATCGGTCGGCTGCGCCCAGTGCCACAACCATCGCTACGATCCGATCTCGCAGGTCGACTACTACCGCTTCCGCGCGATCTTCGAACCGGCCTTCAACACGCAGGCCTGGCGCGTGCCGAAGGCGCGGCTGATTTCGACCACGCCGGACGACGTGAAGAAGAAGATCGCCGAGATCGACGCGGCGATCGCCAAGGTCAACGCCGAACGAACGACGGAGCTGAATAAGCTCATGGACGAAACGTTTGAGCTGGCGCTGACGAAGATTCCGAAAGAGAAGCACGACGCGCTGCGCAAGGCCCGCGCGACGGAAGTCGCCAAGCGCACGCCCGCGCAGGTGCAACTGTTGAAGGACCATCCGAGCGTCAACATCACGGCGACCGGCGTGCGACAGCAACTCGGCGCGAAGTATCGCGAGTGGGAAAAGAAATACGACGCCCTCACGGAAAAGCTGAAAGCTCAGCGACCGGAAGAGGAATACGTTCAAGCGCTGACGGAAATTCCCGGCAAGGTTCCGGCGACGTTCTTGCATTACCGAGGCGACCACAACCAGCCGAAGCAGCAGGTGAAGCCGGGCGAATTGTCGGTCGTCGCCGCGTCGTTCAGCGTGCCGGAGAAAGATGCGGCGTTGCCCTCGACCGGACGGCGCCTGGCTTATGCGAAGCACTTGACCGACGGCAAGCACCCGCTGGTCGCGCGCGTGCTTGTGAATCGCTTCTGGATGCACCACTTCGGCCGCGGCTTAGTGGCCTCGCCCGGCGACTTCGGCACGCTCGGCGATCGGCCGACGCACCCGGAATTGCTCGATTGGCTCGCCGCCGACTTCGTGGAAGGAGGCTGGAAACTCAAGCGGTTCCACAAGCAAGTGCTGCTCTCGACGGCCTACCGGCAATCGTCGCATCGCACGCCGCAGCTCGACGCCGTCGATCCCGACAACATCTGGCTGGCTCGCATGTCGCTCCGCCGCTTGGAAGCGGAGACGCTGCGCGACGCCGTGCTCGCCGCCTCCGGCAAGCTCAATCGCAAGCTGTTCGGGCCGCCCGTGCCGGTGACGCCCGACGAGACCGGGCAAGTGGTGATCGGCGTCGACAATCGCGACACGGCCGGTCGGCCCAAGGGGACGATCGCCGATCTGGGCGACGCCGAATACCGCCGCAGCATCTACATACAGGCCCGCCGTTCGTTGCCGCTGGGAATGCTCGAAACGTTCGACGCTCCGACGATGTCGCCGAACTGCGAGTGCCGGGCCTCGTCGACCGTGACTCCGCAATCGCTGCTGTTGATGAACAGCGAGTTCATCGTGGAACAAGCCGAGGCGTTCGCCAAGCGTTTGCGCGCGGCGGCACCCGACGACTTGGCGGCGCAATTGCGGCTCGGCGCGCGACTGACGACCGGCCGGCGATTGGACGACGCCGAGGTGGCCGAAGCGGCGGAGTTCGTCAAGGCGCAGGCCGCGGCGCTGGCCGGCGTGAAACAACCGGGGGCGACGAAAACGACGCCGGACGAATTGGCGCTGGCGTCGTACTGCCAAGCGCTGTTGAGTGCGAACGAGTTTTTGTACGTCGATTAGAGACACGCCATGGACCGCCATACGATTTCCTCGCGCCGCCACTTTCTGGCCACGCAGACGATGAGCCTGGGAGGCGTTGCGCTTGCCTGGCTGCTGCAAGACGAGGCGGCCCGCGCCGCACCGGCTCAGCCGGCGCTCGAGCCGCCGAAGTTCGATCTGTTGCCGAAGCCGACGCGCCGTCCGCCGCAAGCCACGGCGATGATTTCGTTTCTCATGCAAGGCGGGCCGAGCCACGTCGACCTGTTCGACCCGAAGCCGGAGTTGACCAAGCGCGACGGACAGAAGATTCCCGGCGAGATCAAGTACGACAGCCCGGCCCAGACCGACGGCTCGTTGATGAAGTCGCCCTGGAAGTTCGCTAAGCACGGCGAGTGCGGGATGGAACTCAGCGAACTGTTGCCGGGGTTGGCCGAAATTGTCGACGACATCACGCTCGTTCGTTCGATGCAATCCGGCGTCAACAACCACGTGCAAGGGTTGCGGGCCTTGGTCAACGGCGGCATTCTCGCCGGCCGGCCGGCGCTCGGCTCGTGGGTGACCTACGGGCTGGGGAGCGAATGCCGGGATTTGCCGGCCTATCTCGTGCTGACCGATCCGGAAGGCGTGCCGGTCGACGGCATCAACAACTGGGCCAACGGCTACCTGCCGGCGCTCTATCAGGGGACGGTCATTCGTCCGCGCGAGCCGCGGATCTTAAACCTCGATCCGCCGCCGCACCTGCAAGGCGCGCCGCAGGAGCGGTTCTTGTCGTACCTCGACAAACTGAACCGGAAGCACTTGGCCGAACGGCCGGGCGAGAACGACCTGTCGGCACGGATCGCAGGTTATGAGACGGCGGCGCGGATGCAATCGGCGGCGAAGGAAGCGCTCGATATTTCGCGCGAGTCGGCGGCGACGCACAAGATGTACGGCATCGATCGGCCGGAATCGCGCGAGTTCGGCACGCGCTGCTTGATGGCCCGCCGCTTGATCGAGCGCGGCGTGCGGTTCGTGCAGATTTGCACCGGCAACCAAGATTGGGATCACCACAGCGGCATCGCGCAATCGCTGCCGAAGGAATGCCTGCGAACCGATGTGCCGTCGGCGGCGCTGGTGAAAGATTTGAAGCAGCGCGGGCTGCTGGACACGACGCTCGTGCAATGGTCGGGCGAAATGGGCCGGCTGCCGACCGTACAGAAGAGCGCCAGCGTCGGACGCGATCACAATACGCACGGCTTCAGCATGTGGCTGGCCGGCGGCGGCATCAAGGCGGGCTGCGTTCACGGCGCGACCGACGAATTCGGCCACAAGGCCGTGGAAAAGGTCGTCTCGCACACCGACTACCACGCCACGATCTACCACCTGCTCGGCTTGGACCCGCTGCAGCTCACGTTCCGCCGCCCGAACGGCGAAGCGTCGCTGACGGACGGCAAGCCGGGCACGATCGTGAAAAACATCCTCACGCGTCCGGACCTTGTCGCGTAGCTCCCCTTGGCTCCATCAGTATCCAGAGAAGGGAGATGGGGGGACAAAGAGGGGATGAGGGAGATAAAGAGTAAATCGGAGTAAGGAATTCAAATTCAAGAAGCAATAGTTTGAGATTTCATCCCCAACACCTCCTCCGATCCCCTTATCCCACTTCTCTGGAAGTTAAAAGCCGCGCTGATCGTTAGACCGCGCGGCGGGAGACGGGGGTGCCTCTTTTCTTCAGGGCCTCGTCGATAGCGGCGAAGTGGCGCGGTTGGAGTTCTATTTTCAGCGCACCGGCGTTTTCGATGATTTGGTCGGGGCGTTTCGCGCCGACCAAGGCCGATGTAATGCCGGGCTTGCGGATCGTCCAAGCCAGAACAAGTTGCGAGAGCGTGCAGCCGGCGTCGGCGGCGATCGGCCGCAGGGCGTCGAGGAAGTCGTGGTTCTTTGTCCACTCCTCGCCTTGAAACATCGGGTACTTCGCTCGCCCGTCGCCGGGGGCGAACTGGTGATCGCGCGGTAGTTTGCCCGAAAGAAATCCCTTCATCAGCGGCCAGTAGATGCAGAGGGCGATCCCCTGCTCTCGGCAAAACGGCAGCAGTTCTTCGTCGATCTCGCGCTGCAGCAGGTTGTAGTGCGGCTGTACGGCCGTGACCGGGCATTCGGCCATAAACTCTTTGAGCTGCGCGACGTTGACGTTCGACGCCCCGACGGTGCGCGTCTTGCCTTCATCCATCAGCCGCTTCAGTTCGCCGGCCGATTCGCGCACGGGCGTCCGCGGATCGGGCGAGTGTAAGTACAAGAGTTCCACACGGTCGGTCGCGAGCCGACGCAAGCTCTCGTCGCAATGGCGGCGCAGAGTCGCCGGCCGGCCGTCTTGCACCTGCTTGCCGTCGGGCCCCCACTCGATGCCGCCCTTGGTGGCGATCACGATTTGATCGCGCTTCGAACCGAGCGCGCGAGCGATGAGCTTTTCACTTTCGCCGTGGGCGCCGTAGCAATAGGCCGTGTCGAAGAAGTTGATGCCGCACTCGAAAGCGGCCGCGAGCGTCGCGAGGCTGTTTTCTTCGGTGACGTTGAGGCTCGTCATGCCGGCGATCGGCCAGCAGCCCATCGCGATGGGTGAAACAAAAATCCCCGAGTTTCCTAAGGCGCGCTGAGCGGTTGTCATCGTGTCGGCAGGGCGAGGGTGGCGTTGCTTGTGAAACGGTTGCGGCGATTCTAGCGCACCCCACGCGCCTCGGGCAATCTCCCACGTTTCGCGCCGTGCGCCGCCGCGGTTTCCCTCTCGCATGCGGCCCGCCGTAAAGCTACAACCTACAAGACTTCGTCGACCTTCACCTTACCGGAAGCCCATGTCCGCCGACTCCGCCGAGCATCGCCGACTCGCCGACCACGAAACTCGCAGCATCGATTGGAAGCATTGGGGGCCGTATCTCGCGGAACGGGCCTGGGGGACGGTTCGTGAAGACTACAGCCCCGAAGGAAACGCGTGGGAGTCGTTTCCGCACGACCATGCCCGCAGCCGGGCCTATCGCTGGAACGAAGACGGCCTGTGCGGCGTCTGCAATCGGTTTCAAAACGCCTGCATGGCCGTGGCGCTGTGGAACGGCAAAGACCCGATCTTGAAGGAGCGGCTGTTCGGCCTGGGAGGCAACGAAGGCAACCACGGGGAAGACGTCAAGGAATACTACTTTTACCTCGACAACATTCCGACGCACTCGTACATGAAGATGCTTTACAAGTATCCTCAGGTCGAGTTTCCTTATGCGAAACTGGTCGCCGCGAACAAAGCGCAAGGACGCAACAAGCCGGAAGTCGAGCTGATCGACGTGCTCGGCGACGCCTTGAACGCGGGGAAGTATTTCGACGTCTTCGTCGAATACGCCAAGGCCGACGCGGAAGACGTGCTCTGCCGCATCACCGTCGTCAATCGCGGGCCGGAAGCCGCGCCGATTCACGTGTTACCGCACTACTGGTTCCGCAACACGTGGTCGTGGGGCAACGATTCCTCGCGGCCTGTGATTCGGGGAGTGGGCGCGCTCTCGGCGGAAACGGAACATCGGCACCTCGGCAAGCGTTATTGGTATCTGGCCGCCCGGCCGCAGGACGACGCCCCCGCCGCGAGCGCGAAGTTGCCGCCGCCGCGGCTGATGTTCACCGAGAACGATACGAACAAAAAGCTGATCTTCGGCAGCCAAAACGATCTGCCTTATGTGAAAGACGCCTTCCACTACGCCGTCTGCAACGGCCGGCTCGAAGCCTTAAACCCGGCCCGTAAAGGAACGAAGGCGGCCGGGCACTTTCAGGCGATCGTGCCTCCGGGCGGATCGTTCGTCGTCGAAACGCGTTACACGCCGCAGGTGTTGTCGGCGCCGTTCGCCGATTTCGACGACGTGTTCGCGGCGCGCAAGCGCGAGGCCGACGAATTCTACGGCGCGGTGATTCCCGCCGACTTGGACGACGAACGTCGCATGGTCGAGCGACAAGCCTACGCCGGTTTGCTGTGGTCGAAGCAGTTCTACCACTACAGCGTCGAACTCTGGCTCGACGGCGACCCGGTCGGGCGGCGCTCGCCGGAGTTGCGCTCGCGGCTGCGCAACAACCAGTGGCGGCAGATGTACTGCCTCGACATCATCTCGATGCCCGACAAGTGGGAATACCCCTGGTTCGCCGCCTGGGATCTGGCGTTCCACTGCCTGCCGCTCGCGCATGTCGACCCACAATTCGCCAAGCGTCAGCTCATGTTGATGCTCCGCGAATGGTATATGCACCCCAACGGCCAACTCCCGGCCTACGAATGGAACTTCTCCGACGTCAACCCGCCGGTCCACGCTTGGGCCTGCTGGCGCGTGTATAAGATCGCCCGCAACGTGATGGGCACCGCCGACACGCAGTGGCTCGAAGAAGTCTTTCAAAAGCTGCTGCTGAATTTCACGTGGTGGGTGAATCGCAAAGACCGCGACGGGCAGAACGTGTTCGAGGGCGGCTTTCTCGGACTCGACAACATCGGCGTGTTCGATCGTTCGAGCAAGCTTCCCGGCGGCGGCTACATCGAACAGGCCGACGGCACGGCGTGGATGGGCATGTATTGCTTGAACATGCTCGCGATCGCGCTCGAACTGGCCCGCACGCGGCCGGCCTACGAAAGCGTGGCGACGAAGTTTCTCGAGCACTTCATCTATATCTCCAACGCGATCAACGCGCCGATTCAAGAGAATGGTCTCTGGGACGCCGAAGACGGTTTCTTCTACGACAAGCTCCACATGCCCGACGGCAGCTTTCAACCGCTGCGGCTCCGCTCGCTGGTCGGTCTGATTCCGCTATTCGCCGTAGAAACGCTCGAGCCGGAACTGCTTGAGCTGTTGCCGAACTTTCGCCGGCGCATGGAGTGGTTCATTAAATATCGCCCGAAACTCACGGCCGCCGTGGCCTCGCTCACCGAGCCGGGCGAAGACGGCCGCCGGCTGCTGACGATCGTCGATCGTTACAAGCTCGAGCGCATCTTGCCGCGGATGTTCGACTCGACGCAGTTTCTTTCCGATTACGGGCTCCGTTCGATGTCGCACCACATGGCGACGGAGCCGTTCGTGTTCAACTGCGACGGCAAGCAACTCAGCGTGGCCTACGAACCGGGCGAGTCGTCGAGCGACATGTTCGGCGGCAACTCCAACTGGCGCGGGCCGATCTGGTTTCCGGTGAACTACTTGATGATCGAATCGCTCGAGAAGTATCATCATTACTTCGGCGATTCGCTCAAAATCGAGGCGCCGCGCTATTCGGGCAATTGGGTCGGTCTCGACGGCGCGGCCCACGAGCTTTCGCGCCGGCTCTGCAACTTGTTCCTGCGCGACGAGAGCGCGGGAGGACGTCGGCCGGCGCTGGGCGACGTCGAACTGTTTCAAACCGATCCGTATTGGCGCGACTACATCCTGTTCTACGAGTATTTCCACGGCGATACAGGCCGCGGGCTCGGCGCGAGCCATCAAACGGGCTGGACGGGATTGGTGGCGAGATTGCTGAGCGACAAGGGTTAGTTGCGGCGATTTTCGTCCCCGGCACTTTATGCCGGGGGGCAATGTGGTCCGCGTTTCCGAAGGCCGGCGAGTTCGTTTTCAATCGACGTCGATTACCCCGGCATAAAGTGCCGGGAGCTAAAGACCGATCGACCAATTCAAGGACGTAGGCGGAATGTCGAACTGGTGGTCGGAAGTGCGGACGTTCGTCCGCGAGTATCGCACGAATTTCAAACACACCGGCGCGGTGCTCCCCAGCGGCAGTTCGCTCGGCAAAGCGCTGACCCGCTTCGTGCGCAAGCGCGACGGCGCGACCGCGCCGCTGGCGATTCTGGAAGTGGGGCCGGGCACCGGCGCGGTGACGCGCCACATCGCGGCGTCGCTCCAAGCGGGCGACGTGTTGCACCTTTCGGAGCTAAATACGTCGTTCGTCGAACTGCTCCGCAAGCGGTTCGATCATCAGCCGCCGTTTTGCAACGTCGCCGAGCAAGTGCGGGTTTTTCACGGGCCGGTCGAAGAGCTTCCGCACGACATGCAATACGACCTCATCATCTCCGGCCTGCCGCTCAACAATTTCAACGTCGACGAAGTGGAGCACATTTTCGGCATCTTCCAAAAGCTCTTGAAGCCGGGAGGCACGCTCTCGTTTTTCGAATACATCGGCATCCGCAAAGTGCGGGCCATGGTGAGCGACGCTCCGGGCAAAGAGCGCTTGCGCGGCATCGCCCGCTGCATGGAGGGAGTACTGCAGCGCGGTGAAATCCACCGCGACCACGTCTGGCCGAACGTCCCGCCGGCGTATGTGCATCATGTGCGATTCGGATGCGACAAGTGAACGAAACGCCGGCCGCCGACGTTTCCTTTCGCGAAGCGCTCGGCGTTTGGTGCCAAGTCGCGCTGCAAAGTTTCGGCGGCCCGGCCGGACAGATCGCCGTTATGCATCGCATCTTGGTCGAACGGAAAAAGTGGATCGACGAAGATCGCTTTCTCCACGCGCTTAATTACTGCATGTTGCTCCCCGGCCCCGAAGCGCAACAACTCGCCACCTACATCGGCTGGCTGATGCACGGCGTGCGCGGCGGGCTCGCCGCCGGATTGCTCTTCATCACTCCGGGGATCGCGGCCATCTTGGCGTTGAGCGTCGTCTATGTCGAACTGGGGCATACGATCGTCGTTCCGGCGCTTTTCTTCGGGCTTAAAGCCGCGGTTTCGGCCGTCGTGTTCGAGGCCGTGCATCGCATCTCCAAGCGAGCACTGAAGAGTCGACCGCACTATCTGCTCGCGGCGGCGTCGTTCGTAGCCATATTTCTCTTCGACGTGCCGTTTCCCCTGATCATCATCGCCGCGGCGCTCCTAGGTTGGCTCGCACTCCCGATCGCTCCTGCCGGCGCGCCCTCGGCGTCGACTGTAACCGCAGAACGCGTGCGCCCGTCGTTCGTTCGCTCGATCGGCGTGCTCGCCGTGTGGCTCGTCGTCTGGTGGGGACCGCAGTTAATCGTTTTGGGAATGTTCGGGCCGGCGCACGTGTTCGTTCGGGAAGGGCTGTTTTTCAGCCAAGCGGCGATGGTGACCTTCGGCGGCGCTTACTCCGTGCTCACCTATATCGCTCAGCGTGCCGTGGAGACTTACGGCTGGCTGTCGCCCCGCGAGACGCTCGATGGGCTCGGCATGGCGGAAACGACGCCCGGCCCGCTGATTATGGTGGTTCAATTCGTCGGCTTTTTGGCCGCTTATCGTTTCGCGCCGGAAATGCCGCCGCTCGCCGCGGGCATTTGCGGGGCGTTGCTGACGACGTGGGTTACGTTTGCGCCCTGCTTTCTCTGGATTTTTCTAGGCGCGCCGTACATCGAAACGCTCCGCAACAATCGCGCTCTCACGCGGGCTTTGTCCGGAATCACGGCGGCCGTCGTCGGCGTCATCTTGAACTTGGCGATCTGGTTCTTGCTACATGTGTTGTTCGCCGGCGTCGAGGAGCGCCATTTCGGTGTGATTCGGTATTACCTTCCGGTTTGGTCGACGTTCGACGTCGCCGCCGCGACGATCGCCGCCGGAGCGTGTTGGCTGCTCCTGTGGGCGAGGCGATCCGTCGGACTCGTACTCGCGGCAGGGACGGCGTGTGGAGCGCTCGTCTATTGGTTCGCGAACCGACCGACCTAAGAAACCCACGGACGACACGGCCCCCGCCTTCGCGGCGCCGACCGCAGCCCTTACAATCTGCGGCTATGAACGATAAACCTCTTCTCGGCGCCCACGAATCGATTGCGGGCGGGTACTACAAATCGGTCGAGATCGCGGCCCGCGTCGGCTGCGATTGCGTGCAGTTGTTCACCAAGAACAACAACCAATGGCGGGCCAAGGAGATTTCCGCCGACGAAGCGGCGGCGTTTCGTGAGGCGCTTGGGCGGCTCAAGATTTCGCACCCGATTGCGCACGACTCCTATCTCATCAACTTGGCCGCGCCCGACGACGATTTGTGGAAGAAATCGATCGAGGCGTTCATCGTCGAGCTGCGCCGCGCCGATCAGCTTGGCATTCCCTACGTCGTCACGCATCCGGGCTCGTTCACGACGACGAGTGAAGCCGAAGGGTTGAAGCGGATCATTGCCGCGCTCGACATCGTGCACAAGCAAACCGCGGGCGTGAAGGCTTGCTGCTTGCTGGAAAACACGGCCGGCCAAGGTTCCAACCTCGGCAATCGCTTCGAACATCTGGCGGCCATCATCGCCGGCGTGAAGCAACCGGAGCGGTTAGGCGTTTGCATCGACACGTGCCACGCGTTCGCGGCCGGCTATCCGATCGCCGACCCCGCCGACTACGAGCAGACGTTCGCCGAGCTCGACCGGCTCGTTGGGCTGGGGCGTGTGAAGGCGTTTCACCTGAACGACAGTAAGAAGGGGCTCGGCTCGCGGGTCGATCGTCATGAGCACATCGGCGAGGGGATGATCGGTATCGAAGCGTTTCGGAATCTTCTGAACGACCCGCGCTTCCGGCAAACTCCGATGTATCTGGAAACGCCGAAGGGAACGCGCGACGACGAAGACCTCGACACGATCAATCTGCGAACGCTCCGCTCGCTCGTCGGCCCCTCGGCTCCGCCGGCGAAGAAGAAGGCCGCGCAGCGAAAGTAGGGTGGGTTGAGCATCGGGAGGCCCACACGGAAAGAACGTTGAATCCGCGTGGGCCTCACCGATCGCCGCCGCAGGCGGCAAACGCTTTCGACCCAACCTACTTCGAACCTTCGCGCCCGTTTTCACGTAAGAAATGCTGTTAGGCGAAAAATTTGACCGGCCCTAACCGCCGGGTAGAATTAACGACGCTACGTCGGCTTTCCGCAAATTCACTTGGCCGACGCTTTCCGGGGTCGCTGCAGCTCGCGAGGATGTCGTGGCTCTGACGTATTTCAAGCGATTCCGCATGGAGATCGACCTCAACAAGGTCGACTTCTCCCGCCACCGCTTGCCCGCCGGCTACCGCTTCGTCCCCTGGAACCCGGCGCTGATCCCGACCCACGCCGAGGCGAAATACCTCAGCTTTCGGCACGAGATCGACGCGAACGTGTTCTCCTGCCTCGGCGACTATGAAGGCTGCCGCCGCCTGATGACTGAGATCAGCCGCAAGGAAGGCTTCCTGCCCGAAGCGACCTGGCTGATCGCCCACCTCGACGGCCACGAATCGGGAGCCGAGTGGACCCGCGGCCAGGTCGAATCCGACGCCCTAACGTTCGTCGGCACGGTGCAAGGCGTTGAAGACCGGTTCGGTTACGGGGCAATTCAGAACCTCGGCATCGTGCCCGACCATCGCAACTGCGGCCTCGGCGGCGTATTGCTCTTGAAGGCTCTGGAAGGGTTCCGGCGTGCCGGCTTGAAGCGAGCCTATCTCGAGGTCACGGCCCAGAACGACGGTGCCGTGCGGCTCTATCGCCGGCTGGGGTTCGTTAAAGCCCGCACGGTGTACAAGGCCGTGGAACTGATGGGCGTGCCGGTCCGCTAGCGTGGCTTCGTCGACCTTGCTCGGGTGGCACTGGCGGCTTGCCCGCCAGTGTTCGCACCGCGTTAGTCGAAATGCACTGGTGGACAAGCCGGCAGTGCACCAATCCCCCTCGCCGCGCCCGCCCCTCTTCGATTACGATTCCGGCGAAAGTTCCCGCCCGGAAAGGAATCGTCATGCTCCGCGAACGGATTCGCTCAACAATCGGCGTCGTCAAGCGTCGACGCGTGCCGCTCATTTTCACCGCACTGTCGATCGCAACGGCGAGCGCAATCGGTTACGCGGCCGTCGTCGTCACGCCGGCGATCGACGAGCCGTTTCAACCGAGCGCCGCCGCTGCCGGCGCGCCGCTGTGGACTTTCGGCTTCGTCGGCGATACGCAACTGGCCGACGACAAGCTGGAACCGCTGATGGCGAAGTTCGAGCGGCGCGATGTGGAGTTCGTGCTGCACCTAGGGGACATGGTCGATGAATCGTCGAGCGATCTGGAGTGGGATCGATTGGTCGCGGCGGCGAAGAAGCATCGCGTTCGCTTGATGCCGGTCGTCGGCAACCACGACGTCCGCCGCGATTACGACGACGACGGCGCGATTCGCTTTCGTCAATACTTTCCGGATCTTCCCGGCACCTTTTATCACTTCCGCCATCGCGGCGTGAACTTCTTGATGCTCAACTCCGAGCGCTCGTTCGCGCCGGGGAGCGAGCAGCGGAAGTTTCTCGAATATCACCTGGAGCGGCATCCCGGCACGGCCGTCGCCTGCCTGCATCGGCCGACGTTCACGGCCGCCGATCGCGATCGACTTTCGATGTACTCGCGCCGGCTCTGGCTTCACTCGCTGCTCGTCGAGACCGATTGCGTCGCGGTGTTGTCCGGCCACAACCACTATTACGATCGCACGAAGCCGCTCGACGGGTTGACATATGTGGTGAGCGGCGGCGGCGGCGGCGCTTCGCGCGAGCAACCGGAACGCTGCGACTACACGGCCGCTCTGCATGCGGGCGACATGCACTACGGCATCGCCTCGGTCTACGACGATCGGATCGCCGTCGAGATCGTCGCCTACGAAGACGGGCGTCGGCTTGACGAATTTTCGCTGCCCCTGAGACCGACGAGCCGCAAGCTGGGCGGCTACAATAACCGCCGTAGCATGGAGTTGCCTCCGTTGAGCGAACTGCCGCAGTACCGCCGCGAAACGCTCGCCGCCCGCGCCGACGGACCGATGCCGCGCCCTTGGTAGATGCGTTGCCGCATGGTCGAACGGAGCCTTGGCCAACGGCTCTTTGAGCTGAGGCGATCGACGAAACGGTTCGGGAAGACCGGTCTGTCATTCGAAACGCAACGCCCTCTGCCTTGGGCATGGAGCGCCGGGGCCAAGACGGGGTCGTTCCTCGCCCCGCCCCCGGTTGCCTGAATCGGGTTCGACCGATACCCTTGCAGCAGCCGCGCGACTGAAACTACCCATTTGAGCGAGCTTTCCGTGCCCGACTTGTCGCAGACCATCCATACGCATACCTATCCGAACGGGCTCGTATTGCTCGGCGAACCGATGCGGTCGCTCGAATCGGCCGCGTTTACGATCCGCGTACCCGGCGGGTGCATCTATGAACCCGAATCGCGCGGCGGGCTGAGCGTGATGACCGTGGAAATGACGACGCGCGGCGCGGGACAGCGCGATAGCCGACAGTTCGTCGACGACTTGGACAACCTGGGCGTCGAACGAGGCGACTCGGTGAGCGATTCGCTCGCCGGCTACAGCGGCGCGACGCTATCCAAGAATCTGATTCCGGCGCTCGGGATTTTCGCCGACGTCGTTCGCCGCGCCCACCTGCCGGAAGACGAACTCGACGCCGCTCGTATGGTGGCGCTGCAGGAGCTCGCCGGCGTGGAAGACGAGCCCGGCCAGAAAGTGATGCAAGAGCTGCGCAAGCTGCATTACCCTTGGCCTTGGGGACGTCGCAGCCAAGGAGAGCGGGCCGCGCTCGAATCGATCTCACTAGACGAAATTCAGCGGCACTATACCCGCTGCTTTCGGCCCAACGGCACGATTATCAGCGTGGCCGGCAAGGTCGATTGGCCGGCGGTACGCGACGCCGTCGGCGATTTGCTCGGCGACTGGAAGCCGATCGACGTGCCGGCCGTCGTCGAACGTCCGCGGACGACGCGGCTCAATCACCTGACTCACGAGTCGAACCAGACGCACATCGCCGTCGCCTACGACAGCATTCCGTACAGCCATCCGGACTACTTTCAGGCCTGGGGGGCGGTCGGCGTACTCAGCGGCGGCATGAGTTCACGGTTGTTCGCCGAGGTGCGCGAAAAGCGCGGGCTTTGCTACACCGTGTACGCTTCGCAAACGACGCTCAAGGAACACGGCGCCGTGCTCTGCTATTCAGGCACCACGGCCGAGCGCGCACAAGAAACGCTGGACGTCACGGTCGGCGAATTGCGTCGCTTGGCCGACGGCATCGAAGAACACGAATTGGCACGATTAAAGGCCCGCATCAAGAGCGGGCTCATCATGCAGCAGGAGTCGAGTTCGTCGCGGAGCGCTTCGATCGTGCGCGATTGGTATTTGCTCGGCCGCGTGCGCACGCTCGATGAAATCAGCAAGCTCGTCGACGACTTGTCGGCCGCGAGCATCAACGACTATTTGAAACGAAATCCGCCGCGCGACTTTACGATCGTCACGCTCGGCCGTCAGCCTTTGGAGGTCGCCCGTGCAGTTTCGGCATGAAGTGTTGGACAACGGCTTGGAGATCGTGGCCGAGTGCAACGACGAGGCCCGCAGCACGTCGCTGGGGTTCTTCGTGCGCACGGGCGCGCGCGACGAGACCGACGACGTCGCCGGCGTGAGCCACTTCCTCGAACACATGATGTTCAAGGGAACTCCGACGCGCACGGCCGAGCAAGTGAACCTGGAGTTCGACGCCCTCGGGGCCGACTACAACGCGTTTACCAGCGAAGAACAAACGGTTTACTACGCCTCGGTGTTGCCGGAATACCAGACGAAGACGGTCGAACTCTTGGCCGACATGCTCCGGCCGTCGCTGCGGACCGAAGACTTCGACACCGAAAAGAAAGTGATCGTCGAAGAGATTCGCATGTATCTCGATCAGCCGCCGTACGGGGCCGACGACATCATTCGCGCATTGCACTACGGCAACCATCCGCTGGGGCGCAGCGTGCTCGGCACCGTCGAAAGCATCGAACAGTTGCCGGTCGAGAAGATGCGCGACTATTTCCGACGCCGCTATTCGCCGACGAACATCGTCTTGGCCGCGGCCGGAAGAATCGATTTTGATCGATTGCGGGGCGACGCCGAGCGATACTGTGCGAACTGGCAACGACTGGATGCGCCGCGCGACATCTCGCCGGCCCAAGGCGCGAACAAGTTCCGCATCGTTCATAAGCCGCAATCGACTCAGGAGTACCTAATTGAACTGAGCGACGGGCCGTCGGCGACCGACGCCGACCGTTACGCGGCGAAAATCCTCTCCGTCGTACTCGGCGACGACAGCGGGAGCCGCTTCTTCTGGGAGTTGGTCGACCCGGGCTATGCGGAAACGGCGAGCATTTCGCATCACGACGGCCAGGGGTCGGGCTCGTTCGTGACCTACGTCGCCTGCGACCCGGAAATGGCCGTCGACAACTTAAAGCGAATCGCGGAAATCTTCGCGGAAGTCGAAGCGGAAGGCGTGCTCGAAACCGAACTCGTCGCCGCGAAAAGCAAAGTCAATTCGCGGGTCGTGTTGTCCGGCGAGCGTCCGCGCGGCCGGCTGTTCAACGTCGGCGGCAATTGGTCGCAACGCCGCGAGTATCGAACGATCCAAGACGACCTAGCGGCGGTCGACCGCATCACGACGGTCGACCTGCAAAACGTCTTGAAGAAGTATCCGCTCTCGAAACACACGACGGTGATCGTCGGACCGCTGGAGAGCGTGTCGGAAGAAGCTTAGGCCGATTGCTTCGGCACGATGACTCCGCGCACGAAATAATTGACGATGTTGCCCGTTTCGCCGTCGCCGACGACGGGCCGCTCTTCAAACGTCAGGTGGTATTCCTCGTCGGGGCCGACCATCGAAGCCAGAAACGACTCGATGTAGCGGAGTCGCTCCTCGACGCGCTGTTCGTCGTTGTCACCCTTGGCTTCGAATTGGTTGTTGAATTCAAAGCGAACGAGTTTGGCGCCGTCGTCCGCGTGGTGCATCAGCACCGGACCGTATTCTTTCCAGTCGGAGTTGCGGGCCTCGTGCTCGGCGTGCAGCTTTTGGATGATGTCGACCTTGTCGTGGCCGACTTTGAACAAACTGGTGAGCTTATCGCGAACGATTTGGGAATCGAGGGAAATGCCCATGGCGGCTGACTCTCGCGGTGGGGAGTTCGGGGGTTGCGACTTCGGCGTGCCCCAAATTGTAGTCGCCCGCCGCGAGCAAGAGAACTAGGCGAACTTCGCGCCGCGAGAGCCCCTCGGCGATCGGCATCGCCGACGGGAAAATCGAGTAGCGGCGAATTTCCACGTCGACCAAGTTAAACTTGCGCGGAAAGATTTGCGCCGGCGACGCCGGCCGCCGCATCCGCGCCGTAGGCCTGTTGGGCCGAGCCGATATCGACCGACATCGTCACGGAAAGCGACTGTTGCCCCATGGCGCCGCTCATGAGCGCGAGGGACGCGAGTGCTTTCCACGGATCGTTTTTGTCTTGCGTTTCATTGCCGCGACTCATCAGCAACGCCAGAGCAAGCGTCGCCATCGGATCGATGGTCGACGAGCCGGACGCGGCCGACAAACTGCCGGCCAATTGAAGACCCAAGGCGCCCTGCGGAGCACCGATTTCGGCCGTCGTCGCGACCGAGGAGTTGCCGCCGACGCCGCCGACGACGGATGCGGAAATCGAACTCGATACGCCGGATTGAGCCGAGACGGGAGCGATACCGGACATGAGAGCCATCCTTATTAGCGAGGACCATCGCGGGGAGTGAAGCGATGAATTCCACGCTAATTAGGGGGCAACGGTCGACAAGTCGATCTTGGCGCTGCAACGTTCAGAATTAAGAAGTCGGCGGCGTACATTCGCTACGACCGTTGCAACGCGATCGTTCGATCGTTAGGCCGTCTCCGGGCGGATGCTCCGGCCGGCGAATTTCCCGGCCCTCGCGACGACTTTCCGCCGCCGCGGGCGCGTGGCGACTTCATGCGGGAAGGGCACGCGACCGTAAGCCTCGAGTTCGATCGGGTTGTCGTAGTAGGGATCGCGGCCGGTGAGCGACAGCCAAATCGCCCAGCCGAACAACGTTGGAATCAAAAACGGGCCCAGTCGTTCAAATTGCTCGACATGGACTCGTTCGTGCGTCCGCCAACGCCGAAGCAACCGCTTATCGCGGGCGATGATCACGTGTCCCAAGGTCATCGCGGGCATCTCACCGATTCCCGGAATGCCCATATCGAGAATCGTGTCGGCAAATCCGCCCCAGATTTCTAAAACGCCCTTGCGAACTTGGAACTTCGACCCGGTGACAAGCCCGCCTAAACCAACCAAAAGACCAAGCGACGTTGCGGGCAAAGCCCACAGATAACACAGAATACGCATCACAGGTGTCCTCAAAGCGGCCCCTCTGCGGCCGACTGCAGTTCAAGCAATTTGCATGCCGTCGCTGCTTCACGAAACGCGTAGGGAAACAGACGCGCGCGAATGTCGCAGCTTGGAAGAAACATGCTCTCCAAGGCGAAAGACGAACCATGCCCCTTTTTGCCACGAGTATCGCGGCATTACTAAGCAGGGAGCAATTCGGAGAGGGACGAATTTACCCACGAATTAGTTGCCGCAGCGAAGCCAGACGACACGTTGAATTCGGCCTGAATCCGAACGAGTGGCTGACGAACGGCAAAACCACCCTAAGCGGCTCATTTCAAGGAATCGACAAAGCGAAAACCGGCGAGAACCCAGCCGTCGGCGATTTCGCGGTTCCAGACGACTTCGGCGATGACCTCAAACGGAACAGTCGATTCGGGGAACTGCAACTTGTATTGAGTACCGCGATGCAAAGCTCGCTCCAAGACGATTCCGACTCCCGTTCGCGAAATCTCGCGAGTAAATGCCCGCAGCGATTCGCCGTCGAAGCCGATCAACCTGGCCGGGGCGAAGAAGTTAAAACGAGGCTCGCGTCGTCGCTCCGGCGCGCCGTCTCGAGAATCTTCGGCGAGCAGCGACTGGAGCGTGGCCAGCGGCAACTGATAAGGGCCGACCTCGAAGGACGTCGTCGACATAAAGCACCTGCGCAATAACGCGGGCGGGCCCACTCCGGCCTAGCAGGACGAGAGAATTCCGCCCGACGTAGAAAACATACCTCGCCCTGCGCTTGCTTCGACGTCTAGATCGGATTGTGCCGCAAGCGGCACGTGAATACCGTCCGAAAATATGGATCGTACGTCCTATTACTGACGCTGCACGTTGAAATTGCCGTTGTCGGCCATCGGGAGGAACGGCCGGAACTGGGACCGAAACGATTGCATCGCGGTGCCCGGATAGATCGAGACGCCGAGCGTCACGTTCCACATTTCTTCTTGCCGGCCCTGGTTGCCGCCGGAGCCAGGCCAAACGTAGACGACCGAGCCGGTGAGCATCATGTAGGGGTTGATCGCCACTTCGACGTTGGTGCCGGTCGTCACATCTGCAGGCGATTCCGCGAGGCCGGCATACCAGGTCGCCGTCGCCCAATCACTGAGCATGTGCCGCCAATAGAAGTTGCCCTGCAGTAAGGTTTCGAAACGATTGAGCACCGCGGGAGTGCCGACGAACGCTTCGTCGCGGGCCTGCGGCAACGCGGCCCACACCCCGATTTCGTGACTCGGGTTAAACTGCCACGACCCGGCTACCCGGAACTGACTGAGATGCAGATCGGCGTAGTAGTCGTCGTTCAACCAATCATGAACGATCGCCCAGCCGAGGCCGGTGCTCGCCGAGCGTTGGAAAATGCCGGCCGAAATGAAGTTCTGAAAGCGTACGTCGTGGCCGGTGTACTGAGTTCCCTTCCAGTCGTACCAACCGCCGGATCCGCCGAGTTGGCCGCCGATGCCCCAATCGCGAAGAAGGGGAAAAGCTCCGAAGGCGCCGAAACGCTTGCCGAAATTGCCGTTCAATCCATCGAGATCGACGGGACTCTTAAAGGCGTCGAAGTTGCCGAAAACGGTAAGGTTGTCGTACCATCGTCCGCAGGCGGCGGGGTCGCAACAGTAGGAGCCGATCGGCGGCGCAGCAGGATTGTAGTTGTAGGGATCGCAGGCGGGAGGCGTCGGCGAAGGGGCGGGGGACGAACCGGTCCAAGAGCGCGGTACGAGCGAAGCCACTTTCGTCGGCACCCAAGCGCTCCATGACGGAGGAGCGGGCGGACGGGCGTAAGGATGCATTTCCGACTTAGAGAGGCTTCCCATCGGTAAGGCGGGCGCAGGTCCGGTTGCAACTCCGGCGGCGGCATAGGGCGAGGCCACGGTTCCAGGCGACGCCGCTACGCCAAAACTGGGCAAAGTGAAGCTTGAGGGAGCTTGGCTGGAATAAGATCCGCTCCCGGCGAAGCGCGGCACCGCAGGCGTGGGAAGCGGCGGCTGGTACGATGCGGCGGGCGAGGTCGTCGGCTGCTGAGCAACGATCGTCGGAACCTGTGGTGCGGGGAGTTCTTCCGGCGCTTGCCCCGTCCGCGGCGGTTGCGGCTGAATGACGATCGGATTGTACGGCGGCATGGCGGCGGGTTGCCGCTGCGTCTGAGGCGTAGGCGGAGATTGGACCGCCGCGGGTATACTCGGCGTTACGACGGGGTTCGAAACCGGCGGTAATTGCACGATGGGCGGTGCCGCCGGATTGCCGCTCGCGCTCGCTGAGCTTCCGGCGGCGGAGTTGAGGCTAGGACCGCTAAACCATTGGGCGAAGGCGATTTCGAGGGATAATGCCGCAGCCAAGAAAGTCGCCGTTACAATCCACGACTTTTTCATCGTCGCCTCATCGGAATCACGCATCTAGTACGCTCGCACACCGCGAGCCGTCATCACTTGGCATCGGAACCGCTACACCCCGCAATTGAGGTGCGACCGCTTCGCCGGGCTCAATCGCTAGAACCGCTAGAGTTTGCCGTCATCGCAAGCTCCGATCCGACATGCGATAGTTGGGTGAAGATAGGAAAACCCTGCGGGCCGGCCCATAATGGCACCGCACTCGCTTTCCCCGTCGCAACTCCCAATCGACACCCAATGAAATACGCACTCCGCCTCTGCGTGGGCCTGCTTGCGTTGCTTTGCGCGTGGCAGGCCGCCGCGGCCGCTGAAACGGTCATCCTCCCTTCAACGCCGAGCCTGTCTCCCGACGGCTCGCGAATCAGCTTCGCGTGGCGCGGCGACATTTGGAGCGTGGCGACGAAGGGGGGGCGCGCGAAGCGCTTGACGACGCATTCCGGGAGAGAACAGCAGCCGAAGTTCTCGCCCGACGGCAAACGGATTGCGTTCGTCGGCGACCATGGAGCCGGCAATCAATTATTCGTCATGCCATCCGGCGGCGGCGCGCCGATTCCACAAACGGCGCACTCTGCAGGCTACGCACTCGACGGCTGGTTTTCCGACGGCAAGAGCCTGCTTGCCACAGCTACGCGCGACCAGTTCTGGAAGCGCGGCGAGCGATTTTGGCGAGTGCAAGTCGTCGACGATCTTGAAGAGCAGCGTGCCGACGAAATGCTGTTCGACGATTACGGCATCGAAGCCTCACTGTCTCCCGACGGTTCGAAGCTGTTGTTCGTTCGCGAGGGCGCCCCTTGGTTCCGCAAAGGGTATAACGGCTCTCAGGACGGGCAAATCTGGCTGTATGAGCTCGCGACGAAGAAGTTCACGAAGCTCAAGCACACGCCCGGCGGATGTCGCTGGCCGCTCTGGAAACCGACCGGCGACGGCTACTACTACGTCGCCGCCGGCGGGGGTTCGACCAATCTTTGGGAATCGTCACTCCAGGGCGAGACGACGCGCCAGATCACGCACTTCACCGATGACGGCCCCGTTTTCCCCACGCTATCTCGCGACGGCTCGACGCTCGCGTTTCGAGTGCTCTTCGATCTTTATTCGTTGAGCACGAAGCCGGGATCGGCTCCGCAAAAGATTCGAATCGCGGCGGCCACCGACTCGGCACCAGAATCTGAGAAGCACGTCACGCTGGCGAAAGCGACGCAAGCCGACTTCACCAACGACGGGCTGGAGATCGCGTTCGTCGCGGGCGGCGACGTCTGGGTGATGGACACCGAACTGCGCGAACCCCGGCAAGTCACCGACACACCCGAAGAAGAACGCGACGTGCGTTGGTCGCCCGACGGCGAATCATTGTGGTTCGTAAGCGATCGCGACGGGCAGGCCGACATCTGGCGCGCCAAGCGAAAGAACGTGAAGCGCTTTTGGTGGCGCAATGAGGAGTTCTCGACCGAACGCGTGACGAACGACGCGGAAGTCGAGTCGTCGCTCAAGTTCTCGCCGGAAGGTTCGCGCCTCGCCTATGTGCGGGGCGTCGGCGACCTCTGGACGCGCGACGTCGAAGGTTCCGACCCGAAATTGGTCGTGGAGTCTTTCGATGAGACGCAATTTGATTGGTCGCCGGACGCGAAGTGGATCGTCTACGCGATCTACGACGAGGAATTCAACCGCGACGTCTGGATTCGCCCCGCCGACGGCTCCGGCGCGCCGTTCAACGTGTCGCGCCATCCCGACAATGACGGCGCGCCGGTATGGTCGCCCGACGGCAAACTGATCGCCTTTACCGGACGACGATCGCGGGAGGAAGTCGACATTCACTACGTTTGGTTGCGCAAGCAAGATGAAGATCTCGACGAGCGCGCGCGCAAACTACAGACGGCATTGGAGAAATTGCAAAAAGCACGCGCGAAGCCCGCCGCCGGACCGACCGCGACCAAGCCGGCGGACAGCAAGCCGGCCGACGCCCCGCAAGGCGACGCCAAGTCCGACGATAAAAAGCCGGAGGCCGTAAAGCCGGCCGCCGAGGCGACGGCGAAGAAACCCGCGGAACCCGTGCAGATCGATTTCGACGGGCTCCACGAACGGTTGCATACGATTCGCATTTCCGACGCCGTCGAGCAGGAATTGGCTTGGTCGCCTGATTCGAAAAAGCTCGCTTTCGTCAGCACGATCCGCGATCAGAAAGGGCTCTTCACCGTCGAGTTTCCGACGCCGTCGAAGCCGACGCTCGTCGTCGGCGAAATGGGCGAAGCGCCGCGGTGGTTAAGCGCGGGCAATCAAATTGTTTGGCTGGTCGACGGCGTACCCTCCAGCGCGGCCGTCGTAGGAGGCAAAGTAAGTTCCTATCGTTTCGTGGCTCGGCAAACGATCGACCTCGGCAGGAAATATCGCGCGGCGTTTGATCTTTGCTGGCGGACGATGCGCGACAACTGGTACGATCCGCACCTTGGCAACAAGAATTGGGATGAGATCCGTCGCAAATACGCCGACGCTGCGGAGCAAGCGCGCGACGACCTCACGTTCGGCACCGTCGTGACGCTCATGCTCGGCGAATTGAACGGTTCGCACCTCGGCTTCCTGCCGTCGTCGCTCACGCGAACGTCGGACCCAGGCACGTGGACGGAAGCGACGGCACATCTCGGCGTTCGCTTCGATCCGACCTATCGAGGGCCGGGCCTTAGGATTCGCGACGTGCTCCCGCAAGGGCCTGCCGACGACGTTCGTTCGCGGCTCACTGCGGGCGAGATCATCGTCTCGATCGACGGCCGCGCCGTCGATCCGGCGATGGATCTGACGAAGGTGCTCAATGGCCCGCCGGCCCGCGATGTTCAACTTAAGGTCAAAAACTCGAAAGGCGAAGTACGCGACGTGGTTCTGAGGCCGCTGAGTTACGACGCCGCGGCGCGGCTACTTTACGAAAAGTGGGTGCGTGATAATCGACGTTTCGTCGAATCGGTCACGAAAGGCCAGGCCGGCTACGTTCATATCGCCGGCATGGACGAGCCGAGCTTGCTGAAGTTTGAGGAAGAGCTTTTTTCGGCGGCGTCGGGCAAGCGCGGACTTGTGATCGACGTTCGCGAAAACGGCGGCGGCTCGACGACGGATCATTTGTTGACGATGCTCACGCAGCCGCGGCATGCGATCACCGTGCCGCGCGGCGGCAAGCCGGGCTATCCGCAGGATCGCAAGATTTACGCGAGTTGGAACAAGCCGATCGTCGTACTTTGCAACCAAAATAGCTATAGCAACGCCGAGATCTTCAGTCACGCGATCAAGACATTGAAGCGAGGAAAAGTCGTCGGCGTACCGACGGCCGGCGGCGTCGTCAGCACGGGCGCGGTAAGCATCATGGACATCGGCACGCTCCGGCTACCGTTCCGCGGTTGGTTCCTCCCCGACTCCGGAGAAGACATGGAACTTCATGGTTGCGTGCCCGACGTCGTTGTTTGGCCCGAGCCGGGCGATATGCCGCGGGGCAAAGATACTCAGCTCGAACAAGCGATTAAAACGCTCTTCGACGAGATAAAAACGTTTGAAGCGCAGCCGAAGCCGAAGCTTCGCTATGCGACCCAGCGCGCCGCGAAGCCCTAGCGTCGATCATTTAATCGAATTCGCAACGCTTTCATTGCTGAAAAGCCAGCGCCACATTCGCCAATCGGCGCGAGCCGCGTAGGGCATTCCCTTTTCGGCGGAGGCGCGGCCGCCGGCCGAGCGGCGGGCCGGATTCGCGCCGCCGGCGGATGGGCGACGTTGACCTTTTTTGCCTCCCGCCTGCTTCGCAGCGATAGTTTGGGCGCCGGCAGGCTTCGCCGCGGCGGCAGGAGCGACGTCGACCGTCGAAGAGACCGCAATCAAACAGGCGAGGCAAAAGGCTCGAAAAGAACAAGTGCGAAACATGGCTACCGTCTCCACAAATCGGGCCTGCGACGTTCTTATTCTTTGTCGAAATCGGCTGGTAAGTCAATCTTTCCAGACTTCCGGCCGGCACCTTCTTAACTTTGGCTCGGCCAGTCGACGACTGGATAATTCGTTTCTTGCTCGATCGCAAGCAAGCGATTGTATTTTGCCAGTCGTTCGCTCTGCGTGATCGAGCCGACTTTGATCTGATCGGCCGACCAGCCGACGGCCAAATCGGCCAGCCAGTCGTCTTCCGTTTCACCGCTACGCGCGCTCACCGTGACGCGCCAACCGGCGGACTTTGCGAGCTTAAGCGCCTGGGCGGCTTCCGTCAGCGTGCCGATTTGGTTCACCTTGAGCAGCAACGCGTCGGCACAATCGGCGTCGATTGCTCGTTTGAGGCGTTCAGGATTGGTGCAGAGGAAGTCGTCGCCGAGCGTCAGCGCTCTGCCGGCCAGCGCCTTCTTGAGCGTGGGCCAATCTAGCCACGCTTCTTCCGACAGGGCGTCTTCCAGGCTGACGACCGGATACCGGGCCGGCCAACCGGAAATCAGCTCGATCATTTGCACCGTCGTCAACGGGCGGCCGTCGAAGTGATATGCCCCGCTTTCGAAGAAGTGACTGGATGCAACGTCGACCGCCAGTGCGACGTCGTGTCCCGGTTTATAGCCGGCTCGACGGATCGCTTCGACGGCATCGCTCAACATCGCTTCTGTCCGGGGAAACGGCGGGGCGAGGCCCCCTTCGTCGGCCTTGAGCGAGCGGGCACCGTATTTTTCCTGCGTGAGCTTCGCCGCCGTTTGATATACGGCGTACGTCGTCGCGAGGCCGTCGTCGATCGTCGTCGCCGCAGCCGGCACGACGAGCACGTCTTGGATGCAGACCTGGCCGCCGGCGTGCTTGCCGCCGCTAAAGAGATTGATCGTCATCCGCGGCAACTTGCGAGCCTCGCCGCCGACGATCGTCGCGAAATGCCGATAGAGCGGCCGGTTCGCTTCCACGGCTTGCGCTCTGGCGAAGGCGATCGAGGCGGCTAGGATCGCGTTGGCTCCGAGATTCGACTTGTTCGGCGTGCCGTCGAGCTTGAGCAGCACGGCGTCGAATTCTTGTTGAGTCTCAAAGTTGCGGCCGGCCATGGCTTGGTTGATTGCGCCGTTTACGTTGGCCACGGCTTTGCGGCAGCCGAGCCCGCCGTAGCGGCGAGGATCGCCGTCGCGAAGTTCGAGCGCTTCGGCCTTGCCGGTCGACGCTCCGCTAGGAACGGAAGCCGCAGCCGTTGCGCCGCCGGCCAGTTCGCACAAGGCCCACACGGTCGGCCGACCGCGGCTATCCAAAATCTCGCGGGCCGAAACTTTCTTGATGACCGACATTTCTACTCACTTTCAAAAGCCGCCGTAATTTTCGGCCGTTGAGCCATCGTCTGCAATTCATCCGACATCTCATTCCGCCGCGATGATTTCGCGTTCAAATCGCTCGATCAAATCATGCATGCTTTGCGGAACGTCATTTATCAAGCGTACGACTACGTCATGTTGCCGATTACGTTCCAGATTTGGCAGGTATTCCAGCGGCGAACGACCTGCAACTCGTGCCAGGAGGCATCCCAACGTGTGACGAACGCCGCGATCACCGAGTTCTGCAACCCAAGGACAGTTTGTTACGGATTGAAAATAGGCCTGCAGAAAGCCGTTGAGAGCGAAGTGGAGCTTGTCGCGATAGGCAGGCAAATGGTGCCATTTGCTCAACAGATGCGTGAGGGCAAAACCAAGATCGAACAGTGGATCGCCCCAATGGATTACTTCATGATCCAGTAGGATCGGGCGATCTTGCAGGACTAAGACATTCTTCGGACTAAAATCGCCGTGCGTCGGAGCTTGCTTCGATGCGCGCGTGTCCGCGATCAGCGTCGTCAAAAACGCCGCGGCTCGAGATTCGCGCGCGGCCGTGAACGAGTAATACGGTTCGATGCGAAGGGATTCAAAGAACGCAGTGTCGCGGAATAACGGCTCTAATTCGCGGCGGCGCGCGAAGCCGTTTACGTGAATCGCGCCGAGCAATGCGCCGAATTCGAGCGCGTGCGCAAACTTGATACGCCCCTCGAGCAGCATCGACTTCCAATTCTCATGCGGCTCGGGCACCGCTTCCATGCCGAGCACATGGTGCGTTTCGTCGTCGAAGATGAGCCTGGGGATGGAGCCCGGCGGAGCGAGCTCACCGAGCACGCGCATGCCGAGCGCCTCGCGATGCACGCGGCTCGGGTCGCTGAACCAATCGGCGGCGACGCGGAGCTTGGCCAAGGCCTGCTTGAGCACCCAGCGCCGACCGTCGGTGAAAGTGACCAACACCGTGCGGCTCGATACACCACCCGAGAGCGGACGATGTTCGATCAGTTCGCCGCGACGTGCATGGCCGGCTGAGATTAGATAACTCCGGCAGGCGTCGCGTCTTTCGATATCCAAATGCTCCGCTTCCATGCGGAAGATTGTAACGACGACGACGCAACGCGTCGCGGGCTGCGAACATTCGGCGACTACCGAACGCCGAGGCAATAGATAAATGCGTCGTTGCGCAAAAGCATTTGTCCGCCGTCGACGGCGAGGCAGGCGTTGCTGCGGGCATCGTCGAGCACGTTGTGCGCGAGCAGCTTGAACTCCGGTCCGGCCTCGAAGACGAACGTGCCGTCATGTTGTGAAACGGCGTAAATCTTCCCGTCGGCGGCCGTAATCGACGAATAGACCACATTGGGCCGCGGCTCGATGCGATTCTCAAACACCGTTTCACCGGTTTCGGCATTGAGACAGATCAGCGTTCCTTTGCGCTCATGAACCCAATACAAACGACCGTCGACGAGGGCCGGAGAAACGACATTGGCCCCTTTACCGGCGCGCCAGAGTATGTGCGAATCCGTAACGTCGCCGCGGCCGCCGGCCCGCACCGCGATCGCCGTGTTCTTGCGGCCGCCGATCGCATAGACGATTCCCTTCTCCGCAATCACACTCGGGCAGACATAACCTCCGTCGGGAATACCGCGGCAGTACCAAAGTTCCTTGCCGGTCCGCGGGTCGAGGCCGACGATGCGGCCGTCGGGATCGCCGGGTAAACTGAAGACGAGTTCGACGTCGCCTTTTTCCGTCGTCACCAAGTTCGGCGTGTTGCGGGCACCCTTCACTTCCTCGGCGGTCCAAACGAGCTTGCCGGTCGCTTTGTCGAGGGCTCGTACCGATTGGCTCTCGATCGACGCATTGACGATCAACAAGTTTTCGAACAGGACGAGGGAGTTGGTCGAGCCCCAACCTGTCGTCTTCTCGCCGACGTCGGCGTGCCAGACCTCGCGACCGTCGGCTAGGTCGAGGCAATACACGCCCGACTTTCCGAAGAAGACATAAAGATGCTTTTCGTCGACGGTGGGGGTGCTCGTCGAGTAGCCGTGCCAGGAGTTGTTGTTGCCGTCGGTGTAACTGCTCTCGGGGAGCTTCGGCTTGAATTCGCGAGTCCAGAGAATCTTGCCCGTCGCACGGTCGAGACAAACGACCTGGCGAATGAGCTTGTCCATCTGTCCGGCGTCCTCCTTGTCGAGTGCGTAGCCGCCGTAGCAGGTGAGATAGATGCGGCCGCCGGCGACGATCGGGCTCGACGAGCCGGGCCCAGGGAGCGGCGCTTTCCAAGCGACGTTTTTGCCGCCCCCGTCGCCCGACCATTCGGCCGGGAGATTGGTTTCGCTCGACGTGCCGAGCCCTTGCGAGCCCCGAAAGCGGAGCCAATCAGCGGAATCCGCGACGGCGGCGACCGAGACCGCGGTTATTGCAACGATTACAAATGAAACGCGTTTCATGGTCGAGTCGTCGCCCCTGAATTTCCCAAGGCCGTTAATTAGTCGCCGGTG
>JAEUIN010000151.1 GCA_016793115.1 Planctomycetaceae bacterium
GGTGATCGTCATCGATAGCGCGATGCACCAGTTGGTCAGCGGCGGCCGATTGGCGAACACCACCCCTTGTTGCCGCGGAGCGATAAAGTCGCCCGATTGCAACATCTCTCGGGCAATGTTACCCCAACGTGATTCTTCCCCGCGCAAACTCAAGGTCGTAGGCCGCGTAAAGTACACGCCGACGACGAGAAGCAGCAGCGCCCAGAACTCGTACTCGCGCCACCAACGAAGTCGTTCGCGAGTGGCCGAGATTGCGGAATCGTTGTCCGAGGTCGCCGTCATGCCGAGAGGTTCCTGGCCAATTCGCAGGCTTGCGCCGGTTTGAGGAAGGGCGAAGTTTGGCAAAACCGGGCGACGGCGGCCAGCCGACTTTGCCGTCGGGCCGGCGCTCGCTCAGGCCGCGCGGCGTCCGGTGGTTTCGACGCGCTGCATCGGCTCGATCGTTTCATCGCCCCGCACGATTCGTAGCGTCGGCTGGATTCGGTCGGCGGGAGTCATGATTGCCGTGGCAAGCAACGCTAGCAGGGCAAAGACGTCGATCTTGTAAGACATCAGGGCGATCGCAGCTTCACGACCGACGATGCCGTGCCGCGTGAGCACGATTGCGAGGCCGGCTCCAATCAGCACGCCCCAGCGAAGCCGAGAGCGACGATCACCGGCAACCGCGCCACGAGCGACGAGTAGCACGAGCGGTGCAGCGACGACCAAATGCTGTTTCCAGCACACGGGACCCGCCAGGGCGCAAAACAGGCAGATTGTAGCCCATTCCGTCGGTTGCGCGCCGCTGGCCTCGGTCGCCGTCCAGGAGCCCCGAAACTTCCAGGCCAAGGCCAGCGCAAGGGCCAACATAAGGCCGCGTAAGAGCCGATAGGCCGTCTCGTCCGGCAGATCGCAAAACTGGGCGAACAGCGGATGTTCGACATGCAGCGGGTGCCCCTTTGGGACCGAAACGAAGTAGCGCGCCAGCGCCGCCTGCAAGCTCTGGTTCTGCACCTTCGGCGGCTCGATGCCGATCACTTCGGGATAGGCGCTGCGGTGTGCGGCGGTGACCTGAGAACGGGCGAGAAATGCCTGATGGGCGGAAAGCGTGGCATCCCAGCCGAGCCACGCGGCCGGCGCCACCAGCCAGACGCCGATCCATGCGACCGTCGCAGCCGCAGCGGTGAAGCGGCGCTTCCACAGGAGATAAGGCAAACAGACGAGCGGCACCACCTTGTAAACGGCCGCAGTCGCCAACCAAAAGCCGGCTTGAATGGAACGACCGCGATGCAACGCCCAGCCGCCCGCAGTGAGAAAAAACAGCAAGAACAGCTGCAGCCCACACTCGTCGAGATCGCGCAGCAGATACGGCAACAGAACGACGCCGGCCGCGCAAAAGGCCGCGAACGATTGTCCCGAAGCCAACGCGTGCGTTTCACTCGCCCAGCGCTGCCAACTGCGAGCCGACCACAAAAGCAGCAACACCGCACCGAAGTAACTGAGCCCTCGGGCCACATAGTTCGGCGGCGCGGCAATCAACGCGTTGATCATCACGCGCGGCAGTGGATACCAATCGCCTCCCAACGCATAAGGAGTGCCGAGTAAGAACTGACCGCCCAGCTGCCGGTGGAAAACAAAGTCGTTCTCGCGCCGAAAGATCGCGATGTAGGCTTCGACGAGCAGGATCGCGAGCGCGACGCCGATGACGATTCGCCGCCCGTGCTTGCTTGCGAGTTCAGCGAAGTTGCTCATGGCATTTGGCGTAGGAAGTTTGACTAAGCGGCGCGACGCGTCGGGAGATCGTTTTCGCGCGGGAGCGGAATCGTTGTACGGCCTGCGCCGGCGGCATCGACGGGCTTCTTCGCCGCAGTCAGCACAAACGTGCCGAACCAACGGCCGAAGCCCAACACTTCCCACAAAGCGTCGGCCACATGAAATGCGCCGAGCAACGCATTGGCCAGCTTCGGAGCCACGGCCCGATAACGAATCCCGGAGCGGCACCGCTGACGAACCTCCGCGAACCCGGCCGCATCGAACTCTCGCCGCAATAGCGACGGCGGCAGCGGACTCTCGTTCGGGCTCACGCCGTTAGCGGAATACAGCGGACTTTTCGGCCATCGCAACAGGGCCATGGCCGGATTGAGCAAGTTCGGATCGAAGGCGAATACCCGGCCGCCGGGCCGCAGCACGCGAAACGCCTCGGCCAGCGCGCGACCGAAATCCGGAATATGATGCAGGACGCTGCTAAACGCGACGACGTCGAACGATTCGTCGGCAAAGTCTAGCTGACACGCGTCGGCGACATGCCACGACGACTCCGGAAAGCGGCGTCGAGCCTTGGCGACGGCGACGGGCGAAAGATCGATGCCCACGTATTCGCCGACGGTCTCACAATACAATCGCCGCGATTGGCCCGTCCCCGCCCCCACGTCGAGCAATCGCATCGTGGGGCGGGGGGCGATCCACGCGTCAAAAGCCTGTTGCAGGACGAGCCAACCACGATCGTCGAAGGGATTAAAGTCTCCCTCGCTTTCGACGAAGTGGTCGAAGAACGCGCGTTCGGCGACGGCGGAATCGTGAAGACTTAACATGGGGCGTGCTTCTATCAAGCCCGCCCAAACGAGTCAATAAATCCTCACGAAGCCCGAACCTTTACGTGATGCCAAGCGCCGAATCTTGCGCTGCCAGCAGCTAGCTGCGCACCAGCTCGCGGAAGCGCTTCATCAAATCGCGCGTCACGGGGCCCGGTTCGCCGTTGCCGATCGTGCGGTTGTCGATCTTCACAACCGGGATGACTTCGGCAGCCGTGCCGGTCAGAAATACTTCGTCGGCCACGTACACGTCGTGCCGGGTCAGCGGAATCTCGCGAACGGTCAAACCCGCAGCGCGGGCCGCTTCGATTACCGCTTCACGGGTTACGCCTTCCAGAATGCCGGCGTCGATCGGAGGCGTCAGAAGTTCCTTGCGCCGCACCAAGAAAATGTTGTCGCCCGTGCATTCGGCCACTTCCCCCTTGCTGTTAAGCATCAGGGCTTCGATGCAGCCGGCACGCAGACCTTCGATCTTGGCCAGAATGTTGTTCAGATAGTTGAGGCTCTTGATACGCGGCGACAGGGCGGCCGGGTGATTGCGAATGGTGCTGGCGGTGATGATGTCCAGCCCCTTCTCATAAAACTCCGGCGGATAAAGCGTGATCTTGTCCGCGATGATAATCACCTGCGGGTTGCTCGTCCGGTTGGGATCAAGCCCAAGGCTGCCGGCGCCGCGAGTAACAACGAGCCGAATGTACGCGTCGCTCAGGTTGTTTACCTTGAGCGTCTCGTTGACGGCCTTGGTCATCTCTTCGATAGAGATCGGAATCGTCAGCCAAATCGCCTTAGCCGATTCGTACAGCCGGACCAAATGCTCCTGCAAACGAAACACCTTGCCGCCGTAGCTGCGCAGGCCTTCGAAAATGCCGTCGCCGTACAGCAGGCCGTGGTCGTAGACGCTGATCTTGGCGTCGTCTTTGTCGTAATACTTGCCGGAAATGTAAATCTGCAGAGACATGGGGGCGTGCCGAAATTCAAGGCGTGCGAAAGTTCGAAAGTCTGTTCAACAGCCCCACATGTATCTGTGGGGAAAACGGCACCGAGCAAAAGCTACTGTTCTACCCGGCCTTGCACTAAGCGTACGATTCGGTCGGCCTGTTCGGCAATGGCCAAGTCGTGCGTAACCATCACCACGGTGAGTTTTTCCCGCACATTGAGGTCGCGCAGAATGTTCAAAATCTCTTGCCCCGTCGCTTGATCCAGGTTTCCGGTCGGTTCGTCGGCCAGCAAAATGCGCGGACCGGAAACCAAGGCCCGGGCGATCGCCGCCCGTTGCATTTCACCGCCGGAAAGTTCCCGCGGTTTGTGCTTGAGGCGATGCCCCAGGCCGACCATGTCCAAGAGACGCTTGGCTTCGGCCTCATGTTCGCGCCGCCGGGCCCAATATTTGAACACGCCGTCGGCGATCATCCGCGGCGAGAGCACGTTCTCCAGCGCCGTCATTTCCGGCAGCAGATGATAAAACTGGAAAATCAGCCCGATCTGAGTGTTTCGTAAGGTATCGCGGCGACGGGCAGGCAAGTTGTCGATCCGCTTGCCGGCCATCAACACTTCGCCCTGGTCCGGCTGGTCGAGCGTGCCCAGCAGGTGCAGCAGCGTGCTTTTCCCGGAGCCGCTGGAACCGATGATCGCGAGAAACTCCCCTTCGCGCACGGCCAGATCGACCCCGCGGAGCACGGGGATCTGAATCGAGCCTTTGTAATAGCTCTTATGCAGACCGACGGCCGCCACGTGCGCCGATTTGGCATCGACGCCGTCGGCCGGAGGTTGCCCGTCGCGGGCGACCACCTGCAGACGGGGCGTCGCGCGACGTGGGAGCGATTCAGTTTGGGAGACGCTGCTCATGAGTGGTTTACCTACGACAATCGTCCATCGGCGTTTTCAATCGAACACGTAATGACCAATGACCAAGCACCAAACTCCAAACAAGGACTAACTCTCAATAACCAATGTGCGTTGCGCCGGTGATTGAGTATTGAGCCTTGGGATTTGTTTTGAATTTGGTGTTTGGAGCTTGGTCATTAAAGAACATCAGTCATACCGCAACGCTTCCACCGGCCGCATCCGCGCGGCGCGCATCGCCGGCAGAACGCTCGCGCCGACAGCAATACCCAGAGCTCCGACCACGATCCACGTCACCGTAAACGGATCGACGATCGTCGGGATTTTGTAGAAGTAGTAGATGTTCGGATCGAACACCTTCTGCCCGGTGATCTTGCCGAGCAAGTCGGCGACTTCGTTGATGTAATGCACAAGCAACAGCCCAAGCACTAATCCGCCGCCGGCGCCGACCG
>JAEUIN010000313.1 GCA_016793115.1 Planctomycetaceae bacterium
GGGGTTCATCCCCGCCGTCTGCATTTGCGTCGCTTTCCGGACGGCGGGGATAAACCCCGCCGCTCGCTACCTTCGAATAAACTCCGCCGCTACTTCTTCGGCAGATACTTCGCCAGCAAGATGCCGCCGAAGTAGAGGAACGTCAGCGGCACGGCCATGAAGAAGATGCTGTACGGATCGGCCGGCGTGAGCACGGCGGAGATGATGAAGATCACGAGCACCGCGATCCGCCATTTCTCCAGGAAGTCCTTGACCGTGAACACGCCGATCCGTTCGAGAAACAGCATCACCAGCGGCAATTGAAAGCTCACGCCGAATCCCAGCGGCATAAGCAATACAAACCCGAGCCATTCGCTAATTTTCGGATCGGGATCGATACCCAGATCCTGATTGAAACTGAAAAGAAACTTCAAGACCGGCTCGAAGACGAACATGTAAGCCGTTGCGGCACCTAGAAGAAACAGCCCCAAACTAAACGGCAGGAACGTGTAGACGTACTTCCGTTCGTGCATGTAGAGCCCGGCCGCGACGAACGACCAAATCTGGTAGAAGACCCAAGGGCTGGAAAGCAACACGCCGATCACGAGCGCCGCCTTGAGCCAGACGGTGAACACTTCCGTCGTGCCGGTCGCTTGCAGCTTGAAGCGATTGTCACTATCGATCGGGTGCCAGAGCAGAATCGGTTCGAGATCGCCGCGCGTGTAACGAATCGGCTCTTCCTTCTCCTCCGCGTTCGCCGTGACTTCCGGCTTATCTTCGACGGTCATTGCGTCGCCCGGCGAGTTGTCCTGCGGCTTGGGTTCCGACGACTTCGTCGCATCCGAAGTTGCCGCCGTGCCCGTCGGGGCGGGGCGTGTTCCGGTCGCGGTCGCTGTCGGTGCGGGAGTTGTCGAAGTCGCGACCGGCGTCGATCGCGCACGTTCCAGCGCACCGAGAATCGTCGTCGGGTGCCAGAATTCCAGTTCGTAGATCAACTCTTTCTGATCGGCGGTCGCCGGCTTGGCGATGGCTTTGATTTCGCTCAAGTTGTAAGGCACGCTACGGCCGAGATTCGTTTGCTCTTGGGCCCACGCCTTGTACTCCTTCTCGGCTGCCAATTCGTAGTAGTCTTTAAGTGCCTCGGTGAGCGGATGTTCGATCACCTCGACGACGCGGTTGCCAAGAAACAATCCGACGATCGTCCCCAGCACCAGTCCGACGATCGCGCGAAACAGACATACGCGCAACTCATCGAGGTGCTCCCCGAAGGTCATCGTGGTTTCGGCGAACAGGTCTTCGTCGTTCTTGCCGGAACGTTTGGAAGGAGTGGTCGACATAAGGCGGCTCGCTGCGAAAAGGGATTTCCCGCCGAAAACGTCCGACGAGGACCGGTCGTGCGGGAAAAACGCCGTCGAAACGTCGACGGGCGCGCCTAAGCGGCGAAAGAAATGTCGGCGGCAACCGGAAAGATACGACGCTCGGCGACCTCAACGGCCGCCCGTCGAACTTCCCTAAATCCGCGACATCTTGATAATACCAAGCGATCCGGCCGTTCACAATCTCGCCCGCCGCCGCAGGAAAACCCCTTGGCACAGCCCGACGCTCCGCTACGTTTTCAACCGCTCATCAAACGAGCTTTGTGGGGCGGTCGCCGCCTCGGCACGGCGCTGGGCAAGCCGCTCGGGCCGGAGAACGACTATGCGGAGAGTTGGGAAATCGTCGATCACGGCCAGGATCAGAGCGTCGTCTCCGCGGGACCATGGGCTGGCCGCACGCTGGCGGAACTTGTCGCGGATGAAGGACCGGCGCTCTTGGGCAGACACGCGCCGCAGCCGCGTTTCCCGTTGCTCTTTAAGTTTCTCGATTGCCGCGACAAGCTCTCCGTGCAGGTGCATCCCGACGACGCTCGCGCGGCGCTGCTCGATCCGCCCGATCTTGGCAAGACCGAAGCGTGGGTGATGCTCGGCGTCGAACCCGGGAGCTTGATCTACGCCGGGCTCAAACGAGGCTTCGACCGCCCTGCCCTGGCCCGCGAAGTGAATAACGGCACGAGTGACTTGTGCCTGCATCGCTTCGAACCGCAGGTCGGCGATTGTTTGTTTCTGCCGGCCGGCGTTGTTCACGCACCGGGCGCAGGCTTGCTGATCGCCGAGATTCAACAGTCGAGCAACACGACGTTTCGCCTTTTCGATTGGAACCGCGTCGGCCCCGACGGCCGGCCGCGGCAACTTCATATCGAGCAAGGGATGGCGGCCATCGACTACGCGGCCGGCCCGCGCTCGCCGCAAGTTCCGCAAGCGACCGACGATCCGCGGGTCGAACGCTTGGTGGCGTGCGACAAGTTCGTGCTCGAGCGAGTGACGCTCGCGGCCGGCGAAACTTGGCGGCTTGAGAACGACGATCGGTTTCACATCGTCGCGGTCGTCGCAGGCGAGGCTTTGGTCGCCGGCGAAACGTTGCCGCTCGGAACAACCTGCTTGGTGCCTGCCTGTTTGAAGTCGGTCGAGTTTCAGGCGACGCAACCGACGACGCTTTTGACGTCCTATCTTCCCTAAGCGGTACAAGAATGCTTCTCCCCTCGCCCCTTGCGGGAGAGGGGCCGGGGGTGAGGGGGCGGAACTGTCATTGCCCGTCATCTCTCAAACAGTGCACATCGCCCATTCCCAGGGACCTAAGGTCCCTGGGCTTTACGGCAGAACTCTCGTAATCGTTACGCCGCGTGCACGCTTCAAGCCGGTGACCAATCGCGTTCGATACGTCTTCCAGCGGCATTGCCGGCACCCGGGGCAACTCGGGCTTGGGCCGGTCGGGCCGCCGCGGTATTATCCGCGACCCTAGGCCACGGACTGGGCCGGAGCATTTATGGTTCGCAAAGCATTGTTGTTGATCGCCTGTGGCACGGCCGTCGCCTTTGCCGGTTGCCGCGGCACGGCCCAGCCGCAAATCTTCGGCCCCGGCTCGGCCAAGTATCAACAGACGCAGGCCCAGCGTTTTGATCCGTATCCGGAAACGGACATCGGCCCGCGCGTCGAGGGCGCCCGCCCCGACGGGTACACCTTGCCGCCGGGCGAAGCCTATCGCGGCCGATCGAACCAATGGTCGGCCCCGGCCTTTGGGAGCTAGGCCGTTTGCCGAGGTCGACTAGCGCCGCACTTCGTTGAGCGTCGCTTGCAGAAAATCAATCGATCGCGCTGCGGCCGCGGGGCCGTCGTGGCTGTGGCGGCTGAGTTCCACGTAGACGCCGCCTGCGTAGCCGACGCGCAGCAGCGCCTTGAGCACGGGGCCGAAGGCGATCTCTCCATCGCCGAACATGAGGTGCTCGTGCACGCCCGCGCGCATGTCTTCAATATGAACGTTTACGAGTTCCGAGCCCCAGGTTTCGATCTGGCCGCCGAGCGGGAGTTCCCCTTGGCATTGCAGATGACCGACGTCGAGCGTCAGCTTTAATCGAGGGTGCGGAAGTTCGGCTTTGAGGCGGCGATAGCCTTCCAGCGTGTCGACGAACATGCCCGGCTCGGGTTCGAAGCCGATCGTCATTTGCTTCTGCTCGGCGTAATCGAGCACCACGCGTAAACTGCCGATCAGGCGACGCCAAGCGGTTGCCTCATCGGCCCCGTCGCGCAAGATGCCCGACCAGATCGAAACGCAATCGCTGCCGAGTTCTGCGGCCGCGTCGATGCAGTGCTTATAAAACTCGATTCGTTTATCGCGACCGTCGGGCTCACTGGTCATCAGCGTCGGCTCGTGCTTCGTGCGCGAGTCGAGCAGAAAACGAGCCCCGGTCTCGACGACGTTCCGCATCCCGCGCTCGTCGAGCAAGCGCCGCATCTGCTTGATGCGCGAGGCGACGTGCCCGCCGTAAGGGTTCAGCAACCCATGGTCGATCGTCAGCCCGACGCCCCGGTAACCTAGATCGGCCAAGAGTTCGACCGCTTGGTAAGCGTCGTGATGGGCGAGGCCGTTGGTGTTGTAGCCGAAAAACAAG
>JAEUIN010000324.1 GCA_016793115.1 Planctomycetaceae bacterium
TGACCTTCTCCAAGAGCTTCGGATCCGGCTCGCATCCGATGCCGGGCTCTTCCGCGCAGCGAACTTGCGGGCTACCGTCGGGACCGCGCGTCAATTCGACTTCCGGCTTCCCAACGTCGTCGGTATAGAACCGCTTCGACGGAAAAATGTCTGCGGGATATGTGAAGTTGTCGAGCATCGCCAGCGCGTTCATAATCTGTAGCCCGACTGCGCTCTCGAGCATGCCTCCGACCCAACAGGGAATGCCCGCGGCTTTCGCGAGATCATGAATCTTCACGGCGTTGGTGAGCCCGCCGACGCGGCCCGGCTTGATATTGATATAGCGGCAACTACCTAGATCGATCGCCATCAGTGCGCGGTCGACGGAAGCGATACTTTCGTCCAAGCAGATCGGCGTGCGAATCGTTTCCTGTAGGCGGGCATGATCGACGAGGTCGTCATATTGAAGCGGCTGCTCGATCATCGCCAGGTTGAAGTCGTCGATCCGACAAAACATCTCCAAGTCGGAAATACGATACCCGCTATTGCAATCGATGTGAAACGTCTGCGTCGGAAAGCGATCGCGAACGGCTCGCAACATGCCGACGTCCCATCCAGGGCGAAATTTCAGCTTGACGCGTTTGTACCCTTCCTCAAAGGCTTTGCCGATATCGTCGCAGAGTTCCGAAAGCGAATCGCAGACGCCGAAATCGGCTCCGGTGTCGGCACCGTTCTTCGTGGCGCCCAACCGGCGATAGAGCGGTTGCTCCGCGAGTACGGAATCAAGCACCCACCAGGCGTTGTCGAGGGCGGCTTTCGCGAACGAGTTACCCTTAAAGTGTGCGAGCTTGGCTTGCATATCGTCGCCGCTCGAAACGCTCTTGCCGACGATCGTCGGGGCCAGCCACTGTTTGAGCACGGCGTACACGCCGCCCGCCCATTCCGGGCTGTAGCAGGGAGCGGCCAACGGGGACGACTCGGCCCAGGCGTAGCGGCCGCCCGATTCCATTTTCAACAGCACTGATTCAACGGTGAAGTCTTCCCCGTAGGCGGTACGCCAAGGGCTGATGAGCGGCATGGCGACATGAAATAATTCGACGGCGTCGATACGCATGGCAGCGACTCAATAAGGGCGGGGAGAATTCGGCGGGAGCCGCCAATGTATTCGCGCCCCGCTCGCGATACAATTGCCGCCGCGTCGAAGCACGACGATTGCTCAAAAGGTGTTGCAAGCTCAACGCTCGATCCAACACGCCCCCGAAGAGGTCACGACGACGATGACGGAAGAATCGCCCGCCGCGCCGATAGATGAGTCGCAACCGCGCCCTAAATGGCAACCGATCCCCGCCATTGAGCGGCGGATTCTCGGCGTGCTCGTCGAGAAAGCCAAGACGGTGCCGGAAAGTTATCCGATGACCGTCAACGGAGTCTGCACCGGCTGCAACCAAAAGAATAATCGCTTCCCGCTCATGCAGCTTGAGCCGGACCAACTTGACCAGCCGCTCGAACGCCTGCGAAATCTCGGCGCGATCGCCCTCATTCAAGGAAGCGGGCGGGCGGAGAAGTTTCGCCACTACCTCTACGAGTGGCTTGGCGTCGACAAGGTGGAAATGGCCGTGATGGCCGAACTTCTGCTTCGCGGCGCCCAGACGGTAGGCGAACTAAGGCAGCGAGCCTCGCGAATGGAACCAATCGCCGATTTGCCCGCGCTTCGGAAAGTATTGGAGAATCTCGAAAAGCGAGGGTTAGTCATCTCGCTGACAGGCGGCGGTCGCGGCCATGTGGTGACGCACAACCTTTATGAACCGCGCGAACTAGAGAAAGTGCGACGCGATTACGAAGCTTCAGGTCCGGCGGGGGACGACGAACGGGGCGAAGAGCCTGCGGCGGTAACCACGTCGCCCCGCACACCCGCGACGGGTCTCACTTCGGCGACCGACGCTACGCTGCGCCGAGAGATTGTCGAACTTCGCGGCGAGGTCGAGCAGCTTCGAGCCGAAGTACGAGACCTGCGGGAAATGGTCGACCAAATCCGCGGCTAGCGAGAAGATTTGCCAAAAGAAAAAACGGACGGCGGGAGACACCCGCCGTCCGTCTACCGTTAAGGTATCGAGCAATCTATTTCGAATCGACTTTCGCTTGGGCGACTTGTTGCCGCTCAAGCAAATATTCGACCGCTTTCTTGAGTTGCCGATCGACGAACTTCTTCGGCGGATCGGCTGGGGAATGGGCTCCGGGCGGAACCTTGAGCGGCTTCTTGGCAGCGTCTTTTCCTTGGGAAACGTCTTTCGATGCCTCGGCGTCTTTCGAATCCTCATCACGTTTGATGCCGGGCGAATGGCTCACCAAGAGCAAATCGCGATCGCGTCGGGTCCGCACCAAATCGCCGAGTTCCGAATCGGGCAATTTGAGTTCGTAACCCTTGTCCGGCATCACGCCCCACTCGTCGGTTTCCTTTGAATCGGGGAAGCGATGAATGTTGTGGCCGTTAGGTCGCATATAGGCTGCCGTCGTTAGCTTTAACGCGCTGGCGCCTTCTTCGAGTTCGATCACGTTCTGCACACTGCCTTTGCCCCAAGTGCGTTCGCCGACGACGATTGCCCGCTTGTGGTCTTGCAAGCAGGCCGAAACGATCTCGCTCGCGCTGGCGCTGTAGCGATTTACGAGCACCGCGACGGGAAAGCCCTCGAAGGTTCCCGGCTTCCGCGCCTCGACGGGCCGTTCGATCGTGTTGCGTCCTTTTGTGCTCACGATTCGCCCTTCGGCGATGAACAAGTCGGCGACGTCGATCGCCGATTTCAGCAAACCGCCGGGATTGAATCGCAAATCGAGCACCAATCCTTTGACACCCTCGTGCTTGAGCTTTTTCAAGGCGTTTTCCAAGTCTTGAGCCGTCGAGCGACTGAAGGACGTCAGGCGGATGTAGCCGATCTTCTTTTCCGGATCCAACATGAACTGCCAGCTATCGTCGTCGCCGCGAGCGTCGCCGAGCACCGTTTCCACTTCGATAATCTTGCGCTCGATCGTCAATGTTTCGCGGCGCCCGGTGCGGGCATGCAGAACGGCGAGCTTCACGCTTGTGCCGGGCTCTCCCTTGAGTTTTTTCACCGCTTCATCAAGCGCGAGGCCTTCGGTGTCGGTACCGTCGACTTGAACAATCGTGTCGCCCGCTTCCAAGCCGGCCAAATAAGCCGGACTGCCGACGATCGGGCTGAGCACCTTGAGTTCGCCGTTCTCGTGCGTAATTTGGATCCCAATGCCGCCGAACTGGCTCTCGACGCTGGTTTTGAAGCGGTCGATCTCTTCGGGGCTAATGAAGTTCGAATACGGGTCGAGCTCCTCAAGCACTCCGCGGATCGCCGCCTCCATTAATTTGCGGCGGTCGACCTTCTTCACATAGTTCTGCTCGACCTGAAACATCGTCTCCGAGAAAACGCGGTACAGTTCGTAGTACTCTTCGTCTTTGGCGGCGTCCGACTTTTCGGCTGCCTTGTCAGACGGGGTCGCTTCATCCTCCGTCACCTTCGTCGGCTCTTTCGGCTCGGCAGCCCAACCGTCGCCGAATTTGATACCCAGCGTGATCACCAAGAGGCCGAGCACCCAACGATTACGCAGCATATACCGCTCCTGAACTGCGATCAGTCGACATACCATCGCGGCGCGAACACATGCCATTTAGCCCAAAAGTCGGGACGGACGCGTGCCGCGCAACCACGCAATTATAGCTGCCGGGCAACAGCGACGACAACATGATGTTTGCCGCCGTCCGGCTCATTCCACGGAAATCAGAGCGCGAGAAGCGCCTCGCGCCCGCCGGCGAAGAGGCCTCGGCGCGGCTAGAATACCAAGCTCCGCTTCTGCGTCCCGCCATGCAGCTTACCAATTTGTTCGGCATGATCGCCTCGCGCTTTCCTACACTGCTCGCCGAACTTCGCCGGCTGCTCGGCGACGACCATCTGTTGGCGAACCACGCCGAATTGGTCGTATATGAATGCGACGGATTCACGATCGAAAAGAATTGCCCCGATGTGGTTTGCTTCCCGCGAAACACGACGGACGTACAGCAGATTGTGCGGCTGTGCAATGAATTCGACGTACCCTATCTGCCGCGCGGTGCCGGAACGAGCCTCGCCGGCGGGTGCCTTCCGGTCGGCGGTGGGGTACTGATCGTCTTCACGCGGATGCGCGAAATTGAAGAAATCAACTTGCGCGACCGTTATGCCGTCGTGCAACCGGGCGTCGTCAACGTTTGGCTCACCAACGCGCTCAAGGTGAGCGGCTTTCACTATGCTCCCGATCCCTCCAGCCAAGGAGCTTGTACGATCGGCGGCAATGTCGCGACGAACTCCGGCGGTCCCCACACGCTGAAATACGGCGTCACGGTCAACCATGTGCTCGGCGTCGAAGCCGTGATGAGCGATGGCTCGATTGTCCGTTTCGGCGGCCCCGCGGCCGACTATGCCGGCCCCGATCTCGTCGGCCTGTTGGTCGGCAGCGAAGGAACGTTGGCCGTGGTTACGAAAGTGTGGGTCCGGCTGACGCGTGACCCACAAGGCTATCGCACCATGCTCGGCATCTTCGACTCCGTTGACGACGCCACGCAGGCCATCAGCGAAATTATCGGCCAAGGCATCGTGCCGGCGGCGTTGGAGATGATGGACCACGGCATCCTGGTCGCCCTCGAAGAGGCGTTTCATTTTGGCTTCCCGCTCGACGCCCAAGCCATCTTGCTTATCGAACTCGACGGCCTCGAAGCCGGACTCGATGAACAGCGCGACCGTGTCGTGGAAGTTTGCCGTGCGGCGGGAGCGAAAGAAGTACGCCGCGCCGACGACCCGCAAGAACGCCTCAAGTTGTGGAAGTGCCGCAAGCAGGCGTTTGGAGCGATCGGGCGCTTGAGCCCAAGTTATTGCACGCAGGACGGCGTCGTTCCGCGTACGAAACTTCCGCACATCTTTCGCCGCATCACCGAGATTTCAGCGAAGCACGGCGTCCGCATCGTCAACGTGTTCCACGCCGGCGACGGCAACATTCACCCCATCGTACTATTCGACGAGCGCGTTCCTGAACAAGTCCATGCCGCCTTGGCGGCGAGCGGCGAGATACTCGAGGAGTGCATCGCCTGCGGCGGCAGCGTCACCGGCGAACACGGCATCGGCGTCGAGAAGATTGAGTTTATGCACAAGCTTTTCGCGCCGGGCGACTTGGCCGTTATGCAACGCGTTCGTCACGGTTTCGACGAGTCCGGTCGACTCAGTCCCGGCAAGCTGTTGCCGACCGCCGGCGGATGCGGCATGGAACACAAACCGCAAGCCGCGCCGGTAGCGCGCACGCATCCCGGCCGCCGCGCCGCTCTCTGACGCACGCCGCCTCGAACCTTCTTCCCAGCATTAATTTACAGCATGCCTGCCGCCGCGCCGTCTAAACCGCTCTCTCTCGAAACCCATTCGCCCGGCACCCCTGCCGAGTTGGCGGAAACGGTGCGCGCCGCGTACGACTCCTCGATCGCGATCTATCCGCTCGGCGGACGCACGGCGCTGCATTGCGGCACGAAACCTAAAGCGGGCGGTTGGAGCGTCGCTACCGAAAAACTGAGTTCGGTCGTCGACTATCCGGCCCGCGACCTGACGATCACAGTCGAGGCGGGCATCACCGTGGAGGCCCTTCAAGCGACGTTAGCTGGGGAACATCAGTTTCTACCGGTCGATATCGCTCAGCCGGCTCGTGCCACTCTCGGCGGCGCGCTCGCCGTCAATTTCAGCGGACCGGGACGCTATGGACACGGGACGCTGCGCGACTACGTGATCGGGATTTCAGCCGTCGACGGCACCGGAACGGCTTTTAGCGCCGGCGGGCGTGTCGTGAAAAACGTCGCCGGTTACGACTTCTGCAAGTTACTTGTCGGCTCGCTCGGCACGCTCGGGGTGATCACGCAAGTCACCCTCAAGGTCAAGCCGCAGCCGACGGCTCGGGCCTACGTCGTCCATCCGATCAGTTCGCCGACCTATGCGGAATCATTGGCGACCGCCATCATCCAATCGCAAACGACGCCGACCGCGGTGCAAGTCGTCGGCGGCCCGGCTTGCCGCGACCTAATCGCGAAGTGCGGCGGCGACGAAATGAATGGGTTGGCATTGCTCGTCGGGCTGGAAGGTACCGGCGTCGAAGTCGAATGGATGATCGCTCGTCTGAGAGCGGAGTGGCGATCGCTCGGCTTTGAACAGCCGTTAATCGTCGACGATGCCGCGGCGTCGGCAACGATCCGTCGGCAACTGACGGAATTCGGCTGCGGCGACGACTCCAAGCAGCCGATCGTCCTCCGCCTCACCTGCCGTCCAAGCGCGACGACTCAACTCTGCGAACTCGTCCGCTCGCAGTTCGCCGCGACTTCGCTCATCGCCGATCCGGTCTGCGGCGTCGTGTTGGCGCAACTTCCGGAATTGGCGATGCACGAACTCGCCGGGCCGGTCATCGGTACGCTCCAACCTGCGGCCACCGCCGTAGGCGGGCAGTGCGTCGTTTGGAACTCACCTACCCCGGAAGAGCTCACACGTCAGTTGTGTTGGGGATCGGCCCGCGACTCCGACGCCGTCCTGCGGCGTGTGAAGTCGATTTTTGATCCGAAAGGGATACTGAACCCCGGGCGATTTGTATTCAGTTAACTTTCACGCACGACACGTATTTTTTCATGAGACAAGGCGAACCGGCTACCGCGACGATCCACACGGCTCCTTCGCCGCTTGTGCCCAACACCTTGGCAACGGCGAGCGATGGCACGGCCTGGGCTTCTACTGAAGCACACTCCCACAGCATTTCGCAGCTTTCGAATCCCGGCGCAGGCATCGACTACGGACTGTTTCTCGACTGCGTCCACTGCGGGCTCTGTACGGCATCTTGCCCCACTTACGTCGTGACCGGCAACGAGAACGACAGTCCGCGCGGCCGCATTTACCTAATGCGTTCCGTGACCGACGGCCGGCTCAAGCTTAACGAACAAGTACGCGGCCACTTAGAACTATGCCTCGACTGTCGCGCCTGCGAAACGGCCTGCCCGTCGGGTGTGCAATACGGCAAGCTGATCGAGCCGTTTCGCATGGCGATGGAAGAAGCGACCGAAGGCCCGCGGGCGGATGAAGACTGGTTCCATAAGTATGTGCTGTTCGGGCTGTTCCCGCACCCGAATCGATTACGCTGGGCGCTCGCTCCGGCAAAATTCGCGCAGCGGCTCGGTTTGCTGAAGCTTTCGGAAAAGCTCGGCTTATTGCGGTTGCTTCCACAACGCCTGCGACAACTCGTTTACACCTTGCCGGAGAAGTTCTCCGACGAGCCGGAGTTGCCGGAGTTTTTGCCGGCGATCGGGCGGCGACGGGCTCGTGTGGCGCTCTTCACCGGCTGCGTGAACGACGTGATGTTTCGCCAGACCAATTGGGCGACGGCCCGCGTGCTGCAGCAAAACGGCTGCGACGTGCTCATCCCTCGCGACCAACGCTGTTGCGGGGCGATTCACTTCCATGCGGCGGCTTCGGCTCCGGCCCGCGAGTTGGCCGACGCCAATGTGAAGGCGTTCGCCGAAGTCGATCGCGTCATCGTCAACGTCGCCGGCTGCGGTGCCATGTTGAAGGATTACGGCACCCATTGGCACGACGCGACGACGCCGCAGCGCGAAGCCCTTGCAAACAAAACTCGCGACATCAACGAATTTCTCGACGAACTCGGTATCGTCGCGCCGGAAGGCGAGATCAGGCTCACGGCCACCTATCACGACGCCTGCCATCTCGGCCATGCCCAAAAGATCCGCGAAGCCCCGCGCCGGTTGCTGCGCGCGATCCCGGGGCTGAAGCTCGTCGAACTTCCGGAAACGGAACTCTGCTGCGGCGCAGCCGGCACCTACAACCTCACACAGCCGGAAATGTCGGCCGTGTTGAGCAAGCGGAAGCTCAACAACATTCTATCGACCGGGGCGCGGGCCGTGTTGACTGCCAACGCCGGATGCTTACTGCAGATCGCACGCGAGGCGCGCGTGCAAAATGAACGGCTCTGGATCGCTCACCCGATCGAACTTCTCGACTTGAGCTATCGCAAGCTTCAACCGCCGATCTAAGTAGGGTGGGTCAAGCGATGCGAGGCCCACGGCGAATTGGCAACTAAATTCGCTCGTGGAGATAAGCGATCTCCAGCCTCGCCAACCGATCGACGACTTCGGCGGCCGCTTGCGGACGACGTTGCGGCTGTTTGTGCAAGAGTTGCAGCGCTAATTCGCACAACTCATTCGGCAACGACGAACGTGCTTCCCGCAGCGGCTTCGGCTCGGCTGAGACATGCGCCGAAACGACCTCTTCGACTGTCGCGCCGACGTGCGGTCGGCGGCCGGTAAGTACTTCATACAGCACGACGCCGAGTGAGTAGAGATCGCTGCGATGGTCCACGCGATGCCGCGAGCGAATCGCATCGGGAGATAGGTATTCAATCCGACCGAGCACAAAAAGTGCCGAGTAGTCGGCATCGGCGTCGGGCGAGCGTGTCAACTCGAGGCCGATCAGCGAGACATGCCCTTCGGGCGACACCATGACATGCTCCGGCCTGACGTCGCCGTGCACGAAACCGGCCGCGTGCAGCGTGGCCAAGCCGGCGGCAATTTGTCGCGCCCAACCGAGCGCGCTTGCGAGGTCAATGTCGCCGCTGCGCCGTGCGAGCCGATGCGCGACCGTCGCACCGGTGAGTTTCGGCATGACATAGTGAGGCGATTCGCCGGATAGTTGCAGCGATAGAGCCGGCACGACATGTCGGCCGGCGATCGAGCGGGCGAGTTCTGCTTCGCGGCGAAACCGCTCGCGGCGACCGTCCGTCGCCGCGGGGTGCAATTGTTTGACGACGTATTT
>JAEUIN010000351.1 GCA_016793115.1 Planctomycetaceae bacterium
CTTGCAAACGACGGATTGCATGACGTGTCACGACCTGTCGCGGGATCAGCGCACCGATTTTGTGTTTTTCCTTCGGCTCCATGCCTTGGCGGAGAACGACGACGAGGTGAATTCGCGACAAGAGTTCATCCGCGGCGTTCAAGAGAAACTGCGGGCTCGCATCAACCAGTCGAACGAGTTGCGCAACCTCGACGTACCGACGCGAATACAACGACTGACGCCGCAAAACTGATCGCCGGCTTTGAAGATCTCACGTCCCGCCGGTCGAGCGGGGCGGCGTGAGCGGGAGTTCGCAGCGGACCGTCGTGCCTTTGTCCGGGGCGCTGGTGAGCGAGAATTGTCCGCCGGCCAGAAGTATGCGCTCGCGCATCCCGCGGAGTCCGAAACATTCGGGCTTTTCGCCGCCGGGCGTGAACCCGCGGCCTTCGTCGCGGACGATGAAGATGATTTCGTTTTCGCCGCGGCGCAGCTCGACCTCGGCCTCTTGCACGCCGGCGTGTTTGCGAATGTTGGAGAGCGCCTCCTGCACGACGCGGAACACGGTGACCGCGACTTTGTCGTCGAGATCGCGAAAGTCGTGATCGGAATAAACTCGCACTTCGAGGCCCATGTCGCGGTTCTGCGCCACGAGATCTTCAATCGCCGCGGCGACCCCCATGTCGTCCAAGAGCGAGCTGCGCACGCCGGCGATCAGGCGACGGGCTTCCGAAGTGGCCCGCACGAGGTAGCCTTCGACCTGTGCGAAGGCTTCCTTGTTGCCTGCGGCGAACGACGGCGATTGCAGCCGCATCAGCGCGCCGACCAAAAACTGGATCGTGCCGTCGTGCAGTTCGTTGCAGATGAACTGGCGTTCCTGCTCTTGCACGTCGATCAAATCGCGGAGCAGCTTCCGATCGTGGCGCAAAGCGTCTTCCATCGCTTTGCGCTCGGTGATGTCGGTCGCGAAGCCGCCGAGGGCGACGACGCGACCGTGCGAGTCGGTGATCGGATACTTTACCGAGAGGTAGAACTTTTCGCCGTCGGGGAGCGGGATGAACTCTTCGCGCCGCTCCGGCTTGCCCGAGTCGATTACGCGGAGGTCGGTTTCGCGAAACGCACGGGCCACTTCGGCCGGGAAGAGTTCTTCGTCGGTGCGGCCGAGAATGTCGGCCGCTTTCATTTGCATGATCCGTTCAAACTCGGCGTTCACCGTTTGGTACCGGCCTTGCAGATCTTTGAGAAATACGGCGGCATCGGCGTGAGTGACGATGGCCCTCATCCGAGCCTCGGTCGACTCGATGGATTCTTCGGCTCGCTTGCGGGCCGTGAGATCGATGACGCAGCCGACGTAACCAAGAAACCGGCGGCCTTCGCCGAACAACGGCGCGTTGTAGGCGACGGCGGGGACGACGCGTCCGTCGGCGCGAACGTAGCGATATTCGACTTCAAAGGCTCGCGGATTCTTTAGCCCATCCGTCCAGCGCTCGAAGATCCTCGGTAAATCTTCAGGATGAATGAAGCGGGCCCATCTGTCGTTTTGTAGTTCCTCGGAAGTCGCGCCGACCATTTCTATCCAGGCCGGATTGACGTACAGGCAGTTGCCGGCGGCATCGCACTGAAAGATCGCCACCGGAGAATGCTCGGTCAGCGTCTCGAAGCGCATCGACGCGAGCTGCGCTTCGTGCCGTGCGGTCACGTCGAAACAAACGCCGACGATTCGTCGGGGCCGGCCTTGCTCGAATTGCACGCGGCCGATTCCTTCCACCCAGCGAATCGAACCGTCGGGCAGGCGGACGCGGTAGACGGTCGACGACTTCTCGCCGCTGGCCGTGGCGCGGGCGATGTCGGCTTGCACGCGCTCGAGGTCTTCCGGCATGATGCGCTGAAATCCGGTGCCGGGCTTGCCGTCGTGCTCGCCCGGCGCGAAGCCGTGAAGTTGCTGCATGACGGGCGACCAAATGGCGCGGTCTTCGACGAGGTCCAACTCAAACGTGCCGATCTGCGCGAACTCCGAGGCGAGTTCCCAGCGACTGTTGGCGGCGATGGCCGCGAGTTCGTTGCGCTTCATTTCGGCGCTGCGCTTTCGCCAACCGCCGCGCTGCAGCGTGAGATACGACCCGAGTGCGAAGTACGTGGCGAGCCGGAGCGCTAAGTCGGTCGTCCAGAACCAGAGGTGCGGTACGTCGAGCCAGCGCAGCCAGACGATCGGCACGGCGCCGGCGAAGAGCAACGTCCACATCGCCGGGACGTCGAGAAGGCGGCCGGCGACGACGACCAGCAGCATCGACCAGGCGACGGAGCCGTCGGTGCCGAGATAATCGAAGGCCGCCCAGCGAAAGGCAACGAGCAGGAGGCAACTCGCCACGGCCGCCGCATGGGCCGCCGCACCGGTGAGCCACGGACGATCGACGTCGTCGGGCTTGCTCAACGGCGGCGGGACGACATCGGCGCGCATAAGGCTTCCAACAGCGAAAGCGGGAAGCCTGAAAGTATGGTCGCTCGGGGCGGTCAAACAAGCCCCAAATCGTGCTTGGCGGCACGTCGGCCGGTGCCGCCGCGTTGCGGCATGATCTCGCCGGATTGCGGATCATCAATTGACAATTAAGACGCGGGCGCCGAGGTGCCGGGGTTTGACGACGGCGGGTCGCTGGCCGGAAACGATTCCCAAGCCGCTTCGTCGACCGGATTCTTTTCGACGGCCCGTTCCGGTTTGGCGTACCCTTGTTCGTGCTTTATGACGTCGGCCGCGATGTCGGGGCCTTTGCCGCTTGCGGCGTTTTGCGCGGCCGGGCCGCAATCGGCGCGGGTCAGATCGCATTCCATCGGGTCGAGGTTCGCGATCCCCGCATTTCCTTGGCCGGGCATCGTATGACCGGCGGCGTGATGTTGGGTCGAGGTATTCATAGCTGCGTCTCCAAAGTTCGCGACGGCCGCGAGAGAGAGGCGGCCGTCGCGATCGTAGCCCGACAGTTGTAGCCCGAAAGTTTATGAGTGATGGTGCGCGGGCTAAATCACGCATCCTTGCGGCGAGGCGATCGCGGTTGTAGATCGCCTCGCCGGAGCGAGTCCTTTGTAGCGGCACGCTAAACGACGGGGCCGCGACGGCCCATGATCAGGCTGATCACGAAGAAGACGAGGAACAAGAAGAACACGATCTTCGCAATACCGGCGGCGGTACCGGCGATGCCGCCGAAGCCCAATGCAGCCGCGATCAGAGCGATCACCAAGAACGTAAGAGCCCAGGACAACATGGCAAAACCCTTTCGCAAAGAAAT
>JAEUIN010000366.1 GCA_016793115.1 Planctomycetaceae bacterium
GCAATGCGGATAAAGCATTGCTTGCGGCGGGGCGCTCAAGTCCGCGCTTGGGAGGCGGTACGATCGACGCGCCGATGCGCTTGTTCCTCGGCGATCGAGCGACCTCGGAGATCGACGGCCGGCCGATCGACGTCGACGCCGTCGCCGAGGCGACGGCCCGTGATTGGCTGCGTCGCCATTTGAGATTCGTCGACGCCGAGCGCGACGTGCGAGTGCAAAGCGTGCTGCAGGCGGGCTCCGTCGAATTGACGGATCTTTTCGCTCGCTCGATCGGCGGGGCCAACGATACTTCGATCGGCGTCGGCTGCGCGCCGTTGACGGAGACCGAGCGGATCACGCTCGAGGCGGAGCGACGCTTGAACTCGCCCGGTTGGAAGGAGCGGTATCCGGAGATCGGCGAAGACGTCAAGGTGATGACGATCCGGCGCGACAGGCGGCTCGCGCTGACCGTGGCCGCGGCTTTCGTCGACCGCTTCCTACCCGATGCTCGAACATATTACGCACGCAAGACCGAAATCACCGCGGAACTTGAACGCGACCTGCGCGCGACGCTGCGCGATTGCGACGATTTGGAAGTCGCGTTGAACGTGCTCGACGAGCCCTCGCGCGACGCGGCCGGCATGTATCTCACGGTCACCGGCACGTCGGCCGAAGGAGCCGACAGCGGCCAAGTCGGCCGGGGGAATCGCGCGAACGGGTTGATTAGCCCGCATCGTTCGATGAGCTTGGAAGCGGTTGCGGGCAAGAACCCGGTGGCGCACGTGGGGAAGATTTACAACGTGTTGGCACTGCGCGCGGCCGAGCGGATCGTCGACGCGCTCGGCGGCGCGGCCGAGGCGACCGTGTGGATTTGCAGCCGGATCGGCAGCCCGCTCGATCAGCCTTGGTCGACGTTCGTCGAATTGGTGCCGACGCGGGGGGGCGAACTCGTCGAGGCCGAGTCGACGGTGCGCGCCGTCGTCGAACACGAACTCGGCGGGCTCTCCCGGTTGATGGAGCAGTTAACGCGCGGGGAGATCGCCGTTTATTGATGCGGAGTCGTTAGCGCGCCGTATCGCAGTGCGAGGGAGCGAATTCGCGCGCGAGCGGCCGCGGCGATTGAGACGCGAACTCACGGTTGACGGCGTAGGTCCATCGGAACATCGTTTGCGGTTGGGGATTGCGGGGCGATTTCATCCGTCTTATGTCGAGCGAGAGTCGAATATGCGAACGACGAATTTCCTTGCGAGCCTCCTGAGCCTCGCACCGTTAGTGATCGGCTCGGCGGTTGCGTCGGCGGCCCCGCTGCCGCCGATGAAGCCGGTGACGATCGAAGGAACGATCGCGAAAGCGCAGTGGACGCCCGAGACGAAGGTCGCCGGCCGCCCCGGTTTCTCCGGATCGCTGGGGGTCGACCATACCGTGCCGGCGCATTTTCGGATCGAACTCGTCGACTTTCGCGGCCTCAGTACGGACTTGGCTTGGCGGCTCAACGGAATCATGAGCGATCCGACGTCGTCGCAGACCGAGCGCGAGAATCCGCCGCCGCACTTGGTTCTCCAATTGAACGAGAAGAATCCTCACGCGTTGACGAAAGGGATGCGGATACGTGTCGGCGATTACGTCGTCAGCGGCGATGAGGGAGGCACGTGGACGCGTTTCACGAAGTTGGAAATCCTCTCCCGGCCGCCCGGCGAAAAATAAGTCGTCGATCCAACGGGGCTTCGGCTGCGTCGAAAGAGTTCTTCATTCGGCTTCAAGTGATTAGTCGTCATGAATACGCAAGACTCGCCGTCGCCTTCGAATCCGACGCAATTCCACGATCCCTGGTTTATCGCCGTGTGGCCCGGCATGGGCGGCGTGGCGGCGAACGCAGGCGTGTATTTGTTGTCGAAGTTGGAGATGACGATGATCGGCGAGTTTGATGCGAGCGGTTTGTTCGACGTCGATCAAGTCATGGTCGAGGCGGGGATTATCCAACCGCCGCGACGTCCGCAGAATCGCTTCTTCGCCTGGAAGGACCCCGCCGCAAAGCGCGACCTAATCGTGTTTCTCGGCGAAGCGCAGCCGCCGGCGGGAAAGCACGCCTTCTGCAAACAGCTGTCGACGCTCGCGCGAGGGTTCGGTGCGACGCGCGTCTTCACATTCGCGGCGATGGCGACCGACATGCGGCCCGACCAAGCGTCGCGAGTCTTTGCGGCGTCGACGGGCGAACAAGAACTGCTGGAACTCAAGGGCCATGGACTCGAAGCGCTGGAGTCGGGGCACATCGGCGGGTTGAACGGTATCTTGCCGGCCGTCGCGGCCGAACTCGGTCTTGCCGGAGCGTGTTTGCTCGGCGAGATGCCGCACATCTTTAGCCGGTTGCCGTATCCGAAGGCGTCGTTGGCGATTCTAGATGCGTTCTGTCGCATCTCCGGATTCGTGCTCGATTTGGCGGAGTTGCGCGAGCAGGCACGCGCGGTCGACGATCGGCTCGGCGCGCTTTGGGAGCAACTCCAAGAGGCTTACCGCGGACAACACGGCGAGGAGTCGCAAGAAGAAACGTTCGCCCCCGAGCAACCGGAAGAACTCTTGGAAGCCGCCGACAAGCAGCGGATCGAGGCTCTCTTCGAGAAGGCCGCGGGCGATCGCTCCAAGGCTTTCGAGCTTAAGCAGGAGCTAGACCGGCTCGGAGTCTTTAAAGAGTATGAAGACCGGTTTCTCGATCTGTTTAAACGCAACGGATCGGAACCATGACGCGCGACGCGGCCGTAGGCCTCAGAAGGAACTCAAAGCGCATCAAAAAGCCCGCAACGTCTTGCGACGCACGGGCTTAAGAGCGAGGACGACGGGACTCGAACCCGCAACCACCGGATCGACAGTCCGGTACTCTAACCAATTGAGCTACGTCCCCTGAACAGTCCCACGTCAATGGGAAGTCGTCGATTATAGCTTCCGAGCTACGGCTCGCAAGGGCGTGAAAATCGACCTGCGCGGCCCCTGACCGAGCGTGCCGCAAGCCTCGGCCCGCCGCTGAAGGAAGAGACGGAAGCGGGCTTTGCGGTTCGGAACAATCGGCACAATCGCTCCCGCCGAAACGACTCCCCCGACGGGCGAGGCGGCGGCGCACAGGTCCAAAATAACCTACAGTTGCCGTGTGCGAATCGGAATCTTGGTTCAGCAAGGCGGGCGATCCTATGGTCGGGCAGTTTTATCGCGACGTGATGCATTGGATCGTCACGCTCAACATGCGCGATTGGTTTTGGGTGTTATTGGCCTCAGTTTGCTTCGGAGCATTCTGCATGCGCGGCTTCGGCTCGCGCAGTAGCTACTGAACGCGAACCCGCCGCATCTTCCGCGCCGCGCCTCATCGAACTCTATTGACGAGAACGTATCTTGAGCCCGCTTCTTGCTGAAATCGACATCGCGCATCTCGGTATGCCGGGCCCCGTGGCCCTGGCGATCGTCGCGCTGCTGGGCTACATCGTGGGCCGCGTTCGCCGGGAGCCGACGCCGACGTCGGAGGCGCAGGCCCGTCGCGAAATCAAGCGCGCTCAAGGCGTCGCGAAGAATTTGGAAGCGATCGCCGGCGACATCCGCAAAGACTTGGCGCGGCATCGCGCCAGCCTGGTCCGCTTCAAGAGCCGCATCGATCAGCTCAACAACGAACACAGCGAAGAGGCTTGGCGGCAGCTGTGCGGCGAAGCCGAGGAGATCCTCGGTCCGACGATGCACTTGGCGACGCAATTGGCCCACTGCTACGACCAAATTCGCCAGCAGACGAACCACTTGCTGACGTTCTCCGAAGTCCGCACCGATCCGCTGACCGGCGTCTGCAATCGCCGCGCCATGGACGACGCCCTGGCCTCGCTCGTGGCGATGAAGAACCGCTACAACATGGGCTTTTCGATCGCCATCTTCGACATCGATCACTTCAAGAAGATCAACGACGGTCAGGGGCACTTGGCGGGCGACGCCGTCATCAAGAAAGTGGCGCAATTGATCGAAGAGACGGCTCGCGAGACGGACATCGTCACGCGCTACGGCGGCGAAGAGTTCGTCGTGATCATGCCGCAGACCGAACTCCGCGGAGCTTGCGTGTTCATGGAACGCATGCGCGGTCACATCGAGCAGAAACTCGGCGTCACGGTGAGCGGCGGCGCGTCGACGGCGCTGGGCGACGGCGAAGCGCCGCAGGCGATCTTGGAGCGGGCCGACGCCGCGATGTATGCCGCGAAGCAGGCAGGCCGCAATTGCACGTTCGTTCACGACGGCCGCAAAATCGAGGCGATTCCGGTGCAGCCCGCCCCGCCGCGCCCGTTCGCCGGCGATCCTGCCCTGGAAGAGGAGCCGGCGGCGGAAGCCGTGGGCGCTTAGGCGAAAGCGCCGCGCGGCTTACGCGACGTACTTCTTCACGAACACGCAACTCGCTTGGCCCTGCGGCGTGACGCTCAAATTCAAGAACGATTCGCCGGGCGACGTCGCTTCGCGAACGACGTTGATTTCGCAGAGCGGGTCGGCGGTGCGATAGTTGCGCGTCGGAAAGAGCTTGTTTTCTTGCAGCGCGAGCACGCCCGCGATCAATTCGACGACGCCGCCGCCGGCGCCGAGGTTGCCGAAGTAGCTCTTGGCCGCGGTGACCGGCACGTCGGGCTTGAGGCCGCCGAAGACGTCGCGCACGGCGCGGGCTTCGGCGACGTCGCCGCTGCGGGTCGCCATGCCGTGCGCCTGAATGTGCCCGACGGCGATCGGCGTCGCGCCCGCGTCGCGGAGCGCGGATCGCATGGCGTTGGCCAAGGCCAAATCGCGCAAAGCGACGCGGTTCTTGTCGGCCGCGGTCGACGAACCGAAGCCGGAAAGTTCGGCGTAGATCGTCGCGCCGCGGGCCAGGGCGTGCTCCAATTCCTCAAGTACGACCACGCCCGCCCCTTCGCCCAGCACTACGCCGCGACGCTCGGCGTCGAACGGTCGCGAGGCTTCCGTCGGATCGCCGGCGGCGCCGGCGAGCGGGGTCGCCACTTCTTCTTGCAGCGCCGCATGGACGGACTTCATGGAATGCACGCGCGTGCCCGTGGCGCCGGCAATCATGAGATCGGCGTGACCGCGTTGGATGACGCGAAGCGCTTCGCCGACGGCGTTGTTGCCGGCCGCCTCGCGCATGGTGAGCGAGTTGTTGGGGCCGCGGAGATCGTTGTAGATCGCGATGTGGCTGGCGGGCATGTTCGGCAGATACTTGAGCAGCCACAGCGGGGTCATCTTCGTCATGCCCTGCTGCGCCCACCGATCAAAGTGGAACTGCCGGTCTTCGTCCGTGCAGGCCAAGATGCCGGAGCCGAATTCCTCCGGCTCGCTGAGCATGTAGTCGGTGCCGAACACGACGCCGGTCCGCTCGGGATCGCGACCGGCCGCGTTGAGAGCGGCGTCTTGGATGGCCCGTTCGGCGGCCGCGACGCCCATTTGGCATTCGCGACACATAACCTTGAGGCCTTTGCGAATGGCCTTCTTCTTGTCCCCCTCAAGCTTGCCGAAGTTGTCGATCTCGCCGGAGAAATCGTGACACTCGGCCGCGTAGGGAGTCGAAAGCGCCCGCCCCCGAGCTTCATCGAACAAGCCGACGCCGCTACGCCCTTCGCTCAACGCCTGCCACAACTCCTGGCGAGTGTTGCCCAACGGGCTGATCAGCCCCAAACCGGTGATGACGACGCGACGCGATTCGGTGCTGCTCATGGACGCTCGATGCGACGGGGGAAATGCGGAGCCCCGATTTTATTCGCGGAAGCCTCAGGTGTATACCCGCGGGGCGCGGTTAGTACCGTTGCCGCGAGGGGGTGAGAGGCACGTTGGGAAGGCCGCCGATGACGGGCGTCATGCCGGGCAGAGCGCCGGTCGTCGTGCCGGCAGGTTGACCGGCCGGCGGCGTCGCCGTTGCGCCCGGCGTCGTCGGCCAGGCGGCCGCCGCGCCGGGAAACGCTCCGGGCGCCGCGGACGCGGCGCGACCTTGGCTGTCGACGAAGAGCAGCACTTCGCCGCGGTCGGGGCCGCCCGAGAGAACCGCAGGCATGCGGAAACCCGAGGCCGGCTGCGAATCGGCCGCCGACGGAATCGGCACGATGCCCAAGCTGATCAGCAGCACTTGGTCGCCGGGCCAGCGAAACCGATCGTGCAAGCGAAACTCGCTCACTTGCGGCACTTGGATTTCGGTGCGCTGCCGCGGCGCGACGGCCGACGGGACGTCGACGCTGAGCGATTGTAGGCGCTCGAGCTGATCGATGTTCACTTTCACGACGGCGTCGACGACGCGTCCGTCGAGCGAGGCCAGCGGACTAATCTCGACGGAGAAGCCTTCGTCGAATTGGCCCCCCTTAGCTTCGTAGCCCGGCCAGACGTCGTTGCGCATGACGATGTCGGCCGTGTACTGTCGCGGACGAAGCAGACTGACGACCGCCGATTGTCCGCTCGCGATAATCAATTGCGGCGCGCTGTGTTCGCGGAAGTCGCTTCGTTTGCGAAGTTCGCTCGTCAGGAGCGCGGCATCTTCGCGGGCCACGAGCCACGCCGTGATGCCTTGCGTTTGGACCGGCAGCGCTCGCAGCGCCGGCTGGGCGCGGGTGCGCCAATTGGGCGAGCCGATCGAGACGACTCGCACGCTCACGTTTTGCGACTCGCCTTGCGTGTTCACGAACCGGTCGACGACGTCGCCGACCACGGCTTGCACTTCCGGAGTGTGATAAACGCGCAGCGCGCGGGCGTCGGCGCTCAGCACCGTGACGACGTTCGTATGCCACACCTCGTAGCCGGTTTCGCGGAGAATCCAATCGACGATGGCTTGCTCCGGACGATTCGTCGAAGTGACGCGGGCCGTGTAAGGGCTGATATCGTATTCGCGCCAGACTTGGCCGTCTTTGTTCGGCAATTGGCCGGTGCCGCTTGTGACCTTGGCGATCGGGGCTCGCGGCGCGCCGTTGACCGGCGTGAGGCTGGAGCCGGCCGACGTCGCGGCGCCGCCGACCGGGAGCGAAGCCGCTCCGGAGGCCGCCGGTCGCACCTCGCCGTTGGGACTCCGCCAGACGCCGGAGAACGTCGCCGGTTGGCCGGGATTCACCGTGGCCGGCGGTTGTTGTTGCTGAGCGAGAATCTCGCCCGCGAGCGAAACGGCGACGATTGCGAAAAGCCAAATCCGGCGAAACATCGTTCCTACCTCCCTGTAGGACCGTGCGCGGGAATGCGCATGGGGGCGGAAGTATAGGACGACGGCCGAAATGCGGCAATGTCGGCCGCCGTTGCCGGCAACGCATTTGCCAACTCGGCCCTCATCGACATAATACGGGTTTACCCAAAACGCTCCCGGCCGGAGTAGCCCGATGACCGACCTGATCAAGTATCAAGGGATCACCTTCGACGACGTTTTGCTGGAGCCCGCCTATAGCGAGGTGGTGCCGGCTGATTGCAGCGTCGCGACGAAGTTGACGAAGCGGATCGATCTCAACATTCCGCTCGTCAGCAGCCCGATGGACACGGTCACCGAGAGCGAGATGGCGATCGCTCTGGCGCAAGAGGGGGGCATCGGCATCATTCATAAGAATATGTCGATCGAGCGGCAGACCGACGAGGTCGACAAGGTGAAGC
>JAEUIN010000398.1 GCA_016793115.1 Planctomycetaceae bacterium
TCCGCGGTGATCGTCGGTCGGCAGTAACCGCGTTCGCGGGCCAGCGTCGCCAGCGAGCAGAGCACGTCGATCTCGGCGAGCACGCCGGCGGTGGCCGAAAGTCTCTTCGCCGTGGCTTGCGTCGCTTCGCGCAGGCGCAGAAAAAGTTCGTACTCCAAGTCCTTCGCCTGTTGCTCGGCGGTGAGCACTTTCTCTTCGTATTCTTTCAATTCCGGCGTGATGTAGCGTTCGGCGTTCTTCACCGTCTGCTTGCGCACGTAGTTGGCCGGCACCTTTTCGCGGTGCGTGTTCGTCACCTCGATGAAATAGCCGAACACGCTGTTGAAGCCGACCTTCAAGCTCGGAATGCCGCTTCGCTCGGCCTCGGTCGCCTGATAGCGGGCGATCCATTGTTTGCCGCCGCCGGCCAACTCGCGCAGTTCGTCGAGCTTCGGTTCGTAGCCGTTGCGAATGAAGCCGCCTTCTTTGCTCACGAGCGGGCATTCGTCTTCGAGCGCCCCTTCCAACTGCGAGCGCAGTTCCGGACACAGATCCAAACCGGCTTCAAGCGCATTGAGCAAGCCGCTGGAGCGAGCGGTGAGCTTTGCCTTCACGGCGGGCAAGCCTTTGAGCGTGCGACCGAGGCAGCTCAGATCGCGAGGCGTCGCCCGGTTTGTGCTCACTCGGGCCAAGAGCCGTTGCACGTCGTATACATTCCGCAGCGCTTCGCGCAAGTCGTTGCAGAGCGACTCCTGCTTAACGAGTTCCGCCACTGCGTCGAGCCGAAGATTAATCAGCTCTTCGTCGACGAGCGGGTTGTTCACCCAATCGGCCAGCAAGCGCGAGCCCATCGCGGTCGATGTCCGATCCAGCACCGCGAGCAGCGTGCCGTCGCGTTTGCCTTCGCGGAGCGTCCGCGTGATCTCGAGGCTGCGGCGCGTCGATTCGTCGATCTCCAGCGCCGCTGCGGTGCGATACGGCACCAGCTTGTCGATATGCCCCAGCGAGCTCTTTTGCGTCTCGATGAGATATTCAAGAATCGCACCGGCCGCGCGAATACCCGCCCGATCCTCGTCGCAAAAGCCGAAGCCTTCGAGCGAGCGGGTGTTGAAATGCTTGCAAAGCGTTTCCTCGGCGGTGTGCTGCGAGAAAGCCCATGCCGGGCGGCGCGTCACCAACAGTCGCCCGCCGCCGTAAGTCGTGGGCAACTCCGCTTCTTCGGCGGCCAAGATTTCGACCGGCGCGATCCGTGCCAGTTCGTCGGTCAGGCGATCTTCCGGCACCTGCGCGGCCATGAATCGCCCGGTCGAAAGGTCGATCCACGCCAGCCCGACGCAATCGGCCGCGCCGTCGCCGTTGGGGCCGGAGCCCCGTCCGCCGTTTGAAAGCGCCACGGCGGCAAGATAGTTGCTCTCGCGCGGATCCAAGAGCGCGTCGTCGGTCACTGTGCCGGGCGACACAATCCGCGTCACTTCCCGCTTCACGATCCCCTTCGCCTGACGCGGGTCTTCCATCTGCTCGCAGACGGCCACGCGGTGCCCGGCCGCGATCATCTTGGCGAGGTAACCGTCGAGCTGATGATGCGGAAAGCCCGCCATCGGCACGGGATTCTCGCCCTTGTCGCGGCTGGTGAGCGCCAGATTGAGCACGCGCGCGACGAGTTTCGCGTCGTCGTGGAAGAGTTCGTAGAAGTCTCCCATGCGAAAGAAGAGCACCGCGCCGGGGCACGCCGCTTTCGCATCGAAGTACTGTTGCATCATCGGGCTATGAGCCATAGTCCGTGGATGCTAGCAAACCCCGACGCCGCGCGGCAGGGGGCGACAAAACGGCTGCGGCAAAACGCGCACAACCGGCAGAATTTGAGGGAAAGAATGATCCCGCCGAGCGGCCGGCGCGAGCCTGCCGGTTCCATCGCCCTTTCGTCTTTTTCGGCCGCGCATCCACGCAGTCGGCGGACTTATGTCACCCGCTCAACTAATCTTTGCCTCCCCGCTTGCGCTCCGGCGCGTAACCCGGCGGCGGCGGGAGCATGACTTCCACTTTCTCTCCCGGCAACGGCATACGATAACGTTCCAGCCAATGATCGTCGGTCTTGCGTAAGTGTTTGAGCAACCGCTCGCTCATCTCGCGGCGCAGGTCGGCGTGCTTCGGATCGTCGGCGAGGTTCACTAGTTCATCGGGATCGTTCTCCAAATCATAGAGCTCGATCGGATCGCGCCAGACGTACTTCTCGACCGAACGCTTGCCGATCAGCTTCTCGCCGCTCTCGATCGTCCGTCGCCACGGCGAACGCTCCTCGACCTCCTTGGCATTGAGAAACGGCATCTGGTGACAGATGTTCCAAATCAGTTTATAGCGCCGCTCACGGAGCGTGCGCATCGGGTAATACATCGTCACCTCGTGCATTACGTGGCTAAGCACGACGGAATCCCACCCCTGGGGATGCTCTTGCTCAACAATCGGCAGCACGCTCCGCCCGTGCAGCGGATAGGGTGGCCTGACGCTGGTCCAATCGAGCACCGTCGGCGTGATGTCGGCTAGCGACACCATGGCATCGGTCGTGAGCCCGCGCCGCTTCGCCGTCGGGTCGACGACGATCATCGGCACATGCACGGCCGGCTCGTATTGCGTGTAACCATGGGGAAACGCGCCCCCTTGATCGGAAAAGAAAATCACGAGCGTGTCGTCCGCCTTTCCGATTCGCTCGAGCATCGCCAGCGCTTCGCCGAATCCCGCGTCGACGCGCTCGATGTATTCGTAGTACTCGGCGAACTCCTCGCGCACGTCCGGCCGATCGGGCACCGACGACGGCAACGTGATCGCCGCCGGATCGATGGCCCGCGGCGGCGGCGGCTTCAAACGCCGTCGCGCGTCGGACAACAGGCCGGAGGGGTGCGGATCGTGCGTGCATAGGGCGACGAGAAACGGCGCGTCGCCGCCGCTGCGGATGAACTCTTCGGCCTGCTTCGTGAGCGTCGGTAAGTCGCGATTGTTGCGCTGTTGAATCTCATCGAGCTGGTATTGGCTCGGCAAGTGATAGAAGCTCGTTTTGCCGAACAGTCCCGTTCGATAGCCGGCGTCTTTCACGATGTCGAACACGCTCCGCACGCCGGGAAGTAGTACGCCGTTGTGGAAACCATGACCGTGCGTGAACTGACCGTTGGCGTGCGTGAGCAAGCCGGTGTAGATCACTCCGCGGCTAGGCCCGCACGAAGCTACCGTCGCGAACGAATTCAAGAACCGTGTGCCGCGGGCCGCCAATTGATCGAGGTTCGGCGTGCGCACATTCGGCGAGCCGTAGCAACCGAGATCCGCCGCCGAATGATTGTCGCTGATTAACAGCAGAACGTTCTTCGGCGCAGCGCATGCGCTTGACGACAAAGCGAACGGCCAAGCCATCACGGCCGCGAAGAGAATCAATTTACGCATGGAATCGCATCGGGATTTTTAAAACGAAGACGACGTTTTTTTCGCTCACGCCGGCGGCTCGTGCCCCAGCCATCTGTCGAACCAGGCGAATGTGTAATTCTGCGCGACCGTCGGGAAGTTGTGCCCGCCCGGGAATGAGAACCAACTGAAGCAATCTCCGGCGTTGATCTGCTTCAACATCCCGGGAATCTTTTCCGCTTTGTGGCCATAATTGAACTCGTAGTAGGCGAGCGTCTTGTCGTAGCCCGTTCGTTCTTTGCGGGCCTCGACGACGCTCGGCAAGCCCGGCGCGTCTTGCCAGCCGACGTAGACCTTCATGGCATCGAGCAGTTTCGGCATGCTCTTGTGGCCGTAGAACTCCCATTCGCTGGAGATGATAAGCTGCGGCCGCGGCGCCACGAGCATCATCAACTCGTCGAAGTCGGTCGTGAGCGGCAGCGATTGGTCGTCGATCCAAGGGCGAAACTTTTTGATGTAGATGTACGGCCCGCTGTTTGTGTTTTCTTTGAACCCGAAACGGCGCTGAAGTTCGGGGCTGTTCGTTTCGGAATCTCCCTTTTTCCACGGCGTCCACGAGGTCGGCTTGCGCGACCAGGCTTCGCTGTGGCGGTGCCAGTCGAGCACGCCGCCGTTTGAGACCGTGGCGGTAATACGCGGTTCAAACGCCGCGCAAAAAATCGATTGATGGCCGCCGAGCGACCAACCGGTGACGCCGATCTGCTTGGCGTTCACGAAGTCGAGCGTTTGCAAAAAGTCGATGCTGCGGCTCACGTCCCAGCAGTTTTTGCCGATAATCGACCACTCGGGATGTTTCAAGTAGAAGCCGCGCGTGTCCATCACGCGCTCATCCGGCTTAATGCGTTCGCCATCGGTCAACAGATCGACGCAAAGCGTGACGTAGCCATGCTCGGCGAGGAGCAAGCCGTTGGCGCGGCCTCCTTCGCGCGGCGTCGGCGGGTCTTGTAACCGCCGACCGGAAAGCCCGGCCGTGCTGTTCTTGCCCGCGCCCCAGGTCGTGCTATGAATGCAGATGATCGCGGGGGCGGGCTTCGCGCGGGCGCTGTCGGGCACTAAGAGCCACGCGGTCACGCGGTCGTCGGCCTCCGCTTGGAAGCTCACATGGTAGCGCGTGATGCCGTTCTGCTTGGCGACTTCCTTCAACTCCGATTTGAGATCGGGAACCTCGGTCGGAAAATCGCCGAGCAGGTCGAGCCAGGCGCGCTCGATTTGTTTACGGCGGGCAGGCCAGGCCGCGCCGGTCGCCGGTTCCGACTTGATCGGCTTCACGCCTGAAACTGCGATCTTGGCGGGAGCCGCTTCGACCGGCCGACCCACCCCCGCCGCCAACGTCACGCCGGCAACGGCGGGAAGGCCAAGCGAAAGAAGTCGACGACGTGAGACAACCGAGTGCTCTTCCGCCATGGCCGGTTCCGCCTTTCCCCACTGATGGTGAGCGATTCTCGCCCGATGGTAAGTTGCGAGAAACGGCCGATCAACAACACAAATTGGCCGGCGAATTCAGCTGAGAGCGTGCGAGGGGCCGGCCAAATCGGACGTTGGAAGATGAAGCCGCAGTCGCCTATGGTTTCGGGTTGGTCCCGACAATTTCGACTGCGACTAGATCGGAGACTTACGTCGAGCGAACATGCGCATCATGCGCAGCTATTTCCCTGTTAGATGCGCACATTTAAGTAAGACAATAGGGGTGCGCAACTATCGACCGAATAGATGCGCACGGCGCGAAGTGGGAAGTGCCGGAAGTTAGCAAGTGCGTCGGCGAGCCGTTCGCCGCAGACCGGTGCAACCACTGAGCGGCCGAGAAACGGCTGGTTGACGTAGGCGAGGCTGCCCAAACAGCCCCGTTTCGCAGGCCCTCTCGCCCTTGTTCGCGTCGTAACCCTTTGCTAGATTGTCGGTTTGCTCTCCGATCAGGATCGTTCGTCAGGGTGACGAATGGGTCGGCGAGAGGTCTGTCAGTCCGTCCGTCTTAATTTCTTCATGGTCAACCGTAACCTGATCCGAGGTCTCGACCTCAACGAACAGTCGTGGGAAGCAGAACTCCAAGAAGCGTTGGGGGAAGCCGATCCGACAACTTGGGAAGCCCAAGGCACGGCCGAGCTCGGTCAAAACAAAATCACCACCGGTAAGATTCTCCGTATCGACGGCGATTGGGTGCTCGTCGACGTCGGCTATAAAAGCGAAGGCTCGATTCCGCTCAACGAATGGGGCGAAGAGGAAGAACCGCCCGCCGTCGGCCAAGAGGTCACGGTGCTCATCGAAGAAGTCGATGAAAGCGAACCCGGCCGCGAAGACGCCGGCCTGATCCAACTCTCGAAGCGCAAGGCCGAGAAGATCATCGCCTGGGACAAGGTGATGAAGGAGATCAAGGAAGGAGACGTCGTCACCGGCGTCGCGACGCGGAAGATCAAGGGCGGGTTGCTCGTCAACATCAACGAAGTCAACGTCTTCTTACCGGCCAGCCAGGTCGACATTCGTCGTCCGGCGGACATCGGCGACTACATCGGCCGCACGATCCAGTGCATCGTGCTGAAGATCGACAGCGATCGCCGCAACATCGTCGTCAGCCGCCGCGCGCTCATCGAGAGCGAACGCGAAGTCAAGCAGAAGGCGTTGCTCGCCGAACTGCAAGTCGGCCAGCTGCGCAAGGGCGTGGTCAAGAACATCGCCGAATTCGGCGCGTTCGTCGACCTGGGCGGCCTCGACGGCTTGCTGCACATCACGGACATGAGTTGGGGCCGCATTGGTCACCCGAGCGAAATGGTGCAGATCGACCAAGAAATCGAAGTCATGGTCCTGCACATCGACCTCGAGAAGAAGAAGATCGCTCTCGGCCTCAAGCAGAAGCAACCGAGCCCGTGGGAACACGTGGCCGATCGCTATCCGGTGGGAAGCCGGCACAAGGGCGAAGTGGTCAACGTCATGTCGTACGGCGCCTTCGTCAAGCTCGAAGAGGGCATCGAAGGCCTCGTGCACATCAGCGAAATGTCTTGGACCAAGCGCATCAGCCATCCGAACGAATTGGTGCACATCGGCGACGAAATCGAAGTCGTCGTCCTCGGCATCAACAAGGAAAAGCAAGAGATTTCGCTCGGCATGAAGCAGACCCAGGACAACCCCTGGGACAAGGTCGCCGATCGTTATCCGCCGGGCACGATGGTCACCGGCACGGTGCGCAACCTGACCAACTACGGCGCCTTCATCGAAATCGAAGAAGGCATCGACGGCCTGTTGCACGTCAGCGATATGTCGTGGACGCGTAAGATCAGCCACCCGAGCGAAATGGTCGAAAAGGGCGACAAGCTCGAGTGCCGCGTGATCTCGGTCGATCAGCAACGTCGCCGTATCGCGCTCGGCCTGAAGCAATTGCAGGACGATCCGTGGGCGACCGACATTCCGTCGAAGTATCAGCCCGGCCAAGTCGTGAAGGGCAAGGTGACGAAGCTCACGAACTTCGGCGTGTTCGTCGGGCTAGAAAACGGGCTCGAAGGCCTGCTGCACATCTCCGAACTCTCCGACCAAAAGGTCGAGAATCCGGAAGACGTGGTGAAGGTGGGCGACGACATCGAAGTGAAGATCCTTCGCGTCGACACCGACGAGCGGAAGATCGGCTTGTCGCGAAAGCGCGTCGACTGGGCCAACGAAGACCTGGGCGAAGAAGCGACCGACGGCTCGACCACGACGGCTCCGAAAATGGATCAGTCGGAACTCAAGGGCGGCGTCGGCGAATCCGGCCCGCTGTTTAAGACGCCGGGCGCCTAATCGCCGCGATCGTCTTAATCGTTAGAACGCTCACGACCCCGTCGAGCTCGGCTCGGCGGGGTCTTTGCGTTTTACGGCACCGTCATAATCGTTGCGTTGCTCACGTCGCGCACACGTCGCGCGTCAGTTCCAATACAGAGTCTACGTACGACGCGCAGGTTGCGAACAACCGAAGGCGCGAGCACAACCCTCCGCATCGGGTCTCTTCTACGCGGCTTATAGATTGCCGCTTGCATGCGACGATAGCATACCTTGTCCTGATAAAGGGTATCGCTTCGGCGAACCTTACCACCCCCGCAGCAACCGAGACGACGCCGGCCGACTTCGGCGGAACACACGAGCTTAAGGCAGCAAGCTCCGTTGCGTTCCGCGGCATGAGCGACGTACTCCGGACGAGGAAGCCATCGAGATATGAAGACGCGCCGACGCACCAGTGCCGCAGTTCAATCCCCTTTGGAAACGTACCTGCGAGAGATCAACGAGACCGCGCTGCTCACCGCCGAAGATGAACAAAACTTGGCCCACGCGATCGCCGACGGCGACATGCGGGCCCGCGACCGAATGGTTCGCGCCAATCTTCGGCTCGTGGTCAACATCGCTCGCGGCTACACCGGCAAGGGCCTCGCGCTGCAAGACTTGATCGAAGAAGGCAACCTCGGTCTGCTGCGAGCGGTCGAAGGATTCGACCCGGGGGTCGGAACGCGATTTAGCACCTATGCCAGTTACTGGATCAAACAGTCGATCAAGCGGGCGCTGATCAACTCGGCCAAAACGATCCGCATTCCGGCGTACATGGTGGAGCTTCTGAGCAAGTGGCGTCGCGCGACGGTGCGATTGACCGAAGAGCTCGGGCGCGGACCGACCCCCGAAGAAGTGGCGCGCGTGCTCGGCTTGCCGCGCAAGAAGCTCTCGATCATCAAGAAGGCGATCCACATCTACAACCAAACGCCGCAAACCGATCAAGCCGAGAACGGCTGGTCGCTCGGTGAAATGGTGACCGACGAACGGATCAAAAGTCCGGAAGTCGAGATGGTCGAGGGGGACGACATGACGCACATCTTGCGCATGCTCGAAACCATGGAAACCCGCGAAGCGACCATTCTCCGCATGCGGTTCGGCCTCGATGACAATCAACCCCGCACGCTGAAGGAGATCGGGGAGATTCTCGGCCTCACTCGGGAGCGCGTCCGGCAGATCGAAACCGAAGCCCTGGCGAAACTCGCCGCCGGTCTGCAAGGGTAAGGCGATTAGGCCCGAAGCGCCGTGCGATATACGCCGCTACTCGGCCTCCGTTTGATCGAAGCCGGTATCGCTGAATGACCAACCGCACTTGGGGCAGGCCTTGGCCTGCTCCATCGCGGCGCCGCAAGCCAAGCACTCGTCGTCGCTTACCGCGTCGCGGGCTTCGCGCCGTACGGCCGGCTCCGGAATCTCCCGCAGCAATTCGATCGCGCGCTCGGCGTCCGCCGGCCGCACCTGCAATTTGATGTAGCCGATGGCGTTGCCGAGGAACCAATCGGCGCCGACGGTCGCCGCGTCGGCGACGAAGGCCGCAATGCCCTCGCTTTCCAACATGGCTCGGCAAGCATCGGCTTCAGCCAAGTTTAGAAAGGTGCGTACGGTCACGGGAGAATCGTCCATCGCGCGGCTCCTGAGATGGTCGGACGTCGCTTCCTCACCAAGTTTATATCGTCGACGGCGTCGACGGCCAATTCGCAAGCTTGACCGGACCACGGCGGATTTGGTCTGCTGAGCCTCGTTTCCCATTCGGCCGGCGAACCGAGGTCGGTCTTGCGAACGAGCGTACTTTGTTTCGTCGCGTTGATTGCAACTCTGCCGGGTCGGCTTTTGACCAACGATCTCGATCGCGACAAAAATGTCGTTTTGTTTCCGACCTTCGCCCCGTGGGACACGACGGCGGGGAAGGTTTCGTTTCCCGTACGTGGTTGGATTTTCGAGCCTGAGCATGAATCCGCCTGGCGAGGCGCGACGCTCAACCAGCTTTGCGAGATTCTGGGAGTTTCTGCCGACGATCGCAATTCGGCGACCTTCCGTGCCTGAGCACAGTTGTTCTTGGTCGACAACGAACGAGGTCAGTCGCTGACAATCGACTTCGGCCCGCGCGCATTTCGCTTGAGCGGATCGGCTTCCAACGGTCATTTCGCCTCCAAGGTGACATTGACGGGCCGGGAGATCGCCGCACTCGCCGTCCGCCGGCCGGCCGGCGGCGCCGAAATCTCCTATTCCGTTCAAACTCCACACGACGATCAACGAACGTTCACCGGCCGCGTTCATCTCATCGAGCCCGACGGTTGGAGCGTCATTTCCGATATCGATGACACGATCAAGCGGAGCAACGTTCTCGATAAGCGAGAACTAATGAAAAACACTTTTCTTCGCGAATTCATCGCCGTCGACGGAACGGCGGATCGTTACCAAGAATGGGAAAGAGAGGGAGCGGCATTTCACTATGTCGCGGGCAGTCCTTGGCAACTCTATCCCGCGCTCGCCGGATTTGCCGAGACCGAAGGATTTCCGCGGGGCACGTGGCTACTCCGCGAGTTCCGCATCAAAGACCGCTCGTCGATCGAACTCCTCAATTCGCCGCAAGACTTCAAGCTGCGGACGATCACCACGATCTTGCGGGCCTTTCCCCCGCGCAGATTCGTACTCGTCGGCGATTCCGGCGAACAAGACCCTGAGGTGTACGGCGAGCTAGCCCGCCGCCGGCCGCGGCAAATCGCGCACATCGCGATTCGCAACGTCACGAAAGAAACTCTCGCAGGCGAACGAATGAAGGCGGCGTTTCGCGACGTCGCTCCCGAACGCGTCACCCTGTTTGAACAGGCGAAAGACTTGAAATCACTGCCGGCTCGGCCGTCGAACAAAGGCTAACTTTCTCGTCACTTTTGCAGCCGGCATTCGTCGCCGGCGGACGTTTGCCGGCGACGCTTTGACGCGAGTTGCGGCGCTCTAAACGATTGTAATCTAAGCCCTGCCACTCAAGTACAAGTCGCCTTGTCGCCGCGCACGACTTCGGCTATTTCTACGCGGCCTTTCCTGTTCGGGCGTTACCGCGCGGAGATCGGCTCGACGCAGAACCAGTGCGTTCGAAGCCGAAGCCTGTCAACGCAGGTCACTTCCCCACCGCAACGCCGCCCGCAGCACATCACGTCCGGTCGGATATCACTTCGTGTACGGAACTCGCCTCATGGCCGATGTCCGCGCTGCCTTCGCTCGGATGCTGCGCGCCGAATTACTCGGCTTGGCGTTCGCGCTGGTCGGTTCCGCCGTCGTGCTCGGTCAAGAACCGCTCCCTTCACAGGAATCGCCTCCCCCGGCGGCCGCGCCGGCCACTGCGGAAGAACTCGTCGTCGATGTCCGCGTCGACGGGAATAAGGCCGTTCCGCTGCACAAGATCGCACCGAATATCCAAACTCGCGCAGGTCGTCCGTATAGCCCGGA
>JAEUIN010000017.1 GCA_016793115.1 Planctomycetaceae bacterium
TTTTCTTCGGCATCGTGCGGTTGAACGACGACGCGATCATCGAGCGGACGGAGATTGAGCTTAGCCATGTGTCAGATTTCCTTATGTGAACGTTGATTGATCTTGAAATGTGCTTGGAACTTGGCGATTGGGACTTGCAGCCTTCGCGCGAGCGCGGCTCACATTCCCATGCCGCCCATTCCCATGCCGCCCATATCCATACCGCCCATGCCACCCATGCCGCCGCCCATGCCGTGATGGTCGTGGCCGGCGTGGTCGTCGCCTTCATCTTCCTTCGGGATGTCGGTGATGAGCGACTCGGTGGTGAGCAGCAACGCCGCAACGCTGGCCGCGTTTTGCAGAGCCGTACGCACGACCTTGGCCGGGTCGATGACGCCGCGAGCGACGAGATCGGTGTATTCGTCCTTGTCGGCGTCGTAGCCTTCGTTCTTGCCCTTGAGCTGACGCACGCGGTTCACGACCACGCCGCCGTCGAGGCCGGCGTTGTTCGCGATGCAGCGGAGCGGGTTGTCGAGAACGTTCTTGATGATGCGAGCGCCGAGGCCTTCATCGCCTTCGAGCTTCAGAGCTTCAATGGCCTTCTCGCAACGCAGCAAAGCCACGCCGCCGCCCGGGACGATGCCTTCTTCGAGGGCCGCTTGCACGGCGCACTTGGCGTCTTCAAGCAGCCACTTGCGTTCCTTCATTTCCGTTTCGGTCGCGGCGCCGCAGTTAATTTGGGCCACGCCGCCGGCGAGCTTCGCGAGACGCTCTTGGAGCTTTTCGCGATCGTATTCGCTGTCGGTCACTTCGATTTCGCGGCGAATTTGCTCGGCCCGACCGTCGATGTCGGCCTTCTTGCCGCCGCCGCCGACGACCGTCGTGTTTTCGGCGTCGATGTGCAGTTTCTTGGCCCGGCCGAGGTCCGAAAGCTTGACGCTATCGAGCTGGATGCCGAGGTCCTTGAAGATCGCGGTGCCGCCGGTCAGCACGGCCAGATCGCCGAGAATCGCTTTGCGGCGATCGCCGTAGCCCGGCGCCTTGACGGCGCACACATTCAGGATGCCGCGCATCTTGTTGACGACCAAGGTCGCTAAGGCTTCGCCTTCAATGTCTTCGGCGATGATCAAGAGCGGCTTGCCCGACTTGGAGACCGCTTCGAGCAGCGGCACCAGGTTCTTAACGTTCGAAATCTTGTCTTCGTAGATCAAGATTTGGCAGTTGTCGAGTTCGACGGTTTGATTGTCGGCGTTCGTGACGAAGTGCGGCGAAAGATAGCCGCGATCGAATTGCATGCCTTCCACGACTTCGACGGTCGTCTCGGCTTGCTTGCCTTCTTCAACGGTGATCACGCCGTCTTTGCCGACCTTCAGGAACGCGTCGGCCAGCACGTCGCCGATGGTCGAGTCGTTGTTGCCGGCGATCGTGGCGATCTGCCGAAGTTCGCTCTTGCTCTTCTCGTTGATCGGCGTGGCCATCTTCTTGATCTGTTCGGCCACGGCGTCGACGGCTTTGTTGATGCCGCGTTGCAGGGCCATCGGGTCGGCGCCTGCGGCGATCATCTTCAGGCCTTCGCGGAAGATCGCTTCGGCCAGCACCGTGGCGGTCGTCGTGCCGTCGCCGGCGACGTCGTTGGTCTTCGAGGCGGCTTCCTTGACGAGCTTTGCGCCGAGGTTTTCGTAAGGATCATCGAGTTCGATGTCTTCGGCGACGGTCACACCGTCTTTGGTCACCTTCGGCGAGCCCCAACCTTTATCGAGCACGGCGTTGCGGCCGCGGGGGCCGAGCGTGCTGCGAACGGCTTTGGCCAGCTTTGCGACGCCGGCCAAAAGCGGCTGACGAGCGTCGTCACTAAAGACCATCTGTTTTGCCACAGCGGATTCCTCCTGAGTCGAGCGAATTGCGTAAACGAGTTTTGAGCGGCTATCGGCCGAGCGACCGCAAGGCGATCGTCCGACCGTATATTCCTGGCTAGGCCGTGGGCGCAGCCTACTTTGGCAGGCGCACCTTCCATGCGGCCCATAATGAACGCAAGCACCGTGCCAACCGGCATTGTGTGCGTCGTAAGGCATTGCGGGAAAACAACTTGCGTTGTTCATGGCCGCCTGTGGCCGTGGATCGGTCTCGTTGGCGACGAGATCAGGCGTGCCAAAATGGCAGTGAGCAATGGTGCGTCGCGTGAATCTGCGACATCATCATTTGACCCTGCGAACTCGCGCGACCGTGAGATCGGCAGGACTTCTGCTATCCACCTGTCGGCGGCATAGCAGCCCTGGCCGCAATTCCGTGCTTGTGTCGGCGGCATAGCAGCCCTGGCCGCAATTCCGTGCTTGGGCTGTGCCGCGTGCAGCCTGATGCCAAGCACTTCGCTTAAAGTGACCGACGCAATTAAGTTTTCGCAGGCGACTGTTCAAATAATTCCACGCGAAACGTTCCGCTTGGGGCGGCGAAGTCGGCGTGGCAGCGGCGGATTGAGCCGTGGATGCGAATGTCGAGTTCTTGGCCGCTCACGATCGTCGGCAGTGAGAGAAACGACGGGCACGGCAGCGTGCTCTTGAGATTGCCGCCGACGATGTTCGCCAACTCGCCGGCCGTATCTTTCGCATCGTCCGCCGTCACGTCGCTTGCATCGATTTGAAACATCGTCGCCGCGGCGTAGGTTGCGAACTCCGGCGTCAGTTTTACGACCACGCTGCCGGTCCACGCTCCGGCGATCTGCACGGTCGCCGCCAGCCATTCGGTCGGCGCTTGAAGGTCGCAGCGAACGGGCTCGAAGTCGAGCATCGTCGCACCGAGCGCACCGACGATTTGTTCGACGATCTGGTCCAGGTCCGCAGTCAACATGTCATGGCTCATGTGCTACCCCAATCGATAGAAAACGCTATTTTCAAATTGCTCGCGGCGAAACGCGGCGTCGAGCCCGAGCGTGGTTTCCGCGGCCCCAAGGAACAGCACGGCGTCGGGCGCCATCAACTTGCGGACTTTCTCCAGGATCATCCGCTTAGTTTCCGGCGAAAAGTAAATTAGCACGTTGCGCAGAAACACGACGTCCATACGCGGCATCGCCGGCCAGGCTTCGATCAGATTCAACTTGCGAAACACGGCCATGCTTCGCAGCTCCGGCACCAGTTCCCATTCCATGCCTTGGCGACGGAAGTACTTCGTCAGCATCGCGGCGGGCAAGCCGCGGTTCATTTCGATTTGCGAGAATCGGGCGCGCTGAGCTTTGGCCAATACTTCGTCGGAGAGATCTGTCCCGAGGATCTGAACTTTCCAAGCAGCGGCCTGCGGGAAGTTCTCACGAATCAGCATCGCCGTGGAGTATGCCTCTTGCCCCGTCGAGCAAGCCGCCGACCAGATATTAAGCGCCTTCAGGTTGGCGCGTGCCGTCAGTAGTTGGGGAAGAATGTTCTTGCGGAGCGCGTCGAAGGGATGGATATCTCGAAAGAAACTGGTTTCATTCGTCGTCATCGCCTCGAC
>JAEUIN010000084.1 GCA_016793115.1 Planctomycetaceae bacterium
ATGGCTCCGCGGCTCCGGCCCGGAGTCCGACGTCGTCATGAGCAGCCGCATTCGGCTCGCTCGCAACTTGGCGGATTACCCGTTCATCACGCGGGCCTCCCCCGCCGACCGCACGGAAATCGAAAAGACGCTCCGCGAAGGGATTCGCCGCCTCACGGACGAGATGCATGTTTCGTATCTCGACGTTTCGAAGCTCGAGGGCCTCGATCGGCAGTTCCTCGTCGAACGTCAACTCATCAGCCGCGAACATGCCGATAGCGAAGGGGCCCGCGGCGTCGCGATCGACGAGAACGAACAAACCAGCCTGATGATCAATGAAGAAGATCATCTACGGATTCAGGTCTTGAAGAGCGGCTTCGATCTTACGGCCGCCTGGCAGCGGATCAACTCGATCGACGATTTGATCGAGTCGCAAGTGACTTACGCCTTCCACGAACGGCTCGGCTACCTGACGGCCTGCCCGACGAACGTCGGCACCGGAATGCGCGTGAGCGTGATGCTGCACTTGCCCGCGCTCGTGATCACGCGACAGATCGACAAGCTCTTCCGTTCGCTGCAAAAGATCAGCCTCGCCGTGCGCGGCCTCTACGGCGAAGGCTCGCAGGCCATGGGCGACTTCTACCAGATCAGCAACCAGATCACGCTCGGTCGTTCGGAAGAAGACTTGGTCAAGCAAGTCAGTGAAGTCGTGCCGAGCATCATCGACTACGAACGCAAGGCCCGTGAGTATCTCGTTCGCGAGAGTAAGCAAAACCTGCACGATCGCGTAAGCCGGGCCTATGGCATCCTCCGCACCGCGCAGACGATCTCCAGCGAAGAGACGATGCACCTGCTTTCCAGCGTACGGATGGGCGTGAACCTCGGGCTGATTCCCGAGCTACAGATCCCGACGCTCAATCAACTCTTCATCCACACGCAGCCGGCCCACCTCCAAAAGCTCAGCGGCTCGGAACTCGACACGGCCGACCGCAACATCGAGCGGGCCCGCTATTTACGCAAACACCTCAATCCGACCGACGGCGCGGCCGAAAAGAACTAGCGGCACAAAATCGCAGGTGGCCAAAAACGCCCTGGAATCAGCCTCGTAAATGTGGAAAATACGGGGTTGGTTCTTTGACAATTTGACTCTTTGTCGTAGCCCCGGGCGAGCCGCCCGGGGCAGCGTCGAACTAATAATCGATGTCGCTGATCGTTTAACGCTGCCCCCGGCGACTCGCCGGGGGCTAAGACGGCGTTGTTTCAATGGTCGGTCGAATCGACGTAAGTCGCGCAAGCGAACTTGGACTTACGTCGACGCGGGCTGCGTGCAAAGTTCGGGGGGTGCGTGCAACTCTGCGCCAGTTGCACGCACTCCATACTTAGGATTAAGGGTGCGTGCAAAACAGTCGACTTTGCACGCACTTCTAATTGCAACTGTTTTGCGCTTTCGTCGTAAGTCGCGCAAGCGTTTCGGGACTTACGTCGATTAGGCGGCCAAGGCCAGGGCCCCGTGGACGACCATCGCTTCGCCCAAAGCGGGAGGGAGGATCTCATAGCTGCCGGCTAACGGCGGAAACACGTACCGGGCCACGGCTTGGCGAAGCGGGGCGTAGAAGGGCTCTTCGCCGAGCAATGGAACTCCGCCGCCGACCACGACCCTTTGCGGGGCCAAGAGCGTAATCATCTGGGCCAGGGCCCAGCCGAGCGTGTTGATCGCACGATTGAGGATGGCTTGCGACGGTGCGTGCCCGCGAGCGGCGGCCCAGGCGAGTTCTTTGGCCGTGATCTTCGCCGGCTTCAACGGGGCGAAAACTTCTTCGTCGCGGAGATGTTCGGCGGCCCGTTCGATGGCGAGGCCGGAGGCGATGGATTCGACAGTGTCGTGAGAGTTCAAGGCATCGAGGCCGGGGCGCAAGTGGCCGATCTCCGCAGCCGCGGGCCCGTGGCCGGCGTAAAGCTTGCCGCCCCGCACGAAGCCGCCGCCGATGCCGGTGCCGACCGTGACGTAGAACACCGGATCGCGGCCGCGGCCCGCGCCATAGCGAGCTTCGGCGAGTGCCGCGAGATCGGCGTCGTTGCCGAGCGTGCAGCGCGCGACGCCGAGTGTTTGCCGGCACCACTCGACGAGCGGAAAGTCGTCCCAACCGGTGATCTGATGGCTCTTGATGGTTCGTCCGGTCGCGGCATCGACCGGTCCGCCGAAGCCGACGCCGACCGACGACACGCCGTATCGTGCGACAAGTTCGCGACCCAAAGCCGCGATCTGCTCACGAATGCCCGCCGCGCCTTTGTCTCGATCAACGGACAGGCGAAGCGGTTCGGCAATCAGCGTACCGTCGCCCGGCCCGACGCCGAGTTGAAGCTTCGTGCCGCCGATTTCGATGCCTAAGAGCATGTCCATGGTCCGTGGTCAGTTGTCCGTTGTTGAGGAAAGCGACAACGATCCGAATGCAACGGACCACGGACAACTGACGACGGACTAAGCGTTACTTCTGCGGCCCGGTGCGGTCTTCCATGCCGCTAATGTATTGGCGGAGGCGTTCGAGTTCGTCGCTCACGTTCTTGAGGCGGAGCATGTTCTCGACGCGCTTCGTCAGCTCCAGCTTATTTACCGGTTTACTTAAAAAATCGTCGGTGCCGGCCTGCACGGCTCGTTCGATGTCGCCGAGTTCGTTAAGGGCGGTGACCATGAGGATCATGATCGCCTTCGTGGCCGCGTCCCCTTTGAGTTGCTTGCAGACTTCGAAGCCGGAGAGCTTCGGCATCATGACGTCGAGCAAGATCAGGTCGGGCTGGAACTCCTTGACCTTGTCGAGCGTGTCGCGGCCGTCGACGGCGATGGCAATGTCGTAATCGGCTTCGGCCAAGAACGCTTCGAGGAGTTCGACGTTCACGGCGTTGTCGTCGGCGATCAGGATGCGGCTGCGGCGGGCTTCGGTCATGGGGGCGATTTCCAAGGTGGGACGCGCCGAGCAAGCTCGACGCTGAACATGCACGAAGAAGCGATTACTGACCGACGGCGACTCGATCGTACGGCACGGGGAACGACTCGCAGAGGCTCTTCACTTCGCCGCGAATCCGGCCGGCGAGAGCTTCGTCTTCCGGGCTCTTGAGGATTTCGAGAATCCAGCCGCCGATGCGCTTCATTTCGTCGGCGCCCATGCCGCGGGTCGTCAGGGCCGGCGTGCCGACGCGAATTCCGGAGGGGTCCATCGGCTTCCGTTCGTCGTACGGGATCATGTTTTTGTTGACCGTGATTTCTGCTCGGCCCAAGGCCGCTTCGGCGATCTTGCCCGTCGTGCCGACGCTCGTGACGTCGAGCAACATGAGGTGATTGTCAGTGCCGCCAGAAGCGAGCTTCAGGCCGCCGGCCATCAGCGTTTCGGCCAAGGCCTTGGCGTTGGCGATGACGTTTTTGCCGTACTGCTTGAACTCCGGCTTCAGCGCCTCGCCGAAGCAGACCGCCTTGCCGGCGATCACGTGCATCAGCGGGCCGCCTTGAATGCCGGGGAACACGACGCGGTCGATTTCCTTCGCGTAGTCGGCCCTGCACATCGTGATGCCGCCGCGCGGGCCGCGGAGCGTCTTGTGCGTGGTCGACGTGACGAAGTCGGCCACCGGCACCGGGTTGTTGTGCAAACCGGCGGCGACGAGGCCGGCGTAGTGAGCCATATCGACGAACAGCTTCGCGCCGACCTCGCGAGCGATCTCCGCGAACTTCTCGTGCGGAATCTCGCGCGGATAAGCACTGGCGCCGGCGACGATCAGCTTCGGTTTGTGTTCGCGAGCGAGCTTGGCGACTTGGTCGAAGTCAATCCGATTGGTATCGCGCGTGACGCCGTAGCGGAAGAACTTGTACAGCTTGCCCGAGATGTTGAGGTCCATGCCGTGCGTGAGGTGGCCGCCGTGAGCCAGGTCGAGCCCGAGGACGGTGTCGCCCGGCAGAATGGTCGCCAAATAGACGGCCATGTTCGCTTGGCTGCCGGAATGCGGCTGCACGTTCACGTGGTCGGCGCCGAAGAGTTGCTTCAAACGATTGCGGGCCAGGTCTTCGACGACGTCCACATGTTGGCAACCGCCGTAATAGCGCCGGCCGGGGTAACCTTCGGCGTACTTGTTGGTGAGCACGCTGCCGACGGCCTGTTGCACGGCGGCGCTGGTGTAGTTCTCGCTGGCGATCATCTCCAGCCCGTCGGCCTGGCGTTCTTCCTCGGCCTCGATAGCCGACCAAACTTCGGGATCATCTTGCGACAAGATATTCATCGAGAACGCACTCGCGATTACGACGGCGGAGAAGGGGAGAGACGAGACTCATTATTTTGGAAACGGGGGGGCGTTTCGTCAATTGGGCGCATGCCCGGGAGAAGTAGTTTGACTTTGGCCGCAAATCAAAAGTTGTGAGGATATTTCGTCCAGTGGATTCGTTTGCCGTCGAGCAAAACGAAAAATTCGGAGCTGTGGACGAAGGTAATGATTCGCAAGTTGCCTCGCTCTTCTACGGTGAATTTCGGTGATTCGGTTTGTGATTGCGCAACGAATTCAATCGATTCGCCTTTTGCAAGGCGGTACAAGCCAGCCCAGGGATCGACTTGGATTTCCATCGGCTCGTCATTCGAGTTTTCATAGTGGATGGAAACCGTTGTCATTTCGCCAGTTCCTTCCTTGGGTTTAGCGTCCGCTTCTCATTCCCCGCGACAGCCTGCGTTACATGCTCACTTCTTCTCAAACGCCGCATCGAACGCCCGTCCGCTCGGGGCGAAGTCCAATCGCTTGACGAACTCCGCCGCTTCGCGGGCGCCGTGTTCGCGGTCCATGCCGGAATCTTCCCATTCGACAGAGAGCGGGCCTTGGTAGCCGATCTGGTTGAGCGCGCGGATGATCTCTTCGAAGTTCACGCCGCCGCGGCCCGGCGAGCGGAACTCCCAGCCGCGCCGCGGGTCGCCGAAGTTGAGATGGCTCGACAGAATTCCACTGCGGCCGTTGAGCGTGGTGATCGCGTCTTTGATATGCACGTGGTAGATGCGGTCGGGGAAAGCCCGCAGGAACTCGACCGGATCGATCCCTTGCCAGATGAGATGGCTCGGGTCGAAGTTGAAGCCGAACTCTTCGTGACGGCCGAGTGCTTCGAGCGTCCGCTCGGCGCTGTAAATGTCGAAGGCGATTTCCGTCGGATGCACTTCGAGCGCGAACCGCACACCGCATTCGCCGAAGACGTCGAGGATCGGGTTCCAGCGCTCGGCGAGCAGTTCGTAGCCGGCGTCGATCATCGACTGCGGCACGGGCGGGAACGAATACAAAAGGTGCCAGATGCTGGAGCCGGTGAAGCCGTTGACGACGTCGACCCCCAGCTTCTGCGCGGCGCGGCCCGTGTGCTTGAGTTCGTCGGCGGCCCGCTTGTTGACGCCGGCCGGATCGCCGTCGCCCCAAACATGGGCAGGCAAGATCGATTGATGGCGTCCGTCGATCCGGTCGAGCACGGCCTGCCCGACGAGGTGGGTGCTGATGGCGTGGAGCTGCAGATCGTTGCGTTCGAGCAGATCGCGCTGCTTGCGGCAGTAGGAATCGTCTTTGAGGGCTTTGGAAACGTCGAAGTGGTCGCCCCAGCAGGCGAGTTCCAAACCGTTGAAGCCGAACTCGGCCGCTTTGCGAGCGAGCGTTTCCAGCGGCAGATCGGCCCACTGACCGGTGAACAAAGTAACGGGACGGGCCATGCGACGGCTCCTACATTTGATGACGAGTTGTGACGTATTATGCCGGCCGGCGAAGTGTTTCACCACGGAGGCACGGAGAACACGGAGGAGGCCAAAGAAGAAGGGGACTTGGGGGAATGAAATCCGGGGACATAGGGGACAAGGAAGGATGAAGGCAGAGCATCCGCAGCTTCTCTTCTGTGCCTTGTCTCCCCAGTCGCATTCCAAATCCCTCTCGTCTCCTAATGGGTTTCTCCGCCTCCGTGCTCTCCGTGCCTCCGTGGTGAAATGGAAGTGCTATAATCGCTAGAGTCGCCGTGAGTTCTCTTGTTGGATATGGGTCGCCCATGAAACTGCCGGCCGTCGTCGTCGCTTGGTGCTTGGGATGGTCGTGCGTCGTCGCGCAGGCTGCGGGGCGGGTCGATGCCGAGATTGCCATCGAGCCGGGCTTCAATGCCACCGACTTGCGGTTTTGGAGCGAGATGCTCAGCGGCGTGGGCGTCGACAACTTGCAACTCGGCGGATCGGCCAACGCCGGCAAGCGCGTCGGCATCGAACCTTCGGCGAGCGGCGGCACGACGAACTATCGCGTGTTCGGAGTGATCAGCAACCGGGGGGAATTGGTGATGCCCGGGGGTCGCTATGGTCGCGGCGATCGGGCCAAGGTCGCGCAGTGGATCGCCGAACTCAAGAGTAACGGCCTGCCGCGTAAACCCGGCGAGAAGCCGGCGCCGTTCGGCCTGCCGCCGGAGGTGCTCACCGCGATCTCGAACGACCTCACACAGCCGGTCGACTTCGACACCAAGGGACTAACGCCGGCGAAGGTGCTGGCTACGATGAGCACGAAGCTCAAAAGCCAGTTCATGGCCGATCCGGCCGTGGCTCGCGAACTCAGTGGAGCCGAAGTAGTGCCTGGAGAATTGAAAGGCCTGTCATGCGGCACTGTCGCGGCG
>JAEUIN010000100.1 GCA_016793115.1 Planctomycetaceae bacterium
CCCGAGGCCATATCTGACGCGCGAGACATCTTCGCTATTTGCCGACGGTGCGCGTCGGGCCTGCCAACCTTTGGGCCCTACGGAAGATTTCGACGAGCATTTCGTGCGTCAGACGACCGGTGAACGTGTTGCGTTGGCTGGGGTGGTAGCAGCCGAGCAGCTTTTTACCGTCGGCTAAATCGGCGACCGCGCCGTGGCCGAACTTCGGCAACTTTCCGGAGACATATCCGAACGCTTTGAGTTCGCGCACGACGGCCGTCCAGGCGATGCCGCCGAGAGGGACGAACACGCGGACCGGTATGATCTCCAAGGTGCGGGTCATCCACTCTCGGCAGTTGGCGATCTCTTCCGTGGTCGGCTTATTTTCGGGCGGCGCGCAGTGATTCACATCGGTGATCGCGCAATCACGGAGTTCCAGACCGTCGTCGATCGCGACGGCCGTCGGTTGATTCGCCAGGCCGACGGCGTGCAAGGCACGATAGAGATAATCGCCGCTTTTGTCGCCGGTGAACAAACGGCCGGTGCGATTCGCGCCGTGCGCCGCCGGCGCGAGGCCGACGATGAGAATCCGTCCGAGCGGATCGCCGAAGTTGGGCGCCGGACGCCCCCAATAGTCTTCGTGGAGATGAGCCGCTTTCTTCGCCGCGGCGACTTGAAGACAGTATTGCCGCAGACGCGGGCAGCGTTCGCAGGCGACGATTTGCGTGTTGAGGTCGTTCCACGCGGCCTGAGCGGAGCGTCGTGGAGCGTTGCGCGAGGGAGGAAAGGACTCACCACTCCGACCTTTCCGTCTTTCTTCTTCCCTCCCCCCTGCGCCTTCCACTTTTCGATTAATCTTCATCCGTGCGGAGCTTGGCCAACACGGTGAAGTCTTCCAGGGTGCTGGTATCGCCCGTCGACTCCTTGCCGGCTGCGATGTCGCGGAGTAGGCGCCGCATAATCTTGCCGCTGCGCGTCTTGGGAAGCGAGGCGGTAAAGCGGACGTCGTCGGGTTGGGCGAGCGCGCCGATTTCTTTGCGAACGTGCTTGCGCAGTTCCTGCTTAAGTTCGTCGTTCGGCTGACCGTTGCGAATGACGACAAACACGGCGATCGCCTCCCCCTTGATCGGATCGGGGCGACCGACGGCGGCCGCCTCGGCCACGGCCGGATGGCTCACGAGCGCGCTCTCGACCTCGATCGTGCTCAAGCGGTGGCCGGAGACGTTGAGCACGTCGTCGATCCGGCCCATGATCCAGTAGTACCCGTCGGAGTCGCAGCGAGAGTTGTCGCCCGCCAGATACTTATGCGGGACCTTGCTCCAATAGGCTTCCTTATAGCGCTCGTCGTCGCCCCAGATGCCGCGAAGCATGCCCGGCCACGGTTGCGTCATCACGAGCCAGCCGCCGCGGCCTTGCTCGACCGGTTTACCGTGGTCGTCGACGATTTGCGGCACGACGCCCGGCAGGGGCTTGGTGCAACTGCCCGGCTTGGTGGCGATCACGCCCGGCAGCGGGCTCATCATGACCCCGCCGGTTTCGGTCTGCCACCAAGTATCGACGATCGGGCAGCGGCCGGCGCCGATCTTGTTGTGGTACCACATCCAGGCTTCGGGGTTGATCCCTTCCCCGACGGAGCCGAGCAAGCGTAAGCTCGAGAGGTCGTGCTTGTCGACCCAGTGATCGCCCCACTTAATAAACGAACGGATCGCCGTCGGCGCGGTGTAGAAGATCGTGACTTTATACTTTTCGATAATCTCCCAAAAACGGCCTTCGTTCGGGCAGTTGGGAGCGCCTTCATACATCAGCACCGTGGCTCCGGCGCTGAGCGGACCGTAGGTGATGTAACTGTGGCCGGTAATCCAGCCGCAGTCGGCCGTGCACCAGTAGACGTCTTCTTCGCGGATATCGAACACCCACTCAAACGTCTTCTTTGTCCAAATGTTGTAGCCGGCCGTGGTGTGCTTGATGCCCTTTGGCTTGCCGGTGCTTCCCGAGGTGTAGAGGATGAAGAGGGGCGCTTCGCTGTCGAGCGGTTCGGCCGGGCACACGGCGTCGACGTCGCCCATTAGGTCGTGATACCAGTGATCGCGACCGTCTTTCATGTGAGTCTCGATGCCGAGCCGCTTGACGACGATGCAATGTTGCACGGTCGGGGACTTAGCAAGCGCGGTGTCGACGCTCGTTTTGAGCGGCAGCGCCGTACCGCGGCGCCATCCGCCGTCGGCCGTGATGACGAGCTTGGCCTTGGCGTCGTTGTTGCGGTCGGCGATGGCTTCGCTCGAGAAGCCGCCGAAAATCACGGAGTGAACCGCACCGACACGGGCGCAGGCCAGCATCGCGACGACGAGTTCCGGCACCATCGGCATGTAGATGGAGACGACGTCGCCTTGTTTCACGCCGAGCTTCTTCAGCACGTTGGCGAACTTGCAGACTTCGCGATGGAGCGTTTGATAGGTGAAAATCCGCTGTTCGCCGGGCTCCCCTTCCCAAATGAGCGCGGCTTTGTTTTGCCGAGCCGTGCCCAAATGGATGTCGAGCGCGTTGTAAGAGACGTTTGTCTGTCCGCCGACGAACCACTTCGCGAACGGCTCGTTCCATTCGAGCGCCTTCGTGAATGGCTTAAACCAATGCAACTCCTTGCCGAGCTTGCTCCAGAAGCCTTCGGGGTCCTTAGCCGCTTCGTTCCAGAGAGCTTCGTACTCCGCTTGCGACTTGATGCGAGCCTTGGCGGTGAAATCCGCCGGCGGCGGAAAAAGCCGCGATTCTTGCATTACGGTGTCGACGCTGCCGGACGCAGGGGCGGACATGCGAAACTCCAAGGGCATGACGTTGTAAAGCTGACGGCGCGCCAGGAAGCGAACGTGAGCGACGCCGGTCCGACGTGAACTCCGGCGACGGAAGTGCCGGCACTCGGGACGAACGCGACACCGGACTTCCACGCCCAACAAGCTATGAGAGGCGGGAAAAATGGATTTTAGAAGCGGGCATATTGGGTGTCAACGAACGCCGGGCAACCCGATGGGAGTGTGACGAAGAGCGCGATTATTCGTTTCGCGGCGCGAGGAACTTGATTGGATAAGTGGAAAGACTATCGTGAGCGTCACAAGCAACCGTGCCCCCACCCTCAGACGCTGTCCGTCCGCAATCGACGGACATCCCTCCGTATGGCCATTCGCGTTCCCGCTTGCGGACACTGCGCTCATTCCACCGTGGCGCCATCGCGAATGAAGTGGTTCGAGCGACCTCTCTTGCTCTTGCTGTTGCGGACCTACCGCTGCCGCAGTTGCGGTAGGCGCTTCATCGCTCGCTACAGAATCAGCGACATTCCGGAGTATCTCGAGCGAGCGTCTTAATGAGAAGACGAGCGATGCGCTACGGGCGGCGCATCGCCGCCCATAACGCGTCGCCGCGCTGACGCCTCGACTTACTTCGAGAGATCCTTCAAGTAGATGTTCTTGAAGTAGAGCGTGTTACCGTGATTCTGTAGTTCGATCGTTCCCTTCGGGTAGATCGGCGTCTTGCGATCTTTGTCCCAGAAGTTTTCCATCGTCACGTCGTCGACGACCGTCTCGCCGTTGAGCTTCACGGTGACCTTGTCGCCGACCATCTTGATCCAGAACGTGTTCCACTCGCCGATCGGCTTATCGGCCACCTTCGTCGGTGCGCTGGGATTGTTCTTGTTGTTGTAAATGCCGCCGGAGCCGATTCGTTCGCCGGTCTTCGCCTTCTGCAGATCGGGATCCCAGATCTGAATCTGCGGGCTGCCGCGGAGATAAATGCCGCTATCGCCGTCTTTTTCGATCTTCCAATCGACGTACAACTCGAAGTCGCCGTAGTCCTTGTCCGTGATGAGGTTGGCTCCCTTACCGTCGAACACAATCACGCCGTCGACGACCTTCCAGTGGGCCTTGGCGAAATCGTCGCCGAGTTTTTGGGCGGCGGCGAGTTCTTCCGCCGGAAAGCTCAAGCGCTCAGGCATTGTGAGAGCTCGCGGCTTTTCCGGGGCCTTCGGATTTTCTTTGAGCGGCAAGCCGCGCCAGCCGGTGAGATCTTTGCCGTTGAAAAGGGCGACATAGCCTTCGGGAGGTGTGTTATCGGCGGCGAAGGCGACCGAAACGAAAAACATCGAGCAGACGACGGCGGCAAGCGAGCGCAGCAAACTCATCGAAGAGGACTCCCAGGAAGGAAAACGGGATCGGCGGCAAGCCGATCGCGGGGCGTGGCGGGATGTCCGAGCATAGTCGGCCGATCGTCGGGGGACAATCGGCGCGGGTTTTATATAAAGAGCGAAGCGAGAATATGCCGCACGCCCGGCGCTTAAACTTCGGCGAGGATCGGCGTTTCAGCTGCGACGACCGTCGTTGCGGGCTTCGAGTTGTGCGCCCTCGGCTGAGGACAATCGCCGAAACTGATGCCCAACGAGCGAGCCGCTTTCACGGCAGAGCAGTCGGGATCGACCGTGCGGAGCTTGCTCACGGCGTCGCGAATCCAGACGCTCTCGACGGCCGGCGGATTAAACGCAACCATACGACCGAGTTCGCCGCGATGAATACAGTCGACGGCGAAGGCGCCGAATTGCGTCGCCAGAACCCGGTCGAACGTCGTCGGCGGCCCGCCGCGTTGCAAGTGGCCGAGCACGACGCAGCGAGTCTCGCGACCAAGACGCGATTGGATCTCGCTCGCGACGACGTTGCCGATGCCGCCGAGCGCAACCTGGCGATTCTCGGCGCGGCGTTCGCGTGTGACTAAGCCGCCGTCGGGCATATGGGCCCCTTCGGCGACAACGACGAGCGTGAACTTCTTACCGCTTTGTTCACGATCGAGAATCTTGCGGCAGACGCCTTCGAACGTCCACGGGATTTCGGGAAGCAAAATGACGTCGCCGCCGCCTGCAATTCCGGCATGCAAGGCGATCCAGCCGGCGTGTCGCCCCATGACTTCCAGCACCAGCACGCGGTCGTGGGCCGCGGCCGTGGTGTGGAGCCGGTCGAGCGCGTCGGTCGCGCAGCTGACGGCGCTGTCGAAGCCAAAGGTGTAGGCGGTGGCGGAAAGATCGTTGTCGATCGTCTTCGGGACGCCGACGACCGGAATGCCGTATTCGTGGAATTGCTGAGCGATGGAGAGCGAGCCGTCGCCGCCGATGCAGACGAGACCGGCAATGTTGAGTTGTTCGCACGTGACTTTGACGCCCGCGAGCAATTCAATGTCGAGTTCTTCGCGATTGTCGACGCCGGTGCGAGCGACAAACCGTCCTTTGTTCGTCGAACCGAGGATCGTGCCGCCCTGATTGAGAATACCCGAAGTGTTCTTGGCGTTCAGCGTCTTATAGCTGACGGGATCAACGAGTCCTTCGTATCCGCGCAAGAAGCCGACGCATTCATAGCCGAGTTGCTGTGAGGTCTTCACCGCGCCGCGGATCACGGCGTTGAGCCCGGGACAATCGCCGCCGCTGGTCAGGATGCCGATGCGTTTCATGAAATGGGGTATCGAGGTTCGGAGTTCAGGGTCTGGAGTCGACATGTCGGGCGATCGCCGCCGCACGGCCTGACAAATAAGGACGATCAGTGATCAAGCCGAGCAAAGCTACGTCATGGTTGACGCCGACCGCCGGAGTCTTGGTTTTCCGCCGTCGACGACGTGCAAACGGCGTGTGCGGTGAGTAGACTGACGCGTCTCGCCGGTCGCTTTATGCGGCCTTTGCCTACCGTAACGCCCTCAATGGAGTCGTTGGAACATGAAGCTAACTCGTTTCGCCTCGATCGCCGCCCTGCTCGCATGCCCCCTACTCGCCACCCACGCCGCGGCCCAAACCGCCGCCGCTCCGGCCCAGGCGGCCAAAAAGCCGGCCGCCCCCCCGCAAAAGGCAGGCCCAAAAGAATCGGTCACGCCGGTTCCGCGCGACGCGAAATGGATGGTTCGCCACAACCTGATCAACAGCCGCGCCGTGCCGGGCGAAGTCGACGTCATCTTCCTCGGCGACTCGATCACCCAGGGTTGGGAAGGAGCCGGCAAAGAAGCATGGGCGAAGCATTTCGCTCCGCTTAAGGCGATGAACGCCGGCATCGGCGGCGACCGCACGGAACATGTGTTGTGGCGGCTCGACAACGGCAACATTAAGGGCATTACGCCCAAGGTCGCCGTCATCATGATCGGCACGAACAACTCGCGCACGAACACTTCGGAGCAAATTGCCGACGGGATCAAGGCGATCGTCGCCAAGCTCCGCGAGAAACTGCCCGAAACGAAGATCTTGCTCCTCGCGATCTTCCCCCGCGGCGCAGACAACAACGATCCGCTCCGCAAGGTCAATCAAGGGGCGAACGACATCGTCAAATCACTCGACGACGGCAAGACTGTCTTCTTCCTCGACATCGGTCCTAAGTTTCTCACGGCCGAGGGCGTGCTCGAAAAGAGCGTCATGCCCGACTTGCTCCACTTGACGCCCGCGGCATACGAAACATGGGCCGCGGCCATTGAGCCGAAGCTCCACGAACTGCTCGGCAAATAGGGGTTGGCCCGCTCGTCGGCAAGCGGGGGGCGCGGAGCCGCAAATGTTCGGCTACGCGCCCCGTTTTTTGCGACGACCACGTCGCTGGTAGGATCGCAAACGCCCGTGTCGCGTAGTCGCATCGCGCAACTTATCCTAAAATGCAAAGAGTCGACGCCGGAATTCCAGCGGCGTACTTTCACTTCCGAACTCGGATGCATCGCGATGGGGCGATCGGTCATCATTTCGGCGTGCTGTTTTTGCGCCATCGGCCTCATGCGGCTAAACGCCGCCGCTCCGCCGCGAGAGTCGGAAGCCGCCCTGCCGAGCGATGCCGTCGTGGGCCGCATCGTCGGCGAACTCGCGTCGGACGACTTCGCGTCGCGCGATTCGGCCCAGGCCGAATTGATGGAGTTGGCGACATCGGAAGCCGCAGTCCGTCGACTTGCGCAAGCCCTCGCTTCGGCAGCGGCGGCGAAGCCTGACGATTGGGAACTTCGTTTGGCCCTCATCAGGCTGCGCGGGCGCGCCCGCGATCAATGGCTCGCCGACGTCGCCGCGCCGCAGATCGCCGACATCGAACAGCTGCTCGAAGGACTCAATTCCGATCGTTTTGCGCTGCGCGAAGCGTCGCGCGACGGCCTAATGTCCGTAGCACGTTCGGCGGCGACGGCCGCGCCTTTGATGCTTCGGCTATTGCACGCGAAATCCGAAGATGCGACGGGCATCGACGTCGCTCGCGACCTCGATGGGATTTGGACCGCCGCTTGGTCGACATGGCTCCTATCGCCGTTCAAAGCCGACGCTTTGCCGCGCGTCGCCGTCGCCGACATCGATGCCGCAATCGATCAACTTGCCGAAGGCGCCGCGGCGGCCGACGCCAAGAGCCGAGAAGGAGCGATGCGAATCCGTCAAGCGCGTCGTATGTTGTCGTATCTCTTGGCTCGCCCCGACGTCGCGGAGTTGGTCGCGGAGCGACTCGAGAACCGCTATAAGACGATGAGCGCCGATCGTGAGACCGGCCCTTTCGCGCTCGACGAGGTCGCCCAGCTTTACTTTTCGTCCAAGCCGGCAATGGTCGCCGAGTTTTGGGAAGGGGGGCGGCACGTCGGCGTGCAACATCTTATTCTCGGCGTTCCTAACAAGCCCGACGGCGCGGAGTTTCCCAGCCTTTTTGATCGCTGCGACGATCGCACGGCTCATTGCCTGAGCGGCAACAATCTCAAACCGGGCGACTGGCCGGTCGGCGTGTTCTTTCCGCATCCGTCGGCGATGCAGCCCAACGCCCAATTCCATCTCAAGAACCTGCCGACGGCACGCGCTCGCTTCGCCTATGAAGCGGAAGTGCCGATGAACGTCTCCGGGGAGCGGCAACAAGAACTTGACCGGGCACGCCGTCGCGAGATCACCAAACGGACGTGCGAGCGCTGGCTGGAAGCAAAACACCGCTTGACTACTCGCGAATTCGAAATGCTGCACTCGATCGACCCGGAAGTCGTTTCGGAGTTCGCGGCAAGTTACCTCGCTACGGTCGCCGATGAGCGACTACCTAACGAGTCTCCCTCGTCGTTCGGCAACGGCAGCAGCCACGGCGAGTTTTGCTATCAGCTTTCGCAAATGGGAACGAGTGCGGCCGGCCCGGCGCTCGCCAAAGCGATTGAAGCCCGACAAATCTTGCCGCCGATCGAATGGGCGCCGTATCGCATGGATTGGCTCGCTCTGCTCGTACTGTCGGAGCGGACCGCTTGGCCGCGTCTCGACGATTGGCTGGCGTCGCAACTTGATAATCGCGATCCAATCAGCATTCGCGAGCCCCAAGCCGCCGAAGCGGGGGCTTCGGCCGCGGCACTATTGCTCCGCCGGCACGGGCGTTCGCCTTCCGAGTTTTCGCTGGAGCGTCACGTGTTCGACGACCTCATCGATCTCGAAAACCCGTGCTATCGATTTAGTAAGCCGGAAGGGCACGAGGAAGTCGCTCGCTGGTGGATCGAGCGTAAATCGGACGAATCAAAGAATATGCATCCGTAGCGCCGGTCGCATCTGGCTCATTTTGCTTTCACTGCCGTAAGCGGCGGCAAAATGACCGGCAAATTGGTTTGACGGGCCGGCGATGTTTGGCTGTAATAGCGGCAATTCACCCGCCGTGGGTAGACGGCAGGTGAAGCATGTCGGCGATCGCGCTGCGGAGTTCATGGGTAGCGTCGGCCGATTCCAACCGGAATCGAACGACGTTTGAACGTCCGCACGACAGTCAGGGGCTTGCCGTCGCTTTTCCGTGCCGAGCACGGCTTGCGCGCGTCTCTGCAACATCGAGAGCGATTGTCGACGGGACGACTCCGATTCAACTGTCGGCCAAGTCGTTCGTTCCGGGCTTTGAGATCAGGGAACTACGTTTAGCGGCGACTGCGCCGGCGCGCGACGTTTTCGTCGGCAGCTTCGCACCAAGGATGCTCTATGGTACGCATGCGTACTCGTGAATTCGGCGTACGACCGAACCGAGACTCTGCGATCACGGTTTCATTCGTCGGGCCGATCGGCCACGGCGTCGGCATGGCGGCCGATATTCTTGCCGAAGTCGCTGAAGCGACCCATCGCACCGTCGATAGGCGACGCTCCATGGCGGCGCAGAATCACGACGACCTTGTTTCGACAAACGCGCTCCTCCAGGTTGTCCGCATCGAGTCAGGACAATCCGTCGAACGCGGACTGTCCGTCCGGTTTGAGCCTACCGAATTGGTCGTTGCCTGGAACGTCGAAGCGGCGATGGCCTACGCTCATTTGCTCAAAACGCCGGACGATCTCATTCTCATCGAGACGCAGGCGGTGCCGCAGTGGCGCCTGGGATGGTCAATCGACGACGGAACGCGTCGATCTGACGTTGTGGCCTGCCAATCTACAAGGCAGCCGGCGGGATTATTCACCGCGGCGCGGGCGCTCGGGCTGCTCAGCCGACGTCTCCCGTTCGCGGTTCAGCAGTGGCGGCAAGTCTTGCCGAGATACGCGCCCGCTAAACACGCCGCGACGGCCCTCGATCATTTTTTGGCGGCCTCTTGGTGATCGCGCGCCATGCTATTATTGGTGGGCGGCGCGCGAAGCGATGAACCAATCGCAGAAACGTCGCACCCCGTCGACGAACGACGTTTTCGGGCGATAGCCTAGTAGCCGCTTTGCCTTTGCTAAATCGGCATGGGTGACGGGCATTTCGCCGGGTTTCTCCGGGAGCCGTTCGACTTCAGCTTTTTTGCCGAGCACTTCTTCGAGAGTCGTAATCACTTGGCGCACGGCGATCGGTTCATCGTGACCGAGGTTGACCGCTTCGCCGACGACGCCGTCGGCCGTTAGGGCCGATTCCAAACCGTCGCAGAAGTCGTCGATATACGTAAAATCACGGCGAATGGAACCGTCGCCGAAGAGCGGCAGTCTCTTCCCGTCGAGAATCGCCGCGGCGAAGATCGACAGGGCCAGATCCGGGCGGAGCCGCGGCCCGAAGATGCTGAACGGCCGAATGCAAACGACCGGCACGCGATACAGATCGTGATAGGTGAATCCCATCAACTCCGCGGCCCGCTTGCTCGCGCCGTAGGGGCTCAGAGGGACTCCGAGAGGCGCGTCTTCCTGAAACGGCGCGACGGCGTAGCGGCCATAAACGGTCGACGATGAGATCAACAGAAATCGCCGCACCGAATGATGCCGGGCCGCCTCCAACAGTGAGGTCGTGCCGCCGACGTTGTGTTCCACGTAAGGAAACGGATTCTCAAGACTGTATCGCACGCCGGCGTAGCCGCCGAGGTGGACGACGAATTCGATCTCTGCTTCGTCGAACAGCCGCCGCATCGCCGCAGCGTCGCCGAACGAACACTCGACCATCCGTACACGCGGATCGGTCTCAAATCCGGCGACGTTCGCGTGTTTAAGGGCCGGAGCATAGTAGTCGTTGTAGTTGTCGAGGCAGACGATTTGGGCATCGTCGCGGCGCAGCAACCGTTCGATGAGCCGGCTGCCGATAAATCCCGCTCCGCCGGTAACGAGAACAGCCACTTTCGGAGCCCCTCCGCGGCGATTTAGATTCCCGTCCAATTAGTCACGGCCAGCCGACCGATCACGGCCAGCGCGCGCCTTGCTTCGCGCATGTTGATCTTACTGCTTCCCTTCACCCGATCGGCGAACAAGATCGGCACTTCGGCGAACCGGCAGCCGAGCCGCTTCAAACGCCAAAGCATTTCTTGCTGAAAGGAATAGCCGCGCGAGTAGAAGTTCGAAAAGTCGATTTTGGCCAACTTCTCAACGCGGTAACAGCGATAACCGCCGCTGGCATCGCGCGGTTTGAGCCACAACAGCCAACGCGTATAAAGATTCACGGCCCGACTCATGGCCAAGCGTTTAAAAGGCCAGTTTTCCACGCCGCCGCCGGCCACATACCGCGATCCGATCACCAAGTCGACCGGAGCCGCGCCGCTCGGTTCCATCGCACCGATCAACGCAGGCAAATAGCGAGGATGATGACTGAAGTCTGCGTCCATATTTAGAAAGTAGCGATAGCCGTTGTCCATCGCGTACTTCATACCTGCCATGATCGCCGTGCCGAGACCTAGCTTGCCGCTGCGGTGTAAACAATGCACACGTTTATCGCGGGCGGCAAGTTCGTCGACCCAACGGCCCGTACCGTCGGGGGAATTGTCGTCGATGACGAGCAAATCGGCCTCGGGCGCATAACGAAGAATCTCCTCGACGAGAGTCGGGAGGTTTTCAATTTCGTTGTATGTCGCGATGCTGATAAGTGTCTTGTCGGCGTTCGACATAGTCGAGCAGGACTTGGGCCACAAGGCAGGCGACGCTCAACAAGGCGGCGACACCGAAGCGAAAACTCTAGTCGAACCCGGCGGCACCGTAAAGCCGTGAAGCCCCGCGCCTCGGGGTGAAACGCCCGCACACATGCGATATAGTACGCGTTTGCCCACCTTTCCTTGCGAGCGCCCGCGCGAGATGTCCGAGTCAGGCGAGTTCGCCGTCGCCGGGCTGCGAGAACCTGCCGAAGCCGGTTTCGGCAGGCCGTTCTGGTGCAGCTATTGCGCCAACGCGCTGATGATGACGGCCGTCAGCCTGTTGTTCGTCTATGCCGATTTTGTCCGCTCGCTGGGCGGCGACGAGGAGCAACTTGGACGCATCGTCGGCGTCGGGATGATCGGCGGCATCGTCATGCGATTCGCTCAAGGCGTCGGCATCGATCGCTTTGGGCCGCGGTCTATCTGGCTTACCTCGACCGCGATCTACGTCGGCAGTTGCTTGATGCATCTGACGATCACGCGCGTCGATACGCCGGCCGTCTATTTGCTGCGAATCGTGTATCAATCGAGTCTGGCCGGATTCTTCGGAGCGTCGATCGCCTATGTGGCTGGACGGGCTCCCGTCGCCCGCATGGCCGAGGTGATCGGCACGCTCGGCACTTCGGGCTTCGTCGGCATGATGCTCGGTACCACGCTCGGTCGTTATATCATCGGCGACGGAACCGGCGGCCGGGCACGCATCGACGCCCTGTTTCTCAGCTCCGCGACATGTGCGAGCTTGGCCTTCGCATTTTCCGTCGCCGCGACGCGCGGGCACGTTCATCCGCGGCTCTCGCGCCGCGGGCCTCCGCTGTGGTGGCTCATCCGCCGATATAACCCGGGCCTCGTGCTCATCATGAGTGTCGCCACGGGCATGGGGCTCAACCTTCCGACCGTCTTTCTGCGTCCATACATGGCCGATTTGATGCTGGCCGGCGGCGTGATGTTCTTCTTCAATCTCTATCCGCCGATCGCGTTCGCAACGAGGCTCACGATGCGTCGCGTGCCCGATTTGTGGGGAATCAAACCGATGATCGCCCTCGGCTTGGTGGGGTTGGTCATCGGCATTCTGCTATTTTTGCCGGTGCGCACGACGACCGACTTGATTTGGCCTGCCATTTTTCTCGGCGTCGCGCACGCAAGTTTATTTCCGGCGGTCGTCGCCGGCGGAACGGGAACCTTTCCGGGACGTTGGCGCGGCACCGGAACGACGTATGTTCTCGCCATGTTCGACATCGGCACGTTCATCGGGTCGCCGTTGACCGGAGAACTCATCGCCTATGCGGAACGACACGACCTACCCAAATGGCCGCTAACGTTTAGCACCATCGCGGGGTTGCTGACACTTTGCGGCTTGATCTATTTCGGGTTCTCTCGCAAAACGCCGAAGCGTCGCGGCAGCTGATCGCTATTTCATTTGCGCCATACGAGCCCATTGCGCGGCCCCGACGATGCCGGCCCGGTTGCCGAGCACGGCCTGCACGACCTCGGTGCAGCCCTGAGGATTCATCGTCGAGGCAGCGACCGCCCCCCGGGCCGCTTCCGCGAACAATGCGAAATGATCGTCGATAATACCGCCGCCTAGTACGATCTTCTCGGGGAGAAGCGTATGCTGAATCGTCCACACGGCGACGCGCGTAGCTTGGAGTGCCCGCTCGATGATGGCCGCGGCCCTGGTATCGCCGGCCGAGTGAGCGGCGAAGACATGTCGTGCATCGCCCAGGCCCGCGGCGGAGCCGGCCGAAGAAATACCCGTGCCCGAAGCAATTGCTTCAAAGCAGCCGTGAATTCCGCAGTAGCACTGTGGGCCGTCGAGTTCGACCGGCAAATGTCCTAACTCGGGATGAGTCCCTTGGGCTCCGCGATAAATCTTGCCATCGATCAATACTCCCGATCCGATACCCGTTCCGTAGGTGAGCATGACGACGGACTTCGCGCCGCAGCCTGCGCCAAAATAGGCCTCGCCGACGGCCGCCGCGTCGGCGTCGTTTTCAAGGAACGTCGGCCGATCGAACTCCTTTTTCAGAGGAGTCACGATGTCGACTCCGTCCCAGGTCGGCAGGGTGTAGGGATTGTCGATCGTGCCGCGAGTCGGACTCACCGGACCGGCGCAACCGATGCCGATGCCGTACAACTCCGCGCGCCTGCGACCGGATTCAAGCAAGCACTCGTCGATCGCCGCAACGATGCGAGCTACGGCACGATCGAAACCTTGAGCGGCTTCCGTGGAAAACGACCGACGGGCCAAGATTTCGCCGTTGCGATCGACAATGCCGACGGCGATCTTTGTCCCGCCGATATCGATCCCTACGGCGAGATCCGACGAATTCGAGTTCGGCGACATTCCAACTACTCACGCACCTGCTCGTAGTAGAACGTCCCTTTCTTATTGGAAACGGCGATATCGAGGAGTCCGTCGCCGCTAATGTCGGTCACTTCGAATTGAGTGCCGACGCCTCCGTCGTCGTCGATTTGGTGCGGCTTCCACATCGGCTTGCCGCCTTGGCGAGTGAGTTCATACCAATAGAGCACGGCCGGATCGCCCGGATTAATGTCTCCCTTGGGACCATGCGCCCAGTATCGCTTGCCGGTGACGAAGTCCATCAGGCCGTCGCCGTTGATGTCGACGAAGCAAAGAGCGTGCGTTTGGGAGAAGGTGCGATCGATTTCGTGCGTCGTCCAGCCTTGCGGCGTTTGCTCGTGCCACCAAATTCCGATCTCATGCGCGGCCGAAGAGAGGACATCGGCGTCGCCGTCGCCGTCGAAGTCGTAGACGTACATTTGAGCGCAACGATTGCCGAGCTTGGCTACGTGGAATTTCCACTCGCCGGCCGCGGTCTTTTTCGCCGGAGCTTCCCACCAGCCGCTGGGCGTGACGACGTCGGCGCGGCCGTCGCCGTTGATGTCGCCGCGGCCGATGCCGTGATAGAACTTGCGGGCCATATCGACGCCCTTGGCGGAAATCGGCGTAATCTCCCATTTCGCCGTCGCATCGGAAGTCGGCCGTCCGACGCCGACGAACTTATCGGGGCCGTCGGCGTCTTTCGGCGTCGGAGCAGTGCCGAGCAACATCTCGCGCTTGCCGTCGCCGTCAAGGTCGAGATACTCGGGGCTTTCGTTGTTGGTCACATCGACGACGGTGTGGCGCGGCCAGGGACGCTTCGCTCCCATGGGGTTCTCCAGCCAAGCGGTCGCCTGACCGGGAAACTCGACGACCAGCAAGTCGTGCCATCCATCACCGTTAAAATCATCGGCCCAGGCCTGAAAGCACTGGCTGTACTTCAGCGGATCGAATTCGCGCATCTCTTCGCGGATCGGCGTCGCTTTCCAATCGGGCGCGGCATAGTAGGCTTCGCCGTGAGCGATATCGAGTTTGCCGTCGTGATTAAAGTCGCCGACCGCGACACCTTCGGCACGAAACTTCGGGTCGATGTGCGTTTTCTTAAAGCTGATTTTACCGGCGGCGGCGGACTTCGGAGCGTCGGCCGACCAAGCGGCGGAAGAAAACAGGCAACAGACGACGGTGACGGCGACGGTTCGCGTCATGGCAGGTTCCTCAAGCGGAGAATGGGCGGCGGGATGAACCGTTTAGCATAGACATCTCACAGCCGGCCTACCAGAAGCGACCGGCGGCGAACCCTCGCACACCGGCTATTTCGCCAGGAGCGTGCGGATTCGATCCGCGTAACCGCGGGCCTCCGCCAAAATCGCTCCGCGATCGAGCGTCTTCGCCTGGCGGTCTTCGACGATCACCTGACCGCCGACGATCGTCGTTCGAACATCGCTTGCCTTCGTGACATAGGCGAGATGCGAATAGACGTCGTAGAGCGGCAGTTGATGGGGCTCGTCCATATCGACGATGATCAGATCGGCGAGTTTGCCGACCTCAAGCGAGCCGATCCGGTCGGCCATGTGGATCGCGCGGGCACCTTCGATCGTCGCCATCGCCACGGCCTGTCGCGCTGAAACGATCGTCGGGTCGAGCAGGGCCACTTTGTGCAGCTTGGCAGCGGTATCGACTTCTTCCCAAATGTCGAGATCATTGTTCGAGGCCGCACCGTCGGTACCTAGAGCGACGGGAATCTCCAAATCGAGCATTTTCGGAATCGGCGCAATGCCTGAGGCCAGTTTCATATTCGATTGCGGACAGTGGACGACTCCCACTCCCTTCTTTTTGAGCGTGAGTAGTTCCGCGTCGGTCGGCCAAACCACATGCACGGCAATCACCCTGGGACTCAAGAGGCCGAGCTTATCAAGATGGGTCACCGGAGTGGCTTGATACTGCCCGACGATCGTCTCTTCTTCGTGCTTGGTCTCAGCCAAGTGGATGACGATCGGCACATCGTATTTGTCGGCCAATTTCCGCGCGGCCTGCAAATGATCCGGCGACACGGTGTAGGGCGCATGTGGCGCGACGGCCGGCGTGACAAGCGGGTGGTCGTGCCACTTCGCGACGAACGCCTCGGTTGCGGCGTAGGTCGCCTCCCAGGTCTTGTTATCGGGGGCGGGGAAATCGACCATCGCCTGCCCTAAGATGCCGCGCAGGCCGGCCTGGGCCGTTTCGTCCGCAACGGCATCTTCAAAGTAGTACATGTCGACATGCGTCGTCGTGCCCCCGAGCGCCATCTCCAGCAGCGCGAGGCGGGTGCCGGCCCGCACGAAGGCCTCGTCGACGAATTTGGCTTCGGCGGGGAAGATGTAGTTGCGCAGCCAGTCCATGAGCGCGCGGTCGTCGGAAAGCCCACGAAACAGCGTCATCGGAGCGTGGCCATGGGCGTTGATCAGGCCCGGCATTACGATGCGTCCGGCGGCATCGAGCGTTCGCTTCGGTTCATAGCGAGCCTCGACCTCCGCAGTTGGCCCCACCGCAACGATCCTGTCGCCCGCGATTGCGACGGCACTGTCGCTTAGCACGCGGCCCTGCGGATCCATCGTGACGAGAGTGCCGCCGCGAACCAGCAGATCAACGGGCTCCGCCGCGCGCGAAAAGGCTGTCTGCAAGCCGAGACCGAACAACCAGAGCCACGACGACCAATGCATGTGACCACCTCAATGGTGTGACTATTCAAGCGGCCGATTTACCGCGCCGCCGGACGAGTTTCTATCAGCGCGCCTGATTTGGCCAAAGTCGGATGCGAAAAAGTTTTCTCGTGAAGGGCACGGGCCGCCCCCCGAATTTTCGAGCCGCTCTCGCTATAATCTCGAGTATTGCGAGCCGATTTGGTATCGGAATTGCCGCACCTGCTACGCAGAATATGGGGCGATCGGGCAGTGCAACTAGGTTCCACGGAAAGCGAGCGTTCGGACGATGTGCGGCATTGCAGGGATCATCGATCTTCGCGGGCAGCGTGAGCCCGATCGCGGCGCGCTGGAGAGGATGACCGATCGCATTTTTCATCGCGGCCCGGATGAAGACGGATACTTATTCGCCCCCGGAATCGGCATCGGCCAGCGGCGATTGAGCATTGTCGGTTTGTCCGACGGTCAACAGCCGATCTACAACGAAGATCGCACGGTCGCCGTGATGTACAACGGCGAACTCTTCGACTACCCGGAACAGAAAGCGGCGTTAGAAGCGCGCGGCCATCAGTTTCGCACGCATAGCGACACCGAACTCCTTGTCCATCTCTACGAGGACTTCGGCGAAGGGATGTTCGAGCATCTGCATGGGCAGTTTGCGTTTTGCATCGTCGATCTTAAGAAGCGAACGTTGCTGTTGGCGCGCGACCGGGTCGGCATCTGCCCGCTGCATTGGTCGCGGCAAGGCGATTGGTTCTTTTTCGGCTCGGAAATCAAGGCCATCTTGGCTTCCGGCCTAGTGCCGGCGGCTTGCGACGAGCGCGGCCTCGACCACATTTTCACGTTCTTCTCCATGGGAACCCGGCGAACGATGTTTTCCGGCATCTCGTCCGTTTTGCCGGGACACTATTTGAAGATTCAACTTCGCGACGACGGGCAGCGGGCCGACATCGTCGAACGCCGTTATTGGGACCTTGATTTTCCGGACGCGGGAGATGAATACGACCCGGACGACCCGGAGGAATTAATCAACGAATTCGACGCCACATTTCGTCGCGCCGTCGATCTGCGATTGCGGGCCGACGTGCCGGTCGTCGGCTATCTCAGCGGCGGCATCGACTCCGCGATGGTGCTTGCCAACGCCTCGAAGATTCGCGGCACGGGCGTGCCGAGCTTCACGATTCGGATTCCGACTCCGAAGCTCGATGAAACCTCGAAGGCTACGGATGCGTCACGCCATATTGACTCTCCGCAAACGATCGTTCATTGCGATGCGCAGGTCATCGCCGACGCATATCCGCACTTGATCACCGCGGCTGATTGTCCGGTGATAGACACTTCCTGTGCGTCGCTTTATTGCTTGGCCGGCGAAGTGCATAACCAAGGCTACAAAGTTGCGCTCACCGGAGAAGGTTCCGACGAAGCGCTCGCCGGTTACGTTTGGTTCAAGACTAACAAGATCATCCGCTGGCTCGATTTCGCCGGGTTTCGTCCGAGCGCGGTCGTTAGTCGAGTCTTGCGCAAGCTCTCGGCTCCGCATGTATCGCTTTCACAGCAGCGTTCGATCGATCGCATGATCGCCGGCCCGCTCGCGCAATCGGAGATGTACAACTTCGTCGCGCTGTCGCGTCACCGCTTCTACAGCCGCGAACTTAAGCAGAAACTCGACGGACACGTCGCCTATGAAGATCTGCCGCTCGATTTGGAGCGGATGAAGCGCTGGCATCCGCTTAATCGCTCGCTGTATCTCGGCTACAAGGTGATGCTTTGCGGTTTGTTGCTCAATCACAAGGGGGACCGCGTCGCGATGGCCAATAGCGTGGAAACTCGCTATCCGTTCCTCGACGACGAAGTCATCAAGCTTTGCTCGCGAGTTCATCCGCGTTGGAAACTGCGGCGGGCACGCTTCGACAAGTATTTGCTGCGACAAACGGCCGCGCGTTACTTGCCCGCCGATATCGCATTGCGCCCGAAAGCGATGTTCCGCGCCCCGTTCGCCGAAAGCTTTTTCGCACACTCACCGCCTTATGTCGCTCAATTATTGAGCGAGGAGTCGCTCAAGAAGACAGGCTACTTCGACGTCGAATCGGTGCGTAAACACTTCTTGCACTATGCAAGCGGCAAAGCGTCGAAATCGCGATTCTTCCTCGAGATGGGGCTGATTAGCGTGCTTTCCACGCAACTCTGGCACCACAAATATCTGGGCGGCGGGCTATGCGATCTACCCGAAACGCGCCCCACGCCCAAGGTCGACCGACCGAAAGCCAAGGCTTCGTAAACCGCGCGAGCCGCTTATGCTTCGAGCCGCGCGTGGGCGACGGTGACCTTCTCCAAGAGCTTCGGATCCGGCTCACACCCGATGCCGGGCTCTTCCGCGCAGCGAACTTGCGGGCTGCCGTCGG
>JAEUIN010000182.1 GCA_016793115.1 Planctomycetaceae bacterium
GTTTCACCTTCGTTCCCGCACGACAGGTAGAGCCTTGTCTCAGCTTTCGATCGTGATTCCGGCGCTTGACGCGTTGGAACTGCTAGAAGGAACGCTCGTCTCGGTGCTGCAAAATCGGCCCGACGATTGTGAGCTCGTCGTTGTTTTGAATCGCGCGTACGACGACCCTTACGAACTGAAAGACGAAGTGCGCTTCGTGGTGTTGCCGCAAGCGCGCACGGTCGGTGCGGCGCTGCGCAGCGCGCTGCCGCTGTGTCGCGCGCCGGTCGTGCACGTGCTTGCGCCCGGCGTGGAAGTCGAAGAAGGTTGGGCCGACGCCGTCCTGCCGCACTTCTACGACAATCGCGTGGCCGCCGTCGCGCCGCTGGTGCTCCGCTCGCGTGAGGAGGAAGTCGTTTGCTCCTGCGGACTCGAATATGGGGCCGGCGGCGTGCGACGACGCCGCGGTTGTGGAACAGCCCTGCAGCAACTGCGCAGCGGCGGTGACGTGCTCGGACCTACGCTGTTTGCCGGGTTTTATCGGGCCGACGTGTTGCGGGCGCTTCCCGCGCCGTTTGACGACGGCGTCACGGCCGAATTGCTCGACGTTGATTTGGCGCTACAGATTCGCGCGGCCGGTTATCGGGCCGTGGTCGAACCGAGTTCGTTCACTTATCGCGCCGCGGCCGTGTTGCCGACGGCGACGCCCTTTGCCCAAGCGCGCGGCGCCGAACGATTGTTTTGGCGCAATGCGCCGGCCGTCGGCTGGTTGCGTTCGTTGGTGCTGCACATGCCGGCGGTACTGGGCGGAGCGCTGAAGCATCGGTCGTTCGGCGCGGTGACGTCGAGCGTGCTGGGTCGGCTCGTCGCGTGTTTGGAAATCGTCGGCTACCGGCGCCATCACAAAGCGCTCGCGGCGCTCGGCACGCCGGGCCTCGCGTACACGACGACTTCGACCGGGGACCACATCCGCGTCGACGCCGCCCACCCGCGCTCGCCGACCACGGCGAAGCCGTCGCGAGCGGACGCGAAGAACTAGCGACGAACGCCGCGAAAAACGCGATCGTCGCGCCGTTTGATTGACCCTTGGTTTTCGCACCGATACCATGATGCCAAGAGGGAGCAACGGAGAGTCGCCGCAAGAGCGAGATCGTCGGCCATGCACGTACGACGCGACCAGCAGGGGGTCGAGGTCTTCGCACCGGCGAAGTTGAACCTGTTTTTGGAAGTGCTCGGCAAGCGGCCGGACGGTTTCCATGAAATTGAAACCGTGATGACGCGTGTGTCGCTCTACGACACGCTGTCTTTGGCTCCCGATATGAGCGGGCAAATCACGCTCGCCAACGACCTGAACGTCGCGGAGTGGCCGGCGGCCGGAAGTGCGGCATCGGCTGAAAAGCAACTGCCCGACGGTCCGCGAAACATCGTCGTGCGGGCACTCGAAGCATTGCGGCAAGCAGCCGGCGTCGAGCACGGCGCACACGTGCGGTTGACGAAGCGGATTCCTCTCGCCGCCGGCATGGCCGGAGGCTCGACCGACGCGGCCGCGGCGTTGGCGGCCGCCAACGTCGCTTGGGAACTTCATTGGCCTGCCGCAAGACTCGCCGAAATCGCTGCGACGCTCGGCAGCGATATTCCTTATTTCTTCACGCCCGGCGCGGCACTCTGCACCGGTCGAGGGGAAAAGGTCGAACCGACGTCTTCGGGGACGGTCTTACATTTTGCAGTCATTGCGCCGCCTGAGGGTTTATCGACCGCCGCGGTCTATAAAGCTTGCCGGCCTGCCGCAGAGCCGCGGAGCGCCGTCGACCTGATTTCCGCGTGGCGCCGCGGGCACATTGCCGACGTCGGTCGATTGTTGTTCAACCGTTTGCAGGAAGCCGCGGAAGCGATTTCCGCTACGATCAGAAGGCTGGCGCGGGAGTTGCAGAATTTGGACTGCTTGGGTCACCAGATGAGCGGGAGCGGAACCAGCTACTTCGCCCTTTGTCGATCGGCGGCACACGCTCGGCATACGGCGGCGGTTTTGCAGGCCCGCGGTTGGGGACGAACGCTGGCGCTGGTTTCAACGCCCGTTTGATTCGGCGCGAAGCTTGCGGCTGTAGGAGGACGGAGCGATTCGCTTGTTCGCGGCGCGCGTAACAATCGCGCGGCTAACGGCGCTACGGAGAGAGAGCAGCTATGGAAATCACCGAGGTTCGCATCAAGTTGATGGAAGATTCGGGCGAGCGCCTGCAGGCGTTCTGCTCGATTACGTTCGACCATTGCTTTGTGATTCGCGACTTGAAGATCATCG
>JAEUIN010000224.1 GCA_016793115.1 Planctomycetaceae bacterium
CTCGCCGCCGCGGCCGGTCCGCCCGCATTGGCGGCCGTCGGCTGCCCGGCGCCGGCCGCAACCGCTTGCGGCGCGGTCGGATTCATTTGGCCGCGCGCTTGTTGGGCCATTTGGTTCAGCATGCCCACATATTGATCCGCCGGCTTGAAGCCTTTGGAGCGGGCCACGATGCGGCCTTCGGGCGTCATCACGATGTCGCTCGGAAACGCCTCGACTTGGAATTGTTTGACGAGATTTTGGTTCAGGTCGTCTTCGACTTGAATCTTGACCGGCACGTAGTAGGGATGCAGCGCCGTGCCGAGGCCCGGCTTACTGAACACGGTCTTCTCCATCTCCATGCAGGGCGGGCACCACGTTCCCCAGAAGTGCACGAGCACGAGGCGATTCGTTTGCCCGGCGATGCGCTGCGCGGTCGCCAAGTCGGTTTCCCATTTCAGCGTGTCTTGCGCCGCGGCGACCGACGGTAGAACGGCGAGTGCGGCGGCGATTACGAGCGTCAGGCTTCGTAACATGGTTGGACGACCTCAGACCGATGGGAGCGGGGGAAATGAGCGACGAGGCCTCTCTCGCGGCTCGCTGCATCTATCGGCCGGCGGCACTTGAGAAGTTTTGTCAAAGATTCCGGATTGTCCGATTAGGCGGACTTTGCCGCCCCTAGCACCGCCGGCAGGGGCGGTGTCTGAGAGCGAGCGGCGGGATTAATCCCCGCCGTCTGAAAAGTGCCTCCGGCGGCAGACGGCAGGGATAAACCCCGCCGCTCGCTAGGTGCACCCTGAGCCCCGCACCGAGGAACCGAGGAGGCAATGAGCCCGTTTCCCGAATTTTTCGAGGAAAGCTCGGCTTGACAGGCGGTAGGCGACGATTAAGATTTCCGTAGATTCAAGCTGCCTGACCACAAGGCGCTTTCGGCCCGCCGCAGCGTACGATCTTCTTGATTGCTGTGTGTCGGATGGTTTCAAAGTTTGCGGTAGGTGTTTCCGGCGGCAGGATTCTGGCCGGTAAACGCTGCAAACGGGCCGGCTTTCTCGGGAATGGATTCGTCGGACTCCGTCGGCTGAGGCGCTCGCTTCTGAGCCTCAAGCAAGTTGGATAGCCGCCGATCCAAGGGCTAAAGCGATTTGTATCGCGTGGGGCCCGCGAGTTGTTTTGAACGCTCGTTCGCGCTATTTCTGGAGTCGTCCGACTCAAACTGAGTCGGGTAGTCCCAGGGACGATAGACGTAGTCGCCAGGCTCTATTGCGCTTGGCGCATCCGTGTCGGAGCATGAGCGCTCCGCAGCGAACAAGACCGACGAAAAAGCGTACGGCTTTGGTGTGTCCGTAGACCGGTGTTGTGAAGCGGTTGCCGGATTTTTCAGGTAGCTCCCTTTTGGTTTTCGGCCTGAGACGATGTCGGGCTGTGTGGAGCGTTGAGCGTTCAAGGCCGTCGGCCGCGAATGGCCGGCCGGACGAGGCCGGCGGCCTTGGATGCTCAAAATCGCTCGCAGCCTGCGACGGCGACTCCCGCGGTAAGGGAGCGCGAGATCAGGCGAAGGTGACGTTGGTGCCGCGCGCTGAACCGTGAGGTTCATGTCGGCGGAGGTCGATTGCGACCGGTTTTGTTTTTCGGCGCGGACCGCGGACCCGCATGCTCGCTTGGGCATGCGACGTGCTCGTAGGCTTCGCGACGAACGACGCGAGTCGCTCGGAATCTGTTTTGTTTTTCAGACCGCGAGTCGGCGGTCGTCGCCGTAGGAAGATTTGGCCCGCAGGTATTGAGGTGCCCGTTTTCGACGGGCACGCTTCCAGTGCGCCGGGGCGTTCGTCGGCGACAAGTTTTTGCGATCAGGGTTGTAAACGTATGTCGAAGAAGCGTCGGGGACGTGGCCGTCAGGGTCGGGGTTATTACGGCGGCGGTGAAGGAGGCGGCGGAGGCGGCCAAAACGGACATGGCGGCGGCCACTACGGAGGGGGCGGCGGCGGAGGCGGCGGCGGTTATCGCGGCGGCCAAAACCGGTATCGTCGGCCGCGGCGTTACGATCCCAACGCGCCGCGCGAACCTCGCCCCGACTTCGGCGAAGGCGTGCTCGACCCCAACGCCGATCCCTCGCAACAGCCGGCCGAAGGCGCCGAGGGTCAACAGTCGCCCCCGCAGATTCAGTTGGAGCCGGTGTCCGGCATTCTGGAACTGCACCCCAACGGCTACGGCTTTCTCCGTTCGCCCGCCAACAACTACACGCGGGAACGGACCGACGCGTTCGTGCCCGGCACGATGATCGAACGCTTCAAGCTCCGCGAAGGCGTGATGATCAACGCCATGGCGCAGCAGAACCGGAAGCAGGAAGGCCCGCGCGTTCGCGAGATTCTCGACGTCGACGGCCTGAAGCCGGAAGAGTATCCGAACGTGAAGTCGTTCGACCAGAAGACGCCGATCAATCCGGAAGAATGGCTGCGCCTGGAAGTGGGCCAGCAGCCGCTCAGCAACCGCGTGATGGATTTGCTCACTCCGCTCGGCAAAGGCCAGCGGGCGCTGATCGTCGCTCCGCCGCGGACCGGCAAGACGATGCTCTTGCAGAACATCAGCGCGGCCATCTCGACGAATCATCCGGAACTGAAGCTCTTCGTGCTCTTGATCGACGAGCGTCCGGAAGAAGTGACCGACATGAAGCGCTGCGTGAAGGGCGAAGTGATCGCCAGCAGCTTAGACCGCGACGTCGAAAGCCACGTGCGGTTGTCGCAACTCGTCGTCGAGCGCTGCAAGCGCTTGGTCGAGGAAGGGCAAGACGTTTTCTTGCTGATGGACTCCATCACCCGCATGGCCCGCGCGTTCAACAAGTGGGTGGGCAACCAAGGGGCGACGATGTCGGGCGGCATCAGCACCAAGGCGATGGACATCCCGAAGAAACTGTTTGCCACGGCCCGCGCGTTTGAAGAAGGCGGCTCGCTCACCGTCGTCGCGACGGCGCTGATCGACACCGGCAGCCGCATGGACGAGCTGATCTTCCAAGAGTTTAAAGGCACGGGCAACATGGAATTGGTGCTCGATCGCAAGTTGGCCGACCGGCGCGTGTGGCCGGCGATCGACATCTCGCAGTCGGGCACGCGCCGCGAAGAAAAGCTGCTCGACCCCGACACGCTGCACGCGGTGACCATGCTCCGCCGCACGCTGGCGACCATGAACCCGACCGACGCGATGGAGCAACTCACGGCGAAGCTCGCGAAGTTCAAGAGCAACCGCGAGTTCATCAGCCTGATCGCCACGGCCCGGGCCGCGGATTAAAGCGACACCGTCAGGGCATTTGCCTAATCGGCCCCGTATCGATCGCCTCCTCGGCGTTTCGAGCGGGGCCGAAGCTTTTGGTGAAGAATTCGCCTTGGGCGACGTCCGGCCACGTTTGCTCGATCGGAGGACAGTGCGAGTCCGCTCTTTTGGAGGGGTTGCACGTTTTGGCGTCGTTTTTACCGAGAAAGCAGCGGTTTTTGGTCCCCCTCCGCGTTGAGAGCGACAAACGACGACTGTTTTGTAGAGTCTCCGATCGAAACGGAGCGGGTCAGGCGGCGCGGCGGGACGGGCCCGGGAGAGTCGCCGGGGAGTCAAAGTTGGTGAGCTTGCGGATCGTGTACGTCTGCTTGTCTTGGCAAGCGAAGTAGATCCGCGAGCACATTTCGCCCAGGAGCCCAAGCACGAAGAATTGCACGCCGACGACCGTGCCGCCGACGCCCGCCAAGAGCAGCGGGTTGCCGGTCATATCGACGCCGCCGACGAGCTTCATGGCGATCGCCCCAAGGCCGCTGAGCACGCCCGCCGCGAACGTGGCGAGGCCGATATTGCCGAACAGCTTCATCGGGCTCACGGCGTAGCGGATCAGAAACTTCACGGTCATCAGATCCAGAATGACGCGCGTCGTCCGCGAGATGCCGTATTTCGTCGTGCCGAACCGGCGCGGGTGGTGCTTTGTTTCGACTTCGACGCAGCGGGCTCCTTGCCAATGCGCCAGAATCGGAATGAAGCGGTGCATTTCGCCGTAAAGTTGCAGTTCTTGGGCGAATTCGCGACGAATCACCTTGAGCGTGCAACCGAGATCGTGAACCGGAAAACCGGTGATTTTGGCGATCAGCCAGTTGGCGATCTTCGACGGCAGCTTCCGATTGACGAAAGTGTCTTGCCGGTGCTTGCGCCAGCCGTGCACGAGGTCGAAGCCTTCTTCGAGCTTGGCGACCATCATCGGGATGTCGGTCGGGTCGTTCTGCAGATCGCCGTCGATCGTCACCACGTAGTCGTTCGCGGCGTGCTGGATGCCGGCCTGCATGGCGGCCGTTTGGCCGAAATTGCGGCGGAATTCGACGAGCTTGACGTGCGGATCGCGGGCGGCCAAGGCTTCCAGCTTTTCGGTCGAGCCGTCGCGGGAGCCGTCGTTGACGAAAATGAGTTCGTAGTCGCGGCCGGTCGGCGCCAGGGCGTCGGTGAGCGCACGATGTTGCAATTCGACGTTTTCACGCTCGTTGTAGACGGGAATGACGACGGAAAGACTCACGGCCTGACTCCTTAGCGAACGGACGATCCGGACTTTGAAGCTTCGAGCGCCAGCGGACGAGCTGACGGCGCGGCCGACGGCGTCCCGATCGCAGCTTCGGACGATTCCTTGTGTTGTGCGACGCCCGACAATCGCCGACCGACGACGACGTAGTCGCGCGGCGGAGAGTAGCGATTGCGATCGACGGGGACGACGGCGACCTGCTCCCACGCGAACGGCAGCGGATTCGGGAGCGGTTCGTAACTGTTGAGGCAGAAGTATTCCCAATTGCCCGCCAGCGGTGCGGCCGTCGACGGCTCCTCGGTCCGGGCCACGGTGCGACCGCCGGTTTCGGCAAGATGATAGGCGAACAAATGGTGGATGGTGCCGAAGCTGACGAGCTGCGTGTCGGCCGGCAATCGCCGACTCAATTCCGCCACGACCGGCTGAGGATCGTTGCTGCGCAGTTGGTGAGCATTGATCAACACAACGGTGGACGTGAATCCGCAAAAGGCGGTGATTGCGACGGCGGCCGATTGCGAGAACCGGCGATCATTGTCGTAGATCGCTTTTCTGCAGACCCAAGCGGTCGCGGCGGCGGCGAGAGCGAAGAACGTCGCGGTCGACCAAGTTTGGGCGTAGGGGCCCGACGACCAGTGCGGAACGGTCGAAGCGGCGACGACAAACACCGCGGCGGCCGGAGCCGCGGCGCCGCAGGCGCCGATGAAAATCGGCCAAGCTTTCGCCGCACGACGGACCGGAGCGGAGCCGACGCTCAATTCGACCACGAGGGCCGCGAGCAGCGCCGTGCAGGGCGCAAGCGGCATAAAGTAGCGACCGCGGGCTTGCGACGTCAGTAACAGCGGTACCAAGCCGACGATGGAAGCGATTGTGAGATACGAGACGGGGCGTCGATACGGCGCAAGCTTGCTGCGCAGTGTTTTATCGAAGTAGCCCAAGAGCAGGCCCGACCAAGGAAGCATGCAGCCGAGGACTTCCCAGGGGAAGCGCAAGGCGTGGACGATCGCTCGGCCGGCGGACGTCGATTCCGTCAGACGCCGACCGGCTTCGGAGCTCCAGATCCGCCAGGCGTCGTCGAACCCGACGGCGTTCATCAGCGGAATCTGCCAAACGCCGATGATCGCAAGAAACAGTGCGATTCCGGCGACGTGACCGCGGCTGAGTAAATAGCGGCGATCGTTTACCAAGAGAAACAACCAGGTCGCCCCGAGAAAATAAACCGGCCCCTGCGGCCCTTTGGCCAAGCCGGCGAGGGCGGCAAAGCCGTAGCCGATGAGCCACGTTTGCAGCGGCGATCGGTCCGTCAAATAAAAGGCGAGCCAGCCGAGCAGCGAAGCGGCGACGAGCAATGTGAGGATCGGTTCCGATTCGGCGTGCCGGCCAAGCTGGAGCACTTGCCCCATGGTGGCGAACGCACAAGCGCCGACCATCGCTCCAAATCGAGACAGGAACGACCGTCCGCAAACGTATATCAGCAGCGCAGTTCCGAGGGTCGCCAAGAGCGAGGGAAATCGCACGGTCCAGGCGTCTTGCCGCCCGGTGAGCGACATGAATCCGGCCAGCAGCCAATTAGTGAGCGGCGGGCGGTTCGCGAAGACTTCCCCTTGCTCACGCGGCACGACGAAGTCGCCGGATGCCAGCATCTCGCGGGCTACGTTGGCCCAACGCGATTCCTCGCCGCGAATCGAGAGCGCCGTCGGCCGAGTAAAGTAGATGCCGATGACGATCAACAGGACGAGCCAGAACTCCCCTTCTCGCCACCAGTTCGGGCGCGGCGCGAGCGCAGCCGGAGCGCGCGCATCTGCAGTTGCCGGACCGGAAGCATCCATGCTGTACCGACCTTGGGGAGTCGAAAAATCGAGCGGCGAAGTGTCGCAGAAAGCACCGCCTGGGGCTAGCCAGATTTGCCGCGACGCAATCGTTGCCGGCTATTCGAAAAAGTCGGCTACCTTGCCGGGACCGGATAGATAGCCGAGCGACGCCAGAAAGACATCGGTTCGCTCGAGCGTCGCCCGAAACATGGCATGGTTCTTCTGCTTGCCGACATTGAAAAAACCGTGCGGCATGTCGGCATAGGCTTCGAGTTCGCAGCGGTTCCCGGCTTCGATCATCTTTTTCGTGAACTCTTCGTTCGAGGCGAACATGCCGTCGGCCGTGCCGATGAGAATGAGCGTCGGCGGCAAGCCTTTACGAATGTGGTGGAACGGCGAAATTTTCGTCGGTTCGGCCCCGGCCCGCTCCAGCCAGGCTTGCGTTTCCGCCTCAGACGGGGTTTCGCCTGCCCTGGGTGCGAGGTAAACGGCCGGATTGAACAGCACTAAGGCGTTCGGTTTCGAACTCACGACCGCATCTTCGTTTGCCTCGTCGAACTCGTCGAGCAAGGCGGTGCAAGCGGCGAGATGGCCGCCGGCGGAACCACCCGCGGCGACGACTTTTTCGGCATCGATCCCAAGTCGAGCCGCGTGAGAGCGAATATAGCGGATGGCGCTCTTCGCATCGGCGATGCAGTCGATCACCTTGGCTTTCTGCCGGGTGCGGACTCGATAGTCGGCGCAGACGGCGACCATTCCGCGCGACGCTAAATACCGGGCTTGGTATTCGAATTGCGCCGCCGTTCCGGCGTTCCAACCGCCCCCAAAGAAGAAAACGATCGCCGGTCGACGATCGACCGGCTTGTGATCGGCAGGCTGAAAGATGTAGAGCTTGAGTTCTGTATCGCCGACTTTCTTGAACACCTCTTCCCGCGAGCCCGCCAACTTCGCCGGCCAGCCGGCCTTCATTTTCTGCGTCGGCAGAGCGACGCGTTCGGCGCTTTGGCCGCGTCGGACCGAAAGTTCGCCCACAATCGCCGTCGCGATCAAGACGGAGAGAACGAGCCGCGCGGGCGCACTATTGGTGACGTTCATCGGCAGTTTCCTAGACCAACGGTGGAACGAGGTTTATGACGCAACTCGTCTGCCCAGTGGGAGTTCCGAGCGTAACTTCGTATGAAAAGACGCCCCGTCACGTAGGATTATTCACGAAAAAATGCGAGCGTTGCGGCACACAAGTGAACGGGACGGGGATATATGTCGTAGCGATAATGGATTGAGCCACTCCGACAGCTCCCCCCTTGGTTAAGTCCGCAGTCTTTCCCCGCCGTATCGTCGCTGAAGGCTGAGCCAGTTTCCCCCTCCCCCCTGACGGTATTCACGCGTGTCAGATAGTTCCTGCGAATCCTCGTCTATGGAACAGTTGCTTCGTCTCTTGGCGGAGCATCAAGACGATTTGTTTCGCTACGTGTTTTCGTTGTTGCCTAACAGCGAAGACGTCAAAGACATTCTGCAGGAAACGTACGTCGCCCTGACTCGCAAATTCGGCGAGTATGATCCGGCTAAGCCGTTTCTTCCGTGGGCGTACGGATTTGCCTACATGCAAGTGCTGAAGCATCGCGACGCGCGTCGTCGCGCATCCCGAGCCTTTAGCACCGAAGTGTTGGAATTACTTTCCTGCCGTCGCGAAGTGCACGAAGTGACGCTCAACTCGCGACTTTCCGCGCTCGACCATTGTCTGGAAAAACTGCCGGAGCCCGATCGGCTTTTGATCGCGCATCGGTATTTGTCGCGGACGACGATCGAGCAGCTCACGGAGATTGCCGGCAGCAGTCGTCGCACTTTGTTTCGCAACCTGGAGCGGATTCGTCGCTTATTGCACGATTGCATCTCACGTCGAGTGGAGGAGGCGAGCGCATGACTCCGTCGCGACGCTATGAATGCGAACGACTCGTATCGTTGCTGGTCGATGATGCTCTCGATGCCGCCGAACACGCACGCCTCGAATCGCTGCTCCGCGACGATCCGGAGTGTCGTGATTTCTATCTGGAATACATCGATCTTCATTGCCGACTCTCGAGCCATCCGGCGCTTGTTGCGGCGATCGATGCCGCGGCGCATCGCGATCCGGGATCGTCTCTATTGCCGACGGCCGTCGCCGCATCGCAGACTTCGCTTCCCGCGCGTCGTTGGATTTCATACGGCATCACCGCAGTGCTCACGCTCGCGGCATCGGTCGCGTTACAGCTTTGGCTTACGCAGCCTCAGCCCGACCGGGTGATATTGATCGATCCGCCGCTAACTGCCGCCGTCGTAGAATCGTCTGTGCCGGATTACGTCGCCACCCTCAGCAAAGCGGTCGACTGCGAATGGGAAGGAGACGAGTTGCTTCTCGGCACTCGGTTGCTCCCCGGCGACATCTCATTGCGTCGCGGTACGGCCGAAGTGCGGTTCGACGGGGGCGCGCAGCTTGTTTTGCGCGGGCCGGCGAAGCTCGATGTTGAATCCGTGACTTCGGCGAAGGTCGAATCGGGCGAAGTGCTCTTCTATAGCGATGATTCGGCTGAGCCGTTTGAGTTGGAAACCCCGCTTGCCAGGCTTGTCGACTACGGAACGGAGTATGCCGTTGCGGTCTCAAGCCTTGGTGAAGAGATTCATGTCTTTGACGGCGAGGTCTTGCGTACGCCGTGTCGCCGCGATTCCGCCGCGGAACCCCAGAGCGTCGTCGCCGGTCAGGCACGCCGTTTCGAACCTGCCGGCGATTGCGGTGGATGGGAAGTGCCGATCGATGTCGAGCGGTTAAGGATTCGGGCGTCCACTAAACGCACGATTGCGACCACGCCGTCGAATGACGATCCGGCGTTGCTGGTGTATGAGCCGTTCGCATGCGTGGGTAAGTCTTTGCCGGCGGTCGATATCGGCCGTTGTGGACGCGGCTTCGCCTCGCCTTGGGTGAAGTCGTGCAAGTCGGAACTCCCGATCGAGTTTCGTCTCGTCGATAGCCTGTGGCGGCCGCAAATGGTTTTTCCGACCAAAGGCGGCGGCGTCAGCGCTTCGTGCCGCGGCGCCATGTCGCGCACGATGGCGCAACCGCTTCGGATGGATCGCGATGGAGTGTATTACTTCACCTTGCTGGTGCGGTCCGAGCGCCGCGCCGGCTCCGAAGCTTGCGACATGCAATTGAGTCTCCGTGACCATCGTAACCGTGACCCGCATCGCAAATTAGCGGTATCAGCATCTTGGTCGTCGTCGAAGGCGTCGCTTTGTTGGGAAGGGGGCGGCAATTGCGCTTCGCTGCCGATGGAAGCCGGCAAGACCTATCTCTTGGCGGGCAAAATCGTCGCCGGCCGCGAGGCTCCCGACCAAGCGTTTTTTCGCCTCTTCTCGCCGCGGCAGTCGGTTTCGTTCGAAGAGCCGATGAGTTGGACGATTGCCAGCCGGCCGGTTTTGAGCGACTCCGTTTATGACACGATTCAGATTTCCGCGAATACTTCCACGCCTGTCATGATCGACGAATTACGCATCGGTAAGTCGTGGCAAGCCGTGGCGGAAATTTACGCAACCCGTTGAAAATGATCACGACGACATTGTCGTTGTTTGTCGTCGATTTTGATTTGCCCTCCTCCGCTCCTAAATCCCACCAGCGAGATTCGATATGGCTACCGTATGCATGGAAAGAGCCTTGGAACCCGGCGTTTCGGCGAGTTACGAGGTACCGGAGCGTACTCGAAACCATGTATTGAGCGTCTGCAAAATGCTGGCGGACCCCACGCGACTGCGTATAGCATACTATCTCACCAACGAGATCGAGCTCAACGTGACGCAGCTTTGTGATCGGGTGGCGCAAAGCCAGCCGGCCGTGAGCCATCACCTCGCGATGATGCGTTCGACGGGGATCGTCGATCATCGCCGTGCCGGGCGGCAAATCTTCTACTCGCTCCGGGGCGACTCGATGCGTCAAACCCTGGTCCGACTGTTCGATTTGCAAGCCTCATCGCAGTGAGTTGAAAACTAAGTCAATTCGCTCGCCTTGGCCGCGCATTGCGCGGTCGGCTTGCCGAACATCGCGAACCATATTACGCTGGTCAGTGTTCTTACCCGGGGGGTAAGCGAATGGTTAGCGGCGACACTGGAAATGTCGTGCCGGGCAACCGGTTGCGGGTTCGACTCCCGTGCCCTCCGCTCTTTTTAGACCCGCCTGCGCTTTGGCAGGCGGGTCATTCTTTTTGCCCTAAGCTTTGACGGCTGTGGGCCTTTTTACCCCGTGCGTCATCGGGGCGCGGCTTGGCTGAGTTTTAACCGGCTTAAGTCGAGAGCGGCCGTAATCTTCCACTGCGCACGGCATTTGCTACGAGTTCTTGCTCGTGTGGCGAGCGAAGACTTCGCCGCACCCCACAAACCCGGTCATCAGGTCTCGAATGCCAACTTTCTGAAGAGGAGTGGAAAGATGAATAAGCAACGCGATCTTCGCATGGTCTTTTCCGCAATCCCGACCACGGGGTTGCGTTCGCTATGGACGGCCCTCTCGGCAAACCGCGTCATTCGCGGTCGATTTGTCGACGCCCGCGGCAACGGTTGCTTGTTCTATTGGCTTTCGGAATGTCAGATGACCGACCGTGCCAGTCGGCTCGCTTGGACATGCTCGAACGCTCTGTTCACGGAAGCGCATGATGCCGCGATTCGTCGAATTATTGTGGGATGGGACAACGCGCAGCCCGACGCCATCGTCAAAGGCGCCGGCTATGAAAATGAATATCCGGCGGTCGGCTATGTGATTCGCCGCAGCGATGTCCGCCGCGCCATTAAAAAGGTGATGCGTCTACGCCGAGCCGCGAACAAGGCCGAACGCGCAATGTGGAGCAAAGTGAGTCACCGAGTGTCTGCCGCGGCCTGATCGCCACGACTGACGACGGTGGATCCGGTGAGCGGCGACAACGAAATCATGTCGCCGCCGTGAAACTTAATGACGCTATTCATCGTTAGAGTGCCGCAAATCGCGTTCTTCAATAAGTTCGCGGGCAGTCAAGTCGTCGGTAATCAAGTGCGTCCAGAATCTCATCTTGCGCATTAATGGAGAGATGGCTCGCCACTTACTACGGTGACAGCGTCGGCACGGCGCAGCGCTGATTAGAAGATAGCGATTCGGGCCTCCTCCCATTTCTACGTTCGCGGTTCCGCGGGGCGATGGATCATGAAAGTGGAGTAAGTCGGGCCAATCGAAAAGAGTGACGGCGCGCCAATTCTGTTTCTCACTTAAAACCGGCTCCGACGGACCATTTTCTTCGATCTGGTCGTTCAGCAAGACAGGGCCCTGCTCGTCGTAAGGCAAATATTGTAGATCGCCGACAAATCGGCCGGCTTCTAACCCCTTCGGACGCCGTGAGTGATGCTTCAAATAGCTTTGCATGAGACCATGCGGATCGCCGGACCACGCTAAGCTGCTGATGATCAGTTGCACTTTATGTCGCAGTTCGAAGGCCCTGGCGATGTTCTCGTCTTGCACTTTAAGATCGGCATACCCGCGCATGGGAACGGTCGCCGCAGTCGGTAAGTCGACGAATTCGATCTGATCCGCCGCATCGAACAGGCGAAAGAACGTTACCGGACTCAGCATCGGGTCTTGAATCGTCGGCGTGAGCGCGTGCAAGCGCAGTCGAGGATACGACGGCAGCGTTTTTAACAACTTAGCCAAGTGTGAAATCACGGCGAGCGACGAGTAGCCTGCACCGAGACCGATGCCGATCGGTTCGGCATCCGACGCCGACTTGCCGGCCTCTTTGGCGACAACGGCGTTTTGAATCGCCAACTTCTTGATGAGGCTCAGCGCCGTTTCGGCGGTGGCCCGCGCCACCATGTCGTTGACGACGTCTTCCGTGACGTCGACGATCCGGATTTCATTCCATTTGGGATCGAGCTTGTAGTGTTGGTAGATGGCTTCGGCGCGCTTGACCGCTTGCGGCGGATTGAGTTGCACGAAACCGCGTTCGACCGCCTCACGCACAATTTTGTAAACGCGGTAGCGAGTAAGGTCGATGCGGCGCTTTTCGTTCCATCGCAGATCGATCCAGGGTAATTCATTCGAGTGCTCGCGAACGAGCCACAGGGCAATCGTCGAAGTCAATTTCTTCTGATCGTCGCCTTGCGCCGTCATCCACCGCGTGGCGACGGAAAAAACGAGCGCATCACTGAGGTCGTGGACCGAACCTTCCAGTTCCGGATGTTGCGGCACGGCCTGCGCTCCGCTAAGGTGCCCGGGGCGCCACGAGGGCGGACCGGACGTCATGAGAAACCGCCGATAAAACTGTCTACTGAGAATACAGTTTTTCATTCTAGTCGGAGGATACGCTGAAATGTCAAATCAAGAAATGCTTTCCGTCGTCGACGGCGGGAAAGGAAGCGGCGGCTTCTCGTTCGTCGACTACGACCGAAAGGCGTTCATGCAAGGTTCGATCGCCCGATGATGGAGGCCTTGCCAAGGACTGCGGCGGCGATCGCCGACGGCTTCTCGCACCGACTTCATATCGGTGTGCAGCTCGCCGTCGTTCGTCGTGGCCGAGTGCTGTGCGATTTCGCTCTTGGCGACGCCCGGCCTGCGGACGGCGGCGCTCCGGCCGTTGCGATGGAGCCGGCCACGCTCATGTTGTGGCTCTCGTCGAGCAAGCCGGTCGCCGCCGTCGCAACCATGCAGTTACGCGAACGAGGTTTGCTGCAACTTGAAGATCGGGTGGAGCGGCACTTGCCCGAGTTTGCGCAAAACGGCAAACAGGCCGTCACGATCTCGCATCTCCTCACGCATACCTGCGGGTTTCGCTTCATTGATTTGGGGGACGCGACGACGCCGTGGGAGGAAATCATTCGTCGTATTTGTGTCGCGCCGCTTGAACGCGGGTGGGTTCCCGGCGAAAAGGCCGGTTACCACCCCTACACGAGTTGGTATGTGCTCGGCGAGATCATTCGGCGCTTGAGCGGCGTTCCGTTTTCTCGGTATGTTCGCGAGAGCATCTTCTTACCGCTCGGCATGGACGATTGTTGGATCGGAATGTCGGCGAACGACCGCGACGCCTACGGCTCTCGACTCGGTTTGATGGCGAATACCGAACGACGGGGAAGCGATGCCGAGCCGACGCTTGCGCCGCACACGTGGAGTACGCCCGCCGGTCAAATCGCCTGCGCTCCCGGCGGCAACGGACACGGGCCGATGCGACAATTGGTGCGTTTCTATCAGATGCTGCTCGGAGAGGGACGCCTCGACGGCATCGAACTGCTTAAGGCCGAAAGCGTACGCGAGATGATTTCGCGGCGACGCGTCGGCATGTTCGATGAAACATTCAAACATACTCTCGACTGGGGTTGGGGAATCATTCCCAACAATCGCCGCTACGGAACTACGATTCCCTACGGCTATGGTCGCCACGCCGGCGAGGACGCATTTGGTCACAGCGGTTCGCAATCGTCCGTCGGCTTCGCCGATCCGCAGAACGACTTGGCCGTGGCACTCGTATTTAACGGCACTTGCGGCGAGGCCCGACATCAAAAGCGAATTCGCTCCGTGCTGGAAGCGCTCTACGAGGATTTGGGTCTAACACGCGATGATTGAATCGTGTCGTTAGGCACTTCGTCCGAATTGCAGATCCAGCAACGCTTGTTTCACGTCGGTCATCTCTAATCGGTCGCGCGCGATTGTGCGGTCCGAGCAAATGAACACCGGACCTTCGCCGGCTTCCCGTTCGCGACTCGGCAGGCGGCCGTGGCTGCCCCGCACGAGCGACGCGTCGAGACCGATGATGTCCATGTAGTAACGGAAGCCGAGAAGCTTCCGCGCAAGTCGACGAGCGACATGCACCTTGGGAAATCGAATCGTCGGATCGACGAAAAGCTCAACAGGGTCGTAGCCCGGTTTGCGGTGAATGTCGACGCAGCGGGCGTAGTCGGGGGCCACTGCGTCGTCGAGCCAAAAATAGTATGTGAACCAGCTTCGCTCGCCGGCGACGACGACCAGTTCTCCGCTGCGCGCGTGGTCGATGCCGAATTCTCGCTGAGCGTCGCGATCCAGTACCATGTCGACGCCCGACGTGCGTCGCAATAACTCGGCTACCGGACGTACGTCTTCCGGTCGGCGCACGTACACATGCGCCAATTGATGGTCCGCGACGGCAAACGCACGGCTCTCGCCTGCGTCGAGAGTCTCCCACCCAGGTAGTTCTTTGCGAACGGCGAGGTAGCCGCGCTCGCGGAGTACGCGATTGAGATGCACCGGCTGATCGACCGGCGTGATTCCGTATTCGGAGAGTACGACGACTTCACACCCTCGGCCGCGAGCCGCTGATATTAAACGCCCGGCTTCCGCGTCGACCTCGCGTAAATCTTGCACGCAGCGCGGGTCGTCAGGTCCAAACCGCTGAAAGTTGTAATCGAGATGCGGCAAGTAAACGAGCGAGAGCGTCGGATTCTTCGTCGCTAGGGCGTCGAGCGCGGCATCGACGATCCAGCGGGTGCTGGCGATATCGGTGCCCGGTCCCCAAAACTTCAACAACGGGAAGATTCCGTACTTCGCCTGCAGTTCATCTTTCCAGTCGGCCGGTCGGCTGTAACTGTCGAAGACCTTGCGTCCGTCCGCCGGATAGCTGGGGCGCGGCGTGATCGACCAATCGACCGGCGCGTACATATTGTACCACCAGAAGAGTTTGGCCGTCGTATAGTTAGAATCTCGCTTGCGCGCCGCTTCATACACTCGTTCGCCGCCGACTAGTTGATTGGCCTGCTTCCAAAACATCACTTCGGCCAGTTCGCGCACGTACCAACCGTTGGCGACGATACCATGATCGCGAGGCAACAAGCCGGTCAGAATCGTGGATTGCGCCGAGCATGTGACCGCCGGCAGGACCGTGCCGAGTGGACAAGCGAAGCCATCCTGAGCCAAACGGCAAAGCTGCGGCGTGTGCGGACCGAGATGGGCCTGAGTGAGGCCGACGACGTTAAGGACGACCAGCGGTTTCGTCATGATGCGCAACGAACGAGAAGCCGATACGACGGTAAGAGCGCCAGCTTAACCGCTCGCCCAGCCGAGCCCAAGCTCCGAACGGCCGAGGCGATAAGTTGAAATGGACGGCGATTAGTACGCCACGCGAAGCTTGTCGCGGCCGATATTCCCCACGTAGTCCGCCCCCCACGTCTCCCATCGGACGCGAACCTTGCCGTCGTCGAGCGTACCGACGACTGTGACGGCGTACCACTTGCCGTCGTATTGAGCGTGCAATCGATCGCCGGCTTTCAGCCGTGCGGTCGGCCCGACAGGTTGAGTGCCTTCGGTGCCCGGCGGTAGCGGAGCACGATCGTAGACTCCTGCTTTGGGCGTCGTAACCGACGCCGATGTCGGGGACGTGGAAATCGCCGCGCCGGCCTTCGCGTTCGGCGTGGCGATTGACTTCGCGCTCGCCGTCGGAGCGACGATCGACTTCACGGCGACCGGACCGGCGCCGCTCGGCGATGGTTTCGTAGCGGCCGGAGCCGGCGGCGACGAAGCGGCGATCAAGACGGGAGTCGCACTTACGCTTACCTTCGGCGGTGGAAGTTCTGCGGCGGCGGGAATCGGGGGCGCTGAAACGTCGGAAACCGACGGCCGTGCGACGGAGAGCGGCGTCGCCGCAGTATTCGTTGCAGTTGCGACGTCGTTGTTTCTCGGAACAACTGCAGTAGGTGGAATGAGCGTTTTGGGAGGCGGCGTTGGAACGCGGTCGACGGACGGTCCCGCGGTCTCGTCTCCGCGATGCGCCGTATCCGCATCCGAAAGCAAAAGTTTCCACGGTTGCCAATAAGCACTCGCGGCGGCGAGCCCAGCGAGCGTAATTATGACTAAAACGAGCGGCGCTTTTGCGCGGCGTGTAGGTTCAACGGCGGCATCGGCGTTGGGAATGAGAACGGCGGATCGGCTTTCGCTAATTCCGATCGGCAGCGCGGCATCGGATCGCACCGCGGCCGATGACTTCGCACCGACCGGTTTCTGCGCTGTCGTGGATTCAGCGAGCGAGTGGGGGGGCAAAGTCGTATCTTCCGGCAAAACGACAGGCTTCCGCTCCGCAGGCGGAGCATGCTGAACGGCAGGTGCAGGTACCGGTTCAGTTTTCTCCGTCGACTCCTTGGCCTTGGCAGGCGGCGACGACGGAGCGGTCGAGAGGCTCGAAGGTAGTCCAGGCGCAGCAGAAATCTGCGGCGGAGTAGCCTTGGCTACACCGTGAACGCCGCTCTTGCCCGGCGGTGCGGAGGCAATGGTCATCGAGGCTTGGCAATGCGGGCAAACCGCCTTCATGCCGGCCTGAACGGCTTCCACTTGCCATTTGCCGCGACAGCGCGGACATACGAGGGTTCGCATCGTTTCTGGTCTCACCTCTTTCGTTTGCCGTCTACCGCGGCATACTTTTATTTTAGGCCGAATTGCCGCAAAGGCCATCGAATGTTGCGGGCCACGCCGCTTGTCGATCTTGTGCTCACTTGTCGCAAGCCCGGCCAAACTCGACAATTCATGCAACCCGAACCGGAGACGATGAAACAATGTGGCGATGCGCGGCGGCGGCGTTGGTGGTGATTGCTTGGGGCTGCGACGGTGTGTCGGCCGACCCAGAGCGCGTCAATCAGGCACTAACTCAAGAGGCTTCTCGACCGACCAGAGATTGGCCGGCCTTTCGCGGCCCGTATCGCAACGGCATCAGCACGCAATCGGAGTGGCAGAACGAATGGCCGGCCGACGGCCCGAAGCGTGCTTGGAGCGCGCAAGTGGGACTCGGCTATAGTAGCGTCGCGGTAGCCGCAGGGAGGCTCTTTACGATGGGGCATCGCGACGGTCAGGAGTCGGTCTATTGCTTCGACGCCGAAACCGGCAAACAGCTGTGGAAACACTCGTACGACTGCGGCTTGATCGACTATTTGCATCCCGGCGGGCCGGGCGCGACGCCAACGGTAGATGCCGATGCGGTTTTCACCGTGAGCAAAGAAGGACATTTGCATGCGCTTGATGCCGCGAAGGGCGCCGTGCGCTGGATGCTCAAACTCCCCGATACACTCGGCGTCCCGACGGCCGAATGGGGATTCACATCGTCGCCGCTGGTTTTGGGCAACTTGTTAATTCTCGACGCCGGCGGACTCGTTGCGTTCGACAAGGCGACCGGCAAGCAATCCTGGCGATCGACCGTTTACCGCGTCGGCTACGGTTCGCCGATCTCCTTTACAGGTCCGCAAGGCAAAACGCTCGTCGCCGCGCTGACCAACGACTGCCTCGTCGTCGTCGACCCCGGTGATGGACGTGAGATCGCCAAATATGATTGGACGAGCCAGTATGTAACAAGCGGCACGACGCCGGTCGTCGTCGGCCGCACGATTTTCATCAGCACGGGCTACGGAACCGGTTGCACGTTGCTCGAGTTCGACGGCGTTAAGCTCGCGCCGTTGTTTCGCAACGAAGAGATGTCGAATCATATGGCGACGTGCGTAGAGAAAGAAGGCCGGCTTTACGGCATCGACGGCAATTCGCACACGGCTCGACAGTGCAAACTGGTGTGTCTCGATATGGCGACCGGCAAGCGCCTATGGGAGCAACGCGGCTTCGGCTGCGGTGCGGTGACGATGGCCGACGGCAAGCTATTGATTCAAAGTGACGAAGGCGATTTAGTCGTCGCCGAGGCGCGGCCGGATAAGTACGTCGAACTGGCCAAAACGAAAGCGTTCGACGATCGAAGTTGGACGACGCCGGTGCTGTGCAACGGCTTCATCTACTGCCGGAGCGAACGTGGCGAATTGGTCTGCCTTGACGTCCGCCGTTAGTCGCCTGCTTGATCGGGTGGGCACTTGGTTCCGCTTTGCGAATGCGACGCCCTTCGATTTGGAGGCCGAAAAAACTGGGGCGATCCAGTTGGGGATGCGCTTTTTTTTGTTGCTGAGCGGCCTTCTCAAATAGCGTCAGGCCCTGTGCAATGACACGACTCGATCGCGACGTCTCGCCGCGCTCAAGGCCGCGCCTTTTGCAATCGCGTATCAATCGGCAAATCCCGGGGCTCGCTCGCCGATACGCCCTAGACGGGCTGCGCAATCGGCCGCTAGAATTCGCCGGAACATGCCGCAGAATCACTTCCGCGTGTACGTCGCCCCCGCGTTTGCAAGGCCGACGGCGCGCGTTGTCCTCGACACCGGAGTTGGAATCATGAAGGGTAATCAACAGATCATTGATGCGCTCAACGCCGCGCTTACGATCGAACTCACTGCGATCAATCAGTACTTCATCCAGGCCAAGATGTGCAAGAACTGGGGCTTCATGAAGCTCGGCGCGAAGCACTACCACGAATCGATCGGCGAGATGAAGCATGCGGATATGTTGATCGACCGGATTCTTTTCCTCGACGGCGTGCCGGAGATCGCCCGCTACGGCGTGATTCGCGCAGGCGGCGACGTGAAAGAACAGTTCGAGTTCGACCTGCAACTCGAAACGAGCGGCGTGAAGGCTTATAACGACGCCGTCGCGCTGGCGATCCAACTAAAGGACGGCGGCAGCCGCGATCTGATGGAAAAGATCCTCGTCGAAAGCGAGGAGCATGTGGATTGGCTGGAGACTCAGCTCAATCTGATTAACGAGGTCGGTCTGGCGAACTATCTGCAATCGCAGATGGGTGAGGGAGAAGAAGGCCACTAAGGGACCCGCCGAGCTTTGAGACGCTGCAGCCTTCGCCGCCGCACGCCGTTTCTCCGCAGAACGATTCGTTCTCGCGCAGCTCCCCCTTGTCGAGCGCTTCTTGCAAGGCGGGAGCTAGGGCAGGCACGACGGCTTCATTGGCCGGATGCGGCTTCTTGGCGAAGTATTGCCGCAGTTTGCGGTGGCACGCCGTACAGCCGCCCCCCGCCCCGGTCGCGCAAGCAATCTGGCACAGCGAGCGAGCCCCGCCGTTTTCAACGGCTCGCACGATCGTCGACTCGCGCACCTGCAGGCAGCGACAGATGACCGGATCGGCGGCGTCGTCGACGGCCGGTGCGGTGATCGGCTCTAGCAACGCCGTTTCGAACGAATGATGCTTAAGGTCGTAAAAAACAACCATGGCAGGCGGCGAATTCGCGTGGCTGGAAGGCTGGCAGGTTCGATGTGAGACTGAGTCTCAATCCAACGGCTATTAAACGCCCTAACCCTCCGCATGTCAAGATTTTCCGCATCTGCGGAAGTGAATAATCTCAAAACACTGGTTTTCCGCCGATTTCGCGCCTCAGGCGGCGGTCTTACCAATCGAGCAGGACCTTGCCTGACCGGCCGGAGCGCATGATTTCGAATCCTTTTTCGAAATCGTCGATCGGAAACCGGTGCGTGATGACCTGGGAAATGTCGAGCCCGCTTTGGAGCATGGTCGTCATCTTGTACCAGGTCTCGAACATCTCTCGCCCGTAAATCCCCTTCAGGTGGAGACCTTTGAAGATGATCTGGCCGAAGTCGACGTTCACCGCGTTCGGAAAGATGCCGAGCACGGCGATTCGGCCTCCATGGTTCATCGCTTCGAGCATCGATTGAAAGGCCGCGGCGTTGCCCGACATCTCCAGGCCGACGTCAAAGCCTTCGGTCATGCCGAGGTGTTTCATGCAATCCTGAAGCGTCTCACGCTGCGGATTGAGCACGTAGGTCGCGCCGATCTTGCGCGCCAAGTCGAGGCGATATTCGTTGACGTCGGTCACCACGACATAACGCGCGCCGACGTGCTTCGCGATCGCCGCCGCCATGATGCCGATCGGGCCGGCCCCGGTGATCAGCACGTCTTCGCCGATTAAGTCGAACGAGAGCGTCGTGTGGACCGCGTTGCCGAACGGATCGAAAATTGCCGCCAAGTCGTCGGGTATGGACTCCGGCAGCTTGAAGGCATTGCCCGCGGGCAAGCTGAGGAATTCGCCGAACGAACCGGGGCGATTGACGCCGACGCCTAGCGTCTTGCGACAGAGATGTCGCCGCCCGGCTCGGCAATTGCGACAATGCCCGCAGGTAATGTGACCTTCGCCGGTGACGCGATCTCCCGGCTTATAGTCGACGACGTCGGAACCGATCTCTTCCACGATGCCGACATACTCATGCCCCACCACCATCGGCACCGGCACGGTCTTCTGCGACCATTCATCCCAGTTGTAGATGTGGACGTCTGTTCCGCAAATCGCCGACTTCTTGATGCGAATGAGCACGTCGTTGGCGCCGATTGTCGGCACCGGCACCTCTTGCATCCATAGTCCCGGTTCACGCTTTGCCTTGACCAGCGCCTTCATCGTCCGCGGCATGCGAATTCGCCTTAAAACAGTTGTGTTATTGAATGACGCCCAGCGACTTGCCGACTTTGGCGAACGCCGAGACCGCGAATTCCAGGTCGTCGCGCGAATGCGCGGCCGACATCTGGGTGCGAATCCTTGCTTGGCCTTGCGGAACGACCGGATACGAGAACCCGACGACGTAAACCCCTTCTTCCAGCATCGCCGCCGCCATTTCTCCGGCCAGTTTCGCATCGCCCAGCAATACGGGAATAATGGCGTGTCCGTCGCCGAGCAATCGGAATCCGAGCTTATTCATGGCGGCGCGGAAGAACTGCATATTCGATTTCAATTGCTCGCGCAGAGAGTCGCCGTCGGCGAGCATCGCCAAAACGGCCAGCGACGCCGCGGCGATCGGCGGTGCAAGCGAGTTGGAAAACAGATACGGGCGTGATCGCTGTCGCAACCACTCCACGATCTCCTTGCGTCCCGATGTGTAACCGCCGGATGCGCCGCCGAGCGCTTTGCCGAGCGTACCCGTCACGATGTCGACGCGGTCTGCGACGCCGCACAGTTCCGGAGTACCGCGGCCCCGATCGCCGACGAAGCCGACGGCGTGCGAGTCGTCGACCATGACGATCGCCTCGTGCTTGTCGGCCAACTTGCAAACCGTCTGCAGGTCGGCGATCATGCCGTCCATCGAGAACACGCCGTCGGTGGCGATCATCTTGAAGCGACAGCCGGCTGCGGCCTGCAACTGTTTTTCCAGGTCGGCCATGTCGTTGTTCGCGTAGCGATAGCGTTGAGCCTTGGAGAGTCGCACGCCGTCGATGATGCTCGCGTGATTGAGGGCGTCGCTAATGATCGCGTCGTCCGCGCTCAGCAGAGTTTCGAAAAGCCCGCCGTTGGCGTCGAAACATGAAGAGTAGAGGATCGTGTCTTCGGTGCCCAGAAACTCGGAAATCTTCGCTTCGAGCGTCTTGTGGACGGTTTGCGTTCCGCAGATAAAGCGAACGCTGGCCATGCCGTAGCCAAAGTCGTCGAGCGCCTGCTTCGCCGCTGCGACGACGGCCGGATGATCGGCTAAACCGAGATAGTTGTTGGCGCACAGATTCAACACCCGTTTGCCTTGTTCGGTTTTGATCCAGGCGTTTTGCGGCGTTGCAATCGTGCGCTCGTCTTTGTAGAGTCCCGCCTCGCGGACTTTTTCGAGTTCACCGCGGAGATACTCGAGAAACCGGCTGTTCACTGGACAGGCTCCTTTTGGTCTTTAGCGACGAGCGTGACTCCGGCGGCTCGTTCGTAGACCTTGGCGACGGCGGAAAAATCAAGTTTTTCCCAGCCTTGGTTCATCGCCGAGGTGTATTGCTGCAACGCCCCCGCGGCGACGGGCGTCGGCACTTTCAATTCTTGAGCGAGCGAAACGGCCAAGGCCATATCTTTTCGCATCAACTCCGTCATGAAGCCGGGGATGAAGTAATCGGCGAGCAGAAACTTCTTGCCGCGAGCTTCCAGAAGCGAGGAGTTGGCGCTGGAGACGCTGAGCACGTCGACCATTTGTTCCAGATCGACGCCGGCTTTTCGGGCCAGCGTGAGGCCTTCGGCGATCAGCGTCATGATGCCGCCGCCGATCATTTGGTTCACGAGTTTCACGGCCTGCCCGCTGCCGAGCGGTCCGCAATGAAAGAGGTGCTTTCCCATCGCTCGCAGCACGGGTTCGGCGCGGGCGTAATCGGCTTTTTCGCCGCCGCACATGATGGCTAACGTACCGGCTTCCGCACCCCAGGGGCCGCCGGAGACCGGAGCATCGATCATGCTCGCGCCCGCGGCGGCAATGGCGTCGCCGACGTCGCGGACGGTGTCCGGGCCGATCGTGCTCATATCGATATAGAGCTTCTCCTCGCTTAGACCTGCGGCGAGGCCCGCCTCATCGCCGACCAGTTCTCGGACCTGAGGGTCGGCCGTGACGATCGAGATCACAATGTCGCAAGATTGCGCCAATTTCGCGGGGGTCGCGGCGCGCACACAGCCGAGTTCGACGAACTCTTGCGCGGCTTCATTGCGGCGCGCGAAGATGGAGAGCGGGAAGCCGGCCTTAAGTACGTTTTTAGCCATCGGTCGCCCCATGGTGCCGAGGCCGATGAATCCAACGCGAAGCATGTGTGACGTCTTTCTAAAGGTCGCGGCGCGCGATTCACGTTCACCGCGCCGATGCGGTCGGTTAAGCTAAACGAGGTGTCAGCCTAACGAGTCTTGTGGGGAGATGCCAACATGGCGCGATTCTCTCAAATTCGGTGCGCGGTACGCGTCGGTCTCTTGGCGACGTCGTTCTCGATGCTCGCGATGTTCACTGAGCAGAGCGAAGTCGAAGCCGCCGCTCCGGCGATCCAATCTGAGGCGAAAGCGCGGCCAAAATCAATTGACGCGAAATTGACTGCGGGCAAGAAGCCCGACGTCGTCGAATCGATCGAGTCGTTGGTGAAACGTGCGCTGCCTTCGATCGTCATTATTCGCGGCGCGGGACGCGACGGTAAAGAGTCGGGGTTGGGCACCGGCTTCGTGATCGACTCCGCCGGACTTGTCGCCACCAATTTACACGTGATCGGCGAAGGACGAGCCGTTTCGGTGGAAACGCACGACGGTAAAAAACTGGAAGTGACCGCGGTTTATGCATCGAAACGCGTGGTCGATTTGGCCGTGTTGCGCGTTGCGGCGAAAGATCTGCCGAAGCTTTCTTTGGGCGATTCCGACGGTGTCGTCGCCGGCCAAGACATCGTCGTGCTCGGCAATCCGCAGGGACTCGCGCATAGCGTCGTCAAAGGCGTAGCGTCAGGCAGCCGAGAAATCGACGGCATGCCGCTCATTCAGTTAGCCGTGCCGATCGAACCGGGCAATAGCGGCGGGCCGGTGCTCGACACGCGCGGACGTGTACTCGGCATCGTGACGATGAAGTCTGCGGTGACGGACAATCTCGGTTTCGCGGTGAAAGTTAACGCCCTCAAAGACTTACTCGAGCAGCCGAACACGGTGACGATGGATCGCTGGCTGACGATCGGCGCACTTGATCCGAGACGCTGGGAAACGCAAGGCGGGGCGACTTGGCGGCAACGCGCGGGGCGAATCCTTGTCGGCGGCGTCGGAGCCGGCGTCGGCGGGCGGTCGCTCTGCCTTGCTAAGCAAGAGTCGCCGTCGCCGATTTATGAAGTCACCGTGCAGGTCAAGCTTGACGATGAAGCCGGTGCGGCGGGCCTCGCCTTCGCCGGCGACGGAAAGTCGCGGCATTACGGCTTTTACCCAAGCGGCGGCCGATTGCGATTCGTCCGTTTCGACGGCCCCGATGTTTACAGTTGGCATGTGCTTGATGAACGAGCGAGCGACGCGTACCTGCCGGGAGAATGGAATCGATTGAAGGTGCACGTCGAAAACGATCGGGCACGGTGCTACGTCAACGGCACTCTGGTCTATGAGCACCGATTGACCGACGTGGGCGGCAGTCGCATCGGCTTGGTGAAGTTCCGTCAGACGCAGGCTGATTTTCGAGGCTTTGCCGTCGGCGAAGAGGTCAACGAAGCGGAGCCGACGGCCGCGGTCGTCGCCGCCGTCAAAAAACTGGAAGCGGCGTTGCCGAAACACGGTCAGGCCGACATGAATCTCTTGACGCCGCTGACAGGCGATTCGCAGCCGGGCGCCCTGTTGTTGCGAGAGCGCGCCGACTCGCTCGAGCGGCAAGCGAAACAGCTCCGCGCACTTGCCGAGACGTTGCGGC
>JAEUIN010000242.1 GCA_016793115.1 Planctomycetaceae bacterium
AAAATCCATGAACCGCAAATCGATCGCTTTGACGTTCTTCTCACGGCAGTAGGCCAAGACTTCCTTCGGCTTCACGGGGCTTTTCCTCAGTTCGACGGGCCGCACGACGACGGAACGAATACCAACACTTTAGTCGCTCGCCATGCGGCCGGCGACCGCCAGACAAATTGCGTGCGAAACGGCCCGCACGATCGTTAGATTCGGCCTGTTTGTCGAGCCGCGGCCTCGATGGCCTCGCGGTTTTTCCAAAGGTAAAGGATTCGGAGTCGCAGCGGTGGGTGAACGCCGTCGCCATGGCCGACTTCTTCAGGAAGCCGGAAGAGCAACCGATCGGGATGTTGCTCGAGCATTTCGACGAGTTCTGCCACTCCGTACTCGTCGAGCATCGCGTCGCGGCGGCCGTCCAGAAGTGACTCCCACTCGATGCGCGGAGCGTTCTGAAGCTTGCGAATCTTGCGCATGTCATCTTCGACGGCATCTTCGTCATCGCCGTTCCAGGCGAATTGAAAGAAGCCGCTGAGCGACAGTTTCGACCGTTCTTTCGACCTCCGCTTGAGCGATTCTTCGACGGCCCGTTCCAACTCCTCGCGGCTCGTATGGCCATAAGGTATGGCCGCATTGATGGCTTCGATGATGTCGCGGGCATTAAGATTGCCATGGCGACGCTGGAGCAATTCCTGCTGATGGATGGCCGACTGCAACTCACCGTCGACGCCCAGCTTCAGCAGCCCGTTGATCGAGACGACGACGCCGTGAACCTGGGCCCCGAGGTCGTCGCACAGATATTCGATGGCTTCACCCGTGTTGCCGGAGAGCAAGCCGGAAACAAACCACGCCGCGGCCCCGCAAAAGGCCAGCGCCACCCAACTCAGACCGCTGTCCATATCGATCCATTGCGTAACGAGCACGCCCCCCAGTCCTCCGAGCAAGAGCGTAAGTCCGCGACAACGGTCGTTCAGCAGGTAGTACTTGAAGTAATGCCCAAGCTCGTGACCGATGACGTCTTGCACCTCGGCGGGCGTGAGCCGATGGAGCATCTGCCGATTGAGATAAACTCCGTTGAGCGATCGGAAGAATGCCGCGAACCCGAGGTTGATCGCACTGGCGTTCATCGCCTTATCGGCGGTGATGTAAACCGGCGGCCCCGGCAGCGGTAGCCCGAGTCGATGGAGTGCGTCGTTCACAAGTTGACGAAGCTTGTGCTTATCGAATTGCCCGAAGCGGGTCTGTTCCTTGAGGTCGTCGATCTCCTTGCGCGGCGTCACGTAATACCGCAGCAACGCCATAAAGTGCGGCCCGACGACGACCGAAGCGGCGACGGCGGCCACGAGCGGCGAATCCAGCACCTGCCGCCAGTCGATCAGCCAAGCCAGAAGTGCGCACAGCAAAACCTGCACGACGATCCAGGGGGCGGCCAGGCCGTTGGCCCGATCGACTTGCCGCAAGAGCTGCGAACGCGTGGGAACTTTCGAGGCGGCGGCCATGGCGTTAGGTTACGGCGCCGAGAAGTTGGCCGATAAAGCTGAACCGCGGCTTCGCACGCGTCTGATAGATCAACTTACCGGGCCCTGTAAATCGATTGATGAACCCTTCGCCCGACATCAGCGAATCGCTCAGCCGTTTGCTCGACTTCACGAGCTCGAAGGTCATCGTGTCGGAAAAGGCGACGACGTACCGATTGTCGAGCAGAAACCGCTCCCCCTCGGCCAGTTCGCGCTCGACGACGGCGCCGTAGGTCTGGCAAAACAAGGTGCCGCTGCCGGTGATCCGCAGCAGAAAGAAACCCGTCTTCGCCATCCAACCTTTGATGCCGCCGTACTTGGCGTCGAGCTTGCAGTCGCCAACGTGCGAAAGATACGCCCCGCGGGTCAACAGCATTGCGTGCCCGTCGACGACTTCCACAGGCTTCACGTCGCCGTAGTTCTCCGGCGCGAGAATCAGCGTCTGCTCGTCGCGATTGGAGCGAAAGACGGCCCGAACGAACGACTCGCCGCCGAGCATCGTCTTGAAACCGGTCCACCACTTCTTCGAAGCGTTTGGAGCCCCGCCGATGGCGGCGGTCACTTCGATGCCCGAGGTCATCGAGATCATGCTATCCGGCTGGGCGATAACCTCTTCCCCTTCGTGAAGCGTGAACTCGACAACGGTGAATACGGGAGCGTATAGGAGCCGATGTTCCATGCGGAAAACTTGCGAAGGGGCACACTTCGTAGAAGCGCTTACGCTGCGCCCCCGTTAATAGCATAAGCAGGCAAGCCAAAGCCGCCGGACTGCCCGCACGATTGCCATGCGGGCAGTCGGCGCAATAGCTTAATCTGATTCCACGCCCGGTGCGTACTTTTGCTTGAGCACGTAGCCCGCAAAAGCAATTAGCGCCAGGATGCCCAGGAAGATGAAGAGGGCCACCATCCGCGGCACGCCGAGAATATCGGAGATGCCTGTGATGCAAATGTCGTAAATGACGACTCGGATGAACCATCCGATGATCGCCCCAAAACCGCCGCCGCGTGCCGCCAAGAGTTTCATAGATATCTCGCCTAATGCACTAAATTTCCGGCCCCGCTAAATAGGGTTGGTTCTCTTTATCGGCCCACTTGGACCCTGTCAAGAAAATGAACTCATTATGCGGCAATAAGACGACAAAAAACCGCGCCGCCCGGCAAGACCGAGCGGCGCGGCGTAGGTGCTTCCGATTATCGGACGCCTTCGACCACTACTTGATGAACAACATCTCGTGGTAGGTCGGCAGCGGCCAGATGTCGTCCGGAACGATCGTTTCGACCTTGTCGGCGATCGAGCGAACGACGTTCATGGCCGGGATCACTTCGTCGCGGAAGTGCTTAGCATGGCTGATCGAGTCGCCCGAGGCCTTGTGGTTGATCGCCGCTTCGAGCTTGTCGATGGCCGACTCGAACTGTGCGACCAGTTCGGTCAGCTTGTCGAGCGAGCCGAGGTGCGGCGTCTTGCCGATTTCCTTAAGCGAAGCGGCCGTGGCGGCCAGTTCCTTCTGGTAGCGGTAGGCCGCCGGAAGAATCTGCGTCTTGGCCATGCTCAGCGCCACGAGGCTTTCCGTATTCACGTCTTTGCAGTAACGCTCGACGTAGATCTCGTAACGGCTGTGGGTTTCGCGCGGCGAAAGCACGCCGTACTTGGCAAATAGTGCGGCATTCTCTTCTTTCATCAGCACCGGCAACGCGTCGACGGTGTTGCGGAAGTTCGGCAGGCCGCGTTTTTCAGCTTCGCGGTGCCATTCTTCCGAGTAGCCGTCGCCGTTGAAGATCACCGCCTTGTGCTTGGACGTGATGTCTTGCAGCAGCTTTTGCACCGAAGCGTTGAGCTTGCTCGCATCGCCGCCCATGCTCTTCTCAAGCTCGGTGGCGATGTAGTCGAGGCTCTCCGCGACGATCGTATTGAGCACGACCAGCGGACCGGCGATCGACTGGCTCGAACCCACGGCACGGAACTCGAACTTGTTGCCGGTGAAGGCAAACGGGCTCGTGCGGTTGCGGTCGCCCGCGTGCTTCGGCAGCGTCGGCAACACGTCGGCGCCGACGGTCATCGTGCCGGCCTTTTGCGACGAGCTGGCCGGGCCCTTC
>JAEUIN010000276.1 GCA_016793115.1 Planctomycetaceae bacterium
CTTGCACGAAGAGATGGCCGCGCCCGAGTTTTACCAGCAATCGGGCGACAAGATCGCGACGGCCAAGGCCCGCCTGCAATCGCTAGAAGACAAGTTGGCCGCCGATTTCACACGGTGGGAAGAGTTGGCCCCTTGGGCCGAGTAGTTTTGTTGGAAGTTCTGTCACGAAGGAAGTCGGATCGATGGGCGTGTTGCTGCAAGTTCGGAATGCATCGAAGCGTTACGGCGATCAGATTCTGCTCGACGAAGCGGATGCCGTGATCACGGACGACGAGAAGGTCGGGTTCATCGGCCGCAACGGGGCCGGCAAGAGTACGCTGCTGCGCGTACTCTTGGACGAGGAGCAACTCGACAAGGGGGAAGTCATTCGCAGTTCGAAGCTGCAAGTCGGCTATCTGCGACAGCACGATCCGTTTCTGCCCGACGAATCAGCCCTACAATTCCTGATGCGCGACAGCGGCCGGCCCGATTGGAAGTGCGGCGAAGTGGCCGGCGAGTTTGAACTCAAGGGAGATTATCTCAATGGCCCGGTCACGAAACTTTCCGGCGGTTGGCAAACCCGCGTCAAGCTCGCCGCCCTGCTCTTGCACGAGCCGAATCTGCTGTTGCTCGATGAACCGACGAACTTCCTTGACTTGCGGACGCAAATTCTGCTCGAACACTTCTTGCGGCATTACAAGGAAGCCTGCTTGATCGTCTCGCACGATCGGGCTTTCTTACAATCGGTCTGCGACCACACGCTCGACCTGTCGCGCGGGAAGTTGACGATGTTTCCCGGCAAGGTCGAAGCGTTTCTTGAGTACCAACGCGAACAGCGCGAGCATGAAGAACGCTCCAATGCCGCGATCGCCGCGAAGCGCAAACATCTGGAAACGTTCATCGCCAAGAACAAGGCCCGGGCCAGCACGGCGACCCGAGCCCGGTCGAAAAGCAAGCAGTTAGAGAAGCTGGAACTCGCCGAGATCGCAAGCGACGAACCGACGGCCCGGATCCGCCCGCCGCAGGTCGAGCCACGCAAAGGCCCGGCCTTGCGCTGCCGCGACTTAGCGATCGGCTACGGCCAGCGCAAGATTGCGACCGGCATCGATCTGGAAATTGAGCACGGCTCCCGAGCCGCGATCGTCGGCGACAACGGCCAAGGCAAAACGACGTTTCTGCGGACGATCGTCGATTCGCTCGAACCGCTGGAAGGTGAACTCCGATGGGGGCACGGCTGCGATGTGGGAACGTATGCCCAGCATGTTTACACGAGCCTGCCCGAGAAAAAGACGGTGTTGGAGTACTTGGAGTACCACGCCCCCTCGGGCACGAAAGACCAAGAAATTCTCGACATGGCCGGGGCCCTGCTCTTCCGCGGCGACGCGGTCAAGAAGAAGATTTCCGTCCTCTCCGGCGGCGAGCGGGCGCGGCTTTGCATGGCGAGCTTGCTCTTGAGCAAGCACAACATCCTCGTGCTCGACGAACCGGGGAACCATCTCGACGTCGATACGATCGAAGCGTTGGCCGATGCGCTGTTGGCGTACCAAGGGACGGTGATCTTCACGAGCCACGACCGGCATTTTATGAAGCGCGTGGCGACTTGCATCATCGAAGTTCGCGACGGCGGCGTGACGAACTACCGCGGCGATTACGAGTCGTACTTGTACTCGGTCAATCAAGAGATCGAAGCCGGCGAGCGCGAATTGGCGACGCAAATGTCGAAAGCCCCCGCTTCGGCGAAGGCCGCCGTCAAGCCGACGGCCGCGGCGCCGCAACGCAACGAGCGCGAACTTCGCAAGCAGATCTCCACGCTTGAAAAAACGATCGCCCGCCTCGACGATCAGAAGAAGGCGGCGAACCGGCAACTCATGGAAGCGACCGATCCGGCCGAGGCGTTGCGGCTGCACAATGAAGTCGCCAGCCTCACGGCGCAGTTGGCCGAAGCCGAAGACGAGTGGTGTAAGCTGCAAGTGCCTGAATGAGCAGGCTTGCGCGGGTGGCTGGGGCATAGCGAAGCGGTGCCCCAGTTATTTTGTTGCGGCTATTGTGCCCGCGGATTCTTGAGGTAGTAGAACCGCCCGTCTTCGGCACCTCCGAGAAAG
>JAEUIN010000282.1 GCA_016793115.1 Planctomycetaceae bacterium
AGGAACCAGCGAAACGGGCCGGTGCTGTTGAGCGAGGCGTTGATGAGCGTAGGATTTTCGGCCAGCAAGTCCAGCCAGTCGGCCATTTGGTGCTCCGCCCAACGCTCGTCGGCGAGCAGGCGGTCGATCAGGCGGATTCGCTTGTCGGCCGTCGTGTCATTGAGGAAAGCGAGGGCTTCCGCAGCGGTGGGCGGAAGCCCGATGAGATCGAGGTAGAGGCGGCGGAGAAACGCCTCGTCGCCGATGACGGCGGTTTTTGCGAGTCTCTCGGACGACACCGGCGCGGTCGGCCACGCGGCTCCATCGCGAATCCACTTCTCCAGTGCGGCAATTTGCGCCTCGCTTAGCCGCTCTCCCGACGGCGGCATGACGATCGAGGCGTCATCGGTGCGGAGGCGCACGATCATCTCGCCGGCGTCGGGGTTACCCGGCACGATCGCGGGAACCTCGGAATCGCCCCCGTGCAGCGCAGCGGCGCGCGAGTTCAGCTTCAACCCGCCTTGGTTTTTATCTCCGTGGCAACGGAAGCATTTTTCCCGAAGGATAGGCAGAACGTCTTTTTCGAATGAGCCCGAGTCGCGGGAAGCCGCGGCGTTCGACGCGAGCGCGGCCTTGATCTTGGCGTCGATGAAGGCATCGATCGGATGACCGTCCTGCGGCGGCGAAGGGGGAGGATTCTGCGTCACCCATTCCCGGCCGATGTCATGCCGCTTTTCCCAGAACGCATCGCGGGACTGCGCTGCGGCCCTGCGGTTCGTATCATCGAGATCGCACAAAGCGGTCTCCAATCGGGCCAGCGCCGGCGCAACCGCGGCATCCGTTAGAGGCAGGCCGGGCTCCCTGCCGGCGTGGAGAATGGAAAACGATTTCCCGTCCTCCGTCTCGATGGCGACACACACTTCGCCCGTTTCGGTGCGCTGGTTTTTACCGCCCAGGACCAGTTCTAAAACAACCCGCGACGAGCCGTTCTGCGAAAGCTGCGCCGTGCCGAACACCTCTTGATGGTGATAGTCTTTCACCCGCAAGCCCGGCAGCGGCGGCTTCGCCGGCGGGGTGACGGGTTCGTGTCCGTTCGGCGTGCTCGCATCCGCCGGCTTCGTTTCGGCGACGACTACGCCATCGACCCACAGGCGCGCAAGAGCACGGGCGCGGAGGAGAAAACGCCGCGATCCCCGGGGAAGTTCCACATCCGCCGCCAGTCGGAGCAGCAGCGGCGAATTCCATTCGGAGCGGATGCCCCAGTCGTCGTAGCGCAGCGGGATGCGCGGCAGGAGGAAGACGTCACTCATCCAGCGGTCGGTCTCCGCGGGCAGTTCCGCCGCACTCGGCCAGCAATTGAAGGCGGGAAGTCCTTCAATGAACTGCACGAGCACCTTTCCGCCGACGATTGGCCCCAATTTCGGCATTTCCGGCTTTTCGCGCGCCACGACCGCCGGGCCGCCATTTCGCTGGAAGCGGCCCGCCAATTCCTGATCCGAAACACGCCGTCGGTGAATGGCCGCCATGTCGATTAAGCCGATGAAGCTGTTGCCCGCGCTCCCCTTGAGCGACGTGCCGATCCACACATCGTCATCGTCGACCACCGGCGGATCGACGGTGGGACCGTCCGCATCCCATTTTCCCGCCGTGGGCCGGCCGTCGATCCATCCGTTGATGGTTTCCGGTTTTCCAAACTCATATGCAACCGCCACATGATGCCACCCGGCGGCGATGTGAAACGTCGCGTCCGAGGTCCAGCGATGCCAGCGGAAGACGCTCGTCTCCGAGGTGCTGGTGAAGAGAAAACTCAGCGCCGCCTGCCCGCTTGCCGTGCCGACGACTCGCAGTGACCAGTTTTGATTGTCCTTGCCGAAGTTCGGCGAAAGCGTGCGCCCCTTACCGATGATGTAGGCGGGCTGCCCCGCACGCAGCGACTCGACCTTGATCCACGCCTCGAGCGTGATGGCGTCGCCGTTGGTGAATTTATACGAACTGTGCGGCCCAGGGTCTTTGATCTCGAAGCGCGCGCCGTGGCCCTTCAACTGCACCGCGGTGTTGTCCGAGTCCATGTTCAAGAATTCGGGCGGGCGCGGCCCCGCCTGATCGCGCACGACGTCTCCCCGCGGAATCAGCGGTCCCAGTTCCTCAGTCCCGAAATCGAAGCGAACGGCTTGCGGCGTATCGGCCGCCGAGGCGACAAGGACGGAAGGCCCCAGAAGAAATCCGAGCGACGCGAGAATGGATGCGCACGAGATTCCACAGCCGGAAAATCGAGAGTTGAATCGGGGAATCATAGGCGTTGGTTGTGTCATGGCGAGGTTCTCACTCGGTCTCCGGCATGAAGGTCGGGAAGAAGACGATGCCATGAGCTTCGGTGATCGGCGCGTTCGACTGAGCGACGTGCAAATTCGACGTTGCGCGCCCCACGAGTAGGCGGTGCGCACGAGCTTTGCGGCCCCACACGGGGCAAGGAAGACGACCAATGCACCGGCGCGCGGTGAGGCAGTCGCGCGATCAGTTCGCCGTCGACAAGAGTAAGGGGAGTGAAGGCAATGTGTTCGGTCATGAGTCGGATGATTTCAACTTTACCTTCCGACGCTCGCGGCGAAAGCGACGATGCGTCTCGATTTTCGGAACAAGCCCGCCGTTACTCCCATTTCTCCCGCTCCGCACGCTCGACGATCCGGAGGACGTCCTCAGCGAGCAGAAACCCGTCGGCATGGAGCTTCTTCGCCGACTCGGTGAGGCGGGCTAGGTAGTCGGCGCGGGTCGGATAGCGTTCTTCGAGCGACAAACGCGGATCGCCGGTCTTAACGCGATCGGCTTTGGTCTTTGCGAAGGGGATGAACATGCCGTCGAGCGGAGAGAGCATCGTTTCGGCGCCGACCGCGGGCGAGCGGAGATTCCAACCCGTGAAGGTGCCGAGCGGCACGGCGACCTCGGGCAGCGCGATGCCGCTGGTTTCATTCCCGTCGGCATTCACGGCGGGCACGAGCGTCTGAAACGGCGTTCCGGCCTTCGGCGGGATGACGTCGGCGATGCCGTCGGCGTGAAACCGCGGGCCGAAATCGAGCCGCGGCGGTCGATAGGCGTGCGTCGGAAAGTTGTGGCGCGGTAGCTTCGGAAATTGGGATTTCCACACGTCGAAACTCACGAGCGTTTTGTCCGCGAGCCGTGGATGTCGGCTCGGCGGCGGTGCTTTGCCGCTTTGCGTCCAATTCACGAGGTGAATCAACATCGCGC
>JAEUIN010000290.1 GCA_016793115.1 Planctomycetaceae bacterium
CTTTCTCGACTTCGCCGGCTCGACCGTCGTGCATAGCGTCGGCGGTTGGGTGTCGCTGGCCCTGTGCATCAAGCTCGGCCCGCGCATCGGGCGCTTTGCTCCCGGTCAGCCGGCGATGGCGCCGCACAACCTGCCGATGTCTACCATCGGCGGGCTGCTTTTGTGGTTCGGCTGGTTCGGCTTCAACGGCGGCAGTGCTCTGGCACTCACGGAAAACATTCCGCTGGTGCTGCTCAACACGAATCTCGCCGCCGCCGCCGGCGGTCTTGCAGCCCTCATTCCGAGTTGGCGACAGGAGCGCCGCGCCGACGTCGGCCATGTCATCAACGGCGTCATCGGAGGTTTGGTCGCAATCACGGCAAGCTGCAACATCGTCGAACCGTGGGCCGCGGTCGTCATCGGCGGCACGGCCGGCGTCATCAGCGTGGCCGGCACCTATTGGCTTGCGGCGCGTCGCATCGACGACGTCGTCGGCGCGATTCCGGTTCACGGCATGTGCGGCATATGGGGAACGCTCGCCGTCGCGCTGTTCGGCGATCCGTCGCTCTTTCCCAACCACGCTTCACGCTTCACGCAATTCGGCGTGCAGTTCATCGGCGTCGGCGTGTGCGGCATCTGGTCGTTCGGCACGGCTTGGTGCGTGCTTGTGCCGGTGCTTCGCCGCGTCGGCTTCCGCGTCAGTCGCGAGGCCGAGTTGCGAGGGCTCAACGTTTCGGAACACGGGGCCAGCACGGAGTTGCACGAACTCCTGCGCAACATGGATCATCACTACCGAGCCGGCGATTTCCGCACGCCGGTGCCGGTCGAGCCGCATACGGAAGTCGGTCAGATTGCGGCGGAGTACAACCGCGTAATCCGTCGGGCCAGCACGGAAATTCGCGCTCGTGAAGAGGCCGCCGCCGCGGCTCGTACGGCCGAAGAGAAATATCGCAGCATCTTCGAAAACGCCGTCGAAGGGATGTTTCAAACCACGCCCGACGGCCGTTACCTCAGCGCCAATCCCGCGCTGGCCCGCATCTACGGCTACCAGTCGCCGGACGAACTGATGAAATCGCTGGAACGGATCGACGTGCAGTTGTACGTCGATGCGGGCCGCCGCGACGAATTCCGGGAGGCCGTCGAACGCGACGACATGGTTCGCGACTTCGAGTCCGAAGTCCGCTGCCACGACGGGTCCACGATCTGGATCTCCGAAAACGCCCGGGCCATTCGCAACGAGCGCGGCGAAGTCGTTTGCTACGAAGGGACGGTCGTCGACGTCACTGCAAAACGCGCCGCGGCGCTGTTGCAGTCGGAGAAGGAAGCCGCGGAAGCCGCGAACCGGACGAAGAGCGAGTTCCTGGCCAACATGAGCCACGAAATTCGCACGCCGCTCAACGGCGTGATGGGCATGCTCGAACTTCTCGGCACGACCACGCTCGACGCCAAACAAAAACGCTTCGTGCACCTCGCACAGTCGTCGTCCGACGCGCTGCTGGGCCTGATCAACCAGTTGCTCGACTTCTCGAAGATCGAAGCCGGCAAAGTCGAGTTGGAACGAATCGAGTTCCGCCTGCATGCCATGGTGGAAGATCTCGCGGAAGTCTTCGCGCACAAGGCGCAAAAGAAGGGCGTGGAACTCGCCTGCCGCATCCGACCGGATGTGCCGGACGTCGTTCTCGGCGACCCGGAACGCGTGCGGCAAGTCGTCGTTAATCTCACGAACAACGCCATCAAGTTCACCGACGTCGGCGACGTGCGGATTGAGATCTCTTGCGAAGCCAATCAAGGCCCGGCCAAGCAGATTCGCTTCGCCATCTACGACTCGGGCATCGGCGTACCGGCCGATCGTCGCGACCGATTGTTCCAGCCGTTTACGCAAGTCGATGCTTCGACCACGCGAAAATACGGCGGCACAGGCCTGGGGCTCTCCATTTGCAAACAACTCGTCGAAGCGATGGGAGGCACGATCGAATACCTGCCGCGGCCCGAGGGGGGCTCGATCTTCCAATTCACGCTGCCGCTGGAGCCGACCGCCGATACGTCGCCGTCGTCTCGCCTCTTGCCGCACGGCTTGCGAAAGATCCGCGTGCTGGCGGTCGACGACGTGGAAGCCAACCGCGAATTGCTGGTCGAAAACTTCGCACGCTGGGGTGTTCAGATCGACACGGCCGACGACGGCTTGGCGGCACTCGAAAAAGCCAAAGACGCCGCGGCCGCCGGTTCTCCCTATCGCTTGCTGGTCCTCGATCGCCGACTGCCGGATCTCGACGGCCTCGATCTCGCTGAGCGTTTGCACACGGACGCAGCTTATCGCGATTCCCAAATTCTGCTGCTGACGTCGCTGAGCGACTCGCCTGACGCCGCCGAACTCCGCCGGCTCGGCATCACAAACGTGATGAGCAAACCGATTCGTCAATCGCAATTGTTCGACGCCGTCGTGGCGGCGGCCAGAGATTGCGAACCGCGCACGATCGCGCAGGTGGTCGCTAAGACGACGTCGGGCGAAGAGACATCGCACCGTCAGGTTGCAACCGGCGGCTTGCGAATCCTCGTCGCGGAAGACAACGACGTCAACCAACTTGTGACCGAAGAAATTCTCCGCTCCGCCGGTTACGACTGCCTGATCGTCGACAACGGCCAGGCCGCGCTCGATGCACTCGAAAATGAGCCGTTTGGTCTGGTGCTGATGGATTGCCAAATGCCGGTGATGGACGGCTTTACCGCGGTGCGCGAGTTGCGCAAGCGCGAAGCCGACGGACGCCGCTACGCCGCCGATGGCCCGCTCCCAGTGATCGCTCTCACGGCGAACGCGGTTCGCGGCGATCGCGAGCTCTGCCTCTCGGCCGGCATGACCGATTACACGACCAAACCGATCGATCGCGAGAAGCTACTGACGATCGTCGCCCGACTCATGCCCACGATTGTTGAACCGTCGCGGGCCGTGGACGCCGTACCTTGCCTGGAAGCGGCCGACGAGGCCGCGGTCGAATCCTGGCTCGGCGACGCTTTTCAAGTCGACGATCTGCTCGAGCGTTGCCAAGGCAACAAGGCCTTCGCGACCAAACTGCTCGAAAAGTTCCGCAACCGGCTGCCGGGGGATTTCGCCGCCATCTGTGAAGCCGCCGCCGCGGGCGATCGGGAAACTTTGCGCAGTCGAGCCCACCAACTCAAAGGCTGCGCCAAAAACCTCGGCGCCGCGAAACTCGGCGAC
>JAEUIN010000333.1 GCA_016793115.1 Planctomycetaceae bacterium
GAGCCGCGTTCGCGAGATTTGAGCACGAATACACCGCCGTCGCGACGAACAGCGGGGAAACTGTGAGTAACCGGCGGAAGAAGGTTCGGCGCATTCGATGGCCTCGGCGGCAAATTGACCGGACGGCATGCTCGACGGAGAAGACTCCGTCAATTTTAATGGAGGTCGTCGAATGCCGCCACCCGACGGCAAGTGCGACCGCTTCGCAGCCACTTTTCCCGCAATGAAGATCGACGATCTATGGCAGGCTCGCCGCCACGACGACGCTATCGACGATGGATCGTCGCAGGCTTCCTCGTGGCACTTGTCCTGTTTCATCGCATGCTGCTGCAGGGCGTCTATGGCTTCCTCGTCGCCGCCCCGGCTAAAGCGGAGCATGTCGATGCTTTGATCGTCGGCGACGGGGAAGGGCGTTTTGAGTGGGCTGCCGAACAGATTCGTCTCGGTAAAGCCGAAGAAATCCTGCTGCTGATCGGTGAACCGATCCGGCCTCAACAAATGGGATTCATCCCGATGGGGCATGAAATTGCCCGTGCGGCGCTCGTTCGACGCGGCGTCGCAGAATCGCAAGTCGTGGTCCTGCCGCAACTTTGCCGATCCGACCGCGACGTGGCCGTTACGATCGGCATTTGGCTCGACGCCCACCCAGGGCAAAACGCAGCCTGGATCTGCCGCGAAGTCGAATCCGGCTTCTGGCGGGACGTGTTCGATCAATTCCTTGCGCCGTCGGTCAGCGCTCGGATCTCACTGATCGCCATGCCGGATCCCACCTACGACTCCGCCTCATGGTGGCGTTATCGTAGCGGCTGGCGCCAAGTCGTCTTGGCTTACCTCGGCAGGCTTTTCGGCCCCTCGGCTACGGCGAGCGAGCCGACCGATTGGGATCCCGAGGAATACGCGCGCTCCCTCCGACGCCAGGCGGCTGCATGAATCGCAATAGAACGTTCATGCTCATCGCCGCCGGGTGCCTGTCGGCGCTGGTGTTCGCAGTCCTGGCGTATCGAACACATCTACTGGAAGATGCGGCCCTCACGCTCGACGTTGGACAAACTCCGGAGCCGGCGGATTGGATCTTCCTGCTACCGGGTGATTTCGATAATCGGCCTTTGGCGGCAGCCGCTCTTTACACGGCAGGGTACGGTCGGCGAGTCATATTACCGACCAACCGGCGCACGATCGAAACGGAATCGGGAGACGGCTATGCGGTCGATCAAATCCTCACCGCTGTCTTGAGGGCCCGCGGAGTTCCGTCCGACGCGATTGAAACCGTCGACAACGAATCCGACAGTACGATCGGCGATGCCCTGGCGCTGAAGCAACTCTGGATGAAAAGCCCCGAAACTCGGGTGATTCTTGTCACAAACGACTTTCACACGCGCCGCACGAATTGGATTTTTAAACAAGTTCTCGGCCCGGCAGCCGAAGGGAAGCTGCAAATCGTCGGGATTCCTCACCCGAAGGTGAGTGCGCACAATTGGTGGCAGTCGCGCACCGGCTTCGTGATTATGACGAGCGAGTTCGTCAAATTGGCCGCTTACCGTCTGCGCTACGGCTACGACGGGTACTGGCTATTGGGATTTATCGGCAGTGTCACAGTCATCGCGTTTTACTTCCGAGCACCGGCCACGCGTCGCAGAAACTCCTGAAGCCGTGCCTGCACGGGCTCTGTCGAAAAACGCTCGACGAGACAATTATAGGCTCGTTCGGCGAGTTGCTTGTCGCTCGGCGGTCTTCTCAAATGCAGGTGGATAACTTCAGCAATGTCGGCAACATTCGGGGTGTCGCACGTAAGCCCGCAGTTCCAGCGGTTAATGAAATTGATCGAAGCACAATCCTTAGGACCGCACACCAGCATCGGAACGCCCGTGGCCATGTAGTCTGTAATCTTCGTAAGCAACGAGTACATCGCCATATGAGCCTGACGCTCGTCGAACGACAGCGCAACTAGGAGTAAATCGGCTTGCTGAAGCGTTCGAAATAGTTGATCGTATGGAAGGAGCGAGCCGAGTATTACTCCCCAACGACTCCAAGCATCTCGATACTTGGCTTCGAAGTAAGGTGCCGTGTGCACCACAAGTTCAATGTCTTCGCCCGCCGTGCGGAGTCGATCTACGGCTTCAGCGACGGCAAACAACGCATCCGCGTGCATCGGCTGAATAGAACCGGTGTAGACGATTCGAAATGTTCCGCTCCGCCGCAACTCGAAGTTCGGCGGCGGTGCGGTTGCCAAGTCGACAGGATTGTGCACAACGAGCGTCGGGCGTAGCGGCACACCGTACCGCAATGCCATCGCATCGCGGAGTTCGTCGCTAATCATCATCCAAGCGTCGCTGTCGGCTAGAAGTTGACGCACGGTCCGTCGGATCCCGCCGGTGAACCAACACCGGCGATCCAAGGCCGACCAATCATCCATAAAGTAAACAACGAATGGCTTCTTCAAAGAAGCCGCCAATTGACGACCGTAGACTAGCACATCGGCGGTGATCGGCGAGACGACGACCACATCAGGATCAAACGCCGTGATGCGATCCAAATGCGGAATCGGAAGAAATTCACGAATTTGGATGTCGATCAGCCGAAAAAATGGGTCGACAAATCGCCGACCACGACGCGGCCGCGGTACGAACTCCGTTTTGAAATCAAGATAGTTCCGATCAAACGGCGATTGCGGCGGATGTGCAATAGTCGCACTTTCGGGAGCAATCGACAGGATTCGTTCCGGAGAGAATCGATTGAACAGATTGAACAACGTCGGATTGGCCGCAACTCCGGACTTCGTCGTCGCCAAAGTCGTTTCACTGACGAGCAAGATCTTCGGCAAATCCGCCAAAGGAAAGTCTCAGCGTCGAGCGGATTCGCCGTAAACGGGGGTAAGACAACGACACGCTTCGGCGAGGTACGGCAGGAACCACGCGGGACCGCCGGCCGCAAATGAGGCGGGCGACATCGAATCGTTAGCTTGATTCTACTTCGAGCGCTCGCGTTTACCAGTCGCACTCAAGTCGTTAGATCGTCCGGCAAGGAAGCCCTCTTTGAGGAGAAGCCGTCGTTCGCGTGCACAGTTCACGAGCCGGGTAATTCGAGACGCCGAGCGGCCCGAATTCACTCCGTCGACCGACGGACTAGTTGGGCCCGTACAACCCAACGAGTTGCTCGACCAACTCATTGGCCGTGTGCACTTTGCCGGTCGGCAGTCGGAAAGTCTCGGCATCCGTATCCCCGGTCAACATCGACTCGACGAGCTTAGCTCCCGCGGGCGACGACATGTGCTCGAAAGCGCGCTTGCCGTCGGGGGAGTTCACCATATCGGCCAAAAGTCCCCGGCCGATCTTGCTCCACGACAAACGCTCCAGCCGATCGTACGCCTCCGGCTGTCGACCGACGGCGCGCATGAATTCAATTCCCCGCGGAGTTCGCAACACTTGCACTAGCGGACTCGTTTCCGGCAAGTACGCACGCATCGCACTTTCCGGGTCGGGAGGCAAATAACCTCGGTCCGCAAGCTCATTCAAAATCGGTTCAATTTCTTTTCTGGAAAGCAAATCCCCGGGTTCGTAGCCGGGAACCTTTTGCAATTGCTTGATGACGAGTTGCTCGATTGCCGCTCGCGACAACGGCGGCTTCCCCGGCGAGGCCGCAGACGACTCGGCCGCAGCCAAGACGTCCGCCCCCATCGCCGCAGCAAATAGGGCGCATACGCGCGGAAGACTCCAGATGACAGAAGTGGTGCAACGGCTCATATTCGTTCTCGAAATCCTGAGAGGTCGCATGGGAGCGGCGAGCGTCGCCGGAATAACCGTCATTGACGGACTGAAAGTCGGCAGGCTCAGCGCAAGCCTAGGTCATGAATTGAGCGACACTAAAAGTTTTTTGCTCGCGAGCGGTTTTTGACCTAGGGTTCGATTGCGGGATATACCCGCCGGCGGACTTCCACAACGTGACTGTCCGGCCGGCCGAAGTTTTCGACGGACGACTTCGCTCACTTCACTTTCGCATCCACCTTGTAGGTATCGCCATGACCAGCCTCGCGTTTGTAGGCTCCGCGGTTCGGCGTCGTCGACCGTGCACTTCACGTCGCGGCGTCATCATCGTCCTGACCGCTCTACTGTTGATGTTCATGCTCGGCATGATCGCCTTCGCAGTCGATCTGGGCTTCATTGCCAATGCCCGCACCGAAATCCAGCGCGCGACCGACGCCGCCGCCTACGCCGGAGCCGGCGAGTTGGTCAACGGGACCGGCCCCGCCACGTCTTCCGCACAGCAATACTTGGTCGCCAACCAAGTCGGCGGCACTCCGCTCAACAGCGGCAATGCGACGATCGAGTACGGACTTTGGAACATCACGAACCGCACGTTTACGCCGACGAACAGCACGCCGAACGCCGTGCGGGTGACGGCGATTGCGAATCAGCAGCCGCTCTTCTTCGCGAAAGCTTTGGGAACGCAGAGCTTCAATATTCAAAGCCAATCGGTGGCGACTTACCAACCGCGCGATATCTGCCTCGTACTCGACTACTCGCGCTCAATGTGCTTCGATAGCCACTTTCCGAATATCGACATCCTGGGAAAAACCGCTGTCGAAACGAACATGCAGCAAATTTGGCAAGACCTTGGTTCGCCGGTTTACGGCACTTTGACTTGGACACCCGTCGCTTACGGTAACTCGGGTACAAAAAACAACAGCGTCATCAAGAAATTTAAGCTCGATAAGGTCGCCTACCCTTTTCCGCAAGGCTCGTGGAGCGAATACGTCGATTACGTTCAAAGCGATAACGACGTTTATGCCGCAGGCTACCGTAACAAGTACGGCATGCTGACCTTCATCGGCTATTTGCAGACGTATCGAGCCGAATACGCCGACACGCCGACCTTGCATAACACTCGTCAGCAACCGTTGACGGCTCTCAAGGACGCCGTCGACGTCTTTCTATCGTTCCTTACCAGCCACAGCACCGACGACCAAGTTGGATTATCGATCTACTCGGCGAGCGACGGAACTGCGGTACTCGAGCAAAGCCTCACCAAGACCTATTCGCTGATTTCCACGAAAGTTCGCAGTCGCCAGGCCGGCCACTACACCGGCGGAACCAATATCTCCGCCGGTTTGCAGAAGGGACGCCTTGAGGTCCAGAACAACGCCCGAGCGGGCGCCAAGAAAATGATCGTTCTGATGACCGACGGCGTACCCACATTGCCGAGCGGCAGCACCAGCACGAACAAACAAAGCGTT
>JAEUIN010000395.1 GCA_016793115.1 Planctomycetaceae bacterium
CAGCCGCGATGCGTTGGCCGGACACCAGTTTGAATTGCAGCGCCTGCGAGCCCGGCTGCGCGACGGAACGCTCGTCGACTTGGGCGGCGAGACGGCGCCGGATCGGCTCGATATGCGGAGCCCGGCCGGCGGCGGATTGGCCGTGCCTGCGGCTCAGTCGGCGCTGGCGGACGCGTTCGAGAAGTCGGCGGTGGTGAAGGTGTATCTCGGCGTGCCGCGCACGGTGATGGGGCGTCCGAACGTCGCCTCCTCCAACGGCGACACTGACGTGCGCTACGTCGACGTGACAACAAACGTGCAAGACGAGAGTTGGGGGGGCGGCGAAGAGCAAATTCAGTTTCGCAAGCTCAACGCCGTGCTTTTGCTCTCGACGCAAGATCTCTCGGGCTACGAACTGTTGCCGCTGGCGCAAATCAAACGCGCGGGCGACGGCGAGGCGGCGCCGCAACTCGACGAGACGTTTATCCCGCCGGTGTTGCGCATCGATGCTTGGCCGCAACTTAGCCGCGACATGGTGCGGGCCGTTTACGACATGGTCGGCGGCAAGATCGAGACGCTTAGCCGGCAGATCGCGTCGCGCGGCATCGGCTTGGAAAGCACGGAGCCGGGGGACGTCGATCGCATTTTGATGCTCTCGGCGTTGAACGCGGCCCACGCGGTGTTGGCGGTCTTGGCCTTTGCGCAGGACGTTCATCCGCGCGAGGCGTACATGGAGCTTTGCCGCGTCGCGGGTCAACTCGGCATCTTTGGCCCGGACCGTCGGCTGACCGGCATCCTGCCGTACGATCACGACGATTTGCACCGCATCTTCCTCGACATTCGCCTGCGTATCGAAGGCTTGCTCAACTCGGTGCGCGACTACGAATTCGAACAGCGGAGCTTCATCGGCGTCGGCCTGGGCATGCAAGTGTCGCTTGAGCCGCGATGGTTCAACTCCGATTGGCAGTGGTACATCGGCGTGAACAAGGGAGAGCTTTCACCGCGCGAATGCCTGGAACTACTCACGCAGCTCGACTGGAAACTGGGCAGCAGCCGGCAGGTTGAGCTGCTCTTCAAGCATCGAGCCGCCGGCGTGCAGTTGTTGCCGGTCGAGCGCGTCGTGCGGGCGCTGCCCGCGCGAAACGACTGGATGTATTTCGAAGTGCCGCGACAAGACACGCCGGCCTGGCAAGACGTGCAGCAAACGCAAACGCTCGCCATGCGGTTGAAAGATTCGCTGATCATGAATCTCGACCGACTGCAAGGTGAGCAAAACCTCGTCGTGTCGGCGTTCGGCAGAAAGAACTCGCTCAAATTCGCCCTCTTCGCGGTGCCGCACAGGTTATGACGCCGCGACATTCCTTGGCCGTCGATCCGTTTCTGTTGCACGTCCTCGGTCTACTCGACCGCTTGGCCGACGGGCAATCGCCCAACCCTTTGGAAGAGCGGGCTCGCATCATCGCGCTGCTCGATCAAGGGGAAGCGATCGTCGGATCGGGCCGCGAATGGGAACTGACCAAATACGCGTTAGTCTCCTGGGTCGACGAGATGCTCGTCGAAACAGAGTGGGAATCGCGCGAATGGTGGAGCAACAACGTGCTGGAAATGGAACTCTTCCGCACGCGACTTTGCAGCGAGCAGTTTTACGTGAACGCCAAGGAAGCCTCGACCTTGGCACGGCGAGACGCTTTGGAAGTTTACTACGTGTGCGTGGTGCTCGGCTTTCGCGGGCTGTACCGCGACCCGGCCTTGGCGGCGATGCTTACGCAGCGGCATGGAATTCCGGCGGACTTGGGCGGCT
>JAEUIN010000035.1 GCA_016793115.1 Planctomycetaceae bacterium
CAATTACCAATGGATGCTCAACCAGGGCGTACTGCGGCTGGATCAACTGAGCGACGCCCGCCTGCCGCTGGAAACGACGATCGCGGCGCTGGCCGCCGAACGGCGCACGGCGGAGCACATACGGCAACTCGAAGCGGCCCAACAGGCGCTCGGCAACCCCAAGAACACGCTCAAGGCGCACGTCGATGCCGACATGCGATTTCACGCCGTCCTGGCCGAAGCGACCGGCAATCCGATCTTTCAAGTGATCCTGCAGCCGATTCAAGAGTTGCTGATTGAAGGCCGGCGCCGCACGCTCGGCCGCTACGGCACGACGCTCGCCTTCGAACATCACGCCAAGATTCTCGCGGCGGTGAAGCGTCGCAACGTGGAGGCAGCCCGCGAGGCGATGCGCGTGCACATCGCGGCTAATTCGCAGCATCTGGCGGAATTCGCAGCGGAAGGCGACGAAAGTTGACGGGCCGCAAAAAGCGTCTTGCGACGTTAGAAGGCGGGCGTTATTCTGGCGTCTAAATTGGTCAGACCAATTGCGCCCACCTAAATTCTCTCCCGCCTCGAAATGGTTCTATGCATGGTGCCCCGCCGCGCATTGCCGTGGTTCGCGATGGCCGTGATCATCGCGCACGTGACGGTTTCGCCATGCAGCGCCGTCGGCAACGATAATCCGTCGTTCGAGCGCGACGTCGCGCCGATTCTCGAACGTCGTTGCTTGGAATGTCACGGCGCGGCCGACTCTGCCGACGGCCCGCCTAAAGGCAAGCTCTCGCTCGCGACATGGACCGCCGCGTCCCTCGGCGGCGAATCAGGCACGGCGATCGTTCGCGGGAAGCCGGAAGAAAGTTTGCTGCTCGACTTCGTACGGCACGACGCCGACGGCAAAGCGCTGATGCCCAAAAACCGCGAGCCGCTAACGCCTGCCGAGGTGGCGACGCTCGAACGTTGGATCGTCGCGGGGGCCGCGTGGCCTGCGGATCGCATCCTCCGCGATCGCAAATTCGACGGCTATCGCTGGTGGTCGCTCGAGCCGATCCTGCAGCCGGAGATTCCCTCGGTGGCGTCGGGCAGCGTCTCGTCATCGGCGAATCCGGTCGACCGATACATTCGCGCGAAGCTTGCTGAGAACGGTTTGTCATCGTCGCCGGAGGCCGAACCCGCCGTTCTTTGTCGCCGCCTGTACTACGACCTGATCGGCTTGCCGCCGTCGCCCGAACAGATCGAGGCGTTCGTCGCTGCGTATCGCAGTCACCCGGAGAAAGCTTACACGACGCTCGTTGACGAACTCCTGGCTTCGCCGCACTACGGCGAACGTTGGGCTCGGCACTGGCTCGACGTCGTCCACTTCGGCGAAACGCACGGTTACGACAAAGACAAGCCGCGCGAGCACGCTTGGCCTTATCGCGACTACGTGATTCGGGCTTTCAACGAAGATCGACCTTACGCGCGGTTCGTCGAAGAGCAACTTGCCGGCGACGTTTTGTATCCCGACACGCGAGACGGCATTGAAGCGCTCGGCTTCATCGCCGCCGGGCCGTGGGACTTGATCGGCCACGCGGAGGTGCCGGAGACGAAGACCGACGGCAAGATCGCTCGGCATCTCGATCGCGACGACATGGTCACGAACACGATTCAAACGTTCGCGAGCCTAACGGTTCAGTGCGCTCAATGTCACGATCATAAGTTCGACCCGATCACGCAGGAGGATTACTACAGCCTGCAAGCCGTGTTCGCCGCCGTCGATCGAACGACGCGGAATTACGACGTTGATCCTGCGGTCGCCAAACGCCGGGCGGAACTGACGTCGACGATTGCGGCAATCAGTGGCCGTCAACAGGAGTTAGAAAAGGAAATCTCCCGCGCGGCGGGCGACGCGCTGCCGGCCATCGATCGCGAAATCGCCGCGCTCTCAAAATCCACCGCCGGGGGCGAGCGTAAGTCGGAGGCCTACGGCTACCACAGTGCAATCAGCGCCCAGCAAGACGTCGTCAAATGGGTGCAGGTCGACTTAGGCCGCTCACTAGCGCTGAGCGCGATTGTGCTGCATCCCTGCCGCGACAACTTTAACGGCATCGGCGACGGCTTTGGGTTTCCATTGCGATACAAAGTCGAAATCAGTGACGATCAGAATTTTAAGACGGGCGTCGTGAAGCTGGCGGACTACACGGAGCACGACGTCCCCAATCCCGGAATTCTCGCCCAGTCGGCGGCCGCCGGCGGGAAGTCGGCCCGTTACGTCCGCGTGACCGCGACGAAGCTGGCGCCGCGCAAGAACGACTTCATCTTCGCACTGGCGGAGCTAACGGCGGTCGAAGCGAAGGGTATGTCGGCCACTCCGGGGGCGGGCCAAGCGTTTGCGGTGACGTCGCTGGACACCATCGAAGCCGCTCCACGCTGGCGACGGACGAACCTAGTCGATGGCTACTATCCCGGATTGGAAGTCGTCGATCCAGGAAAGCTAGCCGCGCTCACGAAGCGGCGTGCGGAGATCGCGGCCGAAGCGGCGACACCGCAGCAGAGGCTTGAGGCGACGGAACTTGCACGGCGAAAGGCTTCCGCCGAGGCGGACCTACGCAAGTTGCCGCCGCAGCAAAGTTGCTACGTCGCCGCCGTTCATACGGGCACCGGTGCGTTTCGCGGTACCGGACCCGACGGCGGCCGGCCGCGGTCGATCTTCGTGCTGGCCCGCGGTAACGTCTCGTCTCCCGGCAAAGAAGTTCTGCCCGGCACGATCTCGGCCGTTCGCGACTTGCCAAGTCGTTTCGATCTTTCGCCCGACGCGAACGAAGCGGAGCGCCGCGCGGCGCTGGCGCGGTGGCTTGTCGACCGCCGCAACCCGCTGACCTGGCGGTCAATCGTCAATCGAGTTTGGCAGTATCACTTCGGCAAGGGGCTCGTCGACACGCCGAATGACTTCGGCCGCAACGGCGCACGGCCGAGCCATCCTGAGTTACTCGATTGGCTGGCGGCCGAATTTCGCGACGGCGGCGAGTTCGTCGACGCCCAATCGCTCAAGAGCCTGCATCGGTTGATCGTCACGAGCCATGCCTATCGGCAGATCAGTGGGCAGGCGGCGGGGGGCAGGGGGCAGCGGGAACCGGAAAGCCTGAAGATCGCGCAATCGATTGACGCAGAGAACCGACTGCTCTGGCGAGCCAATCGTCGGCGGCTCGATGCCGAAGCCTTGCGAGATTCGGTCTTGGTCCTCGGCGGCAAACTC
>JAEUIN010000053.1 GCA_016793115.1 Planctomycetaceae bacterium
GAGCCGCCGCCGCCACCCGATAACCTTCGCTTGGCGACGACTTCACAGATGAACTCCGCCGCAGCGCCTAGGTCGTCGACCACGGCGGCTGGGCGACATGCGCCGGCTCGTTCCGTTTCGGCTCCGTAGCCGGTGCGAACGAGTATGCCCGTCGCGCCGACCGCTCTCGCCAGGTCGATATCGGCTTCCTTGTCTCCGACGACGAACGCCCGAGTGAGATCGATGCCGAGTTCTTGCGCCGCGGCTTCTGCCAGACCCGGCAGCGGCTTGCGGCAACGGCACGCATCGGCCGCGGTATGCGGACAATAGTAGATGCCGCGGACCGCGACCCCTTCGGCGGCGAGCAACTCCCGCAATCGATCGTGCATCGCTTCCAGCGCGGCGGCGGTGAACAGACCTTTGCCGACGCCCGATTGATTCGTGACGATCGCCATCTCGACGCCGGCGTCGCGCAGGCGGCGCATTCCGTCCGCCGCGCCGGGCAGGAGTTCGACTCCGGCCGGGTCGGCCAAGTAGTGCCGGTCGGCGATCACCGTGCCGTCGCGATCGAGTAGTGCAAAGGTTTTCACCGTCATTTGCTCATAAATAGCCGGACGCGGCGCAGCGGCCAAGGCGGTCTGGTCGGCTTACGGGCATTTTGCCAAAATCGTTCGCATGAGCGACTCCACTCGACCGCGAATACTCCTGCTCGGCTCGCAAGGACAACTCGGCTACGAGTTGCGGCGCAGCTTACGCCCGCTCGGCGAATTGGTCGCAGCGGCGCGAAAACCGGAGCCGGGAGAGCGCGCGGTCGATTTGACCGACCACGCCGGCCTAGCGCAATTGATTCGCGACGTGCGTCCCGCGGTCGTCGTCAATGCCGGGGCCTACACCTTGGTCGATCAGGCCGAGAAGGAACCGGACTTGGCGGCGGCGATCAACGCCGTCGCTCCTGGGGTGATTCAAGCCACGGCTCGCGAAATGGGCGCCGCGGCGGTGCATTACTCGACCGACTACGTGTTCGACGGCTCCGGCTCCGAGCCGCGCGATGAAGCGGCCGCGACCGCGCCGCTCTCGGCGTACGGCACGACGAAGCGTGCCGGCGAGGAGGCGATCGAGAACGCCGGCGGGGCGTACGTCGTCTTGCGAACCTCTTGGGTCTACGGCGTGCATGGCGTGAACTTCGTCAAAAAGATTCTCAAATTGGCTCGCGACCGCGAGCTGTTGCGAATCGTCGCCGATCAGGTCGGAGCGCCGACGACGGCGGGCTTTCTCGCCGATTCGACGGCGCACATTCTCACGCGTTCGGCGCAGCCTTGGAGCGAATCGCTCGCGGCGGCCCGCGGAATTTATCACGCCTGCTGCGGCGGCGACACAAGTTGGTACGGGTTCACATGCGCGATCGTCGAGCGGGCGCGGCGAGCCGGGTTGCCGCTCGCCGTCAAGAGCATCGAGCCGATTACTTCGGCCGAGTTTCCGACTCCCGCGCGTCGCCCCTTGAATTCCCGGCTGTCATGCCGAAGATTGTCGGAACGTTTCGGGATCACGCCGCCGGGTTGGGAGGCGGCGCTGGACGAAACGTTGCCGAGGATTCTGAAAGAAGAGTTCGGCGTGTGACGACCCGACGTAGTGAATAGAACGACGTTTGCCGGGGCCGCCCCTTCACCCCCGGCCCTCTCCTCGCGGGGGAGAGGGCGAGTTGCGATCTCCTTTTTTTGCTTGAGCGTCGCATGCGTTTAGCCGGTTCGATTCCCAATCAACACGATGCGGCGACGTTCGTCGATTATCTGCTCACGCTCGGCATTTCGGCGAAGGTCGAACGCAACGGCGACGTTTGGGAACTTTGGGTTTTTGACGAAGACCAGTTGCCGCAGGGGCGGGAGGAACTGGCGAAGTTTCAAGCCGACCCACAAGCGGAAGCCTATCGCGACGCGGCGAAACAGGCCGCGACGTTGCGGCGCGATAGGCTCGACAAGGAACTCGCCGCGCGACGCCTGCAAATCAACGTGCCGCGGCCGACGATGCTCTCTTCGAGCGGTCGGCGACCGGTCACGATGTGCCTCCTGACGATTTCGCTGCTGGTGTTTCTTTTCGGCGAAGGAAAGTCGAACCAATTCGTCGACAAGTTCTATATCACCCACGTCGAGAAAGTCGGCGAGCGAGTTCGTTGGGACGCGGCACTGCCGGAAATTCGTTCCGGCCAAGTCTGGCGCGTCATCACTCCGATCTTCATCCACTTCGACGTGCTCCACTTGGCCTTCAACATGTGGTGGCTCGTCGTCTTGGGAACGCAGGTCGAGATGCTGCGCGGGCCGTGGCGCATGCTCGGGCTCACGTTGCTGTTCGCGATTTTCGGCAACTTGGCTCAGTATTACTTCTCGCACCCGCTGTTCGGCGGAATGTCGGGCGTCGTCTACGGCTTGTTCGGCTATGTGTGGATGAAGTCGGTCTACGAACCTTGGTCGGGCTTCTTCATGCAACCGGTCAACGTGTTCATCATGGTCGCCTGGTTCTTTCTCGGCCTTACGGGCGAGATCGGCTCGATCGCGAACTACGCACATGGCGTGGGGCTCGCCTTGGGCATCGCGGCAGGCTACGCGCCGACGCTGCTGCGCAACGCCCGCAAGGGCGGGAAGTCGTAACCGGCGGAGACAATTAAAGATTGAACCGCGGTGAGAACCGCGGCGGCTCGCCGGAATACCTTGCGATCAGAGCGAATGGGTCGCCGACGAATCGTCGCGCGTGCCGCCGTAAGGTTCGTAATTTTCTCGGCGCAGCGCATTGCGGCCGACGAACGTGTAGCGGATGCCGCGCCAATCGACCCGCTTCGCCAAGGGAAGCGACCAGGCAATCGCGCCGTACACGATCTGCGTAAGCAACAGAGCGGCGGGGAGGCGCAGCAACTTGTCGGGCGAAAGCCAATCGACCGGCTCGCCGCGCGAGCGAACGATGCGGCGCACGGCCTGCTCCATCGGCGCGAGCAGGCCGAACATCGAGGCGAGATAAGCGGCGAAAGCGACGACGGCCGGTGCGAGCGCCGCGCCATAGCCCCGACAAGCGCCGCCGAGGCAGGTGAGCGCGGCCGCGATGAAATAGGCCGAACTGACGAGGCCGTGCCCCCAGATGAGCCAAACATCCTTGTGGTACCGCACGATCAGCATTTGCCGGCGGCAGAAGCGGAAGTAGCCGCCGAGGTCGCACGACTCGCGATTGACCATGATCAACGACGGTACGAAGCGCAGCTTAAGGCCGGCGCGGCGGAGCACGTCGGCGAGCATGGTGTCTTCACAGAGCGTCCGCGACATTCGTTCGACGTAGTCGCTTGAGCGGACGAACGAGGCCCGCACGGCCAGGGAACCGCCCCAGGCGATCTTGTGCCAAAACATGGGGACGACGGCCGCGGCGTTCCAAAGATAACGGACGAGGCCGCCCCAATCGGCCGAGTCGGGCATGTACCAGCGATTGCCGGTCGTCGCGCCGACGCGCGGATCGCCGAGCGGTTCGACCAGTTCGCGAAGCCAAGTCGGATGCGGCGTGCAATCGGCGTCGATCGTGGCGACGACATCGACCTCGGCCGGCAGGCCGCGGTAGGCCTGCATGAGGGCGGCGTTTTTCAGCGAACAGGTTTCCGGCCGCTCTCGCAGTTCCTGCATTTCGACGCGCGTACCAAGCGCCGGTCCGGCGATTTCTTCCGCCTGCCGCCAGGCCGGATCGTCGCGATGATCGACGACGATGAGTATTTTGAAGCGGGGATAATCTTGCGTGAGCAGCCCGAGCAAGCAGCGCCGGAGAAAGGGATCGGCGCCGCGGAGGCAGAGTACGATTAAGGCCGAGGGACAAGCTTCGTCGGCCGCGATAAGGCGGCGCGAACGGCGGAGCACGGCGATGAAGCCGACGGCGACCGTGGTTTGCAGGGCGGCGAGGCCCCAACCAAGCCAAGTCAGTCCGGCGAGCCAAGCCGTGAAGTCGAACTTCGCGAGGACGGCCGCCTGCGCCGCGAGCACGGCTTACGAGCCGCCGACCATCGAACGCACGCCGGCCAGATCGGGCGTCGCGAGCGGAGCGCGCTTGATGACCGGCTTCTTGCGTTTGCCCCACCGATCGTCCTCGCCGTAGCGAATGAAGCGATGCATCATCGCTTCGTCGATGTCGGGGCAGGGCATGTCGGCGGTAAACTTGTCGGTGTTCCGCGTGTCGAACTTCGGGTCGGTCGTCAGATACGACTCATAAATCGAAATCGCGGCGTAGCCCTCGCGTTCCATTTCGCTCATCTGTTCCGGCGAGAGTTTTTGGTCGCCGAGGAATTCGATACCCTCGGAGTTGTAGTACGAACCGATGTAGTCGACGAGTTGCTGCAGCGTGATCGGATTGCGGGGCGCGAGGTGATACGTCGAACCGTGGGCGGCGGGCGTGAGAAACAGACGGCACATCGCGGCCGCGACCCAATCGACCGGCACGATATTGCGAAATTCGCGGCCCGTGCAATTCCAACGAGCGCGGAAACGACGCACGCCGTCGGCGTCGGGGTCTTTCGTCGTCATCATCATGGCGATGAGACGCAAGTAGAGGTACAGACCGTGATAGGTGCTGGTGTAGCCGGTTTGCGAATCGCCGGCGACCACGGCCGGGCGATAAACGGTGAGTTCGTCGAACAAGCCGGACTCGCGGACCGCTTGCTCGGCTTGAAACTTGCTGTCTTCGTAGTCGTTGCGGAATCCTTGGCCGCACGCGAACTCGTCTTCTAAGATCGGACCGGGCCGGTCGCCGCTCACATACGCGGTCGACACGTAGTGCATGGTACGGAGCTTGGCGTCGCGGCAGAACTCCAGCAGGTTTTGCGTGCCGGTGAAATTCGTCAGCCACGGCTCGCCGTTGCGATCGGAGCCGTAAAACTCAAGGATCGCCGCATTGTGTAAGACCGAGGAACAGTTGGTCGCCACCCAGTTGCGCGCTTCGGCGCTGAGGCCCAAGCCGGGCTGCGTCACCTCGCCGGCGATAACGTGCGGTCGCGGCAACGAGCGTCCGAGGTCGGCCTCCCACATCTGGAGAATTTGCTCGACGCGTTGAGCCGCCGATTCCTTCTTGCCGGGACGTACCAGTACGCAAAGGTTCTCGCCCACGCTGAGCAGATCGCGCAACAAGTAGCGGCCGATCAGGCCCGTCGCCCCGGTCAGAAGGGTGTACTTGGATGATGTGGGCATTATTCTCCCTGCGTTGTCCTACCGCGCCCGACAAAACGTCTCAGCGTTTGTTTGGCTGGGTTAGGGTCGAAAGCTGACCAGTTTGCCGGCGAGGTCACTATGGTAAGCCTAACCGAGTGCCTTGCCTACGCCGAAATAACGCCTTTTTTCCGGTTTCATTTCGGCGGTAAACCGCTTTCGGGCAAGGGTATGCGCTCGATTCCGCCCACCCCGAATTGCCACGCATAGAACCGGTACCCCGCCGGTTTCGCCCATGCGCGATCGTCGACCACGATCAGCACATCGCCGGGTTTTCCGACGCGACGGAAGTAGTTTTCGAAGTTGCGATGCGCCGGCGGCTGGGGAACGTTGAGGTGTTCCCAGTACGGCTTATGGATGTTGTAAGGGGCCTGTCCGGGGTCGGATCGCGGCGACATCGTCGCCGTGGGCACGTTGGCCGAATAGAGGCAGTAGCTCAGATAGGCGTCGAGTAGGCCGAGGTAGTAGAGCAGCGGGGATACATACAACAAGAGCCCGGCGACGAACGCCGTCAGGCCGACGGCGCGCGGCGTGTCGCGAAGCCGGTCGCGCCAGCGCCAGAGATACGCGGCCGAGGCGACGACGATCGCTAAGTTCCACGCCCAGACCGACGTATTCCAATTCGCTCGCGCGAGCATCAAGACGACGCTTGAGTGTAAACCAATGCCGCCGACGGCGACGGCGCGCCGCAACGGCACGAACCAAATGAGCAGCCCCATGGCGATTTCCGACGCGGCGACGGCCGCGGCCAAGGCCTCGGAATAGTCGGGCAGGCCCGGCCAACTTTGCGGCGGAAATAGGATGCCCCACATCCAGGGTGCGACGTCCGTGTAGTAAGCGTCGGAAATCAGCTTGTGAAAGCCGGAGAAAAACCAGAGCGAGGCCAGATGGCAGCGCGCGAGCCATACGGCTTGCGGGCGGGCGAGCGTGCCGAGCATTAACAGCCAGAAGGAAAACATCTGCGGCTGCATGCGCGTTTGGTCGGCGATCATGGCGACGACGCCGACGACGAAGTTCGTTGCCAGCCCGCAGCGCGGCCAGACGACATACGCCGCGGCCGTGAGCAGCAGCAACTCGCCGTAATAGTTGAAGGCCGGCAATTCGACGAGCGGCAACAGCGGCGGCTGCGCGTGCTCGGTCCAGAGTTTGCGCGTGACCCAAATCGTGGCCGCGAACATGGCCGCGAACCAACCGCGGAGGAGATACCCGTTGAACGGCGCGACCGCGACCGCCTCGGCGGCGGACGCGGCGGTCGATTGGAGTTTCGTTTGTGCGGCGGAGCGGAGTTGCATGCGAACTCGCCGTTAAGGGATAAACTCGTCCGTCGGCTTCAAGTCGCAAGCGAACGCCGCCAAGAGATCGGCGGCGCGATCGACGTCGTCGAGCGAGATCATTTCGACCGGGCTGTGCATATAGCGGTTCGGAATGCTCACGAGCCCCGTCGCCACGCCGCCGCGCGAGGTTTGCATGGTGTTCGCATCGGTGCCGGTCGCGCGTCCGCTCGCGGCCGGTTGATAGGCGATTTCCTTTTGGCGGGCGATCTCCATCAGCCGGTCGACGACGATCGGATTCATGTTCGGCCCGCGGTAGATCACCGGACCGCCGCCGAGCTTGACGTCGCCTTCTTGCTTTTTATCGATCGTCGGGCAATCGGTGGCGTGCGTCACGTCGACGGCGATGCCGACGTGCGGGTCGACCGAGAAGGTGCTCGTTTGAGCGCCGCGCAGGCCGATTTCCTCCTGCACGGTCGACACCGCGTAGATCGCCACCTCCGGCTTCTTCGCCGCGGCGCGGCGGAGCGCTTCCATTACGACCCACAAGCCGCACTTGTCGTCCATCGCCGTGGCCGAAGCCGTGTTGTTCAGCATCGGGCGGAAGCCGAGTTCCATCGTGATCGGGTCGCCCACTTTGACCAACGCCGCCGCTTCTTCTTTGGTTTTCGCACCGATGTCGATCCACAAGTCTTTCGTTTTCACCACTTGCTTGCGTTCTTCCTCCGTGAGCAAGTGGATCGCCTTGCGGGCGATGATGCCGTTCACGGGACCGCTCGACGTCCAGACGAGCATCTTCTGGCCGATGAGCACCTGGGGATCCCAGCCGCCGATGGTTTGCGAGTAGATGAAGCCGTCGGAGTCGATGTACTGCACCAAAAGGCCGATCTGATCGCAATGGCCGGCGAACATCAGCCGCAGCGGCGCGTCTTCATTTTTGATCGCGAAGACGTTGCCGTGGCGATCCGTGGTCACTTTGTCGGCGAAGCCGGCGGCATACTTGCGTACGAGTTCCTGCACGGGCCGCTCAAAGCCGGAGGGGCTCGGCGTATCGAGAATTTGCTTGAGAAAATCGAGAGCTGCGGCATCCATGCGGTGGGGCTTCTTCCGGTATTCGAGGGAGACTAACGACGATGTTGAATCGCCGGAAGTATAGCGATTCGACGACCCGGCCGGCGAGGCGAGCGGTTCGCCTTTCCGGGTTTTCCCCCGCCGGCTACAATGCCCGATTCTTCGGGATTGGGCGGAGCTCCGCCTGCACATCACAGCGTCTGACATCACAGCGAGATCGATTTCGTGTTACGCACTCACAACTGCGGCCAATTGCGCGCCGCCGACGTCGGCCAAGAAGTCACCCTGTGCGGTTGGATCGACAGCTACCGCGACCACGGGCTGGGCCTGTTCGTCGACTTGCGCGACCGCTACGGCAAGACTCAAGTCGTCTTCTCGACGAACCTCGACCCGGCGCTGCTCGAACTCTCAAAGACGCTCCGCCAAGAGTGGGTGATTCAGGTGACCGGCAAGGTCGCCGCGCGACCCGACGGCACCGTGAATCCGAAGCTGCCGACCGGCGAAGTTGAGATCCGCTGCGCGAAGCTGGAACTCTTGAACAAGAGCGCCGTGCCGCCGTTCACCCCCGGCCAGCGCGACTTGCCGGGCGAAGACCTGCGATTGAAGTATCGCTATCTCGATTTGCGCCGGCCGGAGATGCAGCAGACGCTCATTCTCCGCCATCGCATCGTGAAGGAAATGCGCGACTACTTCGACGAGCACGACTTCCTGGAAGTCGAGACGCCGATGCTCGGCCGCAGCACGCCGGAAGGAGCCCGCGACTATTTGGTCCCCAGCCGCGTGCATCCGGGCAAGTTCTACGCGCTGCCGCAATCGCCGCAGCTCTACAAGCAAATCCTCATGATGGCCGGCTACGACCGCTACGTGCAGGTCGCCCGCTGCTTCCGCGACGAAGACCTGCGCGCCGACCGGCAGCCGGAGTTCACGCAGCTCGACTTGGAAATGTCGTTCGTCACGGCCGACGACGTGATGGGAATCATCGAAGGACTCGTGGCCCGCGTCGCTAAGAAGGTGCTCGGGCTCGACGTCAAGCTGCCGCTCGCACGGATGACCTACGACGAAGCGATGGAGCGATTCGGCCACGACGCGCCCGACTTGCGTTTCGGGCTTGAAATCGTCGACGCGACCGACATCGCCGGCGAGTGCGAGTTCCGCGTGTTCAAAGGCGCGGTCGAAGCGGGCGAGCGGGTCCGCGGCATCAACGCCAAGGGAGCGGCCGAGAAATATTCGCGCAAGACGATCGACGAGCTGACCGAGTGGGTCAAACACGACTTCGGCTGCAAAGGGATGGCCTGGTTCAAGGTCGAGGCCTCGGGCGCGCTCGCCTCACCGATCGCGAAGAACTTCAAGCCGGAAGAACTCGCGAAGATCTCAGAGCGTTTCAAGGCCGAGCCGGGCGACTTCATCGTCTTCATCGCCGACAAGTTCGAAGTCACCTGCAAGGCGCTCTACGGACTGCGCAAGCGGTTCGGCGTCGACCTGAGTTTGTACGATCCGAAGTCGATGCACTTCTCGTGGATCGTCGAATTTCCGATGTTCGCCTGGGACGAAGAATCGAAGACCTGGGCGGCGATGCACCATCCGTTCACCGCACCCCGGCCGCAAGACTTGCCGATGCTCACCAATGCGCCGGGCGAGGCCCGCGCCGTGGCCTACGATCTCGTGATCAACGGCTCGGAGGCCGGCGGCGGCACGATCCGCATTCACGACCAAGAGACTCAGTCGAAGGTGTTTGAACTCTTGGGCATCGACGAAGCGACCGCCAAAGAGCGTTTCGGGTTCCTGCTCGACGCGCTCCAATTCGGTGCTCCGCCGCACGGCGGCATCGCCTTGGGCATCGACCGCTGGATCATGCTCTTCGGCGGGCTCGACAACATCCGCGACTGCATCGCCTTCCCCAAGACGCAGAAGGCGGCGGACATGATGACCGAAGCCCCCGGCGCGGTCGACATGAAGCAACTTCGCGAATTGTCGATTAAGTTAAATCAGCCGTGATCGCCTAGATTTCGTTCAGTAGCGAGACTGCACCTACAGTCGAATTCCATCCAACTCAACGACAGCATTTCTTAAATTTCTTACCACTTCCACACGGACATGGATCATTCCGGCCTGGCCAGTTATTTCTAGAATCATCGGGCTTATTGCAATTGTTGCGTCCCGCAGGAAACTCATCCATATGCACCTGCCGTCGCTTTAACTTGTGCTTGAAAAGCACGTCCATGCGCTCTTGCAAGAGTTTCGCCTCTCGGATGTTTTCGGCACTCCATGGTGCTGGTCGATATATCTGAAAGTCGTGCGACCGTTGGTCGATCCCTTGTGGTTCAGTGGCGATTCCGACCACCTCTTTCAGATGGCGATGTTGTGAAGCCAACACAAAGGAGTAGTTGGCCAAATAATTCTGACGCTTGGATCGATACAGTTCCTCGTCGCCGCCCTCTTCCATGTTTGGCATAAAGAGGAACACGTAAGCCCTATCGCTATGCTTGTAATCAAAGTGCGTTCGTATCGAAACTTTATCGGTGACCGACTCCCAGAACCTACCGAGAAAAGCCGAACTGAGTGCTCGACGCGACAGTCTGGGTTCGAGCGCAATTTGCCGAATTCCAACTTCATTCTCTCTGACGCTTCTCTCGCCACCATCTTTTAGGGTGCCATTTAGGGTGTGGTGAGACAGTTCCTCGATCAGCCAGTCCCAGAAATAACTGATTTTGTTGGCTGTCGCTCGAGATT
>JAEUIN010000099.1 GCA_016793115.1 Planctomycetaceae bacterium
TTTGTGGCGGGAATTGAGGAAGAAGCCCATCTGGCGAACCTGTTGGTGCTTGTCGTCGATCGCGCCGAGTTCGTCGGACCAAAACGGCGCCGTTTCCACGGCCGCGACCGTCCCTTGAAACTCGGGCAGCGCGGCGGGCGCAGCCATCGCTTTGCGAAACTCGATCGTCTGTGGATTGGCTTTCAACCCGCCGACCCCCAGCACGCCGATCACAAACGGCAACCGCGGCACGTTCAGATCGCGGCGAACGTCGCGAATGAAATGGGCCAGCGTTTCGGTATAAGCGTCGTAGCCCCCCGGCGTTTGTCGCTCGGGATAGACGTCGGAGTCGACCAGATCGTTGAAGCCTTGTAGCCAGATGAATCCGGCGAGTTCAAAACCTTCTTTCGCATCGTACTCCGGCACCACGCGCCGCGGATCAGCCAGCACGCGTCGCACGTGCTCGATCATCAGTCGGTAGTAAACTCCGGTCTCTTGCCGTTTCTCCGACTGCACGGCCGCCGGATCTTTGCCGCGCTCTTGCAGCTTCTTCAAGTGCGCTTCGCTGAACACGAATGGACCGGCGCTCGGCGGACGAAAATCGGTGTGCAGACTCTTGCCCCCCCAGGCCGTCTTGATGAGCAGCACCGGTTCGTCGAAGGCGGCGTCCAACGCGAGGCCGAACGTAAACTCGGGCCCGATCTTCCCGCCGTCTTCATTCGCCTTTTGACGAGCGCCGTAGCCCGCGGTGAGCTTGCCGTGTCCTTCACCGTTGCCGTCGCCGTCTTGGGTGAAGTACGAAATCCAGACGCCGTCGCACGTGCGCGGCTTGCCGTCGGCGTCGCGCATCTGTTTGAGCAGCGGAGCGGTCGCCGAGTCGTCGCCGATGTAGTCGAACGTTTCGACGCGGGCATGCCCTTGCATGTTCGACTGGCCGGCGAGGATAAACACCTTCAGCGGCTTGGCCTGTGCCGTCGAGGAGCCCGTCGCCAAGACGACGCAGGCGATTCCTAGGAGTAAGATCGATCGTGGCATGGTTGCTAAAACTCCGCGGGGGTCGTGCCGTGACGTCGCTTAGTTTACGTCACGACAATCACACCGTCGTTTGCCGGCCTATTAAACAAGGTTTAGGCTCGTTCCACGGGAAATGGAATCACCTGGGCGATGTCCTGTTTGCCGGCCGCCAGCATGACCACGCGGTCGAAACCCAGAGCGCAGCCGGTGCAGGCCGGCAGCCCCTGACGCATGGCTTCCAAAAGCCGGCTCTCACCAGGGAGCGTCGGCTTGCCGTCGGCCGTGCGGAGATGGTTGTTTTCCTGGTTGCGAAGGCGGAGGGCTTCGGCGTCGAGCAACTCATGATAGCCGTTGGCCAGTTCCAGGCCGGCGACGTAGAGTTCGAAACGTTCGGCGACCGGCGGTTCGTCGTCGCGCACTTGGGCCAGCGCGGCTTGCGACGGCGGATAGTCACAAAGAATCGTCGGTCGCGGCGTTCCCGATTCCGACAGGCCGAGATGCGGTTCGACGAGCGACGTCAGCAGCAGGTCGAGCCAGGCATCGCGATCGGGCGGCGACTGCGAACGGCCGAACGCCGCCGCGGCGTCGGGAAGTTTCACTCGAGCCGCGTTTGCGATCGTGTCATCGGTCGCCGTCAGCGGATCGATGCCCACATAACGCAGGAACGCCTCGCGGTAGGTGACATGCTCGGCGGGCCCATGAGCGAGCAGCGCTGCGCAGAGATGGCTAAGGAGCTGCATGCCCGCGGCGTAATCGTCGCCCCGGCGGTACCATTCGACGATCGTAAACTCCGGATTGTGCCGCGGCCCGCGCTCGCCTTGGCGGAAGGCGTGCGTGATTTGGTAGATCGCCTCGCCGCCGGCCGCCATGAGCCGCTTCATGGCAAACTCGGGCGACGTCTGCAAATAGAGCGTCCGCGCGGGGCCGAGGCCTTCGAGCGACGTGACCAGCGGATCGAGATGCCGATCGACGACCGTATCGGCGGAAAGAATCGGCGTCTCGACTTCGACGAATCCGCGCTCGTCGAAGAAGGCCCGCGTGCGGCGGAGCAGATCGGCCCGCTGGCGGAGCGTCGGCCAATCGGCGGTGGGGAGGAAGGACATCGGGGCGAGTTCGCGCTAACGAGCGAATTGGAGATGGTTTAAAGGTCTGCCCCCTCACCCCCGGCCCCTCTCCCCCAAGGGGGCGAGGGGAGTCAAACAAGCTGTGGTTTACTTCGCCGCGGAGTACTTTTCGGCGTATTCGAGGACCCAAAGGTCGACGGCGTCGCGGAGCGGTTGGGCGTCGGCTTCGGCGAGCTTTTGGTACTGCGCGCGGGAGAAGACTTCTTTGTTGCGGATTGTGCCTTTGGCCGTCACTTCGACGACGTGCGCCGGCGAATAGGGCCGCACGGTGATTTCTAGCCGGCTGTAGTTGCCGCGACGGGCGCCTTCGCCGAAGGCGACGTCGTCGCGAAAGCAGGCCCCGCCCCAACCGCGATCGCCGACGATCGACTCCCAGCGGAAGCCGGGGAAATGGTCGGGGAGCTTCAGCAAGCACTTCTCGATGTGATCTGCCAGTTCCAGGCGAATCGAGGAGTGGAGCCGCCGGAACTCTTCCTCGGTCATCGCGCGGCCGGCCGCTTCGCGCTCTTGCGCCTCACGCGTCTTCTCGCCGCGGGCAATGGCCTTCTGCAATCGTTCTTCAAAATCCATCGAGATCGAAACCTTCGCAGGATGATTTCAGGCCGCGGCCAAAGCCTAGGCCGACGAGCCGCCTTCGGGCGAAGTCTTCGCCTCGGCCGGAGCGGGCGTCGCGGCAGCGCCGGGCGGTTCAGTTTTTGCCGGCGTTATCGGAGTAGGGGCTTGCGCAGTGGGCGGTTCCGTCGTCTGCGGAGCGGGTTGCGGCGCCGCCGATTCCGGCGCGGTGACGTTGATGAACTGCTTCAACTCGCCGAACGATTGTAGGTACGCCCGACCTTGGACCTTGGCCTTGGTGAGCTTCGGCGGAGGCGGAGGAGGCGCCTTCTTCTTGGCTTCTTCCAGAATCGCTTCCGCGGCTGCGACGTCGGCCGATGGTTCGTCGTCTCTGCGTGAAGGGCGACGACCGCCGCGACCGCCACCTTCGGGCTTGCCGCCGAAACGTCGTCCGCCGTCACCACCGCGACCACCTTGGCCTGCGCCTTGCGGAGCGCCCTCGCGTCGTCCGCCCCCTTGGCCCGGGCCACCTTGTCCCCCGGAACCCTGCCGGCCGCCGCCGCCTTGGAAACCGCCGCGACCTGCGCCACGGCTCCCTTCACGGGAACCAGCCCCTTCCCGCTGACCCTGGCCGCCGCGCGGACGATCACCGCTGCGACGTTCTCCCTCGGCGGAACCGGCGTCGCGCCGTTCTTCCGTGCGCTTCGCACCGGGCGGGATCATCGTCAACGAAACACGCCGACGCTGCTTGTCCACTTGCAAGACCCAAACTTTTACGACGTCGCCGACCGAGACGACTTCGTGCGGGTCCTTCACGTACTTATCCGCCAAGTGGCTGATGTGCACGAGGCCCGAGTCTTTGAGTCCGATGTCGACGAACGCGCCGAAGTCGACGACGTTGAGCACCGTGCCGCGGAGTTCCATGCCGGGCTGAAGATCGTCGAGCTTCAGGATCCCTTGCTTGAAGATCGGCGGCGGCAGGCTATCACGCGGGTCGCGACCAGGTCGCGTGAGCTGCGTGATGATGTCGTGTAGCGACAACGTGCCGACCCGGAGTTGCAGGGCCATGCGTTGCAGATCGATCCCGCGCGACTTCTCCGTGATCTTCGCAAGCGAGTCTTTGTCGGCGAGGTCCGTGGGCTTCGCGCCGAGTTGCTCTAGCACGCGCTCGGCCGTCTCGTAGCTTTCCGGATGAATCCACGTGCCGTCGAGCGGTTGGTCGCCGCCGCTAATCCTGAGGAAGCCGGCCGCCTGGACGAAGGCCGCGTCGCCGACGCCGCTGACTTCCTTCAACTGCTCCCGGGTCTTAAACGGCCCGTTCTGCATCCGGTGATCGTAAATCCGCTGGGCCGTCAGTTGATTGAGGCCGGAGACGTAACGCAGGAGCGACGGGCTGGCCGTGTTCAGGTCGACGCCGACGTAATTCACGCAGCTTTCAACCACGCCGTCGAGCGAGTCGCGCAGATGCTTGGCCTTCACGTCGTGCTGATACAGGCCGACGCCCAAGCTATTGGGCTCTATCTTCACCAGTTCGCTGAGCGGATCCTGCAATCGCCGGCCGATTGAAACCGCGCCGCGCACCGTGGCGTCGCGGTCGGGGAACTCGGCACGACCCAAAGGGCTGGCGGAGTAAACGCTCGCGCCGGCCTCGCTGACGATGACGTACGAAACGCCCGCACCGGCGAGATCGGTCGAGATCAATTCGGCGACGAAGGTCTCGGTCTCGCGGCAAGCGGTGCCGTTGCCGATGACCACGACCGACAGTTGTTTCTCCTTGACCACCTCGAGCAGCTTGGCCTTCGAGCCCGCGCGGCGTTCGGCATTGCCGACGATGAACACGACGCCGTGTTCGAGCAGGTTGCCGAATTCGTCGAGGGCCACCCATTTGCAGCCGCTCTTGAAGCCGGGGTCCAGAGCGAGTAAGCGGCGCTCGCGCACAGGCGGCTGCAGAAGCAAGTTGCGCAAGTTCTTGGCGAACACTTCGACGGCGTGCGTTTCTGCTTCGTCCGTCGATTCGCGGCGCAGTTCGCGTTCGAGGCTCGGCAAGACAAGTCGGTGCAAGGCGTCGCGGCCGCAACCGCGCAGGAAGTCGGCGTGCGGATGGCCGGCGGGCACCAGCAATTCGTCGACCACACGTTCCATGGCGGCCGCATCAGCCTCGATGCGCACGCGCAGAATCTTCGCCTTCTCGCCGCGGTTGATGGCCAGCACGCGATGCGGCGGCAGCTTCGATACCGATTCGGCGAATTGGAAGTAATCGCGAAAAGCGCGGTGGAGTTCGGCCGCGCGGCGTTCGGCCTTCGTGAGAATCTTCTTGGGCTTCTTTTCTTTCTTTTTCTTCGGCGGCTTCTGCCCGACGGCCGCGCCCGGCAGCGCAGCGGTTTCCGGAGTCGAAGCCAAGGGGCTGTCGACGACCGCCGGCTGCATCACGGCCGCACCGTCTTCCGACGTCGCGGCGCCCGTAACCGGCACGGCCGTATCGACCGGCGGTTCGGCCGGGTCGACGTGCGCGCCTTCCTCTTCCATGTCGGACGCCTGCAACTCTTCGGGCGATTCCTCGGCATCGAAGTGAGGCGTCTCGACGTCGGCGACGGCGTCGGCGATGAAGGCCTCGCTCTGTTCCGCGTCGCCTTCTGAATCGCCCTGCGCCGCGGAAGCGGTGGCAGGCCCTTCATCGACAAGCCCGGCGAACAGCGGCTGTGCCGCGGCGTCGGCCTGTTGCTTGGCTTTCTCGCTCGACTTGTCGGCGGCCTTTTCGGCCCCCTTTTCCGAAGACTTCTCGCCCGGCTTCACCTCGGGCTCAACGGCCGTCGTCACGAGTTTGCCGGAGCGTTCCAAGATCGAACGAACGCGGCCGCGGAAGTCGGCGCGCTCGCTGAAGAGTTCGGCCAAGATATGGCCTGCGCCCAAGAGCGCATCGGCGGCCGTCGGCACTTGCTTATCGGAATTGACGAAGTCACGCAGCCGCGCGTCGAGATCGGCGGCCAACGGATCGGCGGCCAGGATCTCCAGCGCCAAAGGTTCCAAACCGCGCGAGCGGGCCGTCGTGGCCAGCGTCTGCTTCTTTGGCTTGTACGGCAGATATAGGTCTTCCAAACGTCGGGCCGTCTGCGCGGCTTCGATCGCTTTGGCCAATTCAGGCGTGAGCTTCCCTTGTGAATCGATCGAGCGCAGGATCGTTTGCTTACGCTCGGCGAGTTGCCGCTGCTTGGTGACGCGATCGTGAATCGCGCGCACGGCGTCTTCGTCGAGCCCGCCGGTCTGGTCTTTCCGGTAGCGCGTGATGAACGGAACGGTGTTCCCCTCATCGAGCAACTTGACCGCGGCCTCGACGCGCGGAGGCGGCAGATTCAACGCCTTAGCAATTGCGCCAAGGTCGATCGCGACGGGACTTTCAGGGCTCGGGAGAGACATGCGCCGGGGCGGGCGACATGAGACGGTGGATAGCGACGCCGGCAGCGAAGGAACCCGCGGACGCCGCGAGGTGGCTCAGCTTCCGGCCTACGACCGGAAGTAGCGGTTACGCCGAAGCTCGTCGAACGCGTGTGACGCGCTTCACTCGAAACGCCTCGTCACGACCCGCCCCATGCTCCTTAAATGATTGACTGCGAGGGACTTAACGACTTGGCAATCTAGGCGTTGCGCCGACGACTGTCAAGCGACGGCCGCGTGGCACGCACGGCACGGCGCAAACCCGAAAGAAGGGAGACCTGTTGCCGATCAACGGTTCGCCACGACGATTCTTGGCGAGCGCCGGCGACGCCGGCGCAGTTCATCAAGAAAACTTCACGAAATTCTAGGATTGGTCGAAGTTTTCCCGACAAGCAGGTCGATAACAGCGTCGCCGCAGTCGGATCGGCGAAACGCACTTACGTCGGGCATGGGATGCTCGCCGCAAGGGCCGGGAGAAGACGACTTCTCCGCCACGGCTGCCACACACGTTGCGAGAAGGGATGCTTCGCTCATGGCTCGTACTGAATTGCGCGTCTTCCGCGGCCCTGAATCGTTTGCTCACGCCGAAGTGGAAACGGCCCCTAACACGGTGCAGGTTTCGTTCGGCGAAATCTACCCGCTCTTGGCCGACGCCGTGAACAACCGCCGCACTTGGTTGCGCGACTTCGCGAACGACGAAGTGACGATCCCGACTGATCTCTACGAAGTGCTGCTGGCGTATCAGTTCAGCCGTCGGCCTTCGGCCTAGGCTGAATTGGTTCAGGGTTCGGGGTTCAGGGTTGCAGACGCAAGCGGGTTAGCTGCGTTCGTTTGAACCCTGAACCTAATACCGCTGAACGGGCGGCGTCGGGCCGTTGCTCTTTCGAGCCGCGTCGGCATACCATGTGGCGAGCGATATTGATCGCGCGCCAACGGAGTAGCCGCCCCTATGAGTTCCCAAGATCCCCAGCAGAACCCTCCCCCGTTTGACCCGAGCGGGTCGATTCGGGGGGCGTTTGTTCAGCCCGACATGCCCGGCGGTCCCGCCCCGCGCAACCGCATCGAACCGGTCGGGGGGCAGGAACGGATCGCCGACCTGATCGAGACGCTCAAGGAAACGGTCGACAAGATGTCGGCCGACCAGATGAGCCGGGGCGATCTCAAGATCATTAGCCGGACCGTGCGCGAACTGCGGTACGCCTTCAAGGTGTTCGCCCCTTATCGCCGCAACCGCAAAGTGACGGTCTACGGCTCGGCCCGCACCAAGGAAAGTGACCCGGCCTACAAACAGGCCGTGGCGTTCGGGCAGGCCATTGCCGCGCAGAAGTGGATGGTCGTCACCGGCGCCGCCAGCGGCATTATGGAAGCCGGGCACGTCGGCGCGGGCCGCGAAGCCTCGATGGGCGTCAACATCATGTTGCCGTTCGAGCAAGGCTCGAACCCGATCATCGCCGGCGACAAAAAGCTGGTGCACATGAAGTACTTCTTCACGCGCAAGCTGATGTTCGTCAAGGAATGCGACGCCCTGGTTTGCTTTCCCGGCGGCTTCGGCACGCTCGATGAGTTCACCGAAGTCGTCACCCTGCTGCAAACCGGCAAGCGCGACATGGTGCCGATCGTGCTTTTGGACGCCGTCGGCGGAACCTATTGGCACGACTTCATGGTGTTCGTGAAGAAGCAGCTCTTCGATACGCGGATGATCTCGCCGGAAGATATGTCGCTGTTCAAGGTGACGGAAAACGTCGATGAGGCGGTTCGCGAGATCGTCGGGTTCTTTTCAACCTATCACAGCATGCGCTACGTCCACGATCGGCTGGTGCTGCGATTACAGCATGCGCCGACGACGGCCCAGATGGCGACCATCAACCACGACTTCGCCGACATACTGGCCTCGGGCCAGTTCGAACTTTTGCGCGAACCGATGGAAGAGGAGCGGGACGAAGTCGACTTGCTCCACATGCCGCGACTGCTGCTGCATTTCAATCGCCGCAGCTTAGGGCGACTTCGCCAACTCATCGACTGG
>JAEUIN010000111.1 GCA_016793115.1 Planctomycetaceae bacterium
ATCTTCGCTTCGTGTTCAAGCGTCAGACCGATGTCGTCAAGCCCGTTGAGCAAACAGTGGCGACGGAACGGATCGACTTCGAATTTGATATTGAATCCGTATTCATCGGTCACGGTTTGAGTATTGAGGTCGACCGTGAGCTTATAGCCTTTATGAGCGGCGGTGCGTTGGAACAAGTCTTCCACTTGCTCCTCGCTCAGCCGAATCGGGCACATGCCGTTTTTGAAGCAATTGTTATAGAAAATGTCGGCGAAACTCGGCGCGATGACCGAGCGGAAGCCGTAGTCTTCCAGCGCCCAAGGCGCGTGCTCGCGCGACGAGCCGCAGCCGAAGTTACGGCGGGCCAGGAGAATCGTCGCTCCCTTAAACTCCGGCTTGTTCAATTCGAAATTGGGATCGTCTCGACCGTCGGCCGTGCGACGCCAGTCCCAAAACAAGAATTCGCCGAACCCGGTGCGCTCGATGCGCTTGAGGAACTGCTTGGGAATGATCTGATCGGTATCGACGTTGGCGCGGTCCATCGGAGCGACGAGACCGGTGAGCGTGGTGAAGGCTTTCATGGGGAGCGGCTGGTTTTCTGGGGTCGGAATGCGGTGTTGAAGCGTGCGACGACGACAATGCTTACGCCTTGAAATCCCATTGGCGAATGTCGACGAAGTGCCCGGCGCACGCCGCGGCGGCGGCCATCGCGGGCGATACGAGATGCGTGCGGCCACCTTTGCCCTGCCGGCCCTCGAAGTTTCGGTTTGAGGTCGAGGCGCAGCGCTCGCCCGGTTCGAGCTTGTCGGGGTTCATTGCGAGGCACATGCTGCAACCGGCCTCGCGCCAATCAAAACCGGCTTCCTTAAAGATCTTGTCGAGCCCTTCGGCTTCGGCTTGCTTCTTCACTTGGCCCGAGCCGGGCACGACCATCGCGCCGACGTGCGACGCCACGTGATGACCCTTGGCGGCCGCGGCGGCGGCGCGGAGATCTTCAATGCGGCTGTTGGTGCAAGAACCGATGAACACTCGGTCGAGCTTCACCTCGACCAGCGGCGTCCCGGCTTTAAGCCCCATATAGTCGAGAGCGGCGGCCGCGGCCTTGCGCTCGGTTTCATCTTTCATGTCGGCCGGATTCGGCACCGCCTTCGTTACGGCCTCGACCTGACCAGGGTTCGTACCCCAGGTGATCTGCGGCGCGATGTCTTTGGCTTGATATGTGACCGAGCGATCGAACTTGGCCCCCGGATCGGTGACGAATTGCTTCCAGCGCGCCACGGCGGCGTCGAACGCGGCGCCTTGCGGCGCGAACTCCCGGCCGCGGAGATAGTCGAACGTCGTCTGGTCGGGAGCGATCATCCCGGCTCGCGCGCCGGCTTCGATCGTCATGTTGCAGACGGTCATCCGCTCTTCCATCGAGAGATTGCGAATCGCTTCGCCCGCATACTCGATGCAATAGCCCGTGCCGCCGTCGGTCGTGATCTGGCCGATCACGTAGAGGATCAAGTCTTTCGCCGTTACGCCTTGCGGCAGTTTTCCTTCGACGCGAATCTCGAACGTCTTCGGCTTGTACTGGAGCAATGTTTGCGTGGCGAGCACGTGCTCCACTTCACTTGTGCCGATGCCGAAGGCGAGCGCGCCGAAAGCTCCGTGAGTCGCCGTATGGCTGTCGCCGCAGACGATTGTCATACCCGGCTGAGTGAGCCCGAGCTCGGGACCGATCACGTGCACGATCCCTTGCTTCGGGTCGTTCAAGTCGTAGAGCTTGACGCCGAACTCGCGGCAATTATTGCGCAGCGTGTCGATCTGCTGTTTCGAAATCGGGTCGGCGATCGGAAGCGAGCGATCGGAGGTGGGAATGTTGTGATCGGGCGTCGCCGTCGTCAGCTCGGGCCGGCGCACTTTGCGGCCCGCGATCCGCAACCCTTCAAAGGCCTGCGGGCTGGTGACTTCGTGAACCAAGTGGCGATCGATGTAGAGGATCGTCGCCTTTCCCGGCTCCTCATGAACGACGTGCTCGTCCCAGATTTTGGCAAACAACGTACGCGGCGTGCTGCTGACCATGCTCCGGCTCTCATAAAGGCTCGACGGGGCGAGCGACGCCTGATAGGTACGCCGCACTTCGCCCGTCTGAATTCCTTATTTTACCCACGCGAGGCAGGTTTGGGGAGCGGTGCTATTTGCGGGGATTCGACATGTAGCCTTACATTGAAGAACTGCGATGAAAGCGGATTTCGAAGGAGACGCGGCAATGCGGCCCGAATCGAACTCGATTCTTCACGTCCTCTCATGTCTGACGGCCGTCGCAATCTTTTGGGGTTCGGCGACGGTCGCTTCGACCGTCTGCGCGCAGGTGGGGCCGAAGGAATGGGAGCGACTTCGCGAGGAATCGCGGTCGCTACTGGAAATTCGGAATCGCTACGAGCGAGAGCTTAAGGGAAGCGACGACGAAGCCCAAGCTTTGCGTCGAAAGGAATTGGGAGACGCGAACAAACGTCTCCTCGATCAATTGCGCACGCAACGGTTCAAGCAGGTTGAAATTCTGACATTGCTCGGTGAGCCGCCGCTTCGTACTGCTGACGGGTTCTTCTCGGAGGGCGACGGTAAGTTTCGAACGACTTGTTTCTACTACGGATCTCAAGCCGGTCACTTTCTTATACTGCGCTTTCGTAGCGGATGGTTCATCGGCTATGAAGAGATTCGCATACTCGATGTCGAGTGAAGTGGGGCATCCCCTGCTTTACTTTACCGTCACCGGAGCGGCTTGGGCGGGCGAGCCGGGGACGTCGGTCAGCTTGCAACTCAGCCGGTCGTTGCGGGCTTCGCGGTCGACGGCGATCGTCACCGTATGACGGCCGACGGCCGGTTCGATTTTCACGCGTTCGGCGGCGTCGAGCGGTTTGCCGTCGAGCCACAGTTGCAGATGAGCCGGCGAATCGAAGGCCAGCTCGAGAGGGCCGGCCTGCTGTACGTCGAACTCAAATCGCAAGATGGTGAACGGCGGCACTTTCATGAACTTGTTCTTAACCGAACCGAGCACGCCGAGCCGATCAAGCCTTATGGCGCCGTCGAAGCGAGCGAAGACCGGTTCCCAAGTCAGCCGCTTGTCCCCTGTCGCAGCGATGCCCAAGCGATTGCGGCGCAGCAATTCGACTCCTTCGGGCGTCATCGCCAGAGTCTCCCAGCGACGGACCGTGCGATCGGGATTGAGCTGATAGGGGCCGCCGGCCTTGCCGAGTTCGCCGAGGAAGCGAACCAGATCGAGCAACTCCGCGCGGGTGAGATTGTCGACCAACCCGGCCGGCATCAGCGAGAGCCCTTGAGAACGCTCTTCGATGTTCTTGAGCGGAATAATGAGTTCCTTGTCTTCCGCGTTGCGGAGGATCAAGTCTTTGTCGGTCTCGCGGACCTTCACGCCGTTGAGCGTCAGACCGTCGTCGGTAACGACGACAAGCGAGTGATACCCTTCTTTGATTGCCTTGTTGGGCTGCACGAGCGAATCGACCAAGTAGTCGGGCTGCGCGCTGGCGCCGATGCTCACCAAGTCGGGCCCGACGCGGCCCCCCGCCCCGCCGATCGCGTGGCACTTGGTGCAGTTTAAGTCTTTACGATGGTAGAGCGCCTCGCCGCGAGCCGCGTCGCCCTTCGCCTTGGCTTCCGCGACGAGTTCCGCGACTTGCTCGGGCGTGAGTTGCAGACCGGTGCCGCTGATGCCGCCGGCTTTCAGCAGCGATTGGATGAGCGGCTCGTCGGGCTTCGCCGAGGAGCGAGCCGTGCGAACGGCCAGCTTTGCGACGTCGGCCGGCAGCGTAGCGTTTGCCAAGGCCGTTCGCAGCGCCGCGGCCGCATTGGCGCGGGTCGTAAACGCTTCAATAAGCGACGCGGCGTCGACGCTTTCCGCTTGCTCCGAACCTAAGAGCTTCACGGCCGCTTGCGCCGCACCGCTGGGATGAATCTTGACGAGCGCAATCACAGCCGCTTCGCGCGTCGGCGTTGGAAACGAATCGCTCGCGAGTTCGACGAGCGACTTGTTCGACGCCGATCCGCCGAGATCGCCTAGGGCTGCGACGGCGGAAAGATTTCGCGGCGTCGGAGCATTCCTTTGTTCCGCCAGACGCGTAAGTTGCTCGCGAGCTTGTTCGACTTTCCAGAGGCCCAACAAGCGCGCCGCCGCAGCGGCGCAGCGATCGTCCTGTGCTTCAAGGATCTCGTCCAGCAAGCTGAGATCGCCCGCAGGGCGGATATTGCGAGTGGTGACGGCGGTCGCCAAAGCGTTAAGCAAAGCGAGCTGGGCTTCGGCGTCTTGGTTCGGGCTTTCGAGAATTTGGCGGAAGATCATCGCCAAGTCCTGGGGGCCGCCGAGACGGGCGATGAGTTCGAGTACTCCGTCGCGACGGTCCGCGGCGACCTTGCCCGACTCCAGTAATCGGACAAGCGGTCCGACGATCACCGGCTCATCGACGGCCCGCAACGCGAACTCCAGATGGGCGGGTTTTTCATAGAGCGGCGACTGCGACTTCTCGGCCAGCACGGTCGGCAGCCAAACGTCTTTCTGTTCGCGACAAGTTTGCCAGAGGGCGAAATCGAGATTGACGTCCATCGGACGATCAAGCACGGTCAAGGCCTGCGCGATCGCCGCCGAGGTGGTTACGTTCCGTAGCGCGCACACGGCTTCGAGCCGAACTTGCGGGTGTTCGTCGGCGGCTCGGGGCGCGATCTTCTCGGCGAGCGACGGCGTCTCTTCGAGCCACATTCCGGCGACGCGCACGGCGGCGGCGCGCACGTGATGGTCCTGGGAATTGAGCAACTCGTCGAGCAGTTCAAGGTCGCGCTTATTCCAGGTCTGTAAAGTCCACAATGCTTCCAGACGAACGCGATCACGGTCGGGGGTGTTTTTCTTGAGTTTGGCGTACCAGGTGCGGAGTTCATCTTCGACGGCATCGCCGGAAATAAAGCGGCGCACGAAGTGCCGGGTATACGCTTCCGGAAGTTTGAAGGCGTCGAACATCTTGCTCCAAGAGACTTCGTAAAACGAAGGCTTTTGCGCGAGTTCTCGTCCCTTGGCGGTGACCCGCCAAATGCGCCCGTGGACGTGATCGCGGCGCGGGTCGCGAAAATCAACTTCGCCATGCTGGATGATCGGGTTGTACCAATCGGCGACGTAGAGCGCGCCGTCGGGGCCCATCTTGACGTCGATTGGGCGAAACGCGACGTGCGTCGTCTTGATGACTTCCGGCTGCTCGCGCGAGATATAGCCGGAGCCGCTCTCAGTGAGCTTGAAACGGACGACGCGATGTGCACGGAAGTCGCACGTGATCAAGTCGCCCTGCCAATCGTCGGGAAAGTGGCGGCCGCTGATGATTTCGAGCCCGCAGTATTTGGGGCTGCCGGGATTCAATCCGCTGAGCACGCGGGCCGCACCGGGCGCGGTGGGAAACGTCGCTCCCGGAAACGTATAGTTGATACCTTCGCTTCCGGCGCCGTCGGTGACGAACGATTGGCCGTACTTGTCGAAGGCGTGTCCCCAGGCGTTGATCCAGCCTCGCGAAAAGACTTCGAGGCGATTGGTCGGCGGATGATATTGCCAAATGCCGCCGCCGCCGAGCCGGCGAACGCCGAACGGCGTTTCGATATGGCTGTGGATATAGATCGACTGGTTCATGTAGAGCCGGCCGTCGGGTCCCCAGCGGAGCGTGTGCAGCAGATGGTGCGTATCCTCCGTGCCGAAGCCGGAGAGCAGCGTGCGGCTGAAATCGGCCTTTCCGTCGCCGTCGCCGTCGGCGAGATGCACGAGTTCCGTGCTGTTGGCGACGAACGCTCCCGCGGTTCCTTTGTAAGAGCCCGGCTCAACGCCCGTCGGAATAAGCAACCCGTCGGCGAAGACGGTCGTCTTCTCGGCCTTGCCGTCATTGTCGGCGTCTTCCAGCACGATAATCTTGTCGTTCGCTTTTTGTCCCGGCAAAATATGCGGATAAGTTTCGCTGGAGGCGACCCAGAGACGCCCGTCGGCGTCGAAGTTCATTTGGATCGGCTTGGCCAAGAGCGGATCGGCGGCGTAGAGATTGATCTCAAGGCCGTCGGCGAGTTCGAGCGTTTGTCGCTCCTGCTCCGGATCGGGCGACGGAATGTCTTTGAGGTCGCGCTGGGCATGGGCCGGCCCGGCGGTCGATACCGCGAACAGGACGGCGGCGGCGAGTCGTCGAAGTATCTTGCAGTTCATTTCACACCCGCTTTCTTCGTCGCGGCGATCACCGTTTGCTTAGCTTGCTCGATCTTCTTTTCTTCCGCGACGACGAGCGGATCGAATTGGAACACTTCTTCGGCGTTGTTTCCTTGCTCGTGTTTGCGGAAGCCGAACAAGTACGTTTCGTTTTGGGGGCGCCAGCGATGGAAGAAAAGTTCGTTCTTCTTCACGATCAGGTCGATTAGGTCCATCAGAGGGTCGTCCTCCCCCACGTCTTTCTCGAGCAAGTCGTTGACCGGAAACGCCAACTGTTCGGCGATCACTTCGAATAACCCGAGGTAACCGAACTCGATGAACGTAACTCCGTCGTCGGTCGAACCGAGCAGACCGTCGGATTGAAAGAAGTCTTCACCGGTGGCTTGGCTCAAGTCGACGAAGCGATGCTTGCGCTTTTCGGCGACGCCTCGCATCGCATTGGAATACTCAACGACCTGCTGGTTATACGCCTTCCAGTTGGGGTTCGTCGTCACGGCGCCGTTTTGCAACGTCGGCCCGAGCACGACGAGGCGGGCCTTCGTCGCTTCGAGCACGTCGAGCAATTGATTGAACCCCTCGACGAACTTGGGGAGCCCCGCTTTGCCGGCGAAGGCTTCGACGTTGCCGTAGCCGACGAAGATAACCGTCGGCTTGGCCTCATTCACTTGGCTGGTGAGCGCCTTAAATCCGTCGGCCGCGGTGCCGAATCCGGCTCGTGATTCGCCCCAGACCGTATCTCCGCTCCAACCGAGATTGCGAAACGTGAACGTGCGCTCCGGCCAGGTGAGCATTAGCATCGCCTCCCAGAAGCCGTACTTCTGTTCGCGCTCGATGAGCGCATTGCCGAGAAAGACGACGCGGTCGCCGTCGCGCAATTCGAACGGCTCCGGATCGGCGGCGAATGCGGAAGCTCCGCAAGCCAAGGCTGCGACGACGAGAATTGAGGCTACCCGTGGCATGGCTACGACTCGCGAGTTCGAACGATGAAAGAGGCTCCAATCTAATTGAGCGTGCAACGAAGGGCCACTGGCGATTACGAGTTCGCAAAACGCGCTTCGGAACCGGTGCGCCGAAGCGGCTCGCTGTATTCGGCGCGATAACTCGACTACGCCAGAATCTCTCGAATCACGTGGCCGTGAACGTCCGTCAGTCGCCGGTCGATGCCGTTATGCCGTACGGTCAATCGCTCGTGGTCGATGCCGAGCAGGTGCAAAACGGTCGCATGAACGTCGTATACGGTGGTCGGATGCTCCCGATCGGCCGGCTTGTAGCCCCAGTCGTCGCTGGGGCCGAACGACACGCCTCCACGGACGCCGCCGCCGCAAAGCCAATTCGTAAAGCAGTACGGATTGTGATCGCGACCGGTTCCCCCCTGCGACGACGGCATTCGCCCGAACTCCGTCGTCCACAGGATGATCGTGTCGTCCAGTAGTCCGCGTTGTCGCAGGTCTTGAACGAGCGCCGCCGCGCCGCGGGCCATGCCTTGCGCGAGCGGCCCGTGATCGCGGCGGACGTCTTCATGAGAATCCCAATTGCGGCGCGGGAAGCCGTTGTCGTTGCCGCTCCAAATCTGTACGAAGCGGACGCCGCGCTCCAGCAGCCGGCGGGCGACGAGGCACTTACGCGAGAAATGCTCGGTCTCTTCGGCGGCGTTAATTTCGGCGGGGAACGACTGTGGCGTCGCGTCGAGTCCGTAGAGTTTCAAGATGTGGGCCGGCTCGCGCGACAGATCTAGCGCCTCCGGGGCGGCCAATTGCATCTTCGCGGCCAGCTCGTAGCTCCGGATGCGAGCTTCCAGGCGGTCGTCGTCGCCGCGCTCGGCCGCATGCATGCGATTGAGCGAAGCGAGCAGCCGATGCGCGTCGCTCTCGCTTCTCGGCGTGATGAATTTCGCACGCGCATCAGGCTTGAGGTCGGCGATCGGCGGGTTGCGGCCCGGAAAGATCATCGTTCCTGCATGTTGAGCCGGGAGAAAGGCGCTCTCCCAATTCTTGGGACCGTTAGAAGCGAAACCGCGCGCATCGGGCAGCACGACGAATGTCGGCAAGTTGTCGTTCAAGCTGCCCAGCCCGTAGCTGATCCAACAACCCATACCGGGGAAGCCGGGCGACTGAAAGCCGGTGGCTTGCAGATACGTGGCTTGGCTGTGAACGCCGGTCTTGCCGACCATGTTGTGGATGAAGGCGATTTCGTCGACGCACGCGCCGAGCGCCGCGACCGGCTCGCTGAGCAGTTTGCCGCTTGCCCCGTACGGCTTGAAATCCCAAACCGGCTGCATCCATGGGCCGAGTCCGTTTTGGAAAGCTTCGACTTTTTCGCCGAAATCCGAGGGCTTGCCGTGGTGCTTGACGAGTGCCGGCTTGAAGTCGAACAAGTCGATATGGCTGGCGGCGCCGGCCATGAACAACTGGACGACGCGTTTGGCCTTGGGCTTGAAATGCGGCACGCCGGCACGAGAACCGAGAATCGCCGACTTCGCTTTTTCCTCGTTCAGAAGCGCCGAAAGAGCGAGTCCGCCGAAGCCTTGGCCGAGCGACTGCAGCATTGCGCGGCGGCTCATGTTGAGCGTGTGCATGCGGCGTTCCTCAATCAACGAAGATGAATTCATTCAAATTCAGCACCACACGGCACGCCGCAGCCGACCCATGCTGCTCCGCGTAGGCGACGAGGGAAGGGAGTTCGTCGGAGTTCGGCCGTCGCCCGATCGCTTCGAGAAAAGCCCGCTCGATCTGCCGGCGCACGCTCCCGTGCTCTGAAAGTCGCTCGGCAAAATGCTCCGACATGGCGAGCGTCAGGCGATTGTTGAGCAACGCGAGCGCCTGCAGCGGCGAAAGGCTTTCGTTGCGTTTGTCGACCTGCATCGACGGATCGGCGCAGTCGAACGTCGTCATAAACGGCTGCGGTTGCGAGCGGACGATGAAGCGATAAATGCTCCGCCGGTGCGACTTCGGATCGTTCGGATCGTGCAGGTGATATTCGTAGTGGGGTGAGTGTTGCGGCTTCTCAATCACAAAGTCTTGGAAGCCGGGACCGTACATCGTGCGGTCGAGCTTGCCGCCGAGCAGCAGCAAGGCGTCACGAAGTTGCTCGGCGTCGAGTCGACGACGGTTCGCGCGCCATAGCAACCGATTGTCGGCGTCGACGGTGACGGGCGACGAGAGTCCTGAGGTTGCCGAAGGCGTGCTCGTTTGGCGGTAAGTCGCACTCAGCACGATCAAACGATGCAGGCTCTTGAAAGACTGTCGTTCAATAAACTCGCCGCCGTCGCGAAACTCCGCAGCCAGCCAATCGAGAAGCTCCGGATGCGTCGGCAAAGCGCCGTTGCGGCCGAAGTCGTTGGGCGTGTCGACGAGGCCGCGGCCGAAGTGGTGCTGCCAGATACGATTAACGATCGAACGCCACGTAAGTGGATTGCGTCGGTCGACGATCCAGCGAGCCAGCGCCGCGCGCCGCTCCCCTTCATCGGCGTCGGTCGAAAGCCCGAAGTCGCCCGGCAACTCGGAAAGCAGCGATAAGGCCCCAGGCTCGACTTGCTTTCCCGGCTTGAGCACATTGCCGCGGGCGAGCAGGAAAATGGGGCGCGGTCGCCCGCCGTCGGGGCCGGTCCCGCGAAAGGCTCCGCTGCCGTGATGCACCGCACCGACGTAGCACTTGGCCGGCGGCGGTAATTGGCGCAGATCTTCTTCGGCCGATTGACGCTCGCTGCTTAGGCGATCGGCCAATTCGCTCTCTTGAGGCGTCGCCGTCGCTTGTAACTGTTCGGTGCGTTGTCGTCGGAGCGACGCGAGGCGTTGTGAGGCTTCCGTTGCTCGGCCGGGATACTCGCCGTCGACGAGGTTCGCTTTGCGCCAACGCGGGGGCGCTTCGATAGAGTCGAGCGCCGTTACAAACGAGTCGCCGGGCTCCGACGGACTGAGGCGCGTATCGCCCGGGCCGCGAACCTCGACTTCCGCCAACGCGAAAATGAAGTCGTTCTTGCGCGGTGCGAGCTTCACGGCGGTGATTCTCACATAGCGAGCCGTCCGGCTTCCCGCCGCCGTCGATTGAGGCGTCGTTCCCGGATTTGGCAGATCTTGCGGGGTGAAATCGGCGATCGTCGACACGCCGGTGCGGAACTCTTTGTCGTCCGAGAGCTCGATCTTGTAACGCGGCGGGAATCCGAACCCGGCGCCGATGCCGTTAAAGTCGTCATGCGCCGGATGGAGTACGATCCGGTCGATCGCCCTGGAGCGGCCGAGATCGAGTTGGACCCACTTCACAATATCGGCCTCTGACGCGACGGCGCTGTGATAGCCGAACGCGGACGACTTCTGCGAGCCCTCCGCCGGATGCTTGGCGAGTTCGGCGATCTTCTCGTCAAGCGCTCGCAGTGAATTGCCGGCTCGTGCGACGAGCGTACGATCCAGTTGAGCTTGTCGTGCGTCGATGTCTTCGAGCTTGCGTGTCAGCGTTTGCCGTTGCGAAGCCGTCTGTGGGGCGACGTCGTACGCTTTGTCCGTTCGGTCGACCGCCGCGAACACGGCCTGCAAACGATAATAGTCTTCCTGCCGGATCGGATCGAATTTATGGTCGTGGCACTGAGCGCACTGCACGGTGAGGCTGTCGAACGTTTGGATCGTATTCGCCACCATGTCGTCGCGATCGAGGTGGCGAGCGATCTTCCCGTCGGTCTTCGACTCCGGCACCTCCGCATGCCCGATTAGGTCCCAAGGTCCGGCGGAGATGAAGCCGAGAGCTTCCACTCCGTCGCGCGTCGCGGGATAGAGCACGTCGCCGGCGAGTTGCTCTTCAACGAACCGTGTATACGGCTTGTCGGCGTTGAACGAGCGAATGACGTAGTCGCGATACGGCCAGGCATTAGGCCGCGGCTTGTCTTTGTCGTAACCGTGCGTTTCGCCGAAGTGAACCACGTCGAGCCAGTGCCGCGCCCAACGTTCGCCGTAGTGCGGCGAGGCAAGCAGCTTGTCCACAAGTGCGGCATACGCCCGCTCGCTCGATTCCCCGTCGCGGCAAGCGGCGATGAACTCGGCAAGCTCCTCCGGCGACGGCGGGAGTCCGATCAAATCGAAGTAGAGACGGCGACATAGGACCGCGGGGTCCGCTTCCCGCGACGGCGTTAGCTGCTTCGTCTCGAGCGCGGCGACGATAAAGGCGTCGATCGGGTTGCGACTGCGAGCGAGATGCTCCTCCATGACCGACGGCACGCTCGGCTTCACGAGGGGTTCGAGCGACCACCAGCGATAGTTCTCGAAACGGCGATCTTTCAACGTCATCCGTTCAGGCCATGCCGCACCCCCGGCGATCCATCGCTCGAGCACGGCGACTTCGTCATTCGTGAGCGGCGTGCGGTTCTTCGGCATGAGCGCCTTGCCGTCGGCCGCGTGGCGTACGAAATCCAAGAGCAGGCTTTCGTCGGGCTTGCCGGCAACCACGGCCGGGCCCGACTCGCCGCCGGCGAGCGCCGCGGCGCGCGTTGTGAGCGAAAGCTTCCCTTTCGGCGGGTCGTCGACGTCGTCGGCAGAGCCGTGGCACTCCAAGCAGCGCTTCTCAAAGATCGGCGCAACGTCGCGTTCGAACGATGGACCGTCGGCGCTCGTCGCGGCCCTTAGCGGGGCGGCGATGCAAAGGACGAAAATCAACGACGGCGAACGGAGCGGCATGCGAATGCTCCGGTGGGGCGGGACGGCAAGTCGCGGCAATTGGTCTGACCAATTATGCAGGTAGGATAACCGGCCGCTTGGCCGATCGCAAGCCTCGTTAATCTGCATCGTCGCGCGGTTTGCCGAGCACCGTGAGGTGTCGGCTGTTGGCCGCGATGTGGCGCTCCATGGCTTTCCGCGCGGCTGCCGCGTCGCGCCGTTCGACCGCGGCCAAGATCTCCGCGTGATGTTCGTGCGCGAGTTTCGGGCCGTAGCGTCCCAGCGTGCGCCGCCGGCTCTCGATAAGCAACTCTTGAATCGGCTGCAAGATGATCTGGAAAATCGGATTGCCCGTCGCCTCGGCGAGCACGGCGTGGAACCGCATGTCGGCCGCGACATGCGCCTTCAGCGCGTGCTTCGGATTGGCGAGCGACGTCTGCGCGGCGGCAAGCTGCGCGAGATGCTCGTCGCTCCGATTCTCGGCGGCGAGGCCGGCGATCGTCGTTTCCAACGGCAGGCGCGCCGCGCTCAAATGATCGAGCCGCAGCGCGCCTTGTTTCAAGAGCCACTGATAGTTGAGCAACTGGTGGCTGCCGTCGGGCGAAGCGATCCGCGTGCCGGAGCCTTGCCGACTCTTCACCAGCCCGAGCGCCGCCAACCGGCCGATCGCTTCGCGCACCACGCTGCGGCTCACGTTCCACTCGGCCGCGAGCTCGCGTTCCGGCGGCAAGCGATCGTCCGGCTTGAGTTCGCCCGCCAAGACAAGCTGCTCCAAGTGCGCCGTGATTTCGGCGACTCTTTCGGCGGCGGCGGATGGGGCGGCTCTTTTGGTCGGCATAACTTCCACACTACTTCAACGATCGCAAATAGGCCACGATGTCGCGGAGTTCCTCCCGGGTGATCACCTTATCGAGCCCGGTCGGCATGATTGAGAGCTTCGACGGGTTGATTTCGTCGACGGCGTCGCGGGGGATGCGGATCTCTTCACGCTGCGTGGTTTTGATGTACACGGCTTCCGGAGTCTCGCGGCTGAGAATGCCGGTCACCTCGCGGCCGTCGTCGGTCACGACGGCGACGCTTTCAAACCCGCGGACGAACGACGCGCTGGGGAACAGAATGGATTCGAGGATATCCGTCTGCGAGCGAATCTGCCCGACCTTCGAGAGATCGGGGCCGACGTTGCCCCCTTGAGTGCCGACGCGATGACAGGCGATACACGAGGTTTTCTTGACGGTGAACAAGTTCTTGCCGCGCGTCACGTCGCCCCCTTCCATTTGGGCGGCGAGTTCCAACAGGCGAGCCTTCTGCGATTCGAGATCGGCGTTGATTCGCTTAAAGATCGGAGCGGCCGCTTCGCGGAGCAATTCGGAATGCGGAGCGACGATCCGCTCGACTTGCGCCGCGGTCACATTGGCCAACCCAGGCGATTTCTCGAGTGCGGCCAACACGCGACCGGCTTCCTCCGCGGACGTGTTCTTCTCGAAGGCCGAGAGCAACGCGGGAAGCTCGAGCGGGCCGGCCGCGGCGACGACGTCGACGAGCGACGCATGCTGCGCCGTCGAAAGCGGCAGCACTCCGAGCACGTCGGCCGCGGCGCGACGTTCGAGCGGGTCGGTCGCCGTGGTGAGTCGCTTCGCGAGCAGGGAGAACGTCGCCTCGTCGGGCTCGCCGGCCTCGGCGCCGAGCGCTTGGAGAGCGACGATCGAGAGTTCCTCGGGGCCTTTCCCGTCGCGAACGATCTTGAGCAGCGAGTCGCGGAACGTCGCCGCGCCGAGAAACTTCGCCGTCGCGATCGCTTGCCGCACGACCCCGTCGTCGGCCGAAGTGAGTTGACTAGCGACCGCGTCGACCCATGCCGGTGGAATCTGCTTGCCGGCGAGTTCCGAACGTTCGATCGCTTCCAACAATGCGAGCCGGAGCGGCGTCGATGTCTTGTCGCTCGTGAGAGCGTCGGCCAGGAGTTGTTGAATCGTCGGATCGGTCTTGTAGGCGACGAGCGTGTTCTGCAGGAGCGGGAATTGATCTTTCGAGAGAGCCGAGTCGGCGAGTCGAGCCTGCAGCCAATCAACGACGGCCGACGCCCAATCGGGATGCTTCTGCATCACACCGAGCACGGCCGTCTGCAAACCGGCGTCGGGCGTATCGAGCAATTTGGCGACCTTGTCACGGGTGAGAAGGTCGCTTCCCATTTGGTCGAGGGCGATCAGAGCGCCGCGCCGGACGTCGGCATCAGCGTCGTTGAGGCCGGCGGACGTGGCGACGGCATCGCCCGCTTCGATGAGACCGTAGATCAGTGCGTGTTCCAGAAAGCGATCGCCGCCTGAGGTCGCGAGTCGACGCAAGAGGAGCGGCACGACGTCGCTTCGCTTCGTTTGCCCGAGGCTCGCGGCGGCGTTGCGAACCCGAAACGCATCCGCTCCGTGCTCCAGTTCTTTCACGAGTTGTTCACGTGACTGCGGCTTGCTTTTGCCCGACGGCGTCAACAGCTTGGTGCGAGCCGCGGCGATCTCCGCCGGCGCCGCTCGCTTGCCGTCCGTTCGCCGTATCCGATAAATCCCGCCCAGAATATCCGGCTTGGCGATTTGCGAGTTGGGGCAGCCGATGCGGAACCAGCCGCCGGTGTCGACGACGAGCAAGCTGCCGTCGGCGTCTTCGATCACGTCGGTCAAGTGGACGTCGGGGTTTTCCGACACGAGAAAATCTTCGTCGACGCTCGTGAACGTCGCGCCGCTGCGCGTGAGCTTCGTGCGGACGACGCGATGCGTGTTGAATTGCGCGTGGAATAGGTCGTTCGTGTATTCGTCGCCCAGGTGATTACCGCGGTAACGGAGGATGCCGGCCGGCGCGACGCGGCCGAAGCGGCTCACGGCCGGCAGCAGGTCGCCGGTCTTCTTGAATTCGCCGAGCACTTTCTCGTGATAGGGATACGCGCCGCCGTAGACCCAATGCACGATCGCGTCGACTCGATCGGGCTTGTTGTCGAAGATGGCGACCGTGCCGAGCATCTCCCCTTCTTCGGTGAAGCAGATTTCGACCGGGTTATCCATGCCGCCGCCGGCGAAGGCTTGCACGTCGGTGCCGTCGGTCTTACAGGAGAAAATGCGGGCCGCGAGTCCCTTGCTGATCGGGTTCCCGTCTTTGTCGGTGAAGTTGTGACCGTGCCGGCCGTCGCACCAGTAGATGCGTCCCTCGGGGCCGAGGAAGCAGCCGTGGATGTCCGCCGCGTTGCCGGTGAAGCCGAATTCGGAGACGAGAATCTTGCGCTCGTCGGCGACGCCGTCGTCGTTCGTGTCGCGGAGTTTCCAAATGTGCGGCGGGCTCGCGGTGTACACGTCGCCTTCGTGCCACAAGGCGCCCATCGGAAACGTCATCTTGTCGGCGTACATGGTGCTCTTGTCGAACTTGCCGTCGCCGTCGGTATCTTCCAGGCGGCGAATGTTGTTCGGCAGCTTTTCGAGCAGGTCTTTGGCCGGCATATTCTCGCCGGGGCCGTCGCAGATGTAGAGCCGGCCCTGGTCGTCGAAGCCGCCCATCGTCGGATGATTCACCAGCGGCGGCCCCGCGACGAGTTCGACCGTGAACCCGGGCGGAAGTTGGAAGTTGGGATTTTCGACGGCGGGCACAGTGTCGGCCGAGAGCGCGAGCGCCGCTCCGGCGATCAAGCTGCGGGCCAAGCGAGCCACTTCGGTGCGACGGAGTTGCGACAGTTGCGTCATCGTTTCCCTCGGCTCGGTGCGCATCTATACGATCGTTAGATGCGCACCCCTATTGTCTTACTTAAATTCGCGCATCTATCGACGAAATAGATGCGCACTCTGCGCATATCGGAATCGACATAAGTTCGATTGGCGTCGCGACGGCGCGAAACGACTTACGACGATCGTTCCGCGCGAATCACAAGGCGTCGCGAAACAATCCGTCGCATTATAGCCGAAGCGCCGGCGGATATTGGCCGGCCGGGCCTCGGCGACCTGCGTGATCGCAGCGATTTGATAGAACGTTCGGGACGACGCCGGCGGCAGACTAACCGGTGTTGCGACACGACCGCCCAAATCCCGTGATGGACGAGCCGCGCGAGCCGCCGGTCAATCGTCGTCGCCGACCGCCGTGGGGGCCGTGCGGTCGGCCAGCGCGGTCGTGAGCGACGTGAGCATCCATTCGGGGGCATGGGCCCAGGTCGCCCGTTGCAGGTCGCGGCGAGCGGCGGCGACGTCGTCCAAGAGCGCAAAGCAAACGCCGCGGTCGATCACCAGCGCGACGTCGGGGCGCTCCGGATGGATTCGCGGTTCGAGTTCGGCGAGCGCCGCTTGCAGATCGCTGCGTGCGGCTGCGTCGTCACCGGTGAGTCGACGCACTCGCGCGCGGCGGATGAGCCAGGCGCTTTGGAAACGCGAGGCCGCGAGTTCGGAGGCGATGATTTTTTTGGCTTCGGCGATTTCAGAGGAATTGGAAACGAGAACGGACTCGACAGCCGCCGCCGCCCCCTCACCCCCGGCCCCTCTCCCCAAGGGGCCGGGGGAGAGCCTTGCTTCCGCGGCGGCGATTTGCGTGTCGCAGAGTTCGCGGAGGAGTACCGGACTTTGCGTGGCGGCGATGCCCGCGCGGAGGCCGGCGATTTGTTGTTCGGTTTGGTTTGGGAGATGCGATTGGGCGCGCGAGCGAAGAATGAACCAAGAGACCTCGGGGCGGGTTTCCAGCGCCGCCGTGAATTGCTCGGCGGCGATTTGCCACTGCCGGCGATCGAAGGCGATCTCTCCTTTCAGAGCGACGAGTTCGCAGTAGTAGTCGGGCTTTGGATCGCCGTGCCGGGCGAGCATCGCGTCGACGTGCTTCGCCGCCTCGTCGTCCTGCCCGCGTTTGACGAGCACGCGGGCCAGTTCCGTTCGGGCCACGAGTTCAATCCGGTCGTGGAATTCGATCGCGCGGCGCAAGTCGGCTTCGGCCCGCTCGTAGTTGCGGAGGGCGCGATATTCGAGCGCGCGGCAGAACAGCAACTCCGCCGACGGACCGGTTCGTTCTATCGCCGCGGTCAGTTCGTCGATGACGTGTTCCGGGCCTTCGTGGGCGCGGATCGATGAGGCGGCCAACGTGACGGCGAGAGCCAGAAACGTCTGCGCCGCTCGTCGCCGATGCCGCCGCACGGAACGCCGCGGAGGGCGTTCCCTACAGTCGCAATTTCCTTGTTGAGCCGTGTTCATCTGCGGTGCCGTCACTTCTTTTCCTTCGGCTTCTTCACCGCCACAAGGTACGGGTCGAGCGAGAAGTCGCTGCTCGTCAGGCCGCGGTTGTGCCCCTCGACGGCGAGCACGTTGTGGTCGTCGTTGAGGTATTTCACGGCATCGGCGAGAGGGAAGTATTCGAAGCCGCGGGCGTTGTGTGAAATGATGCGCTTGGCTTTCGCGCCCGCACCTTCGGCGACGCCGACGCGCAAGACTTCATGGCCGTTCAAATAGGCGATGAAGCCGTCGTCGTAGTTCACGGCCAGGCCAAGATCGACGATCTGCTCGCGCTCGCCGCCGTCGAGTTCAAACTCGTGGCGAATGTAGACGGCCGTATAGCGCCCTTTCATATCGTTGAGCACGGTGACGTCGTCGTCGTCGCCGAAGCCGAAGCCGGCGGGGCCGTGTCGCCAGTCTTTTTCGGTCGGCACGAAATCGGCGAGCTTCCAGGCGTCGCCTTGCGGATGGCGGCCGGTCAGATATTCCCATTCGGCGCGGGGCTCGATCAACTCGACCGCGCCGGCCGGCAGGTTCGGCGTCTTCTTCGGGTCGACGGCGACCGACTTCGTAGGCAGCGCGTATTTCGGCAACAGCCGCGGATGGGCGACGATTTGCGGCGTCACCGTGCCGCGCTTGACGATTTGAAACAGGTCGCGGCGCTCGCCGTACCGGTCGACCATCGTGCCGGTGAGCGTGTCGTCTACCACGTCGACCAGCACGCTGCCGTGCTCCACGACGACGGTGCGCATCACCGGGCTGGTCCCTTTGCGGCTCACCTTCGCGCCGCCATGCCCGGCGACGACTTGCACCGCGCCTTGGTGCGGATGGAGGCCCGCGCTTTTCTTGTAAGGCCCATTGCCTTGCGGGCTGCCGTCGCCGTCGTCGAGCACTACGCCTTCGGCCGTGGTGGGCGAATGATAAGCTCCGTCGATGAGCATCGAGCGTTCGTAGATATGCGAATGGCCGGTGAGCACGAGGTCGACGCCGCCGGCTTCCATAATCGGCATGATCTGCTCACGCATCTCGATCAGCGATGCCTCCTTGTCGCTATCGTGCGAGCCTTTCGTGTAGGGCGGGTGGTGCCAGAAGGCGACAAGCCAATCGGCCTTCGTGCGCTCGAGATCGGCTCGAAGCCACTGGGCCATCACGCCGGCCGGGCTGCGGTCAAGGTCGTGCGAGTCGAGGCAGATGAAGTGCACGTTGGCATAGTCGAACGAGTAGAAGGCCTCGGTCGCCGAGGGGAGTCCGCCGCATTGCCCGCGGGTGGGGCAAACATAAGCGTCATAGTAGGGACCGATGCCCGAAAGGCCTTTCGAGGTGTGACCTTCGTGGTTGCCCATCGAGGCCCAACACGTGGTTTGGCGGAGCGTCGGTTGATAGATGTCGAAAAATTTGCGCTGGAATTCGTCGTCGGTTCCCTTCGGGTAGGCCATGTCGCCGACGTGCAGATAGAAGTCGATCGGGCGTTGGCCGGCGCGCTTCACGTAGTTTTGGTAGGCCGAGTAGACGGCCTTTTGATTGTCGTCGCCCGTGCCGCTGTCGCCGACCACCCAGAAGCGAAATGGTTGCTTCGTGCCGGCCGGCGGATGCGTACGAAATGTGTGCTCAGCATCGCCGCCTGCAAGGAGTTGTTCGCCGTCGCGCACGGCGTAGTAGTACTGCGTGTCGGGCTCGAGGCCGGTGAGCGTCGCTTCAAATTGCAGCGTGCCGGCCGGAGCCGAGTGGAGTTTCGGCGCGTTGCCGAGCGCGGGCTGTTCCGGGGAGCGGCGAACGACAATGTGCTGCGGCACTTGCTTGTCGAGCTTGTCGGGCGACGTGCCGTATTGCACGCTCGGCGTGGTGCTTCCGCCCACGGTGCGCCAGACGATCGTGATCTCCGTCGGCGAGGCTTGTTGCAAGTAAGGCCCGCGCGTGAGCTTGGGCGAGGCGGCGGCGCTCGTTGCACCGAAAGCGACGATCAGCAACGCGACCAGCGAGTTGGGAGCGTGAGCAACCGGAATTCTAGCCGAAGACAAGAACGAGAACGCCATTTCAGGTAACTCGGCGGGAAAGTGTGCGGCGGAGCGACGGCGGGAATGTCTACGGTACTCCGGATGTGCGGATTCGACAAGATTTGGCGACCCGGCGGCGATGCGGTAGAGTGCGCGGGATCGGAGCGACATGCACGAAGCATCGTCGCCGGAATGACGACGGCCGCCGACGCTCTCGGCTCGCTTTACATCTGTCATACAAGCTTGCACTTCTATGAACCTTATCGAATTGAAATGGCCCGACGTGGCGGCGCTCTCGCGCGACGTGCCGGTGGTGATTCCCGTCGCGGCGCTTGAGCAACACGGCCGGCACATGCCCGTGTTTACGGACAGCATGCTCTTGGGCGAGATCGTGCGCCGAGCCGGCGAACGGCTCGGCGAACGCGTACTTTGGACGCCGCTGCAATGGCTCGGTAACTCGGAGCATCACTTAGATTTTCCCGGCTCGATGTCGGCCGCGCCGCGCACATACCTGAATCTGCTGCGCGAAATGGCGGAAAACTTCATCGCATACGGCTTCAAGCGGATCGTGTTTTTGAACGGCCACGGCGGCAACCACGTTCCCGGCAGCCAGGCGGTCTACGAACTGCGCCAGAAGTATCGCAAGCGAAACGACCTGTTGCTGTTGTTCGCCACCTATTGGGATTTGGGAAAGCCCTGGGATACGCTCCCGGAGCTCAAGCAGCGACGGATGGGACATGCATGCGAGTTTGAAACGTCGATGATGTTGCGCATTGCGCCGCACTTGGTGGGGGATCATCGGGCGACGCCGACGGTGGAATTCGGTTCGCCGTTCGAGCCGGCCGTGCGGGGGTGGACGATGCCCGACCGCAGCGAGCCGGGGCACATCGGCGAAGCGAACGCGGCGACGGCGGAAAAGGGTGAGCATTTGTTCGCGACGTTTGCCGCGGGCGCCGTCGCGTTTCTCGAACGGGTCGTCGCTTGGGACGGTAAGAGCTGGAGCGGCTAGATTCTATTTTGTCGCTCGTGGAGATCCGGCCGGCTATGTTTGAATGCGCCGCGATGAATTGCTTGCGGCCCTTCGCCACGCTCGTCAACTCACCGAGTTCGAAGTAATGTTCAAGCGCGCCTTACTCGTCACCGTCGTCTTGCTCTTGGAAAACGCGGCTGCATCGGCTGCGGAGCTCAAAGTCGGCACGTTCGCGATCGACGTCACGCCGCCGGTTGGCGCATCGCTGTGCGACGGGCTGGTGCGGCCGGTCGAGTCGGTCGATGATCCGTTGTCGGCGCGGGGCGTCGTACTCGTCGGCGCCGGCGAGCCGATTGTGCTCATCGCCTTCGATTGGGTCGGCATCGGCAACTCGGGCTACGATCAACTGCGCGAGGCCGTTGCCAAAGCGGTCGGCACGAAAGCCGACCGCGTCGCCGTGCATTCGCTCCATCAACACGACGCTCCCGGGCTCGATTTCGATGCCGACGATTTGGCGGCGATGCACGGCCTGCAAGGCGTGATCTGCAATCCTGTGTTTGCCCGCGACGTGCTGAAGCGGACGGCCGAGGCGGCCAAAGACGCGGCGGCGAAGGCGAAGCCGGCGACGCATGTGGGCGTCGGCAAAGCGAAGATCGAGCAAGTGGCCTCGGCGCGGCGCGTGATCGGGCCCGACGGCAAAGTGAAGTTCACCCGCACCAGTGCGACGAAGAATGCCGAAGCGCGGGCCGAGCCGGAAGGGACGATCGATCCGTACGTGCAACTGCTTAGTTTCTGGAACGGAGAGACGCCGCTCGCCGTGCTCTCCTACTACGCGACGCATCCGATGAGCTACTACGGCCAGGGCCGCGTGAGCGCCGACTTCATCGGACTGGGTCGCAACGCCAATGAAAAAGCGAGCGGCGTGCCGCAGGTGCATTTCAACGGCGCAGGCGGCAACGTAACCGCGGGCAAATACAACGACGGCGATCCGAAGAACCGCGCGATCCTCACCGAGCGCGTCGCCGCCGGCATGGCCGCGGCCTGGAAGGCGACCGAGAAGACGCCTCTCGATACGGCCGACGTGGCGTGGCGCGTCGAAGCGGTCGTGCTGCCGCTCAGCCCGCGCTATGTGGACGAAAAGCCGCTCTTAGAAAAGCTGGCCGACGAATCACTCAAGCCGGGCGCCCGCGCTCAGTTCGCGCGCCATGCGACGTTTGCGCGGCGGATCAAGGCGGGACACAAGATTCCTGTTCAATTGCTCAAGGTAGGGCCGGCGTATGTGTTGCACATGCCGGGCGAGTTGTTTGTCGAGTATCAATTGGCGGCGCAGCAGATGCGGCCCGGCGAGCCGGTGATGATGGCCGCCTACGGCGACTACGGACCGGGCTATATCGGCATGAGTTGGTCGTATCCGCAAGGCGGCTACGAGACGGGCGTGGTGTCGCGCGTCGCGCCGGAAGTGGAAGGCGTGTTGATGCCGGCAATGCGTCGGCTGCTCGGTTCGGAAGCGACGGCCGCGAAGTGACCCGCCGCGAATAACTCGCCGTTTATTTGACACCCGCCGGCGAACTGTCACGATAACGCGAGCGGCCGTGCGCGCACTCGATCGCAACGTGCGCGATGCTCCCCGCCTCTCCATCGCTTTGCCGATTCTTATTCAGGAGTTGCACATGAAACGGCAGGTTCTTTTCTCGTTGGCTTGCTTCGCCGCAGCGATGTTCGCGGCGGACGCTCGCTCGGCATATGCCAAGGCTTTGGCCGCGACAACCCTCGGCAAAGTCGAACTCAAGAGCGCCGACGTGCTCGCCTTCGGCCCGGAAGGAACGTTGTTGATCGGAGACGGGCGGGCCGCGGCGATCTTCGCCGTGAAGACGGAAGCCTCGAAACCGCAAGCGAAGCTTGCCGGCGAGATCAAAGGAATTAACGCCAAACTGGCCGCCGCGGTCGGCGCCCCGGCCGACGGCATCGAGATCGTCGATTTGGCCGTGAACCCGGAAACGAACGTCGCTTACTTCGCCGTCCGCAAGCAAGACGATAAGGCGTCGATCGTGCTCACGCTCGACGGAGCCGGCGACGTGGGGCTCGTCAATCTCGACAGCGTCGACTACGTACGCGTCGCGCTGCCGACCGACGGCGCGCCGATCACGAAGATCACCGACGTCGCTTGGGCCGAGGAGAAGTTGATCGCCGCGGCCGGCGCCTCGGAAGAATTCGCGTCGAAAATCTTCGTCGCCCCTGCTCCGCTCAAGCCCGACATGAGCGGCGAACTCTACAGCGCCGAGACTTTCCATGTGGCCCACAACAAATGGGAGACGAAGGCGCCGATGAGCACGATCATGCCGTTCCAAGAGGGAGGCAAGACGTACGTGGCCGGGGCGTTCGCTTGCACGCCGGTCGTGAAGTACCCGCTCGAGTCGCTCTCGGCCGGAGCCCACGTGAAAGGGATGAGCGTGCTGGAGCTCGGCTCGGGTAACCGGCCGCTCGACATGTTCACCTACCGGAAAGACGGCAACGAGTTCGTCTTGGCCAATACGTTCCGCTTCCATCATGAGAAGCGGCCGTTTGGGCCGAGCCCATACTGGACGGTGAAGTTCGAACGCTCGCTGCTCGACGAGAAGGAGAACATTAACGAGAAGGCGCTCAAGCGGCTCAAGAACGGCGCCGACCCGGCGACGGATCGGGTTGTGATGATCGACGCCTATCACGGCGTAACGCAGATGGACAAGCTCGGCGAAAGCGAAGCCCTGGTGCTGCGGCTCAACGCCGACAAATCGCTCGACTTGGCCGTGCTGCCCCTGCCGTAAGGCGAAGTCGCTGCGATGTCGAGTTATCTTGTCGTATTGGCGTTGCTGGCCGCCGAACCGCACGTCGTCGACCCTCGGGTTCATCTATCTATTGAGCCCGAGGGAGATGATCCGACGCGAGTCGTCGTGCGGTATGTGCTGCCGACGAACTTAGCGGGAAAGCTGCCGGCAGGTCCGCTTGATGAGGCGATCGGGCGGCGGTATCTCACGCTGGGACTGATCAATAAAGAGAAGTGGGAAGAAACCGGTCCGCCGGTGTTCGGGTACTACGACGTCCGCGGCAGTCGTTTGGAGTTTCGTCCGCGATTCGGCTTGGTGCGCGATGCCCACTATCGCGGCCAAGTCTATGAAGAGATTGACGGTCGGCCGGCATTTGTCGCAAGCGTCGGCTTTCAAGTCCCGCGGCACGGCGATGCGCCACCGACTAGAGTCAGTTCGATCTCGCCGCAAGCCGAGCTCTTGCCGGCGAACGTGTTGCGTTTCTACGTGACGTTCTCGCGGCCGATGCGCGAAGGTCGCGAAGTTCTGGAGCGGATCAAGCTTTATCAAGTCAACGGCGCAGAGATCTCCGCCCCCTGGCGCGAAGTCGAGTTGTGGGACGACGACGCCACACGGCTGGCTCTCTACATCCATCCGGGGCGCATCAAGCAGGGCGTCAATTTGCGCGAAGAGTTCGGACCGGTTTTGCGGCCGGGGGAGGAATACGTTCTCGAAGTGACCGACGAGTTGCGCGACTTCCGCGGCCGGAAGATCAAGCCGTTCAAGCTTGAGTTTCGCGCCGGAGTGGAAGTTCGCTCGCGGATCGATCTCGCCAAATGGAGTATTCATCGCCCGCGCGCCGGCACGACGGAAAAGTTGATCGTCGAGTTCGACCGCCCGCTCGACTCGGCCTCGGCGCTGCGCTTCGTGCAACTGGTCGACGAACGAGGTGAACCGATCTCAGGCGGCTTCCAGGTGTTTACTCGCTACGCCGTCGTCGAACCCGCCGCCGCTTGGAAGGCGGGACGCCTCAAGCTTCGGGTCGACCCGCGTTTGGAAGACGTCTGCGGCAATACTCCGGTGCGCGTGTTCGATCATGATTTGGCAACGCCGACGGTCGACGTGCTCCCGCCCATGCTGGAAAGGCTCATCGAGATTCGGGAGCCGGAATAGTACAGCGCGTTGCGGCCGTAGCCCCCTGCCCTCGCCGTGCATCTGCGGAGAACGCGAGGCGAGAAAACAATACACTAGATTTTCGGCGGAGCAAACGGCGTGACGAGTTGGCGGCGGTTGCCCGGCGGCGGGTTCGGGTTGAAGTACCGCGGGAAGAGTTCGTAGCCGTACGAGCGCGAAAGCTCGTAATCGGCCCGCGTCGCCCAGGGAGTTCCGTCGTATTCCTTGATCACGGTGCGGAACATCGCTTCCGCCTCTTCGATCAGCGGCCGCGTGATCTTGTCGGCCGTCGTCTGCCTGCGTTCGGAAAGCTGCCAATCGCGGAGCGCTCGGTTCGGCGTCGGCGGGTCGGTCGGCTTGGGGTTCGCCTTAAACATGGCCAGATAAGAGCCGTATTCATACACGCGGGCTTTATAGGCGACGAGCTGCGCGAGGATCAAATCGTAGTGCGCCCGCCAGCGCGGTTCTTTTTCGCGGTCGCGCAGCGGCTTGGCGGCGCGAAGCGTTCTCTCTGCGGCGTCGAGATAGAGCACGTATTGCTTGGCCTTCGCCGTCTCAGCGTCGAGTTCGCGCGCCAAGTCGGAGCGGTCGGGCGGAAAGGTCGTCGCGAGGTTGATGTAGCGACCGATCTCCGGCTTGTACGGATTCAGGTCGTTGATCACCTTCCAGATGGTGGCGCGGAGCGGATTGTAGTCGCGTGACTTCGCGTAGTCTTCGCGACTTCGGACGTCGGGCAAGTAGGGACGCAGCTTTTCGAAATCGAACGGCTCGTCGGGATTCGTTTCGTCGCGGCGGAACATCGCCAGTTCGGGGCTCGGCAGCATCAAGAACATGCCACCCGTCTCCCGCGCGAGCCGCACTTGTTCATACGGCCCGAATCCGCTTGGATGAGAATCCGTGCGACGATCGATCCCTTCGGTTTGCAGCAATTCGACATACGGCGTTTCGGGCCCGCGATCGATGGCGACGACGTATTGCCGGCTCGCCGTGCCGCCGCCGACGATAGGCCGCGTCACCGTCCACTCCATGTGCGCGAACGGATAGCCGAACACGGCTTCGCGGCCGAGCACGTAGACCGAGGCCTTGGCCGACTTACAGGCTTCGATGGTCGGCTCGAGCGAGCGAAGGTTGTCGTTCGGATTGCCGCTCTCGTCGCTCACGAGCACGGTCATCAGTTGCCTGCCTCCGCCGGCGCCGCTGAACGAGCGGAAGTTGACGATCGTTTTCGCGACCGCTTGGCACATCAGTTCCTCGCCCGATTCATCGACCGGAATCGCACCGATCGCCTCGCGAATCTGCTTGATCGACGTCGTCGGTTTCTGCGTGTGGACGGCGAAGCCTGCGCCATAGCTGACGACGCCGGTCCAGAGCGCGTCGCCACGGGCCGCGCTGGAGAGGCCCAACTCTTCGTACACGCGCTCGAGGCGGCCTGCGATCTCCTTCTGATCGTCTTTCATCGACAGCGATTGGTCGAAGATCCAGACGACGAGCACTTTTCCCTTCGCGAGTCGGTTGAGAATTTCGCGGGTGAGAATGTCCATCGCCGTGTCGTAGCCGTCGGCGGCGACGAGCGGCTCGCCCAGCGTGCCGTTGGGAACGCTCGCGGCGAGGGCGTCGCCGGAGGCGGTCAGCACGTTGACCGCGCCGACGTCGATCCGCAGATTCGAGGGGCGATCGACCACGGCGGTGTTGAGTTGCGGCCGTTGCACTTGGGCGGCGCGCACAAGGCTCGACATCGCGGTCGCGCCCGACAGCGCGGATGCGCTCGAGGGGGGCGCGAGCTGCGTCGCCGGTACAAGGTTGCGGTCGAGACGTTGCACGATTTGGTCGACCGGCGGCGGTCGTTCGACTGAGGCTTCGATCACGACCACCGGGGGACGGATGAGCGGCGGAACGATCAGAAGTCCCAACAACAGAATCAGAGCGAAGTGCAGCATGGCCGAAGCGAGTCCGGCGAGTGCGGAGAAAAACAACTCACGACCGATGCGCGGACGGGCCGGCTCCGGCAAAGGGTCGCTCGGTCCGGCCGCCGCCGGCTCCGTGGCCCACCGCTGCGGCTCGTCGACCGGCTGAGCAATGTAAGTCGGCTGCGGAACGGACTGAGTCGCCGAAAGAAGAGGCGGTGGGACCGCCGCGGCGGTCGGCAGCGGCGGCGGGACCGGAGCCGTCCAGGGAGACGGGATGAGACCGGAATCGGTGCTCACGGATAGTTCCTCATCGGCCGCCGCTTGGTGATTTCGCCGCTTGCAGCCAAGTTGCCCTGCTTTCTCGCGGATTTCCACTATAGAGGTGCGGGCGAAGCGGGGTCAAGAAAAGTCGGACGCCGTTATTTCGGATAGTATGCTTGGGAGTGCGGCCAAACCGCACTCCACCGGCTGTCTTGCAGCCGGGCTGTTATTTCTCGAGCGACTACCGTGATGCAAGTTTTGGCAATCGACATCGGCGGCACGAACGTCAAGTTTCTGACGGGTAATGCGACCGAACCGCGGCGGTTTCCTTCCGGTCCGACATTAACCCCGCAGGCGATGGTGGAACAGATTTTGGCCGCGACGGCGGATTGGCACTTCGACGCCGTGACGATCGGATATCCGGGTCCGGTCGTTTACAACAAGATCTTGCTGGAGCCGAAGAATCTCGGTCGCGGTTGGATCGGCTACGACTTCGCCGCCGCGCTAGGCAAGCCGACTAAGCTCATCAACGACGCGGCCATGCAGGCCCTCGGCAGCTACGAAGGGGGACGGATGCTCTTTCTGGGCCTCGGCACCGGCCTAGGAACGACACTGATCATCGACAAAGTCATCGCGCCGATGGAGTTGGCACACCTGCCCTATCGCAAAGGGCGGACTTTCGAAGATTACGTGGGCGAACGCGGACTGGTGAAACTCGGCAAAAAGAAGTGGCATCGAGCCGTGTTCGACGTGACGATGCGGCTGAAAGCGGCGCTGGTGGCCGATTACGTCGTGCTGGGCGGCGGTAATGCCAAAAAGCTGGAGGAATTGCCTCCGGGCGCGCGACTCGGCAACAACGCCAATGCCTTCACCGGCGGTTTCCGACTTTGGCACGACTACGAATGAACGTTCGCCGGCTTGGTTTGGCATCGCGCGGAATTCCGTCCGCGGTGCGCAGCGGATTTCAGTCGAGTACGTCCGGCGGCCGTATTCCAATAACTCGCGGAAAGCGTGGCTAGGCGAGCGACACTTGCGCTATTCGCCGCCCGCTCTCCCCCGGCTACGGCATCGGGTGCTTCTGGAAGAAATCCCAAATCAAGTCGTTGGCGGCGACGTCCTTTGTGCTTTTGCCCAAGATCGCCAGCGGGATCTCCCGGCCCGGCCAGGTGTGGCCGCCGTTTTCAATTTTGACCAGCACGACCTCGCTGCCGTCGCGACCTGAGCCGTAGGTGTAGCGGCGGACGGACGTACCGTCGTTGGATTTGTCGGGGAGTTGTTCTTCCCGCGGCGTCTCGGCGCAGGCGTCGTGCCGCACCCAGAACTGAATCGTTTCGTCGACGCCGCGGAACTTGATCAGCGGTTTGTTTACCTGCGGGCCGGTCCAAGGGACGAATGCGTCGGCCGTGCCGTGAATTTGCATGACCGGCACGGCGCGCTTCGGCAGCGGCTTTTCAAGCGCGAGCGTGCCGCCGACCGGGGCGATCGCCGCGATGCGATCGGAGAGTTCGACGCCGAGGCGGTGGCACATCATCCCGCCGTTAGACAGACCGGTCGCAAAAACTCGTCGCTTATCGACATTGGCCGCGGTCGCTAAGTCGTCGAGCAGCATGGCGGTGAATTTCACGTCGTCACGTTTGGAGTCTTCGACCTGCGACGGCATGCCGCCGGAGTTCCAAGTGAAGATCATGCCGTTAAGCCCCGTGCCGTTCGGGTAGACGGCCAAAAAACCGGCGTCGTCGGCTTTCTTATTGAGCCCCGTAATCGCAATCATGATCGCGGCGTTGTTAATCGCGCCGTGGTAGCAAAGCACGACGGGGGTCGGCTTTTGCGGATCGTAGTTCCTCGGCACGTGAACGACGTAGGATCGTTCTAATTCGTTCACGGTGAGCTTGCGCTCGTGGTTGCCCGGCGAGAGCGACGCCGGGGCGGCCGGTTCGGCTGCTAGGAGCGCGACGAGCAACAAGGCGGCGGTCACTGTCGGCTCGCCCCTGGCACTTTCGCCAGATGTTTCTCGAACCAGCCGACAAGTTCGGGGACGACTCTGCTCGCGGTTTGCTCCTTCGAGAACCCGTGGGCGGCCCCTTCGATCGTGACGAGTTTGTACGGCACCTTGGTCTTGTCGAGGGCGGCGACGATGTTCGTGCTGTGTTCGATCGGCACGAGTTCGTCTTTGTCGCCGTGGATCAAGAGGATCGGCGCGGTCTTTTCATCGACGTTGACGAGCGGCGAGACTTCCGGAGCCCGCGCGGGATCGAAGGAGAGCGGTTCCTTGAGCCGCGGGTGTTCGCGAATCGGCTTGGGCGGGTCGGTGACCCAAGTGCGCAAGTCGGTGGGCGGATAAAGCGCGGCGGCGGCCGCGATGCGGCTGCTCTGCTTGAGCACCGGGTCTTTGGCTTGCGGGTCGCCGTCGTCGCCGGTCGTGGCGAGCACGAGCGTTAGGTGTCCGCCGGCGCTGCCGCCGACGACTCCGAGGCGATCGGGATCGACATCGAAGCGCTTAGCGTCGCCCCGTATATGGCGAACCGCACGGCGCACGTCGGCCGCGGCTTCGAGGATGTTGTAGCGTGGCGCGCTGCCGTGGCGGACGACGTAGAGCGTGAAGCCTTTATCGAGATACGGTTTGCCGGCGACAAGGAAGTTGCGCGGTTCGGTCCACCCGCTGTACCAGCCGCCGCTTTGAATCCAGAGCACCGCGGCCCCGTCGGCATTCGCCGGCCGGAGCACGTCGTAGGTCAGAGCGAGGCCGTCTTTGTGGCCATAGACGACGTCGGGGGTGATCGTCACATCGTCGGCGCGGGCGGCCGTGAATGTGAGGAGCGCGAGCATGGAGACGAGGAGTGTTTTCATATCTGGCGGGTATCCCGGCTACGGAGGTCGTTCGACGTCGCGTTATCTTGCGCGACGTCGGGGTCTTCTTCCAAATGAAATTTGTGCATCACGCGATGAAAAATCGGTGCGGTGAGGACGGCGGTCATCGAAAGAAAGGCGATGCCGCTGTAGAGGGCGTAGAATGCGGCGAAGAGTTTGCCGCCGCGGGTCGTCATTCGGTCGACCGGCCCCATTCCGGTGAGAATCATCGAGGCGTTAAGGAGCCCGTCGATCGCGTCGAGATCCCCGAAATAGCAATAACCCACGGTACCGAGAAGGAGCGAGACTGCGGCAATGCCCGAGACTCCGCCGAGGCTGCGCAACATTCGGAGCGCAAAAGCCCGCAACGGAATCAAACGTTCGTGTTTGTGTTCAAACATGAGCACGCATCGCGACGACCGGCGGTAATACGCCGCAGATTCTAGCAGCTTGCGCAGCCGTACCCAGATAGCCGGTCGGGTGCGAACCGTTCGGCGAGCGGTCGGGGCGTGGCCCGTCTTCGTCCGCTCACCGCATGCACATCTCTCCGTCGCGGCTTCGCAGTTTAACGCGGCGCTCCTTCCAACTCCGCTTGGCCGTTTTGTGCGGCGTGTTTACCGTCGGGTTGAACCTTGAGCAGCGTTTCCGGCAGTTCAATGCCGGCCACGTCGCGCATGACCTGCATCATCGGCGGAAGCGTATGGGCCATATTCTGCAAGAAGTTCGCCGTGCTCGAACCTTTGTCGCCGCCGTTCTCCCAGACGACGATTTTGTCGAACTTGATGTTTGAAATCGCCTTCGCCGAAGCGTCGGTGAGGTGATTCAGATGTTCGAGCATCAACAGTTGGAACGCTTCACGCGAGCCGCCGCAAGAGTCGACGATCTTCTTCAAGCCGTCGGCCTTTTTGGCGAGGATCTCGTACTGTCCGCGGGCCTCGGCGTCGAGTTTGGCGAAGATGGCCGCGGCCTGTCCTTCGGCTTCAATGCGAATGCGTTCGGCGGCCGCTTCGGCGTCGACGATGGCGCGGGCTTTATCGGCTTTCGCGGGAGCTTCGACCGAAGCGCGGCGCTCGGCTTCGACCCGTTCGGCGTCGGCGAGCGCTGCCTTAGCCATCGCTCGGTTCTGCGCTTCGAGCACCGCGGCTTCGGCCTCCCGCTTCTTCGTCTCGGCCAATTGATAAGCTTCGGCCTGTTTGACGGCGAGGCTCGCCTTCGAGACCGCGACGGATTCTTGTGCCGTGTTTTCCCCTTCGATCGCTTTGGCGTTGGCGTCGGCGGTACGGACTCGCATTTCGCGTTCCGCTTCCTTGACCTGCACGTCGCGTTGATAGGCGGCCGTTTGTTCGCCGATCTTTTGCTCTTTCTCAAGTTCGGCGAGCCGAATGGCTTGCGCGCGCAAGGCCTCTTTGGAGCCGATTTCCTTTTCCTTCGAGGCGTTGGAAATTTGGATCGTGCGGTCCCGCATCGCCTCGGCGACGCGCGTCTCACCGAGTTTCTCTTGTTCGGCGACGTCGCCGCGCGCCTGCTGAATGGCTTGCGAGGCGGCCTTCTGGCCGATGGCGTCGATGTAGCCGGCTTCGTCGGTGATGTCGGTGATGTTCACGTTGATGAGCGTGAGGCCGATCTTTTTGAGTTCGGGCTCGAGCGAGTTCATCACGTGGCTCAGAAATGTGTCGCGGTCGCGGTTGATGTCTTCGATCCGCATCGATGCGATCACTTGTCGCAACTGGCCGAAAATGATTTCCTGAGCCTGCTTCTCAATCTGTTTCGGGTTCAGCCCAAGCAAGCGGACGGCGGCGTTTTGCATGACCTCGGGCATCGTGCCGATAGCGACGGTGAAGACGCTCGGCACGTTGACGCGGATGTTTTCCGCCGAGAGCGCTCCGCGGAGCGGGATCTCAATTTGAATCGGCTCCAAGCTCAAATAAGCGTGATCTTGAATCAGCGGCCAGACGAACGTCGCGCCGCCGTGGATGCATTTCACGGCTTTGCCGCCGCCGGCCTTGCCGTAGATCACCAGCACGCGATTGCTCGGGCAGCGTCGATAGCGCTTCACCAAAAGCACGACGAAGCTGAAAAAAATCAGTGCGGCGCAGACGGCGATCGCCGCATAGAAGATCGCGCCGCCGGCATCCATGTTAGGCGACGGAGCCGCGAGCAGCGACGAGAAGAGGATCGGCGCGGACATAGTTGGGTTCCTAAGACGAATGGCTCTGTGTTGAGAGGACGAAGCGACTAACGTACGGCGGGCTGCGCCTCGTGCGCCGTGACGGGTGTCGCAGGATCGGCCGCGACTAGCACCGCATCGTCGCCGACGACTCGAGTGACGACGATCCGAGTGCCCGTAGGCAATGAGTCGCCGTCGGTCGCGGCCGTGAGTTCGACCGTGCGTCCCTGCAATGTGAGGTGGACTTTGCCGGACCCGCTATTGCGCGCCGGAATGCGGACGTAGACGACTCCCTGAACGCCGATCGCTTCGCGCACGCGGGTCGTGCCCTCCGCCCGCAGGAGCGACATCGACCGCATCATCCAATGCACGAAATACATCGCCGCGACACCCGCGCCGGCCGCCGCGGCGAGGGTCGGCCAAGGCGCGACGCCGCTGGAGTGCAGCGCCAAGCCGGTAAGTCCGAAGAAAGCCGACGCGGCCGTGACGGTGCGAAAGGAAACGACGCCGAAGAACCAATTCGTGTGATGGTCGTGAACGTCGCCCGGCGCTTCGTCGCCCGCGTGATCAAGATCGTGGCCGACGTCGTGGCCGGATTCGAGGTCGTCGGTTCCGGACAGTCCGGTCACGGTCAACACGAACTGACAGGCCAGAACGGTGCAGCCCAGCACGGCGCAGACGGAGTAGAAGATCGTCATGGCGATACGCTCACAGAGGAGGATCGGTCGCGGAAACCGGTCGTTCTATCGAGGTATTCGTTCGCGTCGACCGAATCTTACGAACTATCCGTAAGTCGTTAGGACGAGCAAGATTGTCGCGCGCAGCTGCAAGTCTCGCAATGAGAGAGTTGCGAACTAGACAAAGTTCGCGCCGGGAGCGAACTTATGGATGCCCCCGGCTGATAGAGGCCCGCAGGAGGACTTGAATCGCGAAAGAAGCGAGGGCCGTACGGCCCCCGCTCACCGAAGATCGACGTTAATCGGCTGCGAACGTCCTCTATTTCTTCTCCACCGCGTCGCAGGCGAGCTTGTATAGCTCGTTGCTATTCAGCTTGCGGTTCGGTTCCGGATCCTCGCCGATCTGACGAATGACGATCAAATCCAGGCTTGGCACGATCAGCATGTTGTTTTGAAAGCGGCCGAGAGCGGCGTAGGCGTCGGTCGGGCAGCCGCGGAACTTCTTTCCCGTCGTGTTGTTCCACCACAGGTAGCCGTATTCCGGGTTCATCTCTTGCGACGGCGCGGTGGCTTCTTTTACCCAGGCGGCCGGCACGACTTGTTCGCCTTGCCAACGCCCACCGCGCAAGAACAGCAAGCCGAATTTGGCTAGTCCTCTCGCCGTGATGTGCAGGCCGCTGTAGGGCAAGCTGTAGTCTTCGTTTTTATCCCAACTCCAATCGCTTTCGCCGATGCCGATCTTGCGGAACACCTTCTCGTCGAGGATTTCATCGACTTGCTTCCCGGTCGCCTTCTTCAGCACTGGGGCGAGCAGCGCCAGGCCGGTGTTGTTGTAGTCCCAATGCTTACCTAGCTCGTGCGTGAGCGGGGCTTCGTAGAGCGAATGCGAGAATTGCTTTTCGAGCGTCGGGAATTGCTTATTGTTGTTCACGCCGGTCGACATGCTGATGATCTGTCGCACGGTGACGTAGCGCTTCCCTTCCGGTTTGACGTCGGGAATCAAGTCGCCGACTTTTGTGTCGAGCGAGAGCTTGCCGTCGGCGATCACCAGTCCGGCGGCGGTCGAAGCAAACGATTTCGAAGTCGAGTAGACGAGGTATTTCGAACTTGGCGTGGCATCGCCGAAGTACCACTCGCCGACAATCTTGCCGTGGCGAACGACGAGGCCCGCTTTGGCTCCGGAGTTCTCCAGCCATTTTCCGACTTCGGCGAGCTTGTGGGCGCTCATTCCCTCGTCGGCCGGTTGAGCCGTCTGCCATTGAGGCACCGGCCATTCTTCCGCGGCTACCGGGGCAGTCGCAACATTCAACGCGGTAGTGATGAGTTGAGCGATAACCGACCAGCGAATGAGGCGGAACATTGCGCAAGAGCTCTCCGGCGTGCGTTAAGGCGCAGTTTGAGTGAGCGGGCTCACCCGACAGACAATCCGCCAAGATTAGAGGGCGCGGCAGATGAATGCAACCTTTTGGCAGAACCGACAACTGAATGGTCGTTAAATGCAAAAAGCCGCACGCCAACTGTTTGACGCGCGGCTTAAAGCTATTTCTTCGACGAGGCGAGCCAAGCCGAAGCCGGTGGCTCGTGCGCCGACTCCGCCCCGATCACTCCTTGCGGCGGATCTAAGGAAACGGAGCGACGCTTTGATTTACTTGGCCTTGCGAGGCTTGCCGCCGAACTTTCGATCGCGGCGTGCGAGGGGCGAGTTGGCGCTCGGAGCGGCGAGATGTTTCCAGCGGGCGACTAATTGCGAGAGCTGGACGTTCATCCAGAGCCCGAAAGCTTCATATTCATCGGCTTCAACGGCCACCGGAAGGGCGGCCGCAGCGTGGACGGTCTCGTCGATCGGCAAGTCGCCGGGGTTTACATCTTTCGGGGTCATCACAGTGCCTCCTCGTAGGACAAGCGGCCTTCGGTTGGGCTGCCACATCCCTTAGTAGCGATTCCCGTGCCGAAATGTTTCTTGTCTGCCCTCTATTACGTTAGATGCCCCCGCCAGGTTCAGGTTCACCCTCAAAGTCTCAAAAATCAAAAAAAACGCCCTGCGGAAAGGCTTGCGCTTCCCGCAGGGCTTATGGCGGTCGAGAGTCCAGGCGGGGATTCTCCGCCGTTTTTGCACGTGGGCGGCGGGCAGGCCGTGCCCGTTTCGCGTGCATGTTGCCGACGCTACTTGCCCGGCACGTTGTCTTTTTTCGACGTCGTCGGCTTCACCCCGTCGACGCCGTCGCCTTTGCTCGCCTCCTTTTCGTCAGGCTGGTCCGTCGTCGACGGACGCCGACTGTCGCCGTCGGGGCGCGGACGACGACCGGCGTCGCCCTCCGCGGCGGGGCGTCGCTCACTGCGCCCGTCCCCACCACGGCGTTCCGCCATCCGTCGCATGGCGTCGCGCGTTTCGTCGAGGTCCAACGACCCGTCGCCGTTGCGATCAATTTCACCGAAGTTGGCTTGCAGCCGTTCGGGTGTTTCGTCCTTCGAAAGTTTGCCGTCGCCGTTCTTGTCGGCGGCTTTGAAACGCTCTTCCGATTCACGCAACATCGCTTCGCGGCCTTCGGCCGACATTTCCGGCCGGCGTTGCCGATCTCCGTCGGGGCGTCCGTCCGGACGCCCACCGCCGGGCGCCGCGCGCGAGAACCGCTCGACCATCTGGCGGATTTCCACGTCGTCGAGTTCGCCGTCGCCGTTGCCGTCGATGCGATCGAAGTTTTCACGTATCCGCTCGCCGACCTCTTCTTTGCTGAGTTTGCCGTCGCCGTTTTTGTCTTGTTGCTTAAAGAAGGCGAGCATGCGTTCGGCGTCGGGAGCTTGCCCCGGACCGCCGACGCCGCCTTGCGGAGGCGGCGGCGCGAGCTCGCGCATCGTCACTTTACCGTCTTCGTCGCGATCGAGTTTCTTCAGCACTTCCGACGCGCCGGCGATTTCCTCCGCGGAGAGTTCGCCGTCGCGATTCTTATCGAGCGCACCGAGCAACATACCGCCGGGGTTGGGGCCGCCGGGCATTCCCGGAAAGCCGGGTGCGCCGTTCATGCCCGGTCGTCCGGCCTCGCCGGGAGGGCCGGACTCCGGCCGGCCCTGTCCCGGCCCGCCGAAGCCGCGACGAAACTCCTCACGCGACGCCGCCCCGTCGCCGTCGGCGTCGACGCGCGTCAACATTTGTTTAAAGCCTTCACGTCGTTCTTCCGGCATTTCGTCCGGCGTGAGTTTCCCGTCGCCGTTGCGGTCGGCGCGGCCGAAGATCTCATCCGGATTAAACTGCCCGCCTCCCGGATTGGGCCGCCCGCCTCCGGGATTTGTCATCTCGCCGCGCGGACGCTCTTCGCTCAGGCCGGCGACGAATTCGCTCTCGCTTAGCTTGCCGTCGTCGTCCTTGTCTTGCGTGTCGATCAAGCGTTCGACGAGACGGCGCTGTTGATCCGGAACTTCGCGAGCGGTGAGTTTGCCGTCGCCGTCGCCGTCAAGCTTCCGGAAGAGAGCCGCGTGCTCCTCGTTTTTGGGAGGAGCGGCGTCGTCGGCGAAAGCGAATGCTGGCGCCGCGACGACGGCGGCGGCGAGATAGCGTTGCCAGATGCGAGCCATGGTAGTCCTTTGTGTTGCAGGAAAAATTGAGGGTGTGCGATTTTGGCGTCTGTGGACTGTCGACGTATTCGCTCCGGCGTCCGCCGTCAGTTCGAGCATCCGTCGTGCGAAATCAAGCGGGCGGACGACCTGGACGGCGGCCGAGTGCGAATGCGGGCGGCGCCGGCGACGTCGCGAATATGTTAAACCGTGATGACTGGGGAAAGTTCCGGGAATCGAAGTGCTTTCGTTGTTAGAGCGACTTGTAATTTCTGCCGGCCGGCGACCGTTGCAAGGTCGCGTCGACTGAGAGGTCGCGATGTCTCCGCCGGCAGTGGAAGATCGATATTGAGCCGTTTTTTCGGCCGTTCTATACTGCGCGGGCGAACATTCCAGGCCGTCACGAAGAAGAACGTCGCGATTTTTTTGCGGCGCCAAACTTTTGGTCCGGGACTTGCGTAATGGGAACTGTCCAGTCGCGAACTTGGCAACGCTTATAACGGGGCGGGCCGCAAGTTCGATACAACGGCCGGCATCGGTGCGGCGACTGAGACCGTCACCGAATACGAGATCGCCATAAGAAGTCGTTCGACAAGGAAGTTGCAAAGGGGCCGACGGAACGGTCGATAGCTGTAGGCGGAGAAGTTTCGCGCCTGCACGTCGAACGGACACGACAAACCGGCGGCGCCGATGCAAATCGGTCTGAGGGTTGGAGAGGTTACGAAAGTCCGTTCGGCGAAAGTCTTGTTTCCGCGCGAAGTTTGATCGGCCCAACAGCACATCATCGACCTTTTCAGGTCGGGCCGAGCAAATCGAACCGGGGCGACTCTCGCCACGCTTGAAAGACAGATTGATTTGGCTTCGTCGAGGCCGCATTTCCTTTCCGCTGAACGGAAGCTTGGGAAATGAGAATCCGACGAGCTTTTCCAATACAGCGTGTACGAGTAAGCGTTCGATTCCAGTGCGTCGCGAAAGTCCGGTCGAGTGCGTTCAGCGATCCCTCTGAACGCAACGAACCTCGGCCGGCGAAACGCGACCGAAGTAAGGGGAGGATGAGTCATGCAGATTTACGGAGCCGGCGGGGTTCACGGAGTTCAAGGTTTGAGCGCCCCGCAAAATCGCCGCGTCGATGCGCCGCAGACGCAGAGCCTGCAGCCGCAAGACGAGTTGCAACTGTCGAGCGTGTCGAACGCCGACTATGTGTCGGCCGCCCGCGACATCCCGGACATTCGCCAAGACCGCGTGAATGCGATTCGCGCCGCCATCGCCGACGGCACGTATGAAACGGCCGATAAGATGGACGCGGCGCTCAGTGCCTTGCTCGACGAGATCGCCTAAGCGACTTTCGGAGCTAGAGACCGCTGGGTTTAGGCCTGTTTAGACCGGTCGCGGCGAAGAAACGCCGTTTTCGCCGGGTCGCGAGGTTGGCCGATTGGTGTAGAATGGGGGAGAGGCTTCTGGGGGCCGTCTCCCCCTTTTTGTTGATCGTCCGCTGAGGCTCGCCGGTTCGATTCGCGCCGGCGAGCACCGAACCCGTCGGTCGTTTGTATGAGCAACGATTATTCGCTTGGAACCGTCGAAGTCGCCCTCACGCCCGTCCAGCGCTTGGAAGAGTATCTCCAAAGCAAGGGTAAGCGAGTTACGCAGCAGCGGCGAATCATCGTCGACCAAGTGTTCTCGCGCCACGAGCACTTCGACGCCGACGATCTATTGGCCCAATTGCGCGACTTGGTCGGGCCGAAAAAGGTGAGTCGACCGACGGTTTACCGCACGCTGACCGAGCTAGTCGAAGCCGGGCTGCTGCGCAAGATGACGCTCGGCGGCCGCAGCGTGTATGAGCACGACTACGGTTACCCTCAACACGATCACTTGCACTGCGTGAAGTGCGACAAACTGATCGAGTTTTCCAGCGAAGAAGTGAAACGCATCCGCGACGACGTCGGCCGCGAACATCAGTTTCGCGTCACCGGCCATCGACTAATCATCAGCGGAATTTGTTCCGATTGCAGTCGCACCCGCCGCAGCATGCGGCCGCATGACTTGATCTAACCAAGGCCCTTTCGTGAGCGTCGCATCGCAAGCCGGCCGAGAGCGTCGGCGACCGGTTACTTCGCTTCGATAATCACGCGATCCTTCCAGCCCAGACTCTTGGCTACTTCGAGCGGATAGTCCCACTTTGCCGGCGTGTCGGTATGAATCACGACGGTCGCGCGCTCCGCGGCTATCGCCACGGCTTGCGGCAGGTCGAGATACTTGAGCACGTTCAACAGGGGCGGGCCGAACTCTCGCGACTTGGCCTCGCCGGGCATGTGGGAACTGGCCAAGTTGGTCAGTTCCAGCCGATCGACGCTCGGTTCAAAAATCGCCGCATAGACGGCGACGCCGGCCGTCGGTCCGTCGGCGATGAGCGTCACCTTGGCGTCTTTCAGTTCCGACACGGTGTGCAGCGCCTGGATCGCGCGGCGAACGTCGGACACCTGTTGGCCTTCAAGCGTTTGGCCGAGCAGATAAAACCGGCGGCGATTGTGGATTTGCTTTCGGGGCGATTGATCCCAACTCGCTAAACCCAGGCCGCGAGGATCAAACTCGACGATCGAAGAAACCTCTCGGGCCGTCGACGACCCTAAGTCGTCGAAGAAAGGTCCGAGCTCTTTTTTCGATAACGAGCCGATCTTTAATACGGCGCGCTCGGCCGGCTTTCCTTCGGCGGCAAGCGGACCTCCGACGAGAAGCCGAAATTGATCCTCACCGCGAAATTGAACGTGCAGATTCGTGTGGAGTTGTCCCTCATGCCGTAAACGGATTTCATCGTCGACATTGATTGACGGATGATCGTCCGCCCCACGAAACACCTTCTCCTCCAGATTCTTCCGCCAAGCGTCGCGCATCGTCGCCCATTCGCTTGCGTCGACCGGCACCTTGGGCTTGGCCGCCGTCGGCACAAACCACTCATGGGCCCTGGTGTTGAGTTCGTCTTCCGGCAGTTTGTCGAACACTTTGAGTTGCTCCGGCTCGAAGAACTTCGTCGTGGCGATCTCGATCTTCGGGTCTTCCTTCTTTAAGTGCAGGTTGAACCAGCGGAATGCGGCGACTTGCAGTTCTTGCGTGTCGTGGTGCCCGCCCCAAGAGATTTGCAGTCCCAGATCCTTCTGGGCTCCGAGCAGTCCATAGATCTTCTTCACTTGCCAATGGATGCGTTCCACTCCGTCGAGCGGAAAAATGCGGTCGTCGTCGGTGTTGGAGAACAAGAGCGGCCGCGGAGCGACGAGTGCGGCGACCGTTCCCCAGTCCCAGCCATAGGTGTTCACCATGAACATGCAATCGCAATGTCCTTCGACGCAACCGTCGACTACGTGGTTGCGCAAGTCGGTGATGCCGGCTACCGGTACCGCGGCTTTCACGCGTTCGTCGAGCGCGGCGAGGTGCCAACTGTAAGCCCCGCCGCCGGAGCGGCCGGTCACGCCGAGCCGCTCGCCGTCGACCTCGGGGCGCGATTGCAAGTAATCGAGAGCGCGAATGCCGTTCCAAGCTTCGACGCCCGAAGGGGTGTAACCTCGAGAGAACCACCAATACATCCCCTCGCGATGAGTGCCGTGGTGCAGACCCTCGATTTCGCCGAGTTGCAGCGTGTCGATGACGAGGCACACATAACCGTGCCGCGCAAACCAAGCCCCGTGGTGCTGGTAATGGGACTTGCTGCCGTAGCTGACGCCGTTTTTCTTGATGTTGCCGTGCCCACAGACATAGAGAATCGCCGGGGCGGGCGTCTTCAGTCCTTTGGGAATGTAAAGATTTCCGGTCACGTAGAGCCGCGGCCGCGATTGAAAGTGCAGCTTCTGGACGGTGAATTCGGGGTGATCAAGCTTACCTGTAACGACCGCGTTGAGCGGTGTGCGCTTCGGCTGCGGATCAAGTCCCAGCATTTCGTACAACTGCCGCCGCAATTCATCCTTGCGAGCCAGCCATTCCTCTTTTGTGTTGATGTCCTTAATCACGCCTCCTTCGAGCTTCGCCGTCTGGGCGGCGAAGTAAGCGGCGATCATGGCATCGCCGCGGCGCGTGTCGATCTTCGCCGGCACCTCCGCGGAGTGAAGCGTCGCTACCGAGGCGCAGAAACACAGAGCACAAGTAACGAGTTCGAAGAAGGACTTCATGGGCGCGGCTCGCTGCAGCGAGGGAGTTGCGGTGGGAAGAGCACCACTATTTCGCGCCGCACATGGTTTGGTCAACTATATTTAAGTTGTCGCGCACGCCGTAGTCTCTCGCCGATTCTTCTTTGCGCCTCGGTGTCTCCGTGGTTCCAAATTCAATAGTCGTCGATCGCGCAAGGCCCGCCATGGGGTCGCTGTTTCGTCTGCGGCTTCGCGGCGACGACGAAGAACATCTTATCGCAGTAGCCGAGGCGGCGCTCGACGAGATCTCGCGCGTCGAGCGTTTGCTTTCGTGGCGTGATCCGCGCAGTGAAGCGGCACGCATCAATCGCCTCGCCGCGACGGAGCCGGTGCTTGTCGACTTCGAGATGGCCGAGATTCTAGTAACTTGTGCGACGGCGAATTCGGCCACTGAAGGATACTTCGATATCGCCCATCATTCGCGCGGTCGCAGCGTTTGGGAGATTGACGCAGCAAGTCGGCTCGTTCAATTTCATGACCCCGGCGTGCGGCTCGATTTCGGCGCGTTCGGCAAAGGTTATGCTCTGGAGCGCGCCGCGGTCGAGCTTCGCCGGTACGGCGTGATGCGAGGGTTGCTCGACGGCGGCACGAGTTCGGTCTTGGCGTTAGGCTGCGATGAGGCCGGCAAGCCTTGGCCGGTGGGATTGCGCGATCCGTTCTCGGTTCATGCAGCCGCGAACTCGGAGCCCGTCGAAGTGTCGCAGTTGATGTTGAGTGATTCGGCATTGTCTTGCTCGGCGACGTTTGAGACCGGAGCGGCTATGACCGGCGATGCGACGACGTCGGACATAGTGGACCCTCACGATGGGCGACCGCGGGCCGAGCCTGCCGCTTGCGCCGTCGTCGCCAAGTCGGCCGCAACGGCGGAGATTCTTTCGACCGCGCTGGTCTGCATGGGCAGGCTCCGCGCGACGCCCTATACTGACCTAAACAAGGCGTCGGCGGCAGCCCGCCGGCTGTTGCACGACGTTGTGAGCATTGATTGGCTGGAGCCCGCGCCGCCCGCCGCCGACGCGCGGCTTGCCCCGATCATGGTCCGCTTGTTTCCTCGCTCGCCTGGAGTCTCGACATGACCGCTCCTCACTCCCGCGATTCATTGGCCAAGCCGTCGCGTCGCGATGTTCTCGCCTTAGGCGGCACTATGGCGGCGAGCCTGCTCGGTGCATCGACGGCCGAGGTCGCCGCAGCCGCCGGAAAGCCCGAACCGATCCGGACGGCGGTGATCGGCAGCGGCGCTCGCGGTAGCGACTTGATTCGCAGCCTCACGACCATTCAAGGCGTCGACCTCGTCGCTTTGGCGGACGACTATCCGCCGCACTTGGAGAAAGCCGCCACATACGCCGGCCCGCAGGCAAAACTCTATTCCGACTATCGCAAGCTGCTCGACGAAGTGAAGCCGCAGGCCGTGGTGATCGCCGTGCCGCTGTATTTGCACTACCAAGTGGCGAGCGACTGCTTGGCCGCCGGGGTCGACGTCTTTTGCGAAAAGACGATGTGCCACACGATCGAGCAGGCGGAGAAGCTCGCCAAGCAGGTCGCCGAGGCGAAGCGGGTGTTCCAGGTCGGGCTGCAGCGGCGGGCCAATCCCATCTATCAGCAAGCTGCGGCGATGGTGCAATCGGGCGTGCTGGGGCAAATCACCGCGGTGAAGTGTCAGTGGCATCGCAACAACAACTGGCGCCGGCCGGTGCCGGTGCCGAAAGGGAACGCCGAGTGGACCCGTTTGGAGCGAAAGCTCAATTGGCGGCTCTATCGCGAATATTCGGGCGGCCTCATGACCGAACTCGGGAGCCATCAACTGGACGTCGTCAATTGGCTCTTGGGCACGGTGCCGAAACGCGTCATGGCGACGGGCGGAATCGACTACTGGCGCGACGGGCGCGAGGTGGCCGACAATGTGTTTTGCCTCTACGAATACGAACTACTGCCGCAAGCCGCGCCGCGGCGCGATGCCGCCAATGCCGACGTCGCCGCCGCCGCGACGAGTCCCACGTCGCTGAAGCCGTATACGGTCCGCGTCACTTATAGTTCGCTCTGCAACAACGCCTACGAAGGGGCGAGCGAACTGGTCATGGGAACCAAGGGAACGCTATACTTAACCAGCGCCAAAGGACTGTTCTATCGCGAAAAGTTGGCCGACGACGTCGGCTGGTCGGCGAAGAAGACGCAGGAAGGAGCCGCGGCCGACGCGTCGGTCGTCACGGCCGGCAAGACGCTTAAGCTCAGCAATTCGCCGTGGGCGCACCGGGGCGAGCCGCTGGAGATCGACAACCTGATCGGCGACGACACGCGCGATGAACTGGTGTCGTTCATCGATCATGTGCGCCGCCAAGACCCGGCGACGATCTGTGACGCGCACGAAGGTCTCCGCGATACGATCACCGTGCTCACGGCGAACAGAGCGATCGACGAGCAAGCGTCGCTCGAAATCGCGAAGATCTAACTTGATTGCGCCGCGCGCGACCGTTTAGCCGCTCCGCTTGCGGAGCGCGTATTCTCGCGCGCTCCGCAGTAAACGCGCCGAGCAAGCTCGGCGGCTAAACTTCAGCGTTATGCGTAGCAGCGGACTTCGAAGATCCGCGCGGTTTTTTCGCCGTTGGTCGCCGTCACCTTGATGCGGACCGACTTCGCTACGATCGCGTCGAAGTCGTGGCGGCACAAGCGTTGGTGATTGCCCGTCACCTTGGCGACCGATTGCTCTTTGCCGGCGTCGTCGGTGACGACGACTTCGTAGTCGCGCACCGTCTCCGGTTGCGGAGCGCGTATGATCTGCTTGTGCGAGTCGCTCGAGGTGAGCGTCAGCTCGCGCGTGAAGCCGGAGTCGAAGGTAATCTGCACGTGCGAAATCTTTTGCGGTTGCTTCCACGCCAAATCGATCCAAGCGCCGGAGTCGGTCAGTTCCGTCGTCCAACGATTGACGTACTCGCCCGGAATATCACGAACGAAACCGTTGATGATGTTCGAGGCCTTCCCCTCTTCCGTCTCGCCGCTCGCCGTGACGGTCGCCTTCCGAGCCAAGTCCAACTCGTCTTGGTTCTTGCGATCGACGATCGATTGGTCGTCGCGGAGCAACGTCGATTGCAGCTCGGCGAGCTTCGTCTTGTCGGCGTAAATCTCGCGCGGCAGGCAGTCGTGCTTGGCGCAGAGGGCCGCGGCCGTGCCCACCGCTTGGCCGACGACGGCGCAAGTCGCCATCACGCGGGTGCTCGTGAACGCCGCATGCGTCGCGCTGATCAGCCGTCCGCCGAGCATCAGGTTTTCAACGTTGCGGCTGTAGAGGCTGCGATAGGGAATGTTGAAGACCGGCGTCTTGACTTGCACGCACGGCGGCAGATCGACGGCGTCGAATCCGCCCGGCGGGTGATCGTCCATCGGCCAGCCGCCGATGGCCACGGCGTCTTCAAAGTCGCCGTTGAGTCCCATCAGGTCTTGTTGCGTGAGGATGTGATCGCCGAGAAAACGCCGGCTCTCGCGCTTGCCCGGGATCATGCCGACCCAATCCATGGCCCAGTTCGCGCTCTCGGGATGCTTACCGGAGTTCTTGATGTAGTCCCACACGCCCATCACGATGCCGAGCAATTCAAAGCGAATGCGTTCGTTGTCGTGAACCGTGTTCAGCTCGCCGCCCCACTCGATCCACCAGTAGCCGTATTCCCAGTTTTTGATGCGGCGCTTGATGAGCTGCTCTTCCGTGACCTTGCGGGCCCACTTCGGCGGCGCGAAGGGCATGGGCTTGTCGTACTTCTTCGACGTGAAGAGGATGCTCGAGCCCATCGTGAGCTTGTCGGGCGCGACCGGGGCGAGCGGCTCGCCGTGCTCGCTGCGCGACTCGCGGCCCCAACGCACGTCGGCGCCGGCTTCCAGGCCGAGGCGGCCGTCGCCGGTCGAATCGACGTAAGTCTTCGCCTTCACTTTGTAGATGTGTTCGGTTTTGTCGCAGCGTGCGTAAGCCGCAGTGATCTTGTTGCCTTTCTTCTCGACTCCGAAGCACACGGTGTCGACCAAGAGCGTGATGTTCGGCTCGCTCACGCACTTGTCGTAGAGCAAGAGATCCCACAGCTCCCAGCAACGTTGCGGGTTATTCGCGGCGTCGTCGAGGCGGAATTCTTCGAGCAAGCCGCCTTCTCGCCATCCCGGCCGGCCGCCGTGATGATTCGCCCCCACGATGTGCATCTTCACTTCGCTGGAGGCGTTGCCCCCCAAGCGCGAGCGATCTTGCACGAGGACGACCTTCGCTCCGTGACGCGCCGCGCTCACGGCCGAGAGCACGCCCGACATGCCGCCGCCGGCGATGAAGACGTCGCACTCGATTTCGACCTGCGCCATGTTCGGCTCGTGCGGAGCCGCTCGGCGTTCGCCCCCGGCGGGCGCGATCGTGGTGAAGTTGCGGCGATCGGCCTTGGCCAGCGCTTCCGACACGGGAGCGTCGGCGGCGCGGACGGTGCCGTCGGCAAGGACCACGAGGCTGTAGCCGCCGAAGCCGAGGCCGGCGAGGAAGTCACGTCGTTTCATGGGCGGGAAACCGTTGAAGGGTTCAGGGTTCGGAGTTCAGCCTTCGAACTGGGCGAGCCGCGGGCGTCAACGACCGAGACTGATGCAGGCGAGACGTTTAGTATACCAACCGATTCGATCAAATGGCGAGCCGGCGGGCTTCCGCACTTACGACGACCTGTCGGAGCCGCGGTGCGCATCTATTCAACCCACAGATGCGCACCCCTATTGTCTTACTTAAATGTGCGCATCTAAAGCCGAAATAGATGCGCGGTTTGCGCAACAATCGGCGACGTAATCGGTGGAGAGACTGGAAGCTGCAGACCGGCGTACTCGGCGAACGTCCGCCGTGTCACCCCAGTCTCTCCTCGCCGCCCCGCAACCTAGCGGATGGGCGGCGAGCGGTCCAATGAGGATTCTGGCCGGCCGCGATGGAGAACGCCGGTACAACGACTCCGGGCGCTCACGCTCCCTGCTCACGCGGTCATTCAGCATTCAGCATTCGATCATTCAGCATTTTCGCCTCACTCATCGGTTACGCACCCTTCGCTCGCGCTCTTCACGTTCTTGATGTACTTGTAAAGCGTGCCCCGCGTCGCCTTGAGCGGCGGAGCTTTCCATTCTTTGCGGCGCTTGGCGAGTTCGTCGGCCGAGAGGGCGACGTCGATCGAGTTCTTATTCGCGTCGATCGTGATCTTGTCGCCGGTCTTCACGAGCGCGATCGGGCCGCCCTCTTGGGCCTCGGGCGTCACGTGGCCGATGATGAAGCCGTGCGAGCCGCCGGAGAAGCGGCCGTCGGTCATGAGGGCCACATGCTCGCCGAGGCCGGCACCCATGATGGCCGAGGTCGGCGTGAGCATTTCCGGCATGCCGGGGCCTCCTTTCGGGCCTTCGTAGCGAATGACGATGACGTCGCCTTTGTCGATGTGCTTCTCTTCCAAAGCTTGGAGCATATCTTCTTCGGAGTCGAATACCTTCGCGGTGCCGCTGAAGACGAGACCTTCTTTGCCGGTGATCTTGGCGACCGCGCCGGCGGGAGCGAGATTGCCCCGCATGATGCGGATGTGGCCGCTTTCTTTAATCGGCTTCTCCAGCGGGCGCACTAAGTCTTGCCCTTCCTTGAGGCCGGGCACGTCCTTCAAGTTTTCGGCGAGCGTCTTCCCGGTAACGGTCATGCAACTGCCGTCGAGCAGCCCTTTTTCGAGCAGATACTTCATCAAGGCCGGCGTGCCGCCGATATTGTGCAGATCTTCAAACACGTACTTGCCGCTCGGCTTGAGGTCGCACAAATACGGGATGCGATCGCTCACCTTTTGGAAGTCGTCGATCGTCAGTTCCACGTCGACGGCGCGAGCCATCGCGATCAGGTGCAGCACGGCGTTCGTCGAGCCGCCGGTGACCATCACCACGACCATCGCGTTTTCGAAGGCGGCACGAGTCATGATGTCGCGCGGTTTCAGATCGAGTTCGAGCAACTTGCGAATCGCCGCGCCGGCGCGGAAGCATTCGTCGAGCTTGAGCGGGTCGACGGCGGGAATCGACGAGCTATACGGCAGCGACATGCCGAGCGCTTCGATCGCCGAGGCCATCGTGTTGGCCGTGTACATGCCGCCGCAGGCTCCCGCGCCCGGAATGCTACAGCGCACGATCTTTTGCCGTTTCTCTTCGCTGATGCGGCCCGCGAGCCATTGGCCGAAGCATTGGAACGCGCTGACGACGTCGAGGGTGTCGCCGTTGTCGTGTCCCGGCTTGATCGTGCCGCCGTAGATCATCAGACCGGGGCGATTCATACGGCCGAGGGCCATGATGCAGCCGGGCATATTCTTGTCGCAACCGGGAATCGTGATGCAGGCGTCGTACCATTGCGCACCGCACACGGTTTCGATCGAGTCGGCGATGAGGTCGCGCGATTGCAGCGAGTAGCTCATCCCTTCCGTGCCCATCGAGATGCCGTCGCTCACGCCGATCGTGTTGAACCGCATCCCGACCAAGCCTGCCGCTTGCACTCCTTCCTTGACCTTGGCCGCGAGGTCGTTGAGGTGCATGTTGCAGGTGTTGCCCTCATACCACATGGCCGTGATGCCGACTTGGGCCTTCTGCATGTCGTCTTCGGTGAGGCCGGTGCCGTAGAGCATCGCTTGCGACGCCCCTTGGCTCTTGGGCTGGGTGATGCGGCTTGAATACTTGTTAATCGGCTTGGCGGACGACGACTTAGCGGCGGCGGACTCGGTGGAAGACGACGGGGCGGACATCCTAGGGGCTCTCCCGGCAGGTCGAAGGCGGATTGTGCGAAACGATGATTATCGCCCGCGGCAGGCGATTTGAAAAGCAGAGATGCGAGCGGGCCGGGAGGTTCGGACGTACACCTCGTTCCAAGCTTCGCCCGGGAACGCCACCTTGTGGATTTCGCTGTCGGATTCCTGCTCGCCGTCGCATCGAGATGCGATTTCGATCCCAACTTGAAAATGCGTCGTGCGAAACGGGTATTATGTTCAGCGGGCTCCGGAAACCCAGCCAAGAGAGTCGCACCATGAAATGTTCTTCGACGATCCTGCTTCTTGTCGCAAGTTGGGCCTCGCTCGTCGGCGCCGCCGAGCCCCAGCGGCGCGAGTGGTCGATCGACGGCGTCGCGCGCGAAGCGCTCGTGTATGTGCCGGAATCGGCGAAGACGGAGCCATCGCCGCTCGTTTTCTTGTGGCACGGTCACGGCGGACGGATGCAACTCGGCGTGCGTCGCTACCAGTTGCACAAGCTTTGGCCTGAGGCGATCGTCGTTTGCCCGCAAGGTTTGAACACCCCTGGACGTTTGACCGACCCGGAGGGGAAGAAACCGGGCTGGCAACATAGCGCCGAGCAGATGGAAGGCCGCGACCTGAAATTCTTCGATGCAATGCTCGCCGACTTGAAAAAGGAGAACAAAGTCGACGACAAGCGAATCTATTCGACCGGCCACTCGAACGGCGGCGGGTTCACCTATTTGCTCTGGGCCGAACGCGGCGACGTGTTCGCGGCCGTCGCCCCGACCGCTTCGGCGGCGGCCCGCGCCGGCATCGCGGAGAAGTTGAAGCCGAAACCGGCGTTTCATTTGGCGGGACGCGGCGATCCGCTGGTAAAGTTCGAATGGCAGCAAGCGACGATCGATCGGCTGTTGCAGTTGAATCAGTGCGGCGAAGGGAAGCCCTGGGAGGAGCACTGCACATGGTACGACTCCAAGCTCCGTTGCCCCGTCGTCACGTATATTCACGAAGGCGGCCACGAATTCCCCGCCGGAGCGGAAGCGGCGATCGTGAAGTTCTTCAAAGGACAAGCGAAGCAATAGGTTCCGCAACTTGTCGAAGCTCTATCGCACCCATCTCGGCGACGACGCGTGGTTCGCCCTGCCCGAAGCGGTGCGAGCGGCGCACGGCGACGGCGCGACGTCGGTGTTTCAGGGGGTGTTTTGCGTGACTCGCGGAACCCATCTCGCGGCCAAGTTGCTCGCTCCGCTGCTGCGCGCGCCGCCGGCTTGTTCGCAGACGGCCGTGCGTTTGATCGTCGAAACGTCCGACGACGGCGGTGAACGGTGGCTCCGTTGGTTCGGCGACCATCTGCTGACGACGTCGCAGCGCCGCGGCTCTGACGGCACGCTTCGCGAACGGTTCGGGCCGTTGGAACTGGCGTTCGATTTAAAGGCCGACGCGGAGGGGATCGACTATCGTCAAACGGCCGCACGGCTCCGTTGCGGCTTGCTGTCGTTGCAATTGCCCCGTTGGTTGAGCCCGCGCGTCGCGGCGCGGGAGGAAGTCGCTGCGGGCAAAAGGAGCGACGAGTTGCGAACTCACGTACGCGTGGAATTGTCGCTGCCGCTCGTCGGCCGCGTGGTCGCTTACGACGGCACCTTAAACGATCTGGTCCCCTGCGGAGCGCCGCGATGAGCGTCGCTCTGTGGCTTTTGGCGCTGCAAGGAGTGCTCGGCGCGGCCGACACGGCCTACTATCACGAATGGCGGGCTCGCCTGCCGGCGCGGCCCGAGACGACCGCGCCGGAATTGAAGCTGCATGCCGTGCGGGACTTCCTCTACGCGGCGCTCTTTCTCACATTGCCGTGGCGGGCCTGGCAGGGCTGGTTTCTCGTCGCGCTAGCGGCGATCATCGCCGCCGAGATCGTGCTCACGCTGACGGACTTTGTGGTAGAGATCCAGGTGCGTAAGTCTCTCGGCGACGTCTACGCCGGCGAGCGTGTGATGCATGCCGTGATGGGGATCTTGTACGGCGCCATGGCGGCCTATCTGTTGCCGGCCGCCGCCGCGTGGTGGTCGCAGCCGACGGCGCTTGCGGCCTACGATTCCGGCGTGCCGGAGTTGCTCAAGTGGGCGATCACGGTGATGGGCCTCGGCGTGCTGCTTTCCGGCTTACGCGACTTGTACGCGGCCTACGACTTGCCCGGAGGAGGTTGGCCGTGGAAATGAACCCGACGATGAAACGCCGCCGGCTCCATCAACTCACGTTCGCGCTCGCGGGCATCTACAACATCGGCTGGGGGCTCTTCTCCGCACTCCGGCCGCAATGGTTGTTTCGCTTCGCGGGAATGCCCGATGCCAACTACCCCGAGATCTTCGCCTGTCTCGGGATGGTCGTCGGGCTCTACGGCGTGATCTATTTCGAAGTCGCTCGCCGGCCGGAGCAAGGTCGGCTCTTGGCAGGGGTCGGGCTCGTCGGCAAAGTGCTCGGACCGATCGGCTTGGCGCCGTTGATCTGGACCGGCCAATGGCCGCCGGCGACGATTGTGCTCTGCCTCACCAACGATCTCATCTGGTGGATTCCGTTCGGGTTGTATCTCTACGACGCCCGGCCCGCCACGATCGCCGCCAATCCTTCACGGTAGCTGGGGTATTCAAACTCGACGCCGACCTCGCGGAGCAGCTTGGCGTTGGAGATGCGCTTGTCGGCCGCGGCCCGCGCGGCGGCCGGAGAGTCGGCGGCCGGGTCGACAAAACGCGGCGGCGGCGCACCCAAGAGGCGGGCCAGTTCGGCATAGTAGTCGCGACGCAAACCGGGCCGGCCGTCGGCGACGCAATACGTCTGCGGCGGCGCGAGTCGATCGGAGTCGATCAGAGCCTCTACACGCAGCACGCTCCGAGCGGCGTCATCGACGTGAATCAGGTTCAAAAAGCCGTCTTTTGGGGCGTCGATCGGCTCGCCTCGCTGCAAGGCTTCACTCCGAGGGAGCCGCCCCGGCCCGTAGATGCCGGCCAGCCGCAGTACGACTGCGTTCCCCCCAAGCGGGTGCATTGTGATGGCCTGCTCGGCCGCGAGGCAGGCTCGCCCTCCTTCGCGAAGCGGCCGGCAAGGGGTCGCTTCGTCGACCCAGTCGCCGTCGGCGTCGCCGTAAACGCCGGTCGAGCTGATGTAAACGAACAGTTTCGGGTTCCCGGTTCCCTGTTGAGGGTTCGCAAACGAACGCTTCTCCGAACGCTGAACCCCAAACCCTGAACCCTGAACCGCGTCGAGTACATTCCGCACCCCGCCCGCATACACTTCGCCGATCGAATGCTCGGCGGCCGTGCGGCGATCGTAGCCGACGGCGAACACCACCATCTCGGCCGGCGGCAGGTTCGTCAGCGTCGCCGGGTCGCAAACGTCGGCGACGATCGCTTGGTAGCCGAGCGAGCGCAACTCCTCGGCCTTGGCTTCGCTCCGCGTGACCACGGCCACCTCCTGTCCCGCCGCGCGCCACAGCCGAGCGATGCGCGAGCCGAGATAGCCGTGACCGAAAAGAAGTTTCATCGGCGGCGGTTAGGCGTTGCGGCCGCCGGCTTTGGCGAAGGCCGGCTTGAGATCGTCGAGAATCTCTTCCAGCTCGCTCGGGTTGATCGGCTTCACAAGGTGCCGCGAAAACCCGGCCGCCTGCGAGCGCTCATGATCCGCCGGTTGGCCGTAGCCGCTGATGGCGATCAGCACGACGTCCGACATGCCGGGCAGCCGACGGATCTCCTGCGCGAGTTGATAGCCCGACATTTGCGGCAGGCCGATGTCGGCGAGCACGACGTCGGGTCGAAAGACGCGAATCGTCTCCAAGGCCGAGAAACCGTCGCCGCAGACTTTGGTTTCGTGCTGCCAGAGATTGAGAATCGTGGCCATGCTCTTGGCCGTCGCGGCGACGTCTTCGACGACGACGACTTTGAGCTTCGTCGGCGCCACGGTGCGCGGCGGAGCGGTGAGCCCCGTCGAGGGGGGCTTCGGCAATTCGGCCGGTCCCGCCGCCGAAGGCAGACGCACGATAAACTCGCTCCCCAGCCCGCGACCGGCGCTCTGCACGCTCACCGAGCCGTGATGCATCTCGACCAAGCGTTTGACGAGCGTCAGCCCGATGCCGAGGCCCCCCTTGGTCTGCTCGGGGCTGTGGCCGGCCTGTTCGAAGAGATTGAAAATCCGCGCGGCTTCTTCCGGCAACAGGCCGATTCCGGTGTCGCGAATGCGGAACGCGAGGTCTTTTCCTTCCGCTTCCACGGTCAGCCAAATGCGGCCGGCCGGCGGCGTGTACTTCACGGCGTTGTTCAGCAGATTGAGCAAGATCTGCGTGAGCCGCACGCGATCGGCGCGGACGTAGACCTTTGAAGTCGGCAAAGCGATCCGCAAGTCGTGTCCCCGCTCGTCGATGCCGGGGCGGAGCGTGTTGAGCGCCTCTTCGACGACGCGGCCGACGTCGATGAGTTCGAACTTGAGGTCGATCTTGCCGTGCGTGATCCGCGACACGTCGAGCAGGTCGTCGACCAGCCGCGTCAGGTGTTCCACTTGGCCGTCCATCATCCGATGCAGTTCTTCCACCTGCTTCTCGTGCGGGCCGACGGCGTCGAGCAGATACATCACGTTCTTCAGCGGCGTCAGCGGGTTGCGCAGTTCGTGCGCAAGCATCGCCAGAAATTCGTCTTTGCGGGCGTCGGCCTCGCGGGCCTCTTGATAAAGCCGCGCGTTCTCTTCCGCGGTGTGGCGGAGCGAACCGCAAAACACCGCCGTCAGCGTGCCGATAGCCAAGCTCACGCACAACGCGACCATGGCCGGTCCCTCGAGCAAAAGATTGGCCCGCGGATCTTCAAAGAAATACGTTCCCAACAGCGCACCGAGCGCCACGGTCGACAGCGCCGGCATCGTGCCGCACCGCCAAGCGACGAACGCCGTGGCGATCAGGAAGAACCCGTAGGAGCCGCGCCCGCCCATGTAGGGGTCGAGAAGGTAGCGCGCGAGCAGCGCTAGAACCACCGCCGTAATCGCGATGCCGTACCGGCGCCAAGGCGTGGTCGGCAAATCCAGGCCGGCTTTGCGCACCAACCAGGCCATCGGCTTCGATTCCGGCGACTTCACTGCCAACGGGGCCATACGGCTCTTCGTAGCGGCGGCTGGTTCGCTTGCGGCGGCGGGATAATTCATAGCGGGAAGACGGTCACCGATAGGATGCGTTTGCGCGCAGTCTCATCTCCAGTTTAGAACCCAAATCGCGGAACGGCGACAGGATTCCGCCGCGACAATGTGTCCCAATGCGCGCTTTGCCGGCCGTTATCGGTCGTCGAGCGAACCCGGGGGCGTTCGCCCCCGATCGGCCGATTCGAGATAGGCCGCCAGGAGAATTTGCGCCGCGAGCTTATCGAGCCGCTCCTTGCGTCGCTTCTTCGTGAGCCCTTGGGCCTGCAAGAGTTGCTCGGCTGCGGCGGTGGTGAATCGCTCGTCGAAATAATCGACCGGCACGCCCGTCTCCGCCGTGAGCCAACGGCCGAATTCTTGCGCCTCGATCGACTTCTGACTCTCGCGGCCGTCGTTGTGAACCGGGAGCCCGACGACGAACCGAGTGATGCTCTCTTGGGCGACGAGCCGGCGAAAGTAGCCGGCGTCGAGATCGTGGGCGCGGCGGGTGTAGATCTCGTACGGGCTGGCGAGCGTTTGACTCGCATTCGAGATCGCCACGCCGATCCGCACCGTGCCGTAGTCGATGCCGGCCAAGCGGCCGGCCGGAGGGGAGTGCGGATCTAGGGGCGTCGTCGGCATGAATGACAAAAACGATAAGTGATAAGTGCTAAGTGATAAATGCCGAATCGCCGTGTCGAGTATCGGCTTCCGAAACTTATCATTTGTCACTTAGCATTTATCATTTGTGATCGCTCAGCAGCGGGTGGCGGGCTTCGGCGGCCGTGAAGTAGCCGTTTTTCAAGAACGAGGCGATCTTCTCGAGCGACTCCCGCTCGTGCAACAGCGAGCGGTGCTTGAGAGGGACGACGACGAAGTCGGTCGCGCCCGCAAGTTGCGTCTCGCGCACGCCCACGGTGCCGTCGTCGTCGCCGTCGATGCCGTCGTGCCAGCCGACGCCGTCCCCTTTGCCGCCGGCGATGATGCCGAATTCCGCCTCCGGCGTCGCCAAGCGATCTTTGATTTCATGGAAGCGCGGGCCAAGTTGCTGCCCGCCGTCGCCGACGGCGAAGTTGAACAACTCGCGGCCGATCGTGTTTTCCATCCAGAGGTTCGCGCGCTGTGCGCCGTGATTGGGCGGCCCGAGCATCACGTAGCGCCGCAATTGCGGTACGTTCGGCGGACGGACCCCGCCGGCCGCCGCCGTCTGCGCCGCCACTTCGCCCAGCCAATACCGCGTGACGAGGTTTCCCATGCTGTAGGCGACGACGTCGATCTCCAGCACGCCGTCGGCTCCCAAGCGGCGCACGAACAAGTCGAACGAGCGGGCCAAGGCCGGCACGTCTTCTTGCAGGCTCGGGTAGCCGAACGACACGACGTCGGCTCCGTCGACCTTGCGAATCGCCGCCGCGATGTCGTCCATCGAGTGCCGCGTGCGGGCCATGCCGTGCAGCAAGATCACCACGCGCGTCGTCGGCGGCTTGATCTGGTCGAGCCGGCGAATCTCGGCCAGCTTCGCCGCGCATTGCGGATAGGTGCCCCAAGCCAAACGCTCGTCGGAGCCGTTGAGTAAGCGGTAGTGGCCGGTGTTCACGTTGCGCTGAATTCGCAGCGGCCCGGCGATTTGTTCATCGGCCCAATACTGCATGCCGCCGAACGTCGGCATCTGCCAGTTGATGGGTGCGCCGCGGCCGGCGGCGTCGAGGCCGGGCTCCTCGGTGAACAGTTCGCGCACTTGGAAGCACGCCAAACCAAGGACTATGGTGAGCAAAACGCGACGGAGCATAGGTAAGGGCTCGCGACGACGCGAAAGTGTTTCAGTCGAGTAATTCTACCGGGGGGAGCAAATCACGTCGCCGGCAAGTGGTTTTCGGCCCGGTTTGCGTAGGGTGGGTCGAGCGCAGCGAGGCCCACGCGGAATGCGGCCGAGCGAAACTA
>JAEUIN010000210.1 GCA_016793115.1 Planctomycetaceae bacterium
TACTCCGGTGGCCAGATTACGAACTTCGGCGCACACAACATCGACATCGCCCATTGGGGCATGGGGATGGATGAAGGGGGGCCGCTGTCCGTCGAAGGGACGGCGACATTCCATCCGGAGAAGTGGCACGAAGTCACGGAAACCTGCCGCGTGACGTTCCAATACCCCGACGGTATGCAGATGATCGTCGGCCAGCAGCAGAAAGACATCCCGATGGGGGCGACGTTCGTCGGCTCCAAAGGAACGGTCTTCGTGTCGCGTAAGGAGATCGTCGCCAACCCGGTCGAACTGACAAGCGATCCTATCGGCGAAGGCGATCTACGGCTCTACGACAGCACGAGCCACCATCAAAACTTTCTCGACTGCGTGAAGTCGCGAAAGCTGCCCATTTGCGACATCGAAATCGGACACCGAGCCGCGACGGCCTGCCACCTCGGCAATATCGCCGTCCGCACGGGCCGCAAGATTACGTGGGATGCCGCTAAGGAGCAGATCGTCGGCGACGACGAGGCGCAGGCTATGACGCTGCCGAAATATCGGGCTCCTTGGACAATCTAGACAGGCTACCGTTTTCGCAGAATGAAAACCGCGTCCGACAGCCGGTTGTCGAGACGCGTCGGCCGCTCAAGATCGTAGTCGAAGTCGTACGTCGCGCAGTGTTCCAACTCGGGAACCTGCGCGAGCAACTCGCCGAACTGCGTCGCGTTGTACAGCCGTAGATCGAACTCGTCGCGCAGTCGAAACTCACGACCGGGCTTGCGCACGAGCAGCGAGATGCGGCAGCGTTCCAACCGCGTACGCCGGCTGCTCGCCGTGACGCGCAGCGTATAATGAATCCGCGTCGTTCCACGCTCGGCTCGCCAGCGCTCGACGCAATCGAGTGAGGCGTCGGGCGGCAGCAAATGCATGCCGAGGATAAATAGCCCGCCGGGTCGCAACGCCCGGGCCACGCAGCGCAAGTGTCCGAGCGCCGCCGCGTCGGTCGTCAGATGGCGGAACGTATTGAATGTGTTGAACGCCGCATCGACGGGCTTCGGCAACCGAAAGTCGACCATGTCGGCTTCAAAAACTTCTGCTGAGAGCTTGCCGCGGGCGATCCGCTTGGCCACGTAATCGACCATCCGGCGGTTGTTGTCGAATCCCAGTACTTCGTAGCCGCGGCGGGCCATTTCGACGACCAGCCGGCCGCCGCCGCAGGCCGGTTCGAGCAAGCGGCGCACTTTGCCGACGGCGAACTTCTCGCAGGCCGCCGCGATGAACTTCGCCTCGGCCGGCGTTTCGTCTTCAAAGGCCCAATCGAAGTACTGCGGGTAGTCGTACCAACTCTCGGAATGCCCGGACTCGTTCTCCTTCGCCGTCGCACTGCGACGCTTCTGCACGCTCGCCACTTAGCGGTAATCCTCGCCGTTAAGACTCTTGATGACGGAAAGTTGCCAAGCCTCCAAGGCTTCGGCCATTCGCTCCACTTGCTCGCGCCGGCTCGTCGCCAAGTCCGTCGTTTCTTCCGGGTCATTCGCCAAGTCAAACAGATGCAGGATCGGCGCACCTTGTTCGCGAGCGATACGATGCAGCTTGTATCGACCGTCGACCCAGGCCGCATGGCCGGGGAAGTGATCGGTCGGGTACTTTTTGGCGAAGGCGGCCGTTTCATCGGCCGTCAGCAGCGGGCCTGCGCCCGTTGCGATCGCCGCGGCGGCTTTCTCGATCTCTTTCAAAAGTTCGCCGCTGCGGACCGGTTTGCCCGGTTGCGGATAAGTCCAAAACCCGAGAGGCTTCGCTCGCGAAGGTTTCGTCGACGTGCCTGCGGCATCGTCGTCATCCGCCGCGGCCTTGGGCGACTCGCAAAACGGCAGCAGGCTCTCGCCGTCGAGCGGTCGACCGGCGTCGGGATGCTTCACCCCCGCGGCGGCCAGTACCGTCGGCAGGATATCCACCGAAGAACTTGCAATCCCCACACGCCGTGCCTCGGGAAACTTGCTTGGCCATTCCAATACGCTGGGGACGCGAATACCGCCGTCCCAAAGTGTTCCCTTCTTTCCCTTGAACGGGCCGCTGGAGCCCGGCGTCGTTGCGCCGTTGTCACTGGTGAACCACAGAAGCGTATCGTCGGCCGCACCGAGTTCGCGGAGCCGTGCCCTCAGCTTACCGACAGCCCGATCCATGGCCGAAATCTCGCCGTAGTAATGTTGCATTCGTTCCGGCAACTGTTTGTAGGGTTCGCGATCGGCATCCAGGGCTTCATGCGGCAGGTGCGGCGAACCGAACCAGACGACTGCGAGAAATGGCCGTTGCTGCTTGACCGCCGCCTCCACGAATTCCAGCGTCAAATCGACCGTGACCTGCGAACCTTCGCCGCTCGGATGAATGACTTTTTCCTTCCGGCTCAAGGGCGGATCGTTCTCGAAAAAGTTCGGCGACGACGCCCAATCTTCAAAGCCTTGCGCGCCGGGCGAAGTCGCGGAACCGGCGGCGACGGAGCCGAGATGCCATTTGCCGAAGTGCCCGGTGGCGTAACCGGCGTCTTTAAGAATCTCCGCAACCGTGATTTCCTCCGGCCGCAACGACCAGCCCCAAGAAAACACGCCGGAGCGATTCGGCGTGCGGCCCGTCAAGACGCTCGCCCTCGTCGGTGAACAGACGGATGCGGCGGCGTAAAAATGATCGAAG
>JAEUIN010000211.1 GCA_016793115.1 Planctomycetaceae bacterium
TCACGCCGGCCGCCGCGCAGTCGCACCGCGGCGAGTATCGCATCGGCTTCGACTGCCTGATCGACGTCGAACAAAAACTCGCGTCGCAATGCCGAGTGTCGCGCGTGCCGACGATGGTCGTCGTCCGTCGCGACGGCACGATCGTCTACCGCGGCCGAATCGACGATCGCTGGTCGCCCGAAGGCAGGCGGCGCGACGTCCCTCGCACTCGCGAACTCGAAGACGCCGTTGCGGCCGTGCTTAAAGGCGAGAATCCGTCGCCTGCCGAAACGCCGACCTTCGGCTGCCCGCTGGTCTACAAAGACCCGGCCAACGCCGTGCCGCTGAAGTAGCGGTATTGTGTACGCGAAACACGTCGTCGAAGCACACTAGCCCCGCCGCGCAAGCAAGAGGACATGTGCCGCAAGCGACGCGGCGCGCATATCCCCTCGCTTGCGCTTCGGGGCTAGTATTCGGGTCTCGGTCTTAGCAACGGTTCCTTTATGGGCCGATGCTGCGCGGGTTAGGATCGAGGAAGTCGCGCGGAGCGCGCGTCGTGTAGTACGGATAAGCCACGGTCGGCGCCGGAGCGCTGTAACCGTACATGCCGTCGCCGCCACCGTTTCCGGCTCCGCGGCCGCACAGACCGAGCCAGCTAAAGAAGCCGGCGCAAGGCCCTTGCGGCGGGCAGGCCTGGGCTTGGCGCTGACCGTGATGACCCTGGAAATGCTTGCGGCCGCCCGTTTGGCATTGCTCGCACGTTTGCAGATAGTCGGCTCGCGCGACTTCCGCGCCCGCCAGGACGCACAGCGCCACAGCGGCCAAAAGAATACGTTTCATCGCTTCCATACCTCTGGGTTCGTCGGACGCGGGTTCGGGGTGCGCTGACCGATCAAGTGCGGCGGTCGCGCGACGGCGAAACTGGGACGACGTATTGCGGGCGTCGACCATGGCTCCGTACGAGAACTATCGACCCGCACGACAGCGCTAATTCAGAAAATCGGCATCTACGGCACGATCGCCGGCTTGGGCAGCGTCGTTAAACTTTGCCATGCTTAGCAGGATGCTTGCGTGCGACTCGCCGACTATAATCCCGGCCGTAATGATCGGCCAAACGCCTGCTCGACTGGCCCGCCTTCGGAGCCCGCCTCATGTTTGTTGATCGCCTGATCCAAGCCGCCGTGGTGGTCGCCGCGCTTGCGGCCGTTTCGTCGTTCGCCGCCGAACCCGATCCCGACGGTTATCGAACGGTTGCCATCGGCGTTACGCGCACCGGTCGACCGATGACGGCCCTCGTTCCCATCGGTGATTCGCTCGAAACCAAGCGGCCGCGCGTGCTGTTTGTATCGGGATTAGTCGGCGACGACGGTGCTCCGCATCGTTTAGGCGACACCTTTACGAACTTCGACGCGGCTTGGTGCTTTCCGAATCCTGACGCCGTCGGTACCAAGAAGTTGGGCACGAACTTTTCCGGCGGCAATCCGGCGATCGGCTATCCGCCGCGCGACAAGTTCTACGACAGCCCGACCGATCCCGAGCGTCGTTACGTCTGGCGATTCATCCAGATGCATGCTCCCGATCTTGTCGTGGAAGTGGTTTACGGGCCAGGCGAAACTTGGCGGCGTCCGCGCAATGCACGGCCGTTGGAATTTCTCAAACGTTTACCGAAGACGACGTCGCCGGAAGTTCCCGACGGCACTCTCGTCGCGGCAGCAGAAAGCGCGGCAGTTCCCGCGATCCGCGTGACGACCGATAATCTTGCCTATCTCGGTCGGCTCGATCAAGCGATCGACGAAGCCTCGCTTCCTATCTCGGAGAATCGCAAACGCAAGTTGAAGTTGCTCGAGCGCACGCCGGAGAAAGTTGCCGAGGATCTGTTGCGGGCGTACGGCACGAAGCTCCCGGCGGTTCAGTACATTCCAGCCCTGGCATTGGTCGGCCGAATGCGGCATGAACAACATCTGCAAGGCCCGCGCTCGGGAATTCCCGTCATCGTGCAAAAGGCCATTGCTCCGTATGTTTCCGGCAAAGGGCAAGCGGTCACGGAAAAGTCGGGCGGTTCGGTGTTCGCCGGGCACCTGATCTTCGCGGAACTCGCCGATCGAACGGCGCAACTCGGCCGTCCTTCTTCTCGCTATGTTCAGTTGATCAAATCCGTAGGGGATTTGGCGTTCGACAAAACGGGTGAGCCGTTGGAAGTGATGCCCTCGCACAATGAAATGAGCGACGCTGTTTTTATGGCCGGCCCTATTCTGGCCTACGCGGGCAAGCTGACCGGCGACGCGAAGTACTTTGAAGCATCGGTGCGAAACATGAAGTTTATGCAGAAGCTCTGCCTCCGCGACGACGGCATCTACCGGCACTCGCCGCTCGATGAAGCCGCCTGGGGACGCGGCAACGGCTTTCCGGCGCTTGGCCTTACCTGGACGCTTGACGCCCTGCCCGAGTCGTACGCGGGCCGCGCCGAAGTGGCCGCATCGCTCGAGAAGCATTTGCGAGCCTTACTGACTCATCAAGAATACACCGGTATGTGGCACCAAGTGATCGACAAGCCGGAGAGTTATGCGGAACTCACGGCGACGTCGATGATCGCCTACGCGATGGCCCGCGGCGTGCGCCAAGGCCGACTCGATGCGGCGACGTTCGACGGCCCGATTCGCCAAGCCTGGTCCGCGCTGAAAACGCGAATAGGAACGGAGAACGGCGACCTCGTCGATGTATGCACGGGCACGGGCAAACAGCCGAATCTGAGAGCGTATTATGATCGGCCGGCCAACAACGGCTACGACGATCGCGGTGGGGCGATGGCGCTCATGATCGCCACGGAAATGGAACTCTACTTGAAGAAGCCGAACTAGGGTCGGGTGCCACCAGTGGCACCCTTCGATTTATCGCTTCGACTTCGCTCGTCGTTTGGCTCCCTGACACGTCGGGCAATAGAATGTCGCCCGTTGCGCCTGAACAATGCGAAGGATCGGCGTCGTGCAAGTGCCGCACGGTTTGTCGGCCCGATCGTAGACTTGGTGGTGGTTCTGGTAGCCGCCGGCTTTGTTCAGCGCGTTGCGGTACGTGCCGTCGCTCAGCGTGGAGCCTTCATACTTCACGGCGGTGAGCAGCACGTCGCGCATCGCAGCGTAGAGTCGCTCCCATTCGTCGGACTTGAGACTTGTGCAAAGTCGCCGCGGATCGATGGCCGAGGCGTGCAGCATTTCCGACGCATACAGGTTGCCGATCCCGGCCACGGTACGCTGATCGAGCAAAGCCACCTTGATCGCGCGCCGGCTCGGCTTCAGTCGGCCGGCGAAGTTTGCGAGGTCGATCGCCAGTGCGTCAGGCCCGAGGGTGCCGTCGTCGTAGCGCGCGGCCAGTTCTTTGTCGGAAAAAAGGCGAACCGACCCGAGGCCGCGGCGGTCCCAGTAGTACACGCTGCGCCCGTCGTCGAGCGTAAGGCGAAACCGCAGATGCTCCGTGGTCGGCGGATCGGCCAGGAGAACGAGGCCCGTCATGCGTGGTTCGAGGATAATTGAGTCGCCGCCGTCGAGCCGGATGACGACCCGTTTCCCCAACCGGTCGACGGCCGTCACCTTGCGGCCGACCGTCCGCTTGCGAAAAACGGCCGGCTTCGGCGACACCTCGATCGGCTTGCGCGGGCACGGCATCCGCTCGGCTGCGCGAATCCGTCGACCGACGATCGACAAAATCCCGCGCCGCATCGTTTCGACTTCAGGTAACTCTGGCATGGGGGCAGACGCTAGGCATTAGAAGTTAGACGCTCGAAAAAGTTTGATAACGAGATTTTGCGTGTTTAGCCCGCTCGCTTGCGAGCGGCGTTGCTCGAGTGACGAGCGTTCGCCGCCTTGACCAAGCTTCCACCGCATCGGACAATAAAATTTTCGCACTTTTCGGCCGTTCGTCCAGTTGGTCGGCCGATCGTAGAAACCGCATGTTACGAAGGTTCGCTCATGGCCGCAGTTCCGAGTTCCGCCGTCGCTCAGGTGCCTGATGAAGTCGGGCGGTTCGGGGCGTTCGGCGGCCGTTATGTGCCGGAAACGTTGACCAAGGCCCTCGATCAGTTGGCCCGGGAGTATGAGGCGGCGATCAAGGATCCGAAGTTCCTCGCCGACCTCGATTACCTCCTGAAGAACTACGTCGGCCGGCCGAACCCGCTCTATTTCCTTGAGCGGCTCACGAAGAAGTGCGGCGGGGCGAAACTTTACGTCAAACGCGAAGACCTGAACCATACGGGTGCTCATAAAATCAACAACACGCTGGGCCAAACGCTGCTCACCTTGCGAATGGGCAAGCAGCGCGTGATTGCCGAAACCGGCGCCGGCCAGCACGGTGTCGCCACGGCGAATGCGTGTGCCCGCTTTGGGCTCGAGTGCATCGTTTACATGGGCGAGGAAGACATTCGTCGGCAGAAGCTGAACGTCTTCAACATGCGAATGCTCGGTGCGGAAGTGCGGCCCGTGACCACCGGCTCGCGGACCCTGCGCGACGCCATCAACGAAGCGATGCGCGACTGGATGTCGAGCGTCGAAACCACGCACTACATCATCGGTTCCGTGGTCGGCCCGCATCCGTTCCCTCGGATCGTTCGCGATTTCCAGTCTGTGATCGGTCGCGAGACCATCGAACAGTCGCAGGCGCAGTTTGGCCGGTTGCCGAATTGCGTCGTGGCCTGCGTCGGCGGCGGCAGCAACGCGGCGGGCATGTTCTACCCGTTTGTCGAACATAAGTCGGTGGAGTTGGTCGGCGTCGAGGCCGGCGGACGCGGTGCGAAGCCCGGAGATCACGCCGCGCCGTTGTCGCACGGTACGCCGGGCGTGTTGCACGGCAGCTTCAGCTACGTCATGCAGGACGAAGACGGCCAGACGTCGGACGTTCACAGCGTGTCGGCTGGTTTGGATTACCCGGGC
>JAEUIN010000189.1 GCA_016793115.1 Planctomycetaceae bacterium
GGGCCTTCGCCTTCGGCTTCAGCCCCAGCCACCCCACGCTTCAGATACTCGAAATTTGCGCTAGCTCCCTCGCTTCTCTCCGTCAAACTCTTCGACGTCCTGCACCAAAGCTCGCAGAAACGGCTCGACGTCCGTCACCAGCCCGATCGTTTGCGACGAGCCGCGATCGTTAAGTTTGATCACCGTCGAAGGGTTGATATCGACGCACACCACTTTGACCCAGGCGGGCAGCAAATTGCCGACGGCCACCGAATGCAGCGTCGTCGCGATCATCAGGCAGAACGTCACATCACGGATGCGACTACGCATTTCTTGCTGGGCCACGAGCGAATCGGTGATGACGTCGGGCAGCGGGCCGTCGTCGCGAATGCTGCCCGCGAGCAGGAAGTCGACGTTATGCCGCACGCACTCGTACATGATGCCCGACTTCAACACCCCTTGTTGCACGGCTTGGCGAATCCCGCCGAGCCGCCGGATACGGTTGATCGAACGCAAGTGATGTTCGTGCCCCGCTTCGACGGAAATGCCTTCATCAAGCCGCACCCCCAGGCTGGTGCCGAAGAGCGATTGTTCGATGTCGTGCGTCGCCAGCGCGTTGCCGGCGAACAGCTTGTCGATGTATCCGCCGCGAATCAATCGGCACAAATGCTCGCCGCTGCCGGTATGCACGATGGCCGGGCCGCCGACGATGAGCGTCTTGCCGCCGGCCTCGTGCGCACGAACGAGTTCGCGGGCAATTTCTCGGATCGCCGTCCCCTTCGGCTTCTCCGTCGAAACGGCCGAGTTCATAAATTCAAACGCGTGCGGCTCGCTCGAACGTACCGGAGGAATCACCCGTACGCCGGCATGCCCGCACACGATCCGGTCGCCTTTGCGTACTTCGGTCATAGCAATACATCGCGGCTTCGCGCCGCCGCCGCCGATGAGGATGCCGCAGTCCATCTCCTGAAGATCGACCTCGTGCCAGTGGCCGGCCGCGCGAACCTCGGTCCGCTGATTGGTCGTGCTGTAGAAACCTTCCGGGAATGCGCCGTCGATGTCGGCTTCGACGATGGCGCAGTCCTGCTGATTTGTCGGCACCGCGCCGTGGTCGGCGATCACTCCAAGGATTTCTTGTAAGCGCAGTTCGTCGTCGGCCCGCACTTCCAAGAGCGCAAAACTCGGATCGTTGCGCGCTTGCCCGATCGAAATGTTCTTGATCCGAAACTGGCCGCCCCCTTGCGTGATGATGTCGAGAATTTTGGGCAGGATCAGGCTGTCGATAATGTGACCTCGGACCTCGACCTCTTCGGCGAAGCTGCCGGCGATTGCTGCGGCAGGTTTAGCATGATTCGGCAACTTGCCGGCCGGATGGGAGTGCGTCATGGCGGCCTCCTTGTCGTCGGGTGTGGAATCAAAAGCGGTCGAAACGTCGGCAACTTGATCGCAGTTGTTGAATTCTAGGGATTTTGGCCAGTCGCCGTGCTAAACCGCGGCGAGGCTTCAGGCTCAGCCCTTGCCGCAAATCCGTACGCCATCACGACTTCACAGCGATGCACGCGACCTCTATAATCCGTTTTTCTTCGCCTGCGACGCGCCGCCCTCGAGGCATTTGGCCTCACCGATCGTAATGGGTCGGTTCGGGCGATCGCCGCGTCGCGCAAGACCGGCAATACACACACGGAAGGCTCGGAATGTCCGACCAAGAAAAGAAACTCAGCCGCTGGGATACATTGGCCCAAGAACTCGGTGCGGATGCCAAGCCGGCGCCGCAACGTCCGGCCCCGACGCCGAATGCTCCGGCCGCCGCGCCGATTTCCGCACCTGTACCGGCTCCTGTTGCCGCCACGCCTGCGGAAGAGAAGCCCCATCGCAGCGGTTGGGAAGAGTTAACGTCGTGGCTCGGCATCGGCGGCGCGAAGAAGACACGCCCGGAAGCCGCCGCAGTTCCGCCCGCCGCCGCTCCTGTGCCGCCGTCGGCACCGTCCCGTACTCACGAGCCGCGTCCGCGGCGCGAGTCGGCGTTTCGCTCCGAGCCTGCTCCGCGACCGGAACCGGTCGTCGATCAACCTTCGCGCGACGCCGGCCCGGCGATCGGTTCGCGCGGTCGTGAGTTCGACGACTTCCGCGATGCGCTTCAAGAAGAACGAGATGTTCTCCAGCGCGACATGCAACGCGAAGTGCCCCGCTCGCTCGACGAGCCGTTGACCGATCGCCCTGTCGGCGAAGATCGCGGGCCTGCCGATGACTCAGATCCGCAACGTCGTCGCCGTCGCCGACGAGGTGGCCGCGGTCGTGGTCGTGGTCGTCCGGAAGACGGTGAACGCGGTGAACGCGGTGAAGCAACTCGGGGTGAAGCAACTCGGGGTGAAGCAACTCGGGGTGAAGCGAATCGAAGTGAGCCCCGTCGCAGCGAGACGGATCGCGGACCGCGCGATTCGAGCCGTCGCGACGGCGGACGCTCGTCGGAACCTCGCCGCGACGCGGGCCGTGCCGAAGTCGATCGCCCGGACGTGGACGACGAATTCCATCCGGCCGACGACTTCGAATCGCAAGAGGCCGACGGCTTTGAGCACATGGAAGTCGTCGACGACGCCGATCACTTCGACGCGCCGCCGCAACTTTCGGAAGGTTCCGCAGACGACGAGCCGCGCCGCAAACGCCGTCGCCGTCGTCGTCGCGGCGGGCGAGGTCGCGAAGGGGAACGTCCGGCCACGGCCGGCGGTTCCGAACTGCATGAAGAGCACGAAGATCGTCACGACGACGAACTGTCGGCGGACGCCGATGCCCGCGATCGGCGCATCATTCACGACTCGGATGATCACGACGAACACGATGACCACGATGATCATCACGCCGACGCGGATCACGACTTGGCCGAAGACCTGCACCAGATCCACAAGGGCATTCCCACGTGGGATGAAGCCGTGGGCTACGTGATCAGCGGCAACATGGAAGCTCGGGCTCGCAATCCGAATCCGCAAGGCGGTCACCGCGGCGGACATCGCGGAGGCCATCGAGGCGGCCGTGGCCGCGGCGGAAACGATCGCCGATAGTTTGCGAGCGCACGGGCGCTGTGCGATACTCGATGCCGCGCGCTGCGGGTTGAAGAGCTTGTCTCAATCCGCGGTGCGCTCGTTCTCGCACCTCGCCCCGTCCCAAACGCCCCGGGAGTCGTCACAGTGACACTGCGCCCGCATGTCGCCGTCGTTGCGCTGTTTTGCGCCTTGAGTCCTTTCACCGGTTGCAAGGAGCCGGAGCCCGCCACGGCCGACCCCAACCGCAAGCTGCGGATCGCGGTCATTCCTAAGGGAACGACCCACGAATTCTGGAAGTCGGTCCATCACGGCGCTTTGCGGGCCGCCAAAGAACTCGACGTCGAAATCATCTGGAAGGGCGCGGTGAACGAAAGCAGCCGTGAGGCCCAGATCAACATTGTTCAAGATTTCATCAACGCGGGCGTCGACGGTATTTGCCTCGCTCCGATCAGCAAAGATTCGCTGATCCCGCCCGTGCAGCAGGCCAAGCAAGCAGGCATCCCGACGGTTATCTTCGACAGCGGCCTCGACGACACGGAGAGCATCGTCAGTTACGTGGCCACCGACAATGAAAAAGGGGGCCGCCTCGGCGCGCAATGCTTAGCCGAGGCCATGGGCAAAAAAGGCAACGTCATTCTGCTCCGCTATGCGGTCGGCAGCGAAAGTACGCAACTTCGCGAAGACGGGTTCCTTGACGAACTGAAGAAGTATCCGGACATCAAAGTG
>JAEUIN010000191.1 GCA_016793115.1 Planctomycetaceae bacterium
GAGTTGCGCGCGGTCGAGGCGAATTTGCAGTTGCGGGATTTCGATTTGCTGCTCGACCATCAGGTCTTTCACCCCCGGCACGCCGGCGATCGCCGCTTTCATCTCCTCGGCTTTGTTGCGCAAGATCGTCAGGTCGTCGCCATAGAGCTTGATGCCCACTTGGGCTTTAACGCCCGAGAGCATGTGGCTGATCAAGTGCGCCAGCGGCTGCTCGACGGCGACGGTCACGCCCGGTACCTGCGTCAGTTCCTCGCGAATCTCGGCCAGTACTTCCTCGCGGGTTTGCCGAGCTTGCGGGTTGAGGCTGACGATTGTTTCCGAAACGTTGACCCCTTCGGCATGTTCGTCGAGTTCGGCGCGGCCCGTGCGGCGGCCGAAGGCCAGCACCTTGCCGTCGTCCTGCATCTTCTTTAGCCGCTGGTCGACCATGCCCGCGATGTAGTTCGAGGTTTCGAGCGAAGTGCCCGGCGGCAACAGCACGTTGACTTGTACGCTCCCTTCGTTGAACGGCGGCAAGAAGTCGCGGCCGAGTTGCGAAGCCGTGAGCAAGCTGAGTGCCACCGCCGCGCCGACGACGCCGAGAATCGGCCAGGGGTGCCGCACGCTGAGTCGAATGGCGTAACCGGCGACACGCTTCAGCACACGGACGAGCCAGCCGTCTTGTTCGTGCCCCAAAAACTTTGCATTCGGCAGCAGCCAGTAAGAAAGTACTGGCGTGACGGTCAACGAGACGACAAGCGACGCCAAGATCGAAACGATGTACGCCACCCCCAAGGGCGTAAATAGCCGGCCTTCCATGCCTCCCAGGGCGAACAGCGGCACGAACACGAGCACGACCAGGATCGTGCTGAAGACGATCGAGTTGCGCACCTCGCTACTGGCTTCATACACGATGCGCAGCGCCGACTTCGGGTTTCCTGCGAGTCGATTCTCTTTCAGCCGGCGAAAAATGTTCTCGACGTCGACGATCGCATCGTCGACCAATTCGCCGATCGCCACGGCCAAGCCGCCGAGCGTCATCGTGTTGATCGACATGTCGAACCATTTAAACACCAAGCCGGTGACCACGATCGAGAGCGGAATCGCCGTGAGCGTAATAAATGTTGTGCGAAAGTTGAGTAAGAAGAGAAACAGCACGACAACGACGAGAATCCCGCCGTCGCGCAAGGCTTCGACGACGTTGTGAATGCTGCGATCGATGAAGTCCTTCTGTTGATACACGTCCGTATTGAGACGGATGTCCGCCGGTAGCGACGGCTTAAGTTCTTTCAACGCTTGGATGACGTCGTCGGTCAGCTTCCGGGTGTCGGCACCCGGCTGTTTGGCGATCGTCAGGATGACGGCCGGTCGACCGTTGACGGCGGCTTCCCCTCGTTTGACTTGTGCTCCCTCGCTGATGCGAGCGACTTCCGACAACAGCACCGGTCGCTCGACGTCCCCTTTTACGACGACCATTTCCAAATCGCGCGTGTCTTGAATGCGACCGAGCGAACGGACCAAAAGTTCATTGCCTCCTTGATTCAGATATCCGCCCGTAGCGTTGGAGTTGCTCGCGGCCACGGCCTTTTCGACGTCCTCCAGCGTCAGATCGTACTTCAGTAATTGGTCCGGGTTGACCGACACCTGATACTGCTTCCGACCGCCGCCGATCGTTACGACTTGAGCGATGCCGGGCACCGTGAGCAACCGTTGCCGCACGACCCAGTCGGCGAGCGTGCGAACTTCGATCGGATCGGTCTTGCCTCCCTCGCTCCACATACCGACCTGAAGGATCTGTCCCATGATCGAGGCGATCGGCGCGAGTTGCGGACGGACGCCTTGCGGCAAGCGGTCCGCCGCCAGCGCCACTTTCTCGGCGACGATCTGACGATCAACGTAGATGTCGGTCCCCCAGGCAAACTCCACATAGATCACGGACAACCCGACGCCCGACGAACTCCGCACCGCCTGCACGCCGGTGGCGCCGTTGAGCACCGACTCGAGCGGAAACGTGATCATCGTCTCCACTTCCTCCGGTGCGAGGCCGGGAGCTTCGGTCATGATGGTGACGCGGGGCCGATTTAAGTCGGGAAAGACGTCGATCGGCAGTTGCGAAAGTTCATAGCCGCCGTAACAGGTGACGGCCAGCGCCAGCGCAATCGTCAACAGCCTGTAGCGAAGCGCGAAACGTATGACGGCGTTAAGCATGGGCGAATCTGGTCAGTTGTCCGTTGTCGGTTGTCCGTACTCGTAGGTCGCGATTAGCGCTGAGTTCCCAACTCCCCACTCATCACTTCCGCTCCGACGTCAATGGTTGTGTCCCGCGTGCGGATCAATGCCGCCGCCGGCGTTGTTCTTGAGTGCGAGTTGCATCTGCTGCGCACCGTTGGTCGCCACGATGTCGCCGGGGAAGAGTGATCCATCGTTGGCGATGACGACGGAGAACCGGTCACGATACTCGACATGTACCGGTCGCCGATCGAAGTGATCGCCGTTGGGCGAAAACACGTAGGTCTCCACGCCGTCCTGCGCCACGGCCTCGACCGGCATCACGATGCGATCCTTCCATAACTCCGTCGGCACGCTCAATTGCACGCGCTGGCCGGGCTTAAATCGCCAACTGATGAAATGACGACCGTCAGGGCCCGCCACGTCGCGAACGAGCGTATTTGGCAGTGCTAGGTAAAAGTGAAACGTTCGCGAGGCCGGATCGACCGTGCCGGCTACGTAGAGGATTCTTAATCCTTCGAGCTTCTCCGGCGCCGCGTCATCGGTCTCGAAAACCGCGGTCACCTTGGCATCGGCCTCCACGGCCCGATTGACGCTGCGCACGTCTTTGTCGAAGGCATTTCCTTCGATTAGCAACTCGTGATGGTCGCTCAGCACGGCCAGCGTTTCGCCGGCCGCGACGCTTTGGCCGCGCGTCACGCGAAGCTCGCGGATTTCGTAGCGCTCGTCGGCCGTCTGCTTAGCGGCAGGTTGCCCGCCGTCACGGTCCGATGCGCCGAGGTCTTGCGGCACGAAAACCGTCAACTCACGCAACAAGGTTCGGGTGTTTAGGATTCTCTTGATCTGCTCTTCCGTTAGGCCGTGAAGAAGCAGCGCTTGGTGTTGGGCCCGCAGCACGGCCTGTTTGTTTTGCCGTTCGTACTGCCGTTCCAACACTTGTCGGCCGGGAATCCCGCCGTCGACGGCGAGTTTTTCTAGACGACGAATTTCATTTTCGATGACGTCGAGTTCCTCTGCGATCCTCAAAAAATCCCCCTGCCCTTGTACCAACTCTTCATGCGTGAGCTGCAAAACG
>JAEUIN010000193.1 GCA_016793115.1 Planctomycetaceae bacterium
AATGCGGCCGAGCGAAACTAAGTCGGAAGTCGGAGCGATGTGCGATGAAGTAGCTCCGCGTGGGCCTCGCTACGCTCGACCCACCCTACAGGTGCCCTTCCCAGCCTCGTTCTTCCAGCAGCTTCACGAGTTTGCGGATCGATTCTTCATCGTTTTTATCGGCCACGAGCGTGGCGTCGGGCGTGTGAACCACGATGCAATTCTTCAAGCCGAGCGTGACGACGAGGTGGTCGTCGTCGGTCCGCACGATCGTATCGGTCGTGTCGAGGCCGAGGTGCTTGCCGACGATCGTGTTGCCCGCCGCGTCGCTGCCCCGGAGCCGCGCGATCGATTGCCAACTACCGACGTCGTCCCAATCGAACGGCGCCTCGATGACGATCACCCCCTTGGCGTGCTCCATCACGGCATAGTCGATCGAGATGCTCGGCGCCGCGCGGAACTCGCGATCGAGCACGTCGGCGTAGGCGGGCGTGTCCAGCGCGGCGGCGATCGTTTCCAAATGCTGGAGCAGTTGCGGCTGATGCTCGCGCAAGGCGTCGACCACGACGTCGGCCCGCCAGACGAACATGCCGGAGTTCCAATAGAACTTGCCCGAGGCGACGAACTCTTTCGCTTGCTCAAGTTGCGGCTTCTCGCGAAAGCGAACGACCTGATAGACGTCGAGCTCCGCGGTGAGCGCCTTGAACTGTCCTTGCGGCGGCGTGATCGTTTCGCCCCGTTCGATGTAGCCGAAGCCTTCGCTCGGGTAGGTCGGCTTGATGCCGAACGTGACGATCTGGCTGCGCGGCTTCGCGGCGAGTTGATTGGCGAGCGTCACGGCTTTGTGAAACGCCGCCGTGTCGCGAATCACATGGTCGCTCGGCATCACGACCATCACGGCTTCGGGATCGTCGCGCAGCATGCGCAGCGCGGCCAAGCCGATGCAGGGCGCGGTGTTGCGCTGCAGCGGTTCGGCGATGTATTGCCGCGCCGCGATCTCCGGCAGCTCGGCTTGGATCGCCGGCACCAAGCTTTGCCCGACGGCGAGCCACGTGCGCTCGCTCGGCACGAGTCCGGACAAGCGGTCGACCGTGGCGCGGATCATCGTCCGATCGTCGGCCAACGGCAGAAGTTGCTTCGGCAGCGCGCGACGACTCGCCGGCCAGAAGCGAGTGCCGGAACCGCCGGCCATGATGAGAGCGTGGAGCATGAGTGCTAAGTGCTAAGTGCTAAGTGCTAAGTGCTAAGTGCTAAGTGCTAAGTGCTAAGTGCTAAGTGCTAAGTGCTAAGTGCTAAGTGCTAAGTGCTAAGTGCTAAGTGCCAAGCGATTCCTCATTTATCACTTAGCACTTATCATTCATCACTTCTAAGATACGTCGCCTTCTCGTAGCGCGTGCCCGGCTTGATCTTCTCTCGGACTTGGTCGGCGTCGAGGGCGAACAGCGGGCTGATTTCGACGATTGTGCCGTCGGCGACTTCCGCACCGGCTGCGCGCAGCCACTTTCGGCCCTGCGCGCCGATCGCCGCTTTCACGTGTTCCGGGCTATCGGTCTTCGAGCCCGGGGCGTTTTTCACCGGGGCGAACGCGTCGGCCGGCGTCACTTCGACGACGAGCGTGCGCTTCGCGACCGGCAGCAGATCGAAAATGAACTTCTCGAACTTAAAGGCATTGGGCTCCGTGGGGTCGACCGTGTTGCCGGAGTCGTCGACGAACGGCACTTTCTTGCGGGCAATGTGAAACGGCAACTCGCCGGCTCCGGCGGCGGCGCTTAAGAGAAAGGCCGCGTCGAACACATGCACGGCCGTGTTGCCGGCCCAGAGGGCCAGTGCACCGTCGTCGGTGCGGCGCGCCGCGTCGGCTTCCGGCAGATCGCTGTATTCGATGATCAGGGCCTGCCCGTCGATCTCGGCCAACACGCCGACCCGCTCCGCAGGGTCTTGCTTGGCGACGACTTGGGTCGAAACTTCGCTTTGCGAAAGGATGTGGTAGCCGAGGAACGTCGGGTCGCACATCGTGACGAGCGGATTGTCGACTTGAAAGTAAAACAGGTGCGTCAGCCTACGATCGCGAATGATCGACTGCGCCGGGCTGCGACTGAGCGCGGCGGGGAGTCCGCCGTGGCCGTCGGGACTGAGGGCGAGTTCGCTCGAGGAAGCCAGCAGCAGTTTGCCCGTCGCCATATCCACCGCAGGCATCGTGCCTTGGCAAAAGACGACGAGGTCGTTTTCCGCGAGGCCGAAGCGATTGTGGCGTTCGAGAAACGCGATTGTTTCGTCGTTCGTCGCCGGGCTGGTCATCAAGAAGAGCGGGATGCGCACGCCGTAGCGCCGGCCGGCGGCGACGATCTTTTCGAGCAGGATTTGAAACAGCGTGGCGTCGGAAACCGGGCCGATGTGGTACATGCCCTTGGGGTGATCGAAGCCGAGGCGAGTCCCCTGCCCTCCGGCGACGAGCACCGCGCCGACCTCGCCGGCCCGCAATGCTTTCTCGCCGGCGGCTTTGGCGGCGGCCGCGTCGTACGGCCAAGGCTTGCCGATGCGCACGGCCGGCGGCGACTTGGCCTTGGGGGCGGCGACTTTCCAATCGACGGCCTTGGTTTCGCCGGTCCGCAGCTTGGCGAGCTGTGCGAAATCGACCGACATGATCTGGCCGGAAAGATGGCTCCGCTCGTCGGCCGTGAGCACGTCCCAATGCTTGAGGAGGTGCGTTTGTCCGTAGGTTTCCAGGTGTTTCAGGAGTTCGGCGTAGGTCATGGCGTTGGTCGCTGAAGGCGAGTTTGTTTGTCGTGTAGGGAACGCCCTCCGCGGCGTTCCGTGAAGCGGCGTATATCGGTGGTGCAACCCGGGCGGAACGCCACGGAGGGCGTTCCCTACAGGCTCGGCACCGGGCGGCGTGTTTAACTGAGTTCGAGGCGCAGGCCGTCGTAGGCCAGCTCCATGCCGGGCGGGAGCGTGGCGTTCACGGTGTCGTGGTCGATCTCATGGGCGATGTGCGTGAAGTAGGTTCGCTTGGCGCCGATGCGCCGCGCCGCTTCGACGGCCTGCGCGACGTTGAAGTGCGTGGGGTGATGCTTGATGCGGAGCGCGTCGAGAATCAGCACGTCGAGCCCTTCCAAGAGCGGCCAGCTTTCGTCGGGGATGCTGTTCACGTCGGTGCAGTAGGCGATGTTGCCGAACCGGAAGCCGAGCACTTTGAAGCGGCCGTGGTAGAGGCGAATGGGGACGACCTGCGCGCCGAGCACCGAAAACGGTTCGAGCGCGATCGGCTGGAGCGTGAGCCGGGGATAAGAGGTTTGGGCGGAGTCGACGTCGGGATGGAAGGCGTAGTCGAACGACTTGCGAATCCGCTCCTCGACGAACGACTCGCAATAGAGCGGCAGCCGATGCCCGAGGTAGTAGGGAAACACGCGTAGGTCGTCGAGCCCGAACAAGTGGTCGGCATGCTCGTGCGTGTAGAGCACGGCGTGGATCATGCCGATCCGCTCCCGCAGCAGTTGCATGCGCAGATCGGGGCTGGAATCGACGAGCAGCGTCCCTTCCGGCAGGCCGATCGCCAAACTGCAGCGAGTGCGCTGGTTGCGGGGATTCGTGCTCTGGCAAACTTCGCAACCGCAGCCGATCGTCGGCACGCCGACGCTGGTGCCCGTCCCGAGGAAGAGGAGGGTGTTGCGGACGTCGTTGGGATTGGCGATCGGGATCAGCGACATGCGAACTCGTAGCGCGGAACGGGGGAACCGGAAATGATGAGACGATGAGGGGAAACTTCGCAGTTCCGAGTTGCGAGCTCCCAGCTGGGCGGTGGACGAAGTATCACGCTAAGCTCAATCGCGGACAAGGCTTAGCACGGGCCGGGCCGGCCGGAACCAGTGTTGACCCCTATTCGCAAACGCTATAAATTTAAGCAGCGGAAAATCTTACGCACACGGAACGGGCGTTGCCGGCGGACTTTTCAACTCTCCGCCAACGGTGAGGGATCGCCGAAAATCGTCGCTCCGTTTGCCGGCCTTGCCTGGTCGAGTCGCCGGCTACGGTTTCTCGCTCGCGGTTCGCTTCGTTCACACGGCCCGATCTATTGGTTCGCAGTTTTTTCTCGTTCGCAGCTTGCCCATGCAACAGGTACTCAACACCCTCGGCGACCTTTCCGGAACCCTGTTCGGCGGCTTCGGCCGTTCGATCGAGCGCTCGCTCACGGCGCTCTTCGGGTCGTCGAACGCTCGATATATCAAGAAGTTACAGCCGAAAGTCGCGGCCATCAACGACCTGGAATCGAAGTACCAGGGGATGACCGATGAAGAACTGCGGCAGCAGACGACGAAGTTTCGCGAGCGCTTGGCGGCAGGCCAAACGCTCGACGATCTGTTGGTGGAAGCGTTCGCGGTGTGCCGCGAGGCGAGCCGCCGCTTCATCGGGCTGCGGCACTACGACGTGCAGTTGATCGGCGGCATGGTGCTGCACAACGGCGCGATCGCCGAAATGGCGACGGGCGAAGGCAAGACGCTCGTGGCGACGCTGCCGGCGTATTTGAACGCTCTGGAAGAGAAAGGCGTTCACGTCGTCACGGTGAACAGCTACCTGGCCCGCCGCGATATGGAATGGATGGGCCCGGTGTATATGGGCCTGGGGCTGACCGTGGGCGCGATCTACAGCGACATGGACCCGGCCGAGCGGCAGCGCGCGTACTTGTGCGACATCACCTACGGCACGAACAACGAATTCGGCTTCGACTACTTGCGCGACAACATGAAGCCGGCCGCGCACGGCGATAAGCGGTTTCCGCCCAACGAGCAGCAAGTGCAGCGGAAGCTGCACTACGCGATCATCGACGAAGTGGACAACATCCTCGTCGACGAAGCCCGCACGCCGCTCATCATTTCGGGCCCGGCGAACGACGACGTCGAGAAATACGCCGTGGCCGACAAGATCGCCCGGCAATTGAAGCGCGACGTGCACTTCGAAGTGAAGGAAAAGGAACACACGGTTCACTTGAACGAAGACGGCGTGCGCGAAGCCGAGAAGCTGGCCGGGGTGGAAAGCTTCTACACGGCCGGCAACATGCACTGGCCGCACCTGATCGACAACTCGCTCAAGGCGCACCACCTCTACAAGCGCGACGTGAACTACGTCGTGCAGGACCGCGAGGTGATCATCGTCGACGAATTCACGGGCCGCCTGATGCAAGGCCGGCAGTGGAGCGACGGGCTGCACCAGGCCGTCGAGGCGAAGGAAGGGGTGCCGATCAAGAAGGAGACGCAGACGTACGCCACGGTGACGCTGCAGAACTTCTTCAAGATGTACAAGAAGATCAGCGGTATGACGGGCACCGCGATGACGGAAGCGGCGGAGCTTTGGAAGATCTACAAGCTCGACGTCGTCGCGATTCCGACGAACAAGGCGCCGGCGCGCATCAACTACCCCGACGTGATCTACCGCACCGAGCGCGAGAAGTTCGAGGCGATCTGCGACGAGATCGAATCGCTGCACCGTTGGGACCATCTCGAATTGCAAGACGGCACCGTGCTGAGCGGGACGATCCAGCGCGAGGAGCCGGGCGGCGACGTCGTGTTCACCAAACGCGACGCCAAGGACAAAGAGACGATCTCCGCGACGAAGATCAAGGAAATCCGCCGCAAAGGTCGGCCGATCCTCGTCGGCACGGTGAGCATCGAAAAGAGCGAGCGCTTGAGCGCAATGCTTAATCGCCGCGGCGTGAAGCATGAAGTGCTCAACGCCAAGCACCACCAACGCGAAGCGGAAATCATTTCGCAAGCCGGCCGCTTGAACGCGGTGACGATCGCCACGAACATGGCCGGCCGCGGTACCGACATCATCCTCGGCGGCAACCCCGAGACCATGGCTTGGGCCCAGCTGCAGGCGAAGTACGAATCTCGGCTGGAAGTTCCGCAAGACGAGTGGACGAAGCTCGTCAACGAGATCGAAGCCCGCGAGAAGATGAAGCCGGAAGGGGTCGTCGTCCGCACCTTGGGCGGCTTGCACGTTCTCGGCACCGAGCGCCACGAAGCCCGCCGCATCGACTTGCAACTCCGCGGCCGTTGCGGTCGCCAGGGGGATCCCGGCTCGTCGCGGTTTTTCCTCTCGCTCGAAGACGATCTGATGCGGATCTTCGCCGGCGAGTGGGTGAAAAACGTGCTCACGCGGCTCGGCATGCAGGAAGGCGAAGCGATCGAGAGCCGCATGGTGTCGCGGCGGATCGAAGGCGCGCAGAAGAAGGTCGAAGAACGCAACTTCGACATTCGTAAAAACCTGCTCGAGTACGACGAAGTGATGGACGAGCAGCGCAAGCGCGTCTACGGCTTCCGTCAGCAGTTGCTCGAAGGGGTGAACTGCAAGTACGTCATCCTCGACATGATCAACAAGCTCGTCGATCGGCATCTCGACGAAATGCTCGCGAGCGATTACGGCACCAGCACCTACGCCAAGTGGGCCGGCCACGTGCTCGGCATCGAGTTCGACGCCAAAGACTTCCGCGGGCTCGACGCCGAGCAAGCGGCCCGCGTCGCGCGCGACGAAGCGCAGCGGCAGATCGAAACGCAACTCCACGACGCCATCGAAGAAAACCTGCCCGACGGCGAAGACGAGAGCGAGTGGAACTGGGAGGCGCTGGCGAAGTTCGTCGACACGCGCTGGGGCCTGAGCCTGCGCGATCGCGACTTGAAGAAGGTCGGTCGCGACGGCGTGGGCGAGTTGATCATCGCCAAGGTCACTGAGGCGATCGAAAACGTCGACCTCGGCGAAGGGGCGAAGTTCCTCGATCCGCTGTTTCCGGCCGCGTCCGTCAGCGCGTGGTTGCGGCAGAAGTTTCTCATCGAGACGACGCCGGAAGAGATTCGCGCCCTCGAATTGCCGCAGCTCAAGAAGTTCGTGCTCAAGCGGGTGCATGAAGCCTACGAAGAAAAGGAAGCCGAATATCCGGTCCTCGCCGGCTTGCTGCACTTCTCGCGCGGCTCGGGCGACGGCGGGCAACGCCATTACGACCGCGAAGCGCTCGTGGCGTGGGCCCGCGATCGGTTCGAGGTCGATTTGTCGATCGACGATTTGAAGAACAAGCAGCGCGACGAGATTCGCGAGGTCCTGGTCGCCGGCAGCAAGAAGTATCAATCGCAAGCCGAAACGGCCCTGGCCGATGCGAAGACGAGGCTGGAGCGAGTCGCCGGCAACGGTCATGCCGGAGGCAACGGCGCGCCGGCGAACGGCAATCTGTCGTCGCTCGTCGATTGGCTGCGCAGCGACATGGAGAGCGAAGTCACCGCCGAGCAACTCGAAACGCTCGACCCCGACGCGCTCGAACGCCGCGTGACCGGGGCGGTGGAAGATCGCTATCGCCCGGAGATTCGCGGCATGGAACGGCGCTTGGTGCTGTTCGTGCTCGACGCCGCCTGGAAGGATCATCTCCTGGCGATGGACCACTTGCGCTCCAGCGTAAGCATGCGCGGCTACGGCCAGATGGACCCGAAGATCGAATACCGGCGCGAAGGCATGCGGACGTTCGAAACGATGTGGGACAACATCGGCGAGCAAGTGACCGACATGGTGTTCCGCGTCGAACAGCTGAACGAAGATTTCATCGGCTCGACCTGGGTTGCGGGCAAGGCCGTGCACGAGTCGGCCTCGGGCGCGGGCATGGTTTCCGAAGAGCAAAAGGAAGCGATTCAAGGCTCGGAAGGCGGCGCGCCGATCGAACCGATCCGCAATCGCGGCCCGCAAGTCGGTCGCAACGACCCCTGCCCTTGCGGCAGCGGGAAGAAGTACAAGCAATGCTGCATGCACCGAGACAACGTGGCGTAAGAGCCTGAGCGAGGTGGTATGAGCACCGCGAAAGAAGACGTGCGAAGTTTGCTTGATCGACTTCCCGACGACGCTTCGTTGGAAGACATTCAGTATCACTTGTACGTGAAGCAAAAGATCGAGCACGGCCGTTCGCAAGTCGAGTCGGGGGAGACGATCACCACCGAGCAACTTGAAGAGCGAATGAGTAAATGGCTCGAACGATAAGGTGGACTCGTCTAGTTGCCGACGATTTGGAGCAAGCCGTCGAATACATCGCTCGGGATTCGCCCGCTTACGCTCGCGCTTTTGCTCGCAAGGTCGTCGATGCCGGGCAATCGTTGGCCGAGTTCTCGGAACGAGGAGCGATCGTCGAGGAGTTGGGCGACCCCTCGGTCCGTCAACTCTTCATCGGTTCGTATCGGTTGGTTTATCTTGTCGCCCCGGAGATGGTCGTACTCCTCGGATTGATTCATGCTCGCCGTAATTTCGGCGCCGCTTGGAAAAGCGAAGAGCGGATGCCCCCTCGCTAGATTTTGCTACGTTCGGGAACGGATTCCCTCATGCGATACCTGTTGAACGTCGTTTATTTGCTGCTCGTCGCCGCGGCGTCGCCGTGGCTGTTGTCGGCGGCGGTACGGCACGGGAAGTATCGCGACGGGTACGGCGAGAAGTTTTGGGGCCGCGTGCCGCGCCGCGACGGCGACGCGCCGTGCGTCTGGCTGCATGCCGTAAGCGTCGGCGAAGTGAATCTGCTCGGCGTGCTCATCAAGGAATTGCGCGCTCGCCGGCCGGGTTGGACGATCGTCGTGTCGTCGACGACTCGCACCGGGCTGGAACTGGCTCGCAAGAAATACGCCGACGTGACGACGTTTTATTGCCCGCTCGATTTCAGTTGGGCGGTCGACGAGGCGCTGCGGCGCGTCCGCCCGAACTTGCTCGTGCTCGCCGAGTTGGAACTGTGGCCGAATCTGATCGCGGCGGCGGAGCGGCGCGGCGTGCCGGTCGCGGTCGTCAACGGGCGCTTGAGCGAAAAGAGTTTCCGCGGCTATGCGAAGCTGCGGTTCTTCATGCGGCGATTGCTCAAGAAGCTCGCGCTCGTGCTCGTGCAAAACGACGAATATCGGGAACGCTTCGCGGCGCTCGGCTGCGAGGCGACGCGGCTGATCACGACCGGCTCGCTGAAGTTCGACGGCGCGCAGCAAGATCGCGGCAATCCGACGACGAGGCGCTTGGCGCAGCTCGCGGGCATCTCGTCGAGCGACGTCGTGTTTCTGGCCGGCAGTACGCAAGAAGGCGAGGAAGCGGCGGCGCTCGACGCCTACAGGGCGCTCGTCGGCGAGTTTCCGCAGTTGCGATTGATCCTCGTGCCGCGGCACGTCGAGCGGTTCGACGACGTGGCGCGGTTGTTGGAGCGCTCCGGGCTGCCGTTTGTGCGGCGGAGCCTGCTGGGCCCTCTGCCGCCGGTCGCGGGCGGCGAACGCAGCGAAGCAGGTGAGGGACGGGCTGCAAATGAGTCGGCGTCCAACGTCGCTCGACGTGACCCTCATCCGGCCTTCGGCCACCTTCTCCCGCAGGGAGAAGGAATTGCAGACAGAGAAGGCAGGATTCTCCTCGTCGACGCCGTCGGCGAGTTAGGGGCCTGGTGGGGCTCGGCGCAGGTCGCGTTCGTCGGCGGGTCGTTCGGCGATAGGGGCGGACAGAACATGCTGGAGCCGGCCGCTTACGGGGCCGCCGTGTCGTTCGGTCCCAACACTTGGAACTTCCGCGAAATCGCCGACCGGCTCTTGGCCGCCGGCGGCGCGGTGCGGTTGGCGGACCCGGCCGAACTAACTCTCTTCGTTCGTCGCTGCCTGACCGATCAGGCGTTTGCCGCGGAGTTGGGCGAGCGCGCTCGCCGGCTCGTCGCCGCGAATCTGGGGGCGACCGCGCGGACGGTCGAACTCTTAGTGCCGCTTGTGGAACGAACGAACGCCGCCCGGGCTGCGCCGCCGAAATCTCTCGGTCGGGCCGCTTGATTTAATCGGTCGGTTCGTCCCTGATCCACTCACGGATGCAGCGGCCGGCTGGTCGAGCCGTGCCGATTGCACTGGTGGGCAAGCCACCAGTGCCACCCGACGATTCCGGGGGTGCAAGAACCAAACCGGGGTCGGCAACGTAGGCACTAGCGGCGGTGCCGAAAGGGCCGGCCGGCCAATTCGCCCGGTTGGCAAGCGGCGGAGCGGAACCTATCATGGTGCCGCGATAAGCGGTTTTCCGCCGAATCTTGCGATGGCGACCCCCCGCCTCGGGCGTGCGGCCGGTCGCACCGCGTCGCCCTGAAGCACCGCTTCAACGCCGATAAGTCCCCCCTGTCCGTTCCGTGGGAGATGATTTTGACAGCCATGAGTGAGCCGACAGTTTCCGACGCCGAACGTCCGGTCATGATCGAGGCCGAGTCGCTCTCGAAGTTCTACGGCCAATTCGCCGCTTGCCGGAACGTCACGTTTAAAGTCCGTCGCGGCGAGGTCGTCGCGTTTCTCGGCCCGAACGGCGCCGGGAAAAGCACCACGATGAAGCTCCTGACCGGCTACCTTGCGCCGTCGACCGGTAAGGCTCGCATCGCCGGGTTCGACATGGCGGCCGAGCGACTGAGCGGCGCCGCGAAGCTCGGGTATCTTCCCGAAAACGGTCCGCTCTATCCCGATATGACGCCGCGGAAATTGCTCGAGTTTTTCGCCGACGCCCGCGGGCTCGCGCGCAACGTGCGGCAAGATCGAATCGAGAAGGTGCTCGACCTCTGCCGGTTGAAGCAAGTGGTCGGCAAGCCGATCGGCAAGCTGTCGAAGGGCTATCGACAACGCGTCGGTATGGCGCAAGCCCTGTTGCACGACCCCGAAGTGCTGATTCTCGACGAACCGACGGCGGGTCTCGATCCGAATCAGATTCGCGAAGTGCGCGAGATGATTCGCCGCTTAGGCGAAAGCAAAACAATTCTGCTCTCGACGCACATCATGCAGGAAGTCGAGGCCATGTGCTCGCGGGTGCTCTTCATCAACGAAGGGACGCTCCGCTACGACGGCACGCCCGCCCAGTTGGCCGCGGAAGGACGCTCGCTCGACGAGCGGTTCCACGAACTCTCGGGCGTTTAGTCGTCAACGGTCGTGCGTCGCCGCTCGCAGCGGGCGAAGCGTCGCACGAGGCAATCGCATTTTTACATCCACCGATTTCGTCGCTTTGAGCTTATGAATACCGGCGTCTTGCTTGCGATCTTCAAGCGAAATTTCGTCAGCTACTTTTTGAACCCGACGGGTTACGTGTTCATCTGCGTGTTCGTGTTGCTCAACTCGCTGGCGGCGTTTTGGCCGGCCGAGTTCTTCACGTCGAACCTCGCGGGCCTCGATCAGCTGAATAAATACTTTCCGCTGATCATGCTGATCTTCATTCCCGCGATCACGATGAGCACGTGGGCCGAAGAGCGGCGGCAAGGGACCGACGAACTGCTGCTGACGATTCCGGCGACGGATTTCGACGTCGTAATGGGCAAGTATCTCGCGGCGGTCGCGATCTTCGCCGTATCGCTGTTGTTTTCGGCCGTCTGCAACGTCACCGTGCTGATGATGCTCGGCAATCCCGACCTGGGGCTGATGGCGGCGACCTACATCGGCTACTTCCTCGTCGGCACGGCGATGCTGGCGATCGGATTGGTCGCCTCGTTCCTGACGAGCAACATCACCGTCGGGTTCGTGCTCGGCGCGCTGTTCAACGCCGTGCTCGTCGGGCTGGAATACGTCGACTTGGTGTTGCCGCAGGATTGGGCGAATAAGATTCGCGTTTACGGCATCGCCGAGCAGTTGCGCGATTTCACGCAAGGCGTGGTGAGCTTGTCGGGCGTCGCGTATTTCCTGTCGATCGTCGCCGTGATGCTCTACTTGGCGATGGTGTTGATCGGACGGCGGCATTGGAGCGGCGGCCGCGACGGCGTGAACCTGGCGCCGCACTATCTGGCTCGTACGATCGCCTTGGGAGCGGCCGCCGTCGGCGTGTTTCTCGCGGCGCAGGCGTATCCGGCGCGGAAAGATCTCTCCGTCGAACAACTCAGCGCTCTCGCCCCGCAAACGGTCTCGATCGTCGAAGAACTCGACAAGAAGAAGCCGGTGCACATCGAAGCGTTCATCAGCGCCAACGTCCCCGATTCGTACGTGCCGGTGCGGCTCGACTTGGTCAATCGACTGCGCGAAATCAAAGCCCACGGCGGCGGCGACGTGTCGCTGCGGATCAACACGACGGAGCCTTATTCGCCGGAATCGGACCGGGCGGAAAAGCTATACGGCATCACCGGCCGCGAGGTCGAGCAGCGCGTCCGCGGGCAGGCCTCGGTCGAGACGATCTTCATGGGCGTGGCGCTGACGTCGGGCCTCGATAAGATCGTCATTCCGTTCGTCGATCACTCGACGCCGATCGAGTACGAACTGATTCGTTCGATCGCCGTGCTCGGCGGCTCGGAGAAGAAGACGCTCGGCATTTTCGCCGCCAACAAAGAGCTGTTTAAAGACGTGTCGCAAGGCGCTTCCGGCCAGATGGACGCGGCCGACACGGCGATCGTCGCGGAGTTGCGGCACCAATACAACGTCGTGGAACTCGACGCCGCTAAGGCGGTGCCCGACGATATCGACGTGATGCTTGTGATTCAGCCGTCGTTGTGCCAGCCGAATCAGGTCGACAACTTGGTGGCCGCCGTGCGGCGCGGAATTCCGGCTCTCGTCATGGAAGACCCGCTGGCCTACGGCTTCGGCAGCACGATCGTGAGCCAGGAGTTGCAGCAATCCGGCGGCGCGCCGTTCATTCAAGCCGGTTCGATCGGCAAGTTTTGGGACTTGCTGGGAATCGAAAGCGCGAACGGCGATATCGTGACTCACGAATACAATCCGATTTCCTCGGTGTCGCAGATGCCGGAAGCTTATGTGTTCATCGGCAACGGCGCGCTGGGGCGCAACGCGGGCAAGCAAAGCTTGTTCGACGAAACCGACCCGGTGAGCGCGAAGACGAAAGAACTCGTGTTCGTATTTCCCGGTTGGGTGAAGAAGAAGGAAGACGCGAAGCTCGACTTCAAGTCGTTGGTCCGCACGTCGCAGGCCTCGGGGCACATGGCGCGGACCGACGTGCTGGTGCGGAGTCAAACGCCGTTCGGGCCCGGGCCGTGGCGGGTGAATTTCCAAGCCAAGTCGACTCCGACCGGGGATGAGTATGTGCTCGCGGCGCGGATTCGCGGGCCTGCGCCGCCGGAACCGCCGAAGGAAGTGAAGATGCTGGCCGACGCGGGCGCGACGAATGCCGCGACGGCGCCGAAAAATGAAATTGAAGGCCTCGAACTGGCCCAAGCGGCGACTCCGACCGCGACCGGAACGCCGACCGCTTCGGCGACTCCGACCGCCTCGGCCACGGCGACCGGCGGTAAAACGACCGCGAATCCTTATGCGGTGACGCCGCCGACCTCGACGGCGACGGGCACCGGCGCACCGGCTCCGGCGGCCACGGCGACCGGCACGGCCGACGCCGCGAAGCCGAAAGAGCCGAAGGACATGCACGTCATTTACATCGCCGATCTCGACATCCTCGCCTCGGCCTTCTTCAGCACGCGCAGCACGCGGCGGCAGTCGGAGTACCCGGTCGAAATGATTCGGGCCTTCGACAACATTTCGTTCGTGCTCAACTCGCTCGATTCGCTGGCCGGCGACGAGCGGTTCTTGGAGATTCGCAAGCGTCGACCGGAGCACCGCACGCTGACGCGGCTTTCGAAGATCGAAGAAGACCTGCAGATTCAATTGCAGCGGGAGATGCAGAAGCGTCAGGAAAAATGGGAGAAGGAACTCACGGCCGAGGACCAGCGCTGGAACGAGGAAATCGAAAAGCTGCGCAACGACACGAAGCTCAAGCTGATCGACAAGAACGCCCGCGCCCAACTCTTCCAGCAAGATCGCGAGCGGGTGATGCAGAAGAAGCGCCGCGACAACGAGCTGAAGTTCCAGCAGGAACAGAAGGAAGAGATGCGCAAGGCGAACGAGCAGATTCGCGCGAATCAGGCGTATTTCAAGCAGTTGGCGGTGTTCGTGCCGCCGGTGTTCCCGCTCTTGATCGGTTTGCTGGTGTATTTCAGCCGGCGGGCCGGCGAGCAAGAGGGAGTCGATCGCGCACGGCTCAAGTAGCCACGCGGTCGGACGGATTGAGTTGATCACAACGCATTAGTTTTTTCGGATACGGGTCACGATGAACGAGAATTCGAAAACGGGGATTTTCCTGGCGGCCGCGGTCGTGCTGTTGGGGTTCGGCGTTTGGTTGAGCAGGCCGTCGGCGGAGACGGACGACGCCGCGGCGGAAATCGGTCGCGATTTCTTTCCGGAGTTCATCGCCGACGCCGGACCGACCAGCTCGCCGGCCCGCAAGGTGGCCGAGGCGGAGATCGTGGAACTTGATCCGCGCACCGACGCGAAGCACGAGATCAAGATCGCGCGGGTCGACGGCGAGTTTCAGATCAACCCGGAGAAGCAAGGCTACGACCAGGTTTCGATCGATCGGATGGCCGACGTGATCAACGCCGTGATCGGCGTGAAGAAGCTGAGCGTGATCACCGACGACCCGACGCGGCATCGCGAGTTCGCGGTCGTCGATCCGACGAACGAAGCGGAACTGAAGGCCGGCGGCGACGGCACGGGCAAGCGCGTGACGCTGAAGTCGGACAACGGCAAGGTGCTGTTCGACCTGATCGTCGGCAAGATCGACGACAAGATTAAGAAGCCGGATCCGCACGCGGAACTCGACTTCGCGAACCTGCCGAAGCCGATCGTCTACGTGCGCGTGCCCGGGAAAGATCGCGTCTACACGACGGAGTTGCAGCCGTCGCGGTTGTCGTCGAGCTTTTCCGATTGGGCTTTGGGCGACCTGCTCGGCGTCGGCTCAAGTTCGCTCGAGCAGGTGTTCGCCGACGATTACGGCATCGACTTCCGCCAAGTGCGGCAACGCATTCCGGGACTCGGCGATCGGCTGAATCTCAAGGTCGATCGCATCTTCAAGGCCAAGGGGGATTTCAAGAAGGAGAGCGGCAAGTGGGCGATCGGCAAGCTTGAAGTGTACGACGAAGCGAAGAAGGCTTACGTCGAACGCAAGCCGGCCGACGACGAGAACGTCGTGACGACGAAGCTCGACGATCTCGGTCGGGCTTTGGCCGGGCTCAAGGTCGTCGACGCGGTGCGCAAGCCGAAGGCGATCGTCGACGAATTGCTGGCGGGGAAAGACATCCTCAACGACATCAAATCGCCCGTCTGGCAAAACGAGGACGCGGTCAACGCGTTGCTGGAATCCGGCTTTCAGCCGTCGCGGACGGCGAACGACAAGGTGGAATACATCTGCCACGACGGCGAGTTGACCGTCGGGTTCGCCAACGGCGTGCGGTATCACCTCTATTTCGGCGACATCACAGGCAAGGGCCGCGCCGGAAAAGAGGGAGAGGCGAAGGAAGGGGACGCCAAAGCGGGCGAAGCGGGAGCCGAAGCCGGCAAGACCGAAGGAAGCGACGAGGCCGGTTCGACCGCGCCGAATCGCTACCTGATGGTGTCGGCGTCGTTCGATCAAAGCTTGATTCCGCCGCCGGTCATCACGAAGCTCCCGCCGGAAGATGGCGCGAAGCCGGCTGAGGAAAAGAAGACGGAAGCCGCGATACCGGCCGAAGCGAAGCCTGCCGAAAACAAGGCCGACGACAAGAAGCCCGAAGAGAAAAAACCGGACGACGCGAAGCCGGCGGAGAAGAAGGCCGACGAAGCCAAGTCGGAAGCCAAGCCCTCGGGCGACGGCTGCGATGCGGCCGACGAGGATCAACTGGCGCAGGCCGAGCCGACGAAGACCGAAGAGAAAAAGCCGGCCGACGCCGAGAAGAAGCCCGCCGCCGACGCGAAAGCGGACGCCGCCAAGCCGGCGGACGACAAGAAGGCCGCTGATTCGAAGTCGGACGCGCCGAAGTCGGACGCCAAAAAGGCCGATGACAAGGACGCCAAGCCTGAGGCTGCGAAGCCGGCGGACGCGAAGCCGGCCGAGCCGAAGGTCGTGGATCCGCCGATGACGCCGGTCGAACGGAAGCGGATTCAGTCGGAAAACGAACAGAATCAGAAGAAGTACGACGACGATGTGAAGGCCGGCCGCGAGAAGGCGAAGCAGCTGAACGATCAGTTCGCCGAGTGGTTCTACGTCGTCAGCGACGAGACGTTCGAGAAGATTCACTTCGACCCGCAATCGGTGCTCGAGAAGAAGCCGGCCGAACCGGCTCCGGCGCAACCGAACGCCGGCGGTCTCCCGGGCATGCCGAACTTGCCGAAGAATCTGCAAGACATGCTGCCGAAGCAGTAACCCGCCGCGGCTCGCTGCGGTGAAACGCCGATGGTCCGCATGAGCTTTCGGTGAGTATTCCTCGCCGGCGGGGCGATTCATCGCTTGTCGACCGATGCCGAGCCGGCCATAATACCGGTCTCTTTCACCGCCCCGCCCCGACTGAGTCGGGGCGGCGGCGCTTTAACGTGTTCTTGTGTCAGGCGTAGCGGAGGTGCCGGCGTGGCCGATCGAAAGTATCTGTTTACGAGTGAATCCGTCAGCGGCGGTCATCCGGATAAGCTGGCCGATCAAATCTCCGACGGCGTGCTCGACGCCCTCTTGGCTCAAGACCCGATGAGCCGCGTCGCCTGCGAGACGCTGGTGACGACGGACTTCTGCTGCGTCGCCGGCGAAATCACGAGCAAGGCGAAGCCCGACTTCGAGAAGGTCGTGCGCCAAGTGATCCGTGAAGTCGGCTACACACACGACGACATCGGCTTCAACGCCGACACGTGCGAACTGCAACTGCGCCTGCACAGCCAAAGCCCGGACATCGCTCAAGGCGTGAACGACGATCAGTCGACCGGCAAAGACATCGGCGCCGGCGACCAAGGCTTGATGTTCGGCTATGCGTGCAACGACACGCCGGAACTCATGCCGCTGCCGATCGCCCTTTCGCACCGCATCACCAACGCGCTCACGGCCGCCCGCGAGAAGAAAGACGTCTCCTGGCTCCGTCCCGACAGCAAGAGCCAAGTCACGATCGAGTACGAAGGCTTCCGCCCGGTCCGCATCGACACGGTCGTCGTCTCCACGCAGCACGACGAAACGGTCACGCACGCCCAGATCAAAGATTACGTGATCGAGAAGATCATCAAGCCGCTGCTGCCGAAAGACCTGGCGGGCGGGAAGATCCAATACCACATCAACCCGACGGGCAAGTTCGTCGTCGGCGGTCCGCACGGCGATACCGGTCTGACGGGCCGCAAGATCATCGTCGACACCTACGGCGGCTGGGGCCGCCACGGCGGCGGCGCGTTCAGCGGCAAGGATCCGACGAAGGTCGACCGCAGCGCGGCGTACATGGCGCGGCATGTCGCGAAGAACATCGTGGCCGCGGACTTGGCCGATCGTTGCGAAGTGCAACTGGCCTACGCGATCGGCGTCGCCGAACCGGTCAGCGTGTACGTCGATACGCAGGGGACCGGCAAGGTCGACGACGATCGTCTCTGCGACATCGTCCGCCAAGCGTTCAAGCTCACGCCGCGCGGCATCATCGAGTATCTCGACCTGCGCCGTCCGATTTATCGAGCCACGGCCGCGGGCGGCCACTTCGGCCGCAGCGAGCCGACGTTCACTTGGGAAAGCACCAAGAAGGCCGCGCAACTGGCCGAAGCGGCCGGTTTGGTCGGCGCTAAGTAAATCGCCCGACGCCTGAGCTCGACGAAGGCGCCCGTCACGATGAAGAACGTCCAACCCGCCGCCGCAGCGAATCTCGCCCGGCGGCGGTTTGCGTTTGGGAAGGACGGCGACGTCGCACGACAAACGCTCGCCGCGGCTCCGTTCGTCGCCTTCGCCGCGCTCTTGGCGGCGCGTCGGGCCGGCGGAGCGTTTTCGCTGCCGCTCGACGTCGCGGCCGCGGCCGGCTATGCGGCGGCGACGTTGACTGTTTTCGCCGCCGTCCGCGCGGTCGGGCCCGTGAGCCGAATCGCGCGAACCACGATCGTCGGCGCGTTGGTCGCGGCCTCGGTTTGTTTGACGCTGCCCGGAACGAACGGCGCCGCGATCGGGCTGGTCTGGCTGCCCGGCCTTGCCGCGACGTTCGCCGAAGTCGCGCTCGCACGCTCACGCGCGGCGCCGCCGACGAAGTCGCGGCCGCGTCCGGCGGGGATCACGGCCGAGACGCTGCGCTACGTCGACGCCGCCGGACGCGACACGTTGGAAGGAACTTGGCATATTCAGTTCGCGCCCGGTCAACGCATCGCGGTTGTCCCGCTTTCGTTTTGCCCGCCGTTTGAGCGTGTTCCCGAGATTAAAGTCGCTGCGCCGGGTCGGTCGGACATACAAATCAAAGCCACGGCCGTGTTCGCCTACGCCGCGCGTTTCGAGGTCAAACTCTCGGCGGCGGCTTCGACGGCCCTAGTCGTAGCCTTGCGAATCACGGCGCGCGAAGGACTCGCGTCCGCCGCTCGGCCCGAGAGGACGGCGGCGGCGGAAGAAAGGCAAACCTGAAGCTTATGGCACGCTGGCCCCGCCGCACCTGGACGACGCTCTACACCTACGGCACGATTTTCGTGGCGTTCCCGGTTCTGGCTTATCTCGCGTTGGCGTGGGTACGCGGTTGGCCGCCCTTCGGATCGTTTTAGCGGACTGCGTTAGGCGGCGACGCAGGCCTTGGAACTTCGCTTCGGACGCGGTCCGAGGTGGAATGCGAAGAAGCGTAACAGGCGTCGGCGATATTCGTCGGGCAGTGTGAACACCGCGCCGTTGTGCTTCGCTTCGGCGACGACCCAGAGCTTGGCCGGGCCGGCGATGCATTTTCGCAAGGCTTGAGCCGCTTCGACCGGGATCATGCGATCCTTGCCGCCGTGTACCATCATGACGGGCACGCGGACGCCGCGGGCCGCTTGCTCGACGTTGACGAAACGATAGCGGTTTTGCCGCCCCCATAGTCGCCGGCCGGCGCCGAGAAAAATGTGATAGACCCAATCCGGAATGCGGCGGGTAATGAACGTCCAGGGATAGGGGATGAAGATGTCGATGTAGCGTCGCAAATAGATGAGGTGCGTCGCGTGCGTCGGATACGCGCCGTCGGTAAAGAGGCAGCGAATACGCGAGTCGCGTCCGGCCACGCAAATCGCCGCTCCCGCGGCCCGGCTGATCGCCAAAACGCCCAATCCCCGGGGATCGCCGTCCGGGCGCGAGGCGAGATAATCGACGGCCGCCGCGACGTCGTCGACGTCGTTGGTCGCGATCCACGGGCGCACCGTGAGATTGGGCTGTGCGTCGCTGGCGCCGTGGTTGCGAAAGTCGAACGTAAACACGTCGTACCCGGCGGCGATGAGATCGCGCACGTACGGCGTGGCGTTCCAGCGATCGCCGTTGAGCTCGTGGCCGAACAGGACGACTCCCGCGCGCCGCTCGGCCGGCGTCTTGAGATATGTGCCCCGAAGCGTCAGGCCGTCGCCGGTGCGAAACGCGCACTCTTCGCCGCCTGAGAGCGGTTCGGAAATCTCCGCCACCAGGCGGGGCGCTTCGCCGATCAACCGATAGACGATCGGAAAATAGCGGACCCAGACGTAGATCCAGAACGCCGTCCACAAGGCGAGGAACGTCCAAGCCGCGGTCGCAAACTGCGACCAGTCGACTGCGAGAATGAAGAACGGAGCGGGCATGCCGATGCGTCGCGCGGCGTTAGGGGGCGGGATGCGACCGCCGGCGTGCTCGATGCCCGGCAGGCGGAAAGACTTCGCCCCATTCTAACGGCTCGCCCCCCGCGTCGTATACCGGAGCGGAATTCGAGAGGACCGGTCGGCTCGGCGGGGACGGCCCCTCAAAACTACTTGTTCGTCCCGAACTTCAGCGCCGGATTGGCTTCGTCGAAGTCGGCGTCGTTCATGGCGACGTTCAGCGTCAGGTTTTCGAACAAGTAAGACTCTTCCAGGTGCCCGGCGATCCCCTTGTCGTCCCAGCGGTGATATTCGATGGCCACGGGTACCCGCAGCACTTCGTCGAACAGCACCGTGACGTCCTTGAAGTGGGCCGTCGGGCTCGGTTTCACGTGCTCGAACTTAAAGGCGGTACAGGGCCGACCGCTGATTTCATCCCCCTTGGTCACTTTGACGGACACGGCCGGGTCGCGGAGGAGTTCTTCGTCGAGCAGCGCGGCGACGCGCTCCGTGAACTTCCAGATGCCCAGGTTCGTCACCGGTCGCCGACTCACGGCCATCGCCATCGGATCGTCGGGCAACAGCTTCACGATCGGCATGATGCGGCGTTTGAAACCGGCCGGGCTGACGAGCATCTTGCCGTCGTGGGCGCCGTCGCGCCAGATCACCTGTTGGCCGGCGTCGGGAGTTCGCCACACGCCGTAGATCGCCAGCGGTTTGTTACGAACCCGGATTTCCATCACGTTGAGCGGCTGAAGCTTGCCGTCGATCCGCTCCTGCTTGTGAAACACGGCGGAGATCGTGTCGACCGTTTCCAGCCGCTTCGCGGCTTCGGCCATGAGCTTGCGGTAGAGCGCGACCCCGTCGACGCCTTCGGCCGCGGTCAGGGCTTCGTGGTGGACGACCGCGCCTTGCATGGCGCCCGTTTCGGCGACCGGCTCGCCGCCCCACATGAACCAGGCTCCGGCGCCGCCGACGGCGACGGCCGCGGCCGCTTTCAACCAGGTCCGGCGCTTGATCCGACTCCGCTGTTCGTTCCACAAACCGTCTTGAGCCGGAACCGTCGCCATAAGTCGCCCCTTGCCTGCGTTCGCATCGAGCCGCCGCTTCATTGATCGACTTCCCAATAGTCTGCTATCAGCAAAACCATCGGACACCGGACAGCCCGCAGCAACGGTGCGATCGATCGCGGGCCGCACACTCGAATAGTTGCCGCAATCCCGGGAACGAGTCACATGGTACCGTAGTCCGGGCCGGCGGCGGGAGACCAACCGGGAGGAGCGGGATGCCTGAAAAACGCCCGCTAGTTCGGCAGTTTTGCCCGATCTTCGGACGATCACGTCCGAGCGATTTTCGCGACCCGAATTCCGTTGCGAAACTCCGATGCGCGAAGAACAATGCGACGGTCCGCCCGCCGTCGGGGCCTGAACTCAGGCGTCTCGGTCGGGCGCCGCCGAGTGTTAGGCACTGAAAGAATGACCGCGATCCCACCGCATTTCCGCCGCTGCGTGCTCGCCGCCGTCTTGGCTTTGGTCGGCTGGCAGATCTACGTCGCACGGCGGGACGGCGACGGCACTCCGTCGCAGGGCGTCGATTCCGCCGCCGTCGATCGGGCCTCGCCGCCCGGCGGGAATCCGGGGCGCTAACGCGAACGAGCGGCCCTGAGCGTAAATTGCGAGTAACAAGCTAGACATTAGGCGGCCAAGGGCCATCGGCCGACACGGCTTCGTCGTCACCCGGCCAGGGCGGCATCGTCGCGCCGAGAATCTCCAGCGCGGAGTCGCCGACGGAGCGAAACTGAAAGTGCGTTCCGACCGGCAAGGTGAGGCAGACGCCCGGCTCGAGCGTGGTCGTTTCCGATCGGTCGCCGAACTTGCGCCAGATCTCGCCGCGCCCGGCGACGACGTACCAGATTTCGTCGACCGTGCGATGCACCACGGCCCGCGACGTGCGTCCGGCCGGCAGGCGAAAATGGGCCAGCCCGCCGCCGCGGAGGGAAAGCAACACGCGCACCTCGCTGCCGTCGGGGGCGAGGCAGGTGGCGTCGTCGGCGAGGCGAGAAAGGGTGAATTCGGTCATCGGCAACTTCGGGAGGGCCGGCGCAAGAAAAGGGACGTCCGCCGAAGGCGAACGTCCCTTTCAGGTTCCGGACCAAGGATGAGGGGGAGCTACCGCGCCGTGGTCGTCGTCAGGCGGGTGGTGCCGGCGAGTTTCGACAGGTTTAAATAGTCGAGCGTGACGGACATCGCCTCGGTGTAGTAGTAATCTTTTTTGACGACCGGGCGATCTTCCGCTTCGTTCATTTCCTTTTCGATTTCGTTCTCAAGATCTCCCTCTTCCTTGTCGGCGTTGACTTCGGCGAGGAACTTCTCTTCGTTGAGCGAAATCGTTTTCTTGTTCTTCTGATCGCGGTAGCGCGTCACGCGGGCCTGCACCTTTTGGAAGTCGGACGAGGTTTGGCAGCGTTTCGCCGACGCGTTGCGGAGTTGAGCGATCATCTCCGAGTTCACGAGTTTCACGCTCTTATAGCCGGCCGAGTCGATGTGGTCGAACGGCAGGGCGTAGTCGAGGTCCGCTTCGCCGACTTCGAGTTCCGCGGTCAGCGACGGGAGCACGACGTCGCTGCGGACGCCTTGGTTTTGCGTGCTGTCGCCGTTGGGACGGTAGAATTGCTGCATCGTCAGCTTGAGCGCGCCGAGTTCCGGAGCGTTGGGCACTTGGAAAATCTGCCGGCCGAGGTCGAGCAGGCTTTGCACCGTGCCTTTGCCGTGCGTCTGCGGATCGCCGACGATGATGCCGCGGCCGTAGTCTTGGATGGCTCCGGCGAAGATTTCGCTCGCGCTGGCGCTGAACTTGTTGCAGAGCACGACCAAAGGTCCGTCCCAGGCGACGCCCTTGTCGAGGTCGTTGTAGGGCTGGCGATTGTCGTCTTTGTCCTTCACCTGCACGACCGGGCCTTCGTCGATGAACAGGCCGGTCAGGTTGATCGCTTCGGTGAGCGAGCCGCCGCCGTTGAACCGCAGGTCGAGCACCACGGCTTCCACTTTTTCGTCGCGAAACGTCTTCAGAATGGCCTGCACGTCGCGAGTGGTGCTCTTGTAGTTGGGGAGGCCGAGCCGCGCGCCTTCCATGTCCATGTAGAAGCTCGGCAGCGAGATGAAGCCGATTTTGTGTTCTTGGCCGTCGCGAACCTCGGTGAGGATTTCGCTGCGAGCCTCGGCTTCCTTGAGTTCGATTTGGGCGCGGGTAATGTTGTAGATTTTCTTCTCGTTGGTGCCGTAGGGAATGACTTCCAGACGGACGACCGTGCCTTTTTGGCCGCGGATGCGATCGACGGTTTCCGTGAGGCTCAGGTCGACGACGTCTTGGATCGGGCCGTCGACGCCTTGGCCGACGCCGACGACGCGATCTTTCTTCTTCAGCCGGCCGTCTTTATCGGCGGCGCCGCCGGGGATGACCTTGTGTACGACGGTGTAGCCGTCGTCGTATTGCAGTTGGGCTCCGATGCCTTGTAGTTGGAGCCGCATCGAAATCTCGAAGTTTTCCTTCGACGAGGGAGACATATACGTCGAATGCGGATCGTAGCTCGTGGTCATCGCGGTGAGATACCACTCCAGCAACTCGTCTTGCTTGAGTTGGTTCATCCGCTTCTGCAGGCCGTGGTAGCGGCGCGAAAGCTTGTCGCGGGCTTCCTGGCCTTCCATCTTTTCGGTGGCCTTCAACACCAGCAGGTCGTACTTGATGCGCTTCCGCCAGAGTTCCTTGGCTTCGGCCTCGGTGGTCGCGTATTTCGCGGCGTCGGGATCGCGAGTGATTTCTTCGTCGACCGTGAAGTCGAACGGCTGCGTCAAGAGTTGGTCGACCCAACCGATGCGCTGATCGAGCCGCTCCTTGTAGACCTTGAACACCTGGAACGCGAATTCGGTGTTGCCTCGGCGGATCAGATCGTCGAGGTCGTCCTGCTGGGCGCGGAACTGATCGACGTCGGCTTGATAGAAATAGACCTTCTGAACGTCGAGCGTCTTCAAGAAGTTGGTCAGCGTTCGCTCGGCGATCTCGTCGTTGAGCTCGTGACGAGAGATATGGCCTTCGCGCATGTAGCGGGTCACGGCCAGCGTGATCTGGCGATCTTGAACGGTCGGGCCGGAGAGTTCGGCTCGCAAAACCGCGCAACTGACGGCGACGGGGACCAGAGCGGCAAGAACCAAGGCGGCGAACGCCGACGGGCGCGAACGAGCAAACCGGCGAAGAGTCATGAACAATTCCTTTGCGACAATGCCGAGCGCGGAAACGGGCCGACTCCCGCGCGCACAACCGCCAATTCCCCAAGGACTTGGCATCGAATGCTATCCCGCTGCGGTGGGCGCTGCAAGATCAGCTCCCGCAGGTTCAAAAGATGTCGCCCAACCTGACGGTTCGCTAAGCCGAACGCGACGAATCACAGCGGCGAAACTACATGCGATAGCGGTTCGCGCCCGCGGCGGCGGAGATTTGCCCAGCTAGGGTCGCCACAAGTTCCGGCTCGGCACCTAAGTGTCTTGTTTGCAGCCAGCGCTTGGCCGGGTGCCTTTGGGCCCGCTCCGCGACGAGCCGGCTGATTCGTTCCGTAAGAGTGCCGGCGAACAACAGATGGGGCTGAACGACGATGAGCTTTTCTTGAGCTTCGGCGGCTTCGTCGAGCGCCGTCTCTAAACGCGGCTCGGCCAGGGCGGCAAACGCCGTGACGACCGAGCCGGCCTCTCCCGCCGCCGTGCGCAACTCGGCGAAGCGGCGCATTTCGTCGAGCGCATCGTGGTCCGTAGCTCCGCGACCGACGATGATGAGGCGAGTCGCCCGCGGGTCGGCGTTCGTGCCCGCCGCTGCGGCGACGGCCTCCTGGAATCGCCGCCGCGAGAGCTGCAGCATTCCCTCGGCACATCCCAGATGCGCCGCCTGCCGTACGACCACGTCGGATCGACGGGCGGCGTCGAGCGCCGCGGCGACCGCTGCGGGGATATCTCGCTTCGCATGACCGGCCGAGAAGAGCAACACCGGCGCGACCACGATCTCCGTCGCCCCGCAGTCGAGCAGCCGCGCAACGCCGGCGGGAATCGCCGGCTCCGCCAACTCCAGAAAGCACGCTGCGAGCGGCAGCGGCGACACTCGCGGGGCGAGCCGCTTTGCCAACTCCATGAACTCGCGGGTGCCTGCCTCTTCGCGGGTGCCGTGACCGACTAAGAGCACGCCTGAGCTCGGCGAGGGCGACGACGGGTTGGCGGAAAACTTTGCGGTCATGGAGTTCTATTGTAGATTCCGGCATTTCCTCGGGGAGTCTACAATGAGCGAAGCTTGTTGAGAGCCGAGGCAGCCGCGCCCCGAACTTCTTCGCCGATTCACCCTCGATGCCCGTCGTCTACACGTACCTTACCGTCACGCTTGGTCGCGATATCGGTCGCAACTATGTGTTGGAACCCGACGCGGAAAACAGGATCGGGCGCGGCAACGAGTGCAACATTCAACTGAACGACCCGCTCTGCTCGCGCGTTCACGCGGTGCTCCGCAACGTGAACGGGCGGTGGGAAGTGCGCGACATGGAAAGTCGCAACGGCACATATGTCAACGATCGCAAGATCGACGATTCCGTGCTCGGCGAAGGACACTATCTCAAAGTCGGCTCGACCGAGTTTCAGTTTCATCAAAGCAGCTTGCGACCGACGCTGCCCGGCGACCCGAACATCGGCATCACGCAGTCGATCGTCGCTCGCTTCAAGATGGGGAGCAAGGAGTTCGACGCCAACGAGCTCGGCGCGATTCACTCCGTCGAACAAACACAAGACCTGTTGCTGCTGCATCAACTGAGCATCAAGCTCCTCTCGTGCGGCGATCCGCAGCAGTGTCTGACGACGACGTTGGAGCTCGTGCAGGGACGCACCAAGGCGTCGGTCGTGGGCTTCTTGAGCGTCGGCGACGATCGCGCGCTGCGGCCGAAGATCGTCTTGCCGGAATACGCCCAGCAGCGCGTGAACTTAAGCGAAGAACTGATGCGGCTGGTGTGCGACGAAGGGCACGCCGTGTGGATCGCCAATCAAAAGAACGGCGAGGTCGAAAAGGCCGCGGCCCATTACTCCGACGCGCAATGCATTCCGCTCGTGCGCGATAAACGCGTGCTCGGCGCGTTCCACCTGTATTTGGAAGACGGCCGGTTTCGCCAATCGCATTTCGATTTCGCCGTCTCGGCCGCCAACATCGCCGCGCAAGCCTTGGCTCGCGCGTTGCAAGAAGAAACGCTCGCCGCGGATTTCCAACGGCTCAAGACGACGAGCGGCGGGTTCGACGAACTCGTCGGCGAGAGTCCGCCGATGCTCGAGCTGAAAAGCCGCATCGCCCGCGTGGCTTCGGCCGGCGGCTGTGTGCTGATTCGCGGGGAGAGCGGCAGCGGCAAGGAACTCGTGGCCCGCGCGATTCATCGACTGAGCAGTCGAGCCGACCGGCCGATGCTGTCGATCAATTGCGCGGCGATCCCCGCCGACTTGATGGAGAGCCAACTCTTCGGCCACCGCGCCGGCAGCTTCACCGGGGCCGATCGCGATCATGCCGGCTTATTCAAGCAAGCCGACATGGGAACGCTGTTCCTCGATGAAATCGGCGAACTCACGCCGGCCGGCCAGGCCAAGCTGCTCCGCATCTTAGAAGGTCATCCGTTTTTGCCGGTCGGGGCGACGCAGGAGGTGCAAGTCGACGTGCGTCTGATCGCCGCGACGAATCGCAACCTCGCGGAACTCTCCCGCGAGCGACGCTTCCGCGAAGATTTGTATTATCGGCTCAATGTGTTCGAGCTTTATTTGCCGCCGCTGCGCGAGCGCGGGACCGACGTCGGACGATTGGTCGACTACTTCCTCGACCACTTCCGCAAGACGCACGGCCGACCGAATCTGCAACTCACCGACGACGCCCGCCGCAAACTCTTAGCGTACTCCTGGCCCGGCAATGTCCGCCAACTTCGCAACACGATCGACAGCGCGGTCGTGATGGCGAGCGGAGCGCGGATCGAGGCGAGCGACCTGATGTTGCAAGACGTCGGCGGCAACGAATTGGAATCGCTCGATATCGAAGCCTGGGAGCGCAAGCTCATTCTCGAAGCCCTCAAGCGCACCGGCGGCAACGTGCCCGAGGCGGCCAAGCTGTTGGGCATCGGCCGAGCCACACTCTATAGAAAGCTGGAGCAATACGGCATCGAGCGCTAGGCGGAGTTGGCCGCGTTTCTTAGGCGGGGCGGCGATTCTTTACCCTCGCCGGGCGTCCGGTTACGATAAAGACCCGCCCCCTTCGTCATCCTGCCGACGGAACCATCCCTATGTCGCTTCGCTCGTCGTTGGTCGCTCTGTTGTTGGCCGCCTCCTTTGCCGCGTCGGTCGACGCCCAGGAATGGACTCGCTTCCGCGGCCCCAACGGTACCGGGGTGAGTGACGACGCCTCGATTCCGACGACCTGGACCGACAAGGATTATCTTTGGAAAGCCGAACTGCCGGGCGCGGGGCACTCGTCGCCCGTGATTTGGGGCGACAAGGTGTTTCTGACGAGTGCGCTCGACGATCCGCAGCAGCGCGTCGTGCTCTGCCTCGACGCGAACACGGGCAAGATCCTGTGGGATCGCCGCTTCGACTACCACGTTCATAAGAAGCATCTTCTCAACAGCTTCGCTTCGCCGACTCCGGCCGTCGATGCCGAACACGTCTACGTCTCCTGGTCGGTCCCGGAAAGCCTCACGCTCATGGCGCTGACGCACGACGGCCGCGATGTTTGGAAGCTCGACCTCGGAAAGTTCGTGAGCCAGCACAGCGCCGGCAACAGCCCCGTGGTCGTCGGCGACATGGTCGTGCTCGTCAACGAGCAGGACGACGCCGAGAAGGTGAAGGGAGACGGCGGCGGCGAAACCGGCGTGAGCTATTTGCATGCGGTCTCGTGCAAGGACGGTCGCACGATTTGGCAAACGCCGCGCAAAAGCGCGACGGTCACCTACTCGACGCCGATGGTCCGCGAGCTGCCCGACGGCGGCACCGAGCTGCTGTTCAACAGCCAGGCTCACGGCCTCGGCGGCATCGACCCGAAGACCGGTAAGACGAACTGGGAAGCGACCGACGTCTTGACCAAGCGCAGCGTCAGTTCGCCGATCATGGCGGCCGGTTTGGTTTTCGGCACCTGCGGATCCGGCGGCGGCGGCAACTACATCGTCGCCGTGAAGCCGGGTCCGAAGCCGGAAGTCGTCTACAAGATCACCGAACAAGCGTGCTACGTGCCGACGCTCGTCGCCAAGGGGAACCTGCTCTTTTCCTGGAGCGACGCAGGCGTCGTGAGTTGCCTCGATGCTCCGACCGGCGAGGTGAAGTGGCGCGAGCGGGTCGGCGGCAAATTTTTCGGCTCGCCGATCATCGTCGGCGATCGGCTCTACGCCCTCGCCTCCGACGGCACGGTCGTCGTACTCTCGGCGACCGACAAGTTTGCGGAACTGGCGCGGATCGAACTCGGCGAGACTTCGCACAGCACGCCGGCCGTGGCGAATCACAAGTTGTTCCTCCGCACGGAATCCCATCTGTACTGCGTGGCGGGGAAGAAATAAACGTCGTGAACGATAGGTTGCGATGAGCGAGCCGCCGTGGGAGTTCTGGATCGACGTCGGCGGGACGTTCACCGACTGCTTTGCTCGTCGGCCCGACGGCTCGCTCCTGCGGCATAAATTGCTTTCGTCGGGAGTGACGAAAGGGGCCGTCGGGGCCGCTTCGACGGCGACCACGATCGTCGACCCTGCGCGCCGCCGCGATCCGGCCGAGTTTTGGCGCGGCTACACGCTGCGCCTCGTCGACGACATGGGGCGTCCGACGGTGGAAGCCGCGGTCGACCATTTCGATGCGGCCGACGGAACGCTATCCCTCGCCTCACCTCTTCCCGCCGCCCCGCTTCCCGGCCAGGTCTACGAACTCTTCTCCGGGGAGGAGTCGGTCGTGCTCGCCGTGCGGTATTTGTTGGGGCTGCGGCTCGACGACGACATCCCGCCGGTCGACGTTCGCCTCGGCACGACGCGCGGCACCAACGCCTTGCTCACGCGCCGCGGAGCGCGGACTGCGCTGGTCACCACGCGCGGATTCGGCGACGTGCTGCGAATCGGTTATCAAAACCGGCCGCGATTGTTCGACCTGCGAGTCGTGAAGCCGGAGCCGCTGTTCACGGAATCGATCGAAGTCGACGAGCGCGTGACCCACGACGGCGTCGTTCTGCGGCCGCTCGACGAATCGGCGCTGCGCCGCGATCTCGCCGTTTTGCGGGAGCAGGGAATCGACTCGCTGGCCGTCTGCCTACTGCATGCGTATCGCTTCGCCGACCACGAGCGGATCGTCGAAAGGATCGCCCGCGAACTGGGCTTTGACGAGATCAGCCTGTCGAGTCAGGTCGCGCCGTTGGTCAAGATCGTGGCCCGCGGCGATACGACCGTGGTCGATGCGTACTTGAATCCGGTGTTGCGGAGTTACGTCGCTGCGCTTCGTCGGCGTCTACCCGACAGTCGTATTCGCGTGATGACTTCGGCCGGCGGGCTTGTCGCCGCCGACCGCTTCGTCGGCAAAGATAGCGTGCTCTCGGGGCCCGCCGGCGGCGTGGTCGGCATGGGGCGGGCCGCGCAGGCCGCCGGCTTTGGGCGTGCGATCGGTTTCGATATGGGCGGCACGAGCACCGACGTCGCCCGTTTCGACGGCCGCTTCGAGATGGATTACGAAACGGAGAAGGCCGGCGCGCGAATCGTCGCTCCGATGATTGCCGTGCACACGGTCGCCGCCGGCGGCGGCTCGGTTTGTTGGTTCGACGGCGTGAAGCTCGTCGTCGGTCCGCAAAGCGGCGGAGCCGATCCCGGACCCGCCTGCTACGGCCGCGGCGGGCCGCTCTGCGTCACCGATCTCAACTTCTATCTCGGCAAGATTCCGTCCGCGCGCTTTCCGTTTCCGCTCGACAAGCAGGCCGTCGAACGCCGCTTGGCCGAACTCGTCGAAATAATCTCCGCGGCGACCGGCAAGAGCTATACGCCGATTGAACTTTGCGAAGGCTTTCTCCGCGTCGCCGACGCCAACATGGTGAAGGCCATTCAAGCGGTGAGCGTCGCCAAGGGCTACGATCCGCGCGAGTATCTGTTGGTGGGTTTCGGCGGCGCGGCCGGTCAGCATAGTTGCGCGGTGGCCCGCGAACTGGGAATGCGGCAAGTGCTGAGCCACCCCGATGCCGGGCTGTTGAGCGCCTACGGCATCGGCCAAGCCGACGTCGTGCGGCATCGCGCCACGGCCGTCTATCGCGAGCTTTCGGCGGCGCTGCTCGACGAATTGGAGCCGGCGTTTGCGGAGCTGGAGTCCGCGGCGAGCGCGGAGATCGCAGCCGAGGGAATCGCGGCTCAGCGGATCGAAGTGAAGCGATTTCTCGACGTCCGCTATCGCGGCGTCGATGCGACGTTGACCGTGGCGATCGGGCCGACGTCGCCGCCGCCGGCCGCGGCCTACGAAGCCGAGCATCGCCGGCTCTACGGTTACGTGCGGCCGGGCAAGCCGCTGGAAGCGACCGCGGCGCGCGTCGAGGCCGTCGGTCGGACACCGTCGTACGATGCGCCGCCGCGACCGATCGTCGATCGTATTCCCCGCGCCGCTCAGACCGTGACGACGCACTTCGCCGGTCGGGCGTATGAAACGCGACTGTTCGAACGCGACGACTTACGCCCGGGCGACTCGTTCGCCGGCCCGGCGATCGTCTGCGAGCAGGCGGCGACGACGGTCGTCGAACCCGGGTGGAAGGCCGAAATGTTGGCCCGCGGCGAACTGTTGCTGACCGATGAGCGCGGCCGGGCGGCGGATTCGACTCCCGGCGCGCACGTCGGGCCGGCAGCCGATCCGGTGATGTTGGAGATCTTCAACAACCAATTTTCGGCGATCGCCGAGCAAATGGGGATCACGCTCCGCAATACGTCGAGCAGCGTGAACGTGAAGGAACGGCTCGACTTTAGCTGCGCGCTCTTTACGGCGACGGGCGATCTGGTCGTGAACGCGCCGCACATTCCGGTGCATCTCGGCGCGATGGGAGAAACGGTGCGACAGATCATCGCCGATAATCCCGACTTGCGTCCCGGCGACGTGTTCGTGACGAACGATCCGTACCGCGGCGGCTCGCATCTGCCCGACGTCACCGTCGTGACGCCGGTGCATGACGAGGCGAGCGGCGAATTGCGCTTCTTTACGGCGAGCCGAGCCCATCATGCGGAGATCGGCGGGATTCGCCCCGGTTCGATGCCCCCCTTCTCGAAGAATCTGGCCGAAGAAGGCGTGCTGATCCGAAACTTCCGCGCGGTCGAGGCGGGCCGTTCGCGACTCGACGAGCTGCGCAACCTCTTGGCCACGGCGCAGTATCCTTCGCGCAGTCCCGCTGCGAATCTCGCCGATATCGGGGCTCAGATCGCGGCCGATCAGCACGGGGCGCAAGGTCTCGCACGGCTCGTCGAGCGCTACTCGTGGCCGGTCGTCGCCGCCTATATGCGACACATCTGCGACGCCGCCGAACGTAAGATGCGGGCCGCACTGGCGCGGCTCGACGACGGTCGCTACACCTTCACGGATCATTTGGACGACGGCACGCCGATCACCGTCGCGATCACCGTCGCCGGCGACGAAGCCCTGATCGATTTCACCGGCTCCGGACCGGTTTCCTCCGGCAATCTCAACGCCAACCGGGCGATCGTCACCGCCGCCGTCATGTACTGCCTGCGGGCCTTGATCGACGAAGATATTCCGCTCAATCAAGGCGTGCTCAAGCCGATTCGGTTGATCGTCCCCGAAAGTGTGCTGAATCCGCCGGCGCGAGAGCGGGTGGAAGATTGCCCGGCCGTGGTGGGCGGGAACGTCGAAACGTCGCAACGCGTCGTCGACGTCTTGCTCGGCGCGTTGGGACTGGCCGCGGGGTCGCAAGGCACAATGAATAATACGCTCTTCGGCGACGGCACGTTTGGTTACTACGAAACAGTCTGCGGCGGCAACGGCGCGACGTTCGACGGACCGGGGGCGGACGCCGTGCATACGCACATGACGAATACGCGGCTGACCGACCCGGAAGTCATGGAATTGCGCTACCCGGTGCGCGTCCGCGAGTTCGCAATTCGTCGCGGCTCCGGCGGAGCGGGCGTGCATCGCGGCGGCGACGGCATCGTCCGCAAGCTGGAATTTCTAAGACCGCTGGAAGTGTCGATCCTTTCGCAGCGGCGCGGACCGTACGCGCCCTATGGTCTGGCCGGAGGCATGCCCGGCGCGCTCGGACGCAATTCGCTGTTGCGCGTCGACGGCTCGACGGAACCGCTCGCCGGCTGCGTTCAGTTTCAAGCCGCGGCGGGCGACGTGCTCGTCGTCGAAACGCCGGGCGGCGGCGGATACGGCTCCCCGGAAGAGTGACTTAGTGGCCGACTGCGCCGGGAAAGTCTTTGCCCCGCTTGCCCGCGACCAGCACCATCGCGCCGCCGACGAGCATCACCCCGGCGGCGATCCAGAGCGGGTAGACCAAGTGCGTGGCCAGCAAAACGTTGCCCGCAACGGGGCCGGCGATGCGGGCGAGCGAGCTAATGCTCTGCGCCACGCCGAGAATTCCACCTTGTTTCGCCGGATCGCTGCGGCGGCTGATCAGCGAGTTGACGCTGGGCGTCATGAAGGCGAAGCCGCTCACGATCACGGCCAGCGCCGTGAGCACCAGGCCCAATGAGTAGCTCCGCGTCACTTGAATCAGCAGCAGGAAGCCGACGACTTCGGTCGCCGCGCCGAACACGGCGAGCTTGACTTCGTCGACGCGGCCCGAGAGCCGCCGCACGAGACCGCCCTGCACGAGCGACAAAACGAGACCGATAAAAGCGAAGAGCAGGCAGATCTCTTTGATCGTCATCGGGCTCCCCTGCACTTCCCGCATCAGCAATGAGAGCGTCGATTCAAAATTGGCGAACGAAAACACGCACAAAAACCAGGCGGCCAAAAGTAGCCCGAGCGAAGGCGTCGCGAGCGCGTCGCTCAACGAGCGCCAATCGAAGATGACGCGGCTTTCCGCGCGCACGTCGGACTTCAGAGATTCCGGCAATTTGAACCAAGCGATCAACAGCGCGATGCCGGAGAGAATGGCCGCCGCATAGCCCGGCCAGGGGCTCAATTCGAAGTGTGCGGTTTCATCGGCCGGTAGTCCCAAAAACGCGAACAGCGGGCCGAACGTGAAGCCGATGCCGAACGCCGCGCCGATGAGCGCCATCCCCTTTGCGCGCTTTTCCAACGTGGTGACGTCGGCGATGTAGGCTTGCGCGGTGGAGATCGTCGCTCCGGCGATGCCCGCGCCGATGCGAGCCGTGAACAGCAGCGCAAGGCTTTCCATCGTCGTCGCGACTCCGAACAACGCGTAGAACACGACCGAGCCGGCGAGGCCGACCATCAGCACCGGGCGACGACCGATGCGATCGGAGAGGCGTCCCCACAACGGGGAAAATATAAACTGCATCGCCGAGAAGCTCGCCATGAGCAGACCGATTTGCCAACCGTGCGCGTCGGTGCCGAAGCGCTTGGCGTAGATCGGCAAGAGCGGCATCACGATGCCGAAGCCGATGAGGTCGATGAACACGGTCAGAAAGATAATGAGCAGCGGTGCTTTAGTCGGCATGGGAGGGCAAACGCAAAGCGGCGGTTCGGGACGTAACGGCGAGCCTTCCAGAATAGTCGATGCGTAACCGCACGGTAAGGTGAGCCGTCGGCGGCTTGTCCGGCATACCTTGAAGAGCCATTTTCGCACCGGACGGCCCGCCTTATCATGAGCCGCATGACACCTCGCTCTTATGACGAACGCCGCCGCTTGGAATCGTTGCCGCGCGAAGAATTGGAAGCTTGGCAGCTTCGGCGGCTCAACGGCCTGCTGGAGCAGATTTTGCCGGCCAACCGGTTTTACGCCGAGAAACTCGCCGGCAACGAACTGCCGCTCAAGTCGCTCGAAGACTTATCGCAGCTTCCGTTCACATTCAAAGACGAATTGCTTGCCAAGCAGCATCACGGCGTCGCCGCGAACTTGACTTATCCGCGCGATCGCTATGTGAGGTTTCATCAAACTTCCGGCACGCGCGGCCGGCCGCTCGTCGTGCTCGACACGGCGGACGACTGGCGCAATTGGTCCGATATTTGGCAGCATGTGTTCGACGCCGCCGAAGTGGCGGAGGCCGACGCGATCTTCTTCGCTTTCTCCTTCGGGCCCTATATCGGGTTTTGGAGCGCGCTGGAGGCGGCCGCCGATCGTGGGTGCCTCGTCGTGCCGGCCGGCGGCATGAGCACTCCGGTGCGGTTGGAAATGATGCGCAATTGCGGCGCCTCGGCCGTCTGCTGCACGCCGAGCTATGCGCTGCACATGGCGGAAGTCGCCGCCGAACGCAAACTCGACGTGCGTCGCTTCGGCGTCCGTACGTTTTTGCTCGCCGGTGAGCCGGGCGGGTCGGTGCCGGCCGTGCGCGAAACGATCGAGCGGGCTTGGGGGGCGCGGGTGATCGATCATGCCGGGGCTTCCGAAGTCGGGCCATGGGGCTTCGGCGACTCCTCCGGCGAAGGCCTCTATATTCTTGAAACGGATTTCATCGCCGAATTTCTCTCCGTCGAGACCGGCGCGCCGGCCGACGACGGCGAACTCGCCGAACTCGTCATCACGTCGCTGTTCCGGCCCGGATTGCCGGTGATTCGCTATCGCACGGGCGACTTGGTGCGGCCGCTGCGCGATCACTCGTTCCCGCGCCGCTTCGTGTTTCTCCAAGAAGGAGTCGTGGGACGGACCGACGATATGTTGATCATCCGCGGCGTCAACATTTTTCCTTCGGCCCTCGATCAAATTCTCCGCGGCTTTCCCGAGGTTGTGGAATATCGCGTCACGGCTCGCTCGGAAGGGGCGATGGATGTGCTGGAAGTCGAGGTTGAAGATCGGCTGCACCAACCGGAGCGTGTGGCCGACGAGTTGCGAATTCGACTCGGGCTCAACGTCGTCGTCGTCGCCGTGCCGATCGGCTCGCTGCCGCGGTTTGAAGGGAAAGGGCGACGCGTCGTCGATTCCCGCCGGCGCGGGTAGTCCGTCATGTCGACCATGTATTCGAATCCCGCCGAGTTGCGAGCCGCCGTGCGGCGCGGCGGCTTTACCGGTCAAACTTCGGGCCAATGCGCCGGATTCGTTCAGGCGAACGTGGTCATTCTGCCGGAGGAATATGCCGACGATTTTGCGACGTTTTGCGAACGGAACTCTCAGGCCTGCCCGTTGCTCGAACGCTTGCCGGCCGGGGAAACGCAATCGCGAATCGCGGCCGGCAGCGATCTGCGGACCGACGTCCCGCGCTATCGTGTGTTTCACGGCGGCGTCGCCGACGCGAAAGAGTTGAACGATCTCAAGCACATCTGGCGCGGCGATTTTTGCGCGTTCTTACTGGGCTGCTCGTTTACGTTTGAAACCGGGCTGATCGCCGCCGGGCTGCCGGTTCGGCATATCGACGAAGGACGCAACGTGCCGATGTTTCGCACTTCGCGGCCGTGCGAACCGGCCGGGCGATTCGCCGGGCCGCTCGTCGTAAGCATGCGGCCGTATCGACCGGAGCAGATCGAGGCAGTCGTCGCCGTGACCTCACGCTATCCGAAAATGCACGGCGCGCCGATTCACATCGGCGACCCGGCGGCGCTGGGCATCGCCGATCTTCGCCGCCCCGATTTCGGCGAGGCCGCGACGATTCGCCCCGGAGAGGTTCCGGTGTTTTGGGCCTGCGGGGTGACGCCGCAGCTTGCCCTGGCCGCGGCGCAGCCGGAAATTGCCGTGACTCACAGTCCCGGCTGCATGTTCGTCACCGATCTTCGCGACCAAGAATTCGAAATTTCTCCAGCGACTTAAGTACTTGCCATGAGCATCGCATCGTCCCCTGCCGCCGTTCGATCGTGGTTCGACGTCGTCGCCGTCCGCAAGCAGTTTCCCGCGTTAAGCCTGCGTCACGGCGAGCGGGAGGCCGTGTATTTCGACGGGCCGGCGGGGAGCCAAGTGCCGCAGACCGTGATTGACGCCATTGCGAATTACCTGCGCACGATGAACGCGAACCACGGCGGCGTGTTTGCGACCGGCGAGCGGAGCGACGCGTTGCTCGACGAGGCGCATCGCGCGGCGGCCGACTTCGTCGCGGCCGACGATCCGGAGTGCTGTTACTTCGGCGCGAATATGACCACGATGACGTTTGCTCTGTCGCGCGCGCTGGCGCAAACGTGGAACCGAGGCGATGAAATCGTCGTGTCGCGACTCGATCACGACGCGAACGTGACACCGTGGGTTCTTGCGGCTCGCGACGCCGGCGTGATCGTGAAACGAATCGAAATCCGCGACGATTGCACGCTCGATCTGGACGACTTGCGCGGCAAGCTGACGTCGCGGACCAGGCTCGTCGCCGTCGGATGCGCGTCGAATGCCGTCGGCACCGTGAATCCCGTCGCCGAAATCGCCGCGATGGCGCACGCCGTCGGCGCGAAAGTGTTTCTCGACGCCGTGCATTACGCGCCCCATCGCTTGATCGACGTCGCCGCTTGGGGCTGCGATTTCCTGGTTTGCTCGGCCTATAAGTTTTTCGGGCCGCATGTCGGCATCGTGTGGGGGCGACGCGAGTTGTTGGAATCGCTCGCCGCCTACAAAGTGCGGCCGGCGCCGAATGAACTTCCAGGCAAATGGATGACGGGGACCCAAAACCACGAAGGGATCGCCGGCGTCTTGGCCGCAATCGACTATTTGGCCGGTCTGGGCAGCGATTCACAGGGGCCGGCGGCACCGACCCGGCGACAGGCTCTGACGCGGGCCTTCAGTAAGATCAATGACTACGAACGCGAACTCGCCGAGCAATTTCAGGCCGGCGTCGATCGGCTGCCGCAGTTTCGCTCGTACGGAATCGTCGATCGGGCTCGCTTCGCGGAACGCGTGCCGACGTTCTCGATTCGTCATCGCTCGTTCCCTTCGATCGAAGTGGCTCGACGGCTCGCGGCGGCCGGCATCTACGCTTGGCACGGCAACTTTTACGCCTTGCCCCTTACGGAAACGTTGGGCGTCGAACCGGCGGGGCTGGTCCGTATCGGCTTGTTGCACTACAACACGAAGGAAGAAGTCGAGTATTTGCTCGATGTGCTCAAGGCGATTGAGTGAATCGTCGGCGGCGCGGACTTTCCGCAATCGATTTAATCCTCGTTCCCGCGCGGGCCTCGCTCTCGCTCGCCCCACCCTACGCCATGCTTCCCACGCCCGTCGGTTTGTCGTTGGAGTCCGAGAAGGTGTTGCTCATCGAATGGAGCGACGGCACGAAGCGGCGTTATCCGATCGCCGACTTGCGGAAACAATGCCCGTGCGCGACTTGCCGCGAGAAACGCGTCGAGCCGCCGAAGCAGGCCGGCGTGTTGTCGTTGCTGCCGAGCGGCCCGAAGCCGGAAGACGTGAAGATCACCGGCATGACGCCGGTCGGCAACTACGCCTACGCCGTCGGCTTCGACGACGGCCACGACACCGGGATCTATCCCTTGGAATTGCTCTACGAACTCGGCGGACCTGCCTAGCTCAACTTCGAGTTTCAAGCATCGTCGTCGATCGTCGCCGGCTGAAGCTCGACCAATCGCGTCGGGAGCAGCATCGCGAGCGCGGCTCCGGCGATGAAGCCGCCGAGATGCGAAAAGTTCGACACTTCGACGCTCAGAAAGCCGAGTAAGATCGTCCAGCCGGCCCAGGCCAGGAGCACGAAGGCGACGCGTGCGTCGCGCATGAGCAACTTCTGTCGAAAGCGGTAGAGAAAAACGACCGCCGCTCCCCACCAGCCGAAAATGGCTCCCGAGGCTCCGACCGTGGGGCCCCCCTCGAAAACGAGCGACATGATCGCTCCGCTCACGCCGGCACAAAGGTAAATCAACGCGGCAGGCATGAACCCGAACGCATGTTCGACGGCCAAACCCATCAAGAAGAGGCCGAAGAAGTTGCCGAGCAAATGATCGACGCTGCCGTGAAGATGCATCGCCGTGAAGATGCGCCAGACCTCGCCGTTCATCACAGCTTGCCGCTCCAGCGCACCGGCTTGCATGATCGCGGCCCGATTCTCCAACGCACCGACGGAGAGTTCCCATGCGAAGACGATCGTGAGATACACGATCAGCAACATCGTCAGCGGGGGAAACATTTTCATGCCCCGCTCGAAGTCGAATCGTTTTGCGGCCGACGGCTCGGCCAGCATGTCGGCCGTGAGTTCGAGCGCCGGCGGCGCGCCGGCATCGGCGACGGGCGGATAGGCGGGCGGCGGACGTTGCGCGGAAGGCAACGGCGCGGCGATCGTTCGCGGCGGCGGCTTGTAAGGATCCGGATGGCTCATGTCGGCCGTTCCTCGCGGGCGATCGGTCAACGATGTTCGCCCGTATCAAGCATCACGCCCAGTGCCAACGCGATTCGGCGATCGAGCAACCGATCGGGATCGTGAGTGAGGTCGAGAACGTATTTGTCGAACAGCGTCAACTTCCGGTTCAACTCGCCGAGCACATCGGAGAAGTCGGGCGACATGATCATAAAGTTCGTTCGCAACAAACCGAACAACGGCCCGAAAAAGCGACGTAGCATTGAGAGCAAAATTGAATCCTCCAGCGCGACGGCGATCGGCGTGCCGTCGGGGGAGTCGACGTACCAGCGCCGACGGAAAATGTTGTAGAGGTAGTTCTTGCGAAATACGGCCAACGGCGCACCGCCGGCGTCGAGCAGCGTGTAAGTCGCGTTGACGACGGCGAACTTAAAGTTTTGGCGGACCGTCAGCAATTTGTCGCGCATTTGCACGTCGCGATAGAACGCCACGTGGCGCTTCGGCGCCAGAAAGATCGAAATCATCACGATGCCGCCGATGATGGCGATCGGCATCGCCGCGGCCATCATTTCCGATTCGGCGTTTCTGCCAGGTCCTTTGGGAAACAAGGCCGTCGCAGCCGCGATGCAGACGCCGACCCACACGAAGCTGACGAACAGAATTAAGAGAAACCGTCCGAGCATGGCCGGACGGTGCACGAACGCGAGCGGTCGGTCTTGCTCGTCGCCGACGTAATACTTATGCGAGATCGCGATCTTTTTCTGGCGAACGAGAAATTTATCGTGGTCGTAGATTGGATCGGCTTGCGCCACGCGACGCGAGGCAGGCACGACGAACGTCGCTTGGCAACTCGGGCATTTCACCGATTGACCGGCGAATTCGTCTTTCAGATTGTAGCTCTTGCCGCACTCGCAAACGGCCGTGACGGGCATGGCGTGAGATTCCGAAGCCTATTCAAAGTCCGAAGCCGTGGAATACTCTAATCCCCCTTTTCCACCGACGCCAGTGCCTCGTGTCGCAGCGATGTATTAACTTAAAATTCTCGCCACGGAGAGATAAGAATAGAGGGTATGAAGGAGATAAAGGTACGCACCTTAACATTTCGAGTCGCAGATCGGAAATTCTCGATCCGTCATTGGAAATTTCGTCTCACATCATCCACCGCAATCCTTCACATCTTTTATCGACAGCTTTCCAGATCGAAATCGCAAGTTGATTGCGACCGCAGTTACTTAGCGGCCGGCGCGCTCGATTCCTTCGGCAGCGCTTCTAGCAGCCCCGGCACTTCCGAAGCCCCCGCGGGAACCTTGAGTGACGACCCTTTGAAGTCGCCGCCGATCGGTTCGTAGCGGCCGCCGAGATGCGCGGCGAGAAACGCTTCGGTCACGGCGTTGAACGACATCCGATTTTGGGGACGGGCGAAGCCGTGCCCTTCATCCGGATACAGCGCATACGTGACCGGGATTTTCTTTTCTTCCATGGCTTTGACGATCTGATCGGCCTCGGACTGCTTGACGCGCGGGTCGTTGGCGCCTTGCCCGATCAGGAGCGGCTTCTTGATTTTCTCGACGTGCGTGAGGGGCGAACGTTCGAGAAGAAACTTCCTTCCTTCCTCGGTGGTGAAATCGCCCACGCGATCTTTGAACATCTGAATCGCCGGCTGCCAGTACGGCGGAATCGTCGAGAGCAGCGTCAGGATATTGGACGGGCCGACGACGTCGACGCCGCAAGCGAAAACGTCGGGGGTGAACGTCAGGCCGACGAGCGTGGCGTAGCCGCCGTAGCTGCCGCCGGAGATAGCGACCTTGCCTGCATCGGCGACCTTTTGGTCGACGGCCCACTTTACGGCGTCGAGCAGATCGTCGTGCATTTTGCCGGCCCATTCCTTGTTGCCGGCGTTGACAAAGTCCTTACCGAAACCGGTCGAACCGCGGAAATTCACGCTCAGCACCGCATAGCCGCGATTGGCTTGCCATTGGGCCTCGGCGTTGAAGCCCCACGAATCACGCGACCAAGGACCGCCGTGGACGTCGAGCACCATCGGCAACGGTTGCGCAGGGCGACCGTCGCCGTCGTTATCGGTGTTTGGAGGAAGCGTCAGGTAGCAGACGAGCTTGAGACCGTCGCGGGCAGTGATCACGACGGGATGCATTTTCACCCAGGGCAGGCCTTCCCAATCTTTGCGATTGGTGAAGAGGAACTTCGCTTGCTTGGCCTTGCGATCGTACAGGTAGTAACGCACCGGCCCGTTGTCCATCAGATAGGCCACGGTCCACGTTCGGTCGTCGAGCGTACGGCTGGTGACTTGAATCTCTCCGTCGGCGACGCTTTCGAGATACTCGAAATCGGCTTTCACCGTATCGCTGAGAATTTCCCACTTCGTCTTCTCGTAGGTAAACGAAACGGCTTCGACCGTGTTCTCCGTCGGATGCGCAAGCACGCCGCCGACGTCGGCCAGCGGATTCTCGGCGATCAGCCGCTTTTCATCGGACTTGAGATTCCATGAGTAGAGCGCGCCGGTGTTGCGATCGCGGCTGTCCATGATGTAAACGACGTCGCCCGTCTTGTCGAAGCCGGCCAGTCCGGTCGTAAGCGTGTCGGTCATCGGGATCTTGAGGAACTCGCTCCAGCCGCCTTTGCCGTCGGGCTTGAGGATGTCGTTGCCGCCGTCTTCGGAAAAGCGAGTGGCGAAGCGGACTTGGAAGTCTTCGTCGATCGTGTAGCCGGTAAAGCCCTGCTCGTTTTTCTCGACGAGCGTGCGCTCGCCGGTTGCGATGTTCACTCGGTAAACGTCGTGCAGCTTTTCGTCGCGATCGTTCAAGCCGATGAGCAACTCGCCGGGTTGCCGATGGCTAACCGCTTCGATTTGCGCCGCGACACCTTTGATCGGCGTCAGATCTTTGGTTTCGCCGCTGTCGAGGTCGACCGCATAAACATGCCAGTTTTCATCGCCGTCGGCATCTTGCGTGTAAAGAATATGTTTCGCGGTGTAGGCCCAGAAATAGCTGCGAATACCGCGCTTCTTGTCTTGAGTGACCGGCTTCGCCGCCGCCGGATCATCGGCCGGCCCGACCCACACGTTGAGCACTCCGTCGACCGGCGCCAGGTAGCTTAGGCGCTTGCCGTCGGGGCTGATGCGGGCCGCGGCTTTCTCCGGGTTGCCGAATAGGGTTTGCCGCGGGATCAGCGGCACGTCCTTCAAGTATTCCGGTTCCGCCGCGCTGAGTCGGGGGCCGCCCGCGATCAACTGGGCCACGGCGATTGTCAGACAGGCGACGCTCCGTCGAAGCATGGTCGTGTATCCGTAGTAAGGTTTTTCGGCGCTGCCGGGGGCCGAAACGCAACGACCGCGCTCGACCTGCCGAAAGGATAGCGAAAACCACATCTAGCGGGTAGCCTGAGCGAAGTTTGAGCGTTTTTAACACGCAGTCGTCGATTTTGTTTCGTGCGGTCGGCCGCCCGGCAAGACCGCGAATCGAACTGTCCCGCATTTGTCGCGGCTTGGCTATGCATCGACCGCTGCGATCGCCGCCGACCGGAATGCCCGGGCCTCGCGCGGTGCGGCATTATCAGCCGCTCGTCATTTTGCCCACGGCCGCCGCCTTCGGGATCGTCTGCGATCGTTGGACGCCTCTGCCGCTGGGCGTGTGGCTAGGTTCGGCCTGTGCGGCGTGGGCGTTGTGGTTGGTCGCGTTTCGGGCGCAGTTCGATCGAGCGGCCGCAGTCTGTTTGTGCGCGGCCGCGGCGGCGCTGTTCGGCGCGTGGCACCACGCCCGCTGGTCGCTGTTTTCCGTCGACGATCTGAGCGCCTTTGCGATGGAGCGTTCCACGCCGGTCGCATTCGAGGCGATCGTTCGTGAAGCGCCGCGCGTGATCGAGCCGATCGTCGACGACGGGGATGCAGCCGCGCCGCGGCCGCCTGCCGGATATTCGACCGAAGACCGTCCGCGAACCCGCTTCGAGATCGCCGCCCTGGGCATCCGCGACGATCGTCGTTGGCTCGAAGCTGAAGGAGTCGCCGACGTACAAATCGACGGTCGGTTGTCCGACGTCGAAGCCGGCGACCGCATTCGATTGTTCGGCAGGCTATCGCGCAGCGAACCGCCGTTGAATCCGGGCGAGTTCGACTTCGCGGAACATTTTCGCGCCGAGCGCAAGCTGTGCGTCGTGCGCGTCGCCAATCCTTCCGGCGTAACGGTCCTCGAGAAGCGTTCGCCGTGGAACGTGGCCGCGTGGTTGTCGCAGGCGCGCTATTCCGCGCAGCGGCGGTTGTTGGCGAATGTGTCGTCCGATCAGGTCGGATTCGCTTCTGCCTTGCTGTTGGGCTATCGCGATTTACTGGCGCGACGCGACAACTGGTCGTTCTTTCGCACCGGCACGGTGCACATCCTCTCGATCTCCGGTCTGCATATCGGGATGCTGGCGATCTTTCTGCATAGCTCGATGCGATTCGGATGGCTACGGCGGCGTACCGTGATCGGCGTGACGGTGCTTGTGACGGCCGCATATGCCTTATTGATCGACGCCGAACCGCCCGCGGTGCGCGCCGTGATCGTCGTTTTGCTGGCGGCATGCGGTGTGCTGTCGGGTCGCCGCGCGCTGGGCTTCAACATGCTCGGTGCCGCGGCGCTGATCGTGCTGGCGATGAACCCGACCGACTTGTTTCGCGTCGGCCCGCAACTCTCGTTCTTGGCGGCGGCCGTGTTGGTTTGGCGGAGCGAACTTCGTCGCGGCCGCGAGCCTTCGGCCGACGATGTCGCGGCGAAATTGGGGCGCTCCCCTGCTTATTTGTGGTGGCGACGTCGACTGCGGTTGTTTGGAAGCGGTCTCTACGTCTCGGCGCTCATTTTTCTCGTGACGACGCCGCTGGTGGCCCATCGGTTCCATATCGTGTCGCCGGCTTCCTTATGGCTGACGCCGCTCTTGGCGATTCCGGTCGCGCTCGCGCTGTTGTTCGGGTTTCTCACGTTCACGCTCGGCTGGCTCGTTCCGCCGCTGGGCGCCGTCTGCGGCGCGATTTGCACCGCGATGTTGGCGGCCGTCGACTATTGCGTCGTGCGTACTCAGTTTTGGCCCGGAGCCGCGTTTTGGTTGCCCGGGCCTTCGCTGCGGGCGACGCTGGCTTTTTATTTTTTCGTGGGCGTGTGGATGATGATCGGTCGGACGTCGGTCTTCGGGCGGCGCCTCGTCGGCGGTCTCTTGTGTCTGGGATGCGCTTGCAGCTTGGTGCCGCGACAACAGTTCCCCGCCGACACGACGATGAGAACCACGTTTACGGCGGTGGGCCACGGCTTGTCGGTCCTGGTCGAACCGAGCGACGCCGAGCCGTGGCTGTACGATTGCGGACGAATGCACGCTCCCGAAGGGGCGGCTCGCTCCATTGCCGCAGTGCTTTGGTCGCGCGGCATTACGCGTCTTGAGGCGATCGTCGTCTCGCACGGCGATGCCGACCACTACAACGCTTTGCCCTATGCCGTCGAGCAATTCCGGCCGCGTAAGATCATCGTTAGTCGTCCCTTCGCAACGAAGCAGGACGCCGCTTACCACTATGTGCGTGCGTTGGCGGACCATGCCCGAATTCCGCTCATCGAAGTCGCGGGCGGCGACAAGTTACCAGTCGCCGGGAGCAAGGTGACCGCCACGGTGCTGCATCCGCCGCAAGGCGGCGTTTCCGGCGCCAACGACAATGCGGAAAGTTTGGTCGTCGCGCTGGAAGCCGGCGGTCGGCGGGTCTTACTGACCGGCGACGTCGAAGGACGCGGCCTTGAGGAATTGCTCGCGCAGCCGCCGCTGCCGTGCGACGTCGTGCTCGCTCCGCATCACGGCAGCGGAAACAGTAATCCGCCGGGCCTCGCCCGCTGGGCTCGACCGAAGTATGTCGTCGTCAGCGGCGCGGAAGGAGATTCGCTCGTCGTTCGTGAGGCATATGAAGCGTCGGGTGCGGAGGTTTTCGAGACCAGCGTCGCCGGTGCGGTGACGGCGGTCATCGTCGGCGATCGTAATCGGATTATTCTGGAGACGTTTCGTTGAGCGGGGTAAATGCACCGCGACAATTACACGCGTTTTTTCCCTACGCGTCGTGGAGATGCTATAGTCACGCCGGCATTCCGACGTCGTCCACGAAAGGGTCTTCTCCATGATCGAACAGATTCAGCGCGAAGGGAAAGTCATCGGCGTTAAGCTCTCCGGCAAGTTGCACGACGAAGACTATAAGGCGTTCGTTCCGCTCGTCGACGCGGCGATCGCCCAGCAAGGCAAAGTTCGGATTCTCGCTTGGTTTCACGATTTCCACGGTTGGGACATGCACGCTCTGTGGGACGACACGAAGTTTTCGACGACCCACTGCACGAAAATCGAACGCGTCGCCTTGGTCGGAGAGAAGAAGTGGGAAGAGTGGATGGCCAAAGTTTGTAGGCCGTTCACGATGGCGACGATCAAATACTTCGATGCCGCTCAGATCGACGATGCCTGGAAGTGGGTGGAAGAGGCTTAATTGCGGCGGATCGCGGGGACCTACCGGTATTTCGCGATCGGCCGTAAAAGACCTGGATTGCAGGCTTTTCCCGGGGCCGGCTTGTTCGGAGGCGGCCCGGCGGCCGATTTGCGGTTGTAAAACCGAGCGAGTCCGCTACATTTAGCTCTTCAAGTTTTTTGTTTTGATTCACAGTAGGAAGAGTCCTGGCAAAACGGTCTTCGGACCGCGGCCGGCGGACTAAGAGTTGGATCCTTTCCGCAGGCGGAGAACCCGCTGCAATAGACTCAACTCCGACGGGAATCCGAGCCGATAGGGCTGCCCAGCGGTCGGACGGCACGAAAGTCCGGCGTCCCTGGGACAAAAACGCACGTTAGGTGGACGGTCCGAGTTTCGATACGGTAGAGAACAGATGTCGATTACCAAAGAGCGTAAGCAGAGTTTGATCGCCGACTTTCGTAAGGCCGAGGCCGATACCGGCAGCCCGGAAGTTCAAATCGCCCTGCTCACCAGCCGCATCGGTGAGTTGACCGGTCACCTCAAGACACATCAGCGCGACTACTCGAGCCGTCGTGGGCTGCTCGGTTTGGTCAGCCGTCGTCGTCGTTTGTTGGACTATCTGAAGAAAGTTGATCCGCAGCGGTATCTCAACGTGATCCGTCGGCTCGACATTCGTAAGTAGTTCGGCCCTCTCGATACGCTTAGTTTTCGCGTCGCACATGCACGCGTCACCGCTTTTGCGGGCGACGTCGGAGTGTCGCGGCGTGCGAAGACCGGAACCCCAGTTCGCCCCGCCGCGCCGGCATTGTTTTTTGTTTTCGGCGAAAAACATTTCCGGCGTGCTGCTCAGGACGCAGCAAAAGGTAGGGATCTACATTGGCAAAGGTTAGAGTCGAAAAGCAGATCGGCGCCGGTATTCTCTCGTTTGAAACCGGCTATATTGCGAAGCAGGCCGCCGGCGCCGTGATGGCGCAATACGGCGAAACGGTCGTCCTCGTTGCGGCGGCCACGGGCGCCCCTCGGCCGGGCACCGACTTCTTCCCGCTCACATGCGATTATCGCGAACGCGCCGCCGCAGCCGGCAAATTCCCCGGCGGCTTCTTGAAGCGCGAAGGTCGCCCCACGATGAAAGAAACGCTGACCGCGCGGTTGATGGACCGCCCGATTCGGCCGCTCTTCCCCGACGGCTTCTACGACGAAGTGCAGATTCAGGCCAACGTCATGGCCGCGGACAAGCAAAACGATCCCGACGTCATCGCCATGAACGGCGCGTCGACGGCGCTCGGTTTGTCGAAGCTTCCGTTCCAAGGTCCGCTCGGGTCGGTGCGCTTGGCGTTGGTCAACGGCCAGTTCGTTCCGTTTCCCACGCAAGATCAACTCGAAGAGAGCGACCTCGATCTGATCGTTTCCGGCACCCGCGACGCCGTGCTGATGATCGAAGGTTTCGCTCGCGAAATCCCCGAAGCGCAAATGGCCTCGGCCATCGAAACTTGCCACAACTACATTCGCGAAATCATCGACCTGCAGGAAGAACTCTTCCGCAAGGCCGGCACGGTGAAGCCGGAGTATGTTCCGGCGGCCGACGACGGCATCTACGGCCAGCTTATGTCCGGCTACTACGACGCCCTCAAGTCGGCCAAGTCGCTGGAAGGAAAGCAAAACCGTAATGAAGCGGCCGACGCGGTCAAGAAGCAAGCCTTAGCGGCGATCATTCCCGATCCGCTCGCTCCCGGCGCGCTTAGCGCAGCGGCGTTCAGCCAAGCATGGTCGCGCTTCACCGAACGCGTCGTGCGCGACTTGATCCTTAGCGGGCGTCGCCCCGACGGTCGCGATTACACGACGATTCGTCCGATCGAGTGCTCGGTCGACGTCTTGCCGCGCGTGCACGGCTCGGCCATCTTCCAGCGCGGCGAAACCCAAGCCCTCATCACCGTGACGCTCGGCACCAACCGCGATGAACAACGCGTCGACGGATTGATCGACGAATATGCCAAGAAGTTCATGCTCGATTACTACTTCCCGTCGTATTCGGTCGGCGAAGTTCGCCCGATTCGCGGTCCGGGTCGACGCGAAATCGGCCACGGCGCGCTCGCCGAGCGCAGCGTGAAGCCGGTTCTGCCGGATCCCGAAGATTTCCCCTATACGATCCGCATCATTTCGGACATCACCGAGTCGAACGGCTCGAGTTCGATGGCCACGGTCTGCGGTTCGACCTTGGGCCTCATGTCGGCCGGCGTGCCGATCACCAATCCGGTGGCGGGCATCTCGATCGGCTTGGTGTACGAAGGCCCGGAGAAGTGGAGCTTGCTCACCGATATCATCGGCGACGAAGACCATTACGGCGACATGGACTTCAAGGTGGCCGGCACGCAAAACGGCATCACCGGCATTCAGCTCGACATGAAGATCCGCGGCATTAGTCAACAGATCGTCGCCGCGACGCTCAACCAAGCTCGCGACGCCCGCATCAATATTCTGCGGACGATGTTGTCGACGATTCCGCGTCCGTACGAAGAGATTTCGCAATGGGCTCCGCGGTTGCTGCGCACGCAGATTCCGCCGGACAAGATCGGTTTGCTCATCGGCCCGGGCGGCAAGAACATTCGTGCCATCCAGGAAGAAACGGGCGCGACGATCGACGTCGACGACGACGGCACCGTGATCGTCGCGAGCTCCGACGCGGAAAGCGCCAAGGCCTGCTTGCGGCGCGTCGAAGCCCTCACCGAAACGGTGAAGATCGGCAAGATTTACGAAGGCCGAGTCACGAGCGTGAAAGACTTCGGCGCATTCGTCGAAATCCTTCCCGGCAAGGACGGTCTTTGCCATATCAGCGAACTGGCCGACGGCTACGTTTCCAGCGTTGGCGACGTCTGTCGCGTGGGCGACGTCCTGCAAGTCAAGGTCATCGCCATCGACGACCAAGACCGCGTGAAGCTCAGCCGCAAGGCCGCGATGCGCGACGCCGGTGCGCCGCCGGCCGGCAACTAAGTCGATTTCTCTCGCTCCGAGGCTCGGTCTCGGAGCGTTCCGACTTCGCTATACTAAAGCCCGACGGCCGCGCTCCTTGCGGCCGTCGGGTTTTTTTGTCTTTCTCCATAGCCGCCTGCGGCGAAGTCAGCGTGGAACCGGAACATCAATTCTCCGAGAAGGAACTCCGCGAGCGACTCGCCGAGCAGTATGCGCAGATCGCGCGGCTCACCGGTTCGTTGGCCCACGAAATCAAAAACCCGCTCTCGACGATCGTCCTCAATATGGATCTCTTGGCCGAGGACTTCGAAAAGGCCGAGACGCCGCGCGAGAAACGAATCGCGGCCAAAATTCAGATGGTCCAGCGGGAGTGTCGTCGACTGCAGTCGATTCTTGACGACTTCTTGAACTTCGCCAAAGTTCGCCGGCTCAACTTCGAACCGACCGACTTAAATGAGGAACTGCGCAAGTTGCTCGAATTCTATCGCCCCAAGGCTGAAGAGAGCCGCATCGAGATCATTCCTTACTTGCGCAGCGACTTGCCGAGCGTGTTGCTCGATCGCGAGCAGTTCCGCGGTGCGCTGCTCAACCTCATTCTTAATGCGCAGCAAGCGATGCCTGACGGCGGGCAACTCGTCGTCGCCACCGACACCACGCCTCGCGGGGTCTGTCTGCACTTGATCGACACGGGATCAGGCATGGACGAGAAGACGCTGGGCCGAATCTTCGAGGCTTTCTATTCGACGAAGCCCGGCGGCACGGGACTGGGGCTGCCGACGACCGGTAAGATCATCGAAGCGCACGGCGGAACGATCACGTGCCAGAGCGAAGTGGGCCGCGGCACTCGATTCACCATCGAGTTGCCGACCTTGCGCCGTTTGGGCGACGCCGCTCAGCACGACGCGGTGATCGACGTCGCGACGTCGGATACGGCCGCTTCTTAGCGAGCATGTTGTTTGTTTGGGCCGTGTCGGCCCACTGCCGGGCCGAGCGCGATTTTGGTATCTTCACGGCATGGCTAAAGCCGCCAAAAATACGGCCGGTCCGACGAACGCCCGCGAGGCCGCGACGCGCGAGCTCGATACCGCGCCGGCCCGCGTATTGATCATCGACAACGATGAGCCGCACGCCCTGACCATGGCCGACGGGCTCGAGCGCGTCGGCTTCCATTGCACCACTGCGGGCGGCGGAGCCGAGGGTCTGAAGCGAATCGAACGGGAGGAATTCGACGTCATCATCACCGACTTGGTCATGAACGACGTCGGCGGGCTGGAAGTTTTGGCGCGGGCCAAAGACGACCAGCCAGACGCCGAAGTCATTCTGGTCACCGGGCATGGCACCGTTCCCTCAGCCGTCGAAGCGATGCAGCAGGGAGCCTTCAACTACTTGCTCAAGCCGCTCGACATGGGACAACTGCGGGTCGTGACCGAAAAGGCCGCGGTCAGCGCCCGTCTGCGGCGCACGAATGAAGAGCTGCATCGCCGGCTCGATGAGAAGTTCGGTTTTGAAGGGGTCGTCGGCACCAGCGCCAAGATGAACGCCGTCGTCGGCCTGCTAAAACGCGTCGCGCCGACGAACGCCACGGTGCTCATCCAAGGCGCGACCGGCACCGGTAAGGAATTGGTCGCGCAGGCGATTCACCACAACAGCCCGCGTAAGAATAAGCCGTTCGTCGCTTTGAACTGCGCGGCCTTGAGCGATACGATTCTCGAAAGTGAGTTGTTCGGCCACATCGCCGGAGCTTTTACCGACGCCCGCCACGATCGGATCGGCAAGTTCGAATACGCCAACGGCGGCACGCTGTTTCTGGACGAAGTCGGCGATATGCCGATGCCCACGCAGATCAAGCTGCTGCGCGTGCTGGAGAGCGGCGAGATCACCCGCGTCGGCTCGAACGACCCGATCAAAGTCAACGTCCGCCTAATCTCGGCCACAAATCGCAATCTCGAACAAGCGATCGCGGCCGGCACGTTTCGCAGCGATCTTTATCACCGGCTCAAGGTGGTGACGGTTCTCCTGCCGAGTTTGGCGGAGCGTCGCGAAGACATTCCGCTGTTGATCGATCACTTCATGAAGCAATTCGCCAAGCAACATGAAAAGACGATCAAGAGCATGTCGACCGCGGCTCGTCGCAAGTTGATGACCTACGACTGGCCGGGTAACGTTCGCGAGTTGCGAAACGCCGTCGAGCGGATGGTCGTCGTCGACACCGACGGCGTGCTCGACGTCGACGATCTGCCGTCGGAATTAGTCGGCCCCGACGAACTAGCCGGCGGACCGGCTGCGACGGACGGCGTTCACACGCTCGCCGCAGGCGACGTCGGGCTCGCCAGCCTCGTCGGTCGTCCGATGGAAGAACTCGAACGCCTTTTCATCACCGAAACTCTGCAGGCCGCCGGCGGCAACCGCGAAGAAGCGGCGAAGATGCTCGGCATCGGCGAGCGCACGCTGTATCGCAAAATTAAAGAGTACCAACTCTAGGAAAATCAAAGTTGGAAATGCAAGAGTCACAACACCCGTAGGGCGATCCCTCCGTCTTCCTTTTGCATTTTGACTTTTGCCTTCCAACTTTTCCTATGCCTATCCTCCGCCTGCCTACTTCCGTCGTCAACAAGATCGCCGCAGGCGAAGTGATCGAACGTCCGGCGAGCGTCGTGAAGGAGCTGACGGAGAATTCCCTGGATGCGGGCGCGACTCGCATCGAAGTCTCCGTCGAACAAGGCGGCATGGACTTGGTCCGCGTGGCCGACGACGGCTGCGGCATCCCGCGCGACGAACTTCCGCTGGCCGTCGCGAGTCATGCGACGAGCAAGCTCGTCGACGCCGATGATTTGTTCCGTGTGCACACGTTCGGCTTTCGCGGCGAAGCGCTCGCCAGCATCGCCGAGGTGAGCCGCTTCTCGCTGCGGAGCCGGACACACGGCGACGACGGCGGCTGGGAGCTTGAAGTCGTCGGCGGGCAGTCGGGCGAAATCGTTCCTTGCGGCATGTCCCCCGGCACGACGATCGAAATCCGCAATCTGTTTTACAACACGCCGGTCCGTCGTAAGTTCATGCGCTCGTCGCAAACGGAGATGGGACATGTGACCGAAGCGTTCACACGGTTGGCGCTCGCGAATCCGCACGTTCGATTCACTCTGCGGCACAACGAGCGGACCGTCTACGATCTCCCCGCCGATCAAGATATTCCGTCGCGCATCGGGCTCTTCTTCGGCGACGACTTGGCCCGTGATTTGATTCCCATCGAAAGCGCCGACGGCGAGATTCGAATCAGCGGCTTCGTGGCCCGGCCGAGCCAAAGTCGCTCGCATCCGCGGATGCAGTACTTGTTCCTGAACGGTCGCTATATCCGCGATCGGTCGCTGCAGCACGCCCTCACCGAAGCCTATCGCGGGCTGCTGCTCACGGGCCGCTATCCGATTTCATTTCTGAAGCTCGACATGCCGGCCGAAGCGGTCGACGTGAACGTCCATCCGACGAAACTAGAAGTTCGGTTTCAAGACGGCGGTCGCATCTACAGCCACTTGCTCGGCTCGCTCCGCACGAAGTTCCTGGCGACCGATCTGACGCATCGCTTGGAACCTGTCGCGGCGGCGACGGCGAGCACGGCTGCGTCGATTCCCGATGAAGTCGGTTCGGCACACGATCCGGCAGCCACCGTTCGATTGCGGCAAGAGTTCGTCCGCTGGGCCCAAGGCGACAACAGTCCGACGCAGCCCGCGCCTTGGGATCTCGACGACTCGGCGGCATCGACCGGCGGGGCGAACTCCGCGGCCGTCGCCGTTCCTTCCGCCGCGCCTCTCGGCCTGCATCGCCTTTCGCCGTTCCGCCCGTTTCCTGATCTCGGCCGCGGCGCCGCGGCTCCGCTCGCTCGACCGGCGAGCGACCTGCCTCAGAATGCGACGCTTCCCTCGGCTGAGCTGGCGAACGCCGCGCTCGCACCGCAAGCGGCGCCGTGCGAATCGACGAACGTCGACCCCGTCCGGGCAATTCAAATTCACAATCGCTATCTGATCGCCGAGAGTGATGAAGGGGTGCTCGTCATCGACCAGCACGCGTTGCACGAACGCATTCTCTACGAACAGCTTCGAGCCAAGGTCAACGCCGGCGCTTTGGAAAGCCAGGCGTTGCTCGTTCCCGAACCGGTCGACTTACCGGCTCAAGAAGCGGCCGTGGTGCTTGATCGCCGCGATGTGCTCGGCAAGCTCGGCATCAAAGTCGAACCTTTCGGCGGCGACACAATCCTTGTTTCCAGCTACCCCGCGATGTTGGCCAACATTCCGGCCGCGGAGATCCTGCGGAGCGTCGTCGATCAACTCGTGGTCGAAGGCAAGACGCCGGAGCGTCGCGACCTACTCGATGAGTTGCTGCACATGATCGCTTGCAAGGCGGCGATCAAGGCGGGCGACCGACTGACTCCCGACGAAGTCGACGTGCTTCTGGCCGATCGCCATCTCGTGAATGACACGCACCACTGCCCTCACGGCCGACCAACGGCGCTGGTGTTCACAAAAGAAGAACTGGACAAGCAGTTCAAGCGGACCTAGCGGATTCGTTTCCTTCCTTCGCCATTCCCACCTCGGCAATGTCTCTGCTTTGCGTCACGCTCGCCGTCGAAGATCCCGAGCAACTGCTCGCCGAGCACGCGCGTTTTGCCGCGAACGGATGCAAGCTCGTCGAGTATCGGTTGGATTTTCTACCGCCGACGACCGACGTGTCCGCGCTGGTACGCCGTCGTCCGGGACCGATCATCGCGACCGTGCGTTTGCCGCGCGACGGGGGTCGCTGGAAAGAGTCGGAAGCGTTGCGCCTCGATTGGTTACGCAAGCTACAACGGGAGAACGTCGAATACATCGATTTCGAACCGGAAGCCGCGCAGGCCGTTGAACGAGAAGGCCTTGCGAAGAGGATCGTCAGCCTGCATGACTTTCAGGCGACTCCGACGAATCTCGCCGCCGAGCATGCCCGTCTCGCCGCTTGCGGGGCCGACGTCGTCAAGCTGGCCGTGATGGCGCAATCGGCCGTCGACGGCTTTCGAGTTCTCAAACTCGTTGCCGCGGCGAACGTGCCGACTGTCGCCTTTTGCATGGGCGAACTCGGCATGGCCTCGCGGGTCTTGCTCGCCAAGGCCGGTGCGAGGTTCGCCGACCATTGGACCTACGCCGCTCCGAGCGATGAAGCGGCCGTCGCTCCCGGCCAGATCGGCTATGAGCGGCTTCGCGATCTCTACCGCTATGAACAAATCACGGCCGACACCCCAATCTACGGCGTGATCGGCGACCCGATCGGGCATAGTAAAAGCCCACTGATCCACAATGCGGCGCTTCGCGCGCTCGATCTGCCCGGTTGCTATGTGCCGTTCCGAGTGTCGCCTGCCGATCTCGAGGAGTTTCTCCGCGAAGCTCGCGAGTTCGGCATTCGCGGTCTAAGCGTCACGATTCCGCACAAAGAAGCGATTCTGGATTTCGCGGCTCGCCATGACGAGGCGGTCGACGTGATCGGGGCGGCTAACACGCTCGTTATGCCGCCGGAAGGTGACGTCCGTGCCTACAACACCGACGAACCTGGAGCCCTGGATAGCCTCGTCGCCGCGCTGGCGCTAGATGTACGCCGCGGCGATGCCTTAGCCGGCAAAACGGCATTGGTGCTCGGTGCCGGAGGCGCGGCCAAGGGAATCGCCTTCGGCCTGCGACGCCGCGGCGCACGAACGCTGGTGACAAATCACAACCGCGGCCGTGCCGACGAACTGGCCGCTTCGCTCGGCTGCGAAGTCGTCGATTGGGCAGAACGAGACCGTGTCGCGTACGACATGCTGGTCAACTGCACGCCGCTGGGAATGTTTCCGAAGGTCGACGAAACGCCGCTCGCCGCCGATGCTTTGCACCCGGACGCGGTCGTGTTTGACACCGTCTACAACCCGGAAGAAACGAAATTGGTTCGCGAGGCCCGCGCACGCGGCTGTCAGACGGTCGTCGGCACGGAGATGTTTCTTCGCCAGGCGACGTGGCAGTTTCGATACTTCACCGGTTACGAGGCCCCACTGGAAGTGATGCGGGCCGCTCTCCGAGCCGGCCGTGTGCTCGACGATGAGCCGATAGCCTTGATAGGCTATCGCGGTACCGGCAAGTCGACCGTAGCTCGATTGATCGCGGAAAGAATCGGCCGGCAACAAGTCGACGCCGACGTCGAACTCGAACGCCGCGCGGGCAAGACGATTGCGGAAATCTTCGCCGACGACGGGGAGACTGCGTTTCGCGAACTGGAGTCTTCCGTAATCGCCGACCTCGCACAGCGAAAACGGATCGTCATCGCCGCAGGCGGCGGCGTGATTCTGCGTGAAGCGAATCGTGCGGTACTCAAACCGCTTGGTCGCGTCGCCTGGTTGCAGGCAAGTGCCGAGACGTTGCTGCGCCGTATTGAAAGCGATCAAGTCACCGCGGCTCGCCGACCGAACCTCACGCCTCAGGGAGGGATCGCCGAAGTCGTCGAACTTTTGGCAAGGCGAGAGCCGTACTACCGCGAGTGCGCGACGCTCGTCGTCGACGCGGAGAACCGCACGGCCGTGGAGGTCGCGGACGCAATCGTCGCCGCCTGGTTTCCCGAGACTAGGAAGGTGCGGTCGTGAACGGATTCGCCGCCTTCCTGGCTTGGCCGCTCGCACTGCGACTGTCGCTGGTCGCTATGAGCGGGCTCGTCGCGGCGGCGCTTATCAACTGGGCCGTGTACTCGCTCGCCTATCAAGCGCGGCATTGGAGCCCTTGGTCGCGGCACCACGTTCGCGACGCTCGCTCTCACTTTGCCGACCGTGTGCCGCTGGTCGGCTGGCTTCGGCTGCGACGCATGGCTGCGGCGCATGGTTCGCCGTTTTGGCTTCGTCCACTTGTCATCGAGATCGTCTGCGCCGCCGGCTTCGCTGCATGGTACTACTGGGAGGCCGTGCTGGGCGGGCTCTTGCACCCGCACGTTGCGCCGGGCATTATCGCGGCCAATCTCGATCTCGCCTGGTCGCTACACGCGGGATGCCTGGTACATCTCGTGTTGTTCACATTTATGCTCGCGGCATCGCTGATCGACGCCGACGAGTGGAACATCCCCGACGAGGTCACCGTGCCCGGCACGCTAATCGGCATCGCTCTATCGACGATGTTTCCCACGGCGTCGTTGCCGGCGGCCTTCAATAGACAATTCATGGCGATGCCCGAACCGCTCGATGCCGCTTGGCCCTTCAATTGGCCGGCCGGGTGGGCGGCCGGGGAACCGTCGGGACTTGTCGCCGCGCTCGCCGCTCTTGGCTTTTGGTGTTTTGGACTCATCGTCGGCGGTCGATGGCCTCTGCTGCGCGACACGGCGCACCGCTATCGTCTTGCCGCAGCACTGTTTCTGCGCCGCGTCCTGCGCGACCCGTGGTTTCCCTATGTGCTGGGCATCGCCGTCGCGGGGTCGCTCACGGTCGCCGGGGTGTGGTCGTTCGCTCCATTGCGTTGGCCGGCGCTGTTGAGTGCGCTGCTCGGTGTAGCGGGCGGCGCGGCCACGGTTTGGGTCGTGCGCGTCCTCGGGTCGTGGGCTTTTCAAAAAGAAGCGATGGGGTTCGGCGACGTCACGCTCATGGCGATGATCGGCGCATTCGTCGGTTGGCAACCCGTCCTTCTGATTTTCTTTCTCGCACCGGCCGCGGCGATCGTCGTCTACGTGCCGGCGATGATGATTCGGCGCAGCCACGAACTCCCGTACGGTCCCTATCTATGTGCGTCGACGCTGGGCGTCGTTCTGTTTTGGGGCGAAGTCTGGAACTTTGCGGGCCCGCGCTTCACCGTGGCTTGGCTGATCCCGGTCGTGCTCGTCGGCGGCTTTTTCATGTTGGGCCTCTGTTTGGCGATCTTGCGAAAAGTCCGCGGATAAACGGGAAAAAACGCCCAATTTCTTGGACGCGACAGATGCTCGTTCGGGCATGCTAGAGTTGTTTCATGCCGCTCTATGAAGCCGTCACCGATCCGATGCGCCAGGCCGACGTCGTCCGTCGCCGCCGCTACGGCGTGATCGAAACTTGCGACGGCCGGCTGGTGCGCATTCTCTATCGGCCCTACCCCAAAACGGCGACGGCCTTCGGCGGGAGGCTGCTTGGCAGACTGTCGCATCGACTTCGCCGCGGCAATCGTTGTCGGTTATACTTTAATGAACCGAGGAGTTGCCCCGGGTTCATCGCGCTGCGTTATGTGGAAAGTACGCGCGATGCCGACTACGCCACCTTTCGCCGCGCCCTGGTCGCGCTCGATGATGTGGCTCGACTCAAAAACGCCGACGCTCTGGTATGCGACGCCGCGAATCTTCGAATTTCCGACCGCTTTCTGGCCCGCCTCGGTTGGGTTCCGCATGCGCCCATGTTCGGTCATCGCAATTTCATCAAGCGTCTGAAAAGCTGACGCCCTTGCCGCGCGAGGGGCGGGCATGAGCTCGGCGAACGTCGTGGAGAATGCGCCCGACCTCGCCGCGCGGACCGTTTGCTCCGCCGTATCGGAAGCCCGGGCGCGCCGCTTCGGCTGGATCGCAATCGTCGTCTGCGTCGGGCTCGCCTACGCCAATTCCTTTCAGAGCCCGTTTATCTTCGACGGGGCCAACTACCTGAAAGACGGCGAGACCGTCCGCACGTTGCGGCCCCTTTCCCAATTCGTCGCCAACGTCGAAGCCCTCAAGGCGATGTCGCGCATCGTCACGTATTTCACGTTTGCGTGCGATTATGCCCTGGGAGAGCTGCTTTTCGACGACGGCTACGAGGTCCGCCTGTGGCATGCGACGAGTACTTTGATCCATCTCGTCGGCGCACTGGCGCTCTACGGCGTCGCTCGACACGGTTTCGCTTCGTTCCGTGCGCGCGATTGGTTCGGCGGCGTCGCCGAACGGGCCGCCTTGGTCACGGCGCTGTTGTGGGGCGTGCATCCGCTCAACACCCAGAGCGTCACCTATCTTTATCAGCGGCAAGAGTCGCTGATGGGCATGTTCTACTTGCTCACGCTCTATCTGTTCACGCGCTTTGCATCGACCGGGCGGATTCGCTGGGCCGCCGGTTCGCTCGCGGCGTGTACTCTCGGCATGGGCGCGAAAGAAGTCATGGTCACTGCGCCGTTGGTCGTGCTGTGGTACGACTTGGTGTTTTGCCCGTGCACTTGGAGCGAGTTTTTCCGCCGGCGCGGCCTCTACCATGTCTTGCTGTTCGCGACGATCGGCGTCGCCGTTGCGCTGATGCTTTGGATCGGCGAAGCCTATCGTGACGCCGGCATTCTCGACACTCGCCGCATCACCCCGATGGAATACGCGCTGACTCAGCCGGGGATCATCCTCCGCTATCTGCGACTGACGTTCTTTCCCTACGGTTTGAATATCGACTACGCCTGGCCCAAGGCGGTCACCTGGCCGTGGCCGACCGAGGAGAATCCGCGTATCGTTTGGTGGCCGACTGAAGCCGATTGGGGAGCCGTGCTGCGCCCCCTTGCGGTCATCCTCGGGCTGTTGATCCTCACCCTGATCTTGATGATTCGTCGCCCGGCCGTCGGGTTTTTGGCAGGGGCGTTTTTCGTTACGCTTGCTCCTAGTTCGAGCTTTGCGCCGATCGTCGATCTGTGCTTCGAGCATCGCATGTATCTCTCGGCGGCGCCGCTCATGGCCCTCTTGGTCGTCGCCGTACACATGGTGTTTCGCACCGCGCAAAGTCGTCCGAATGCGTCGCGCCGTGTTTTGGCGGCGACCGAATCGACGGCGACCGTCTGCGTCGTCATCGCCCTAATCGGACTCACCTTGCTGCGCAACTACGATTATCGCAGCGAATTGGCTCTCTGGCGCGACTCGGCCGCGAAGGCTCCTCGCAATCATCGCGCTCAATACAACTACGGCGTTTATCTTCAAATCGACGGACAAGCCGAGGAGGCAATCGCGCAGTATCACAAGGCGCTCGAGCTGCAGCCGTCGTACGTCGATGCCAATCTGAATTTGGCCGGCCTCGCGTTTTACTACAAGCGCTACGACGACGCCGTGATTCACTACGACGACATCTTGGTCTACGAGCCGGACAACGAGAAGGCGCTGTACGGCTTAGCCGAGGTCGCCAAGGAACGCGGCGACCCGGTCGTCGCCCGCTATCATCTCGACCGGCTGCTCGCAGCCCATCCGAACCACGCCGACGGCCAAGCCATGCGCCGTGAGGTCCAGGCCGACATGGAGCGATTGCGACAATCGCCGCCGTTTGTCGCGCCGACGCCGGCCGTCGGACCGACGCGAACGGCGACGAGCGGTCCATAGCCGTCGGCAGCGACTTCCCCGAACGCACCTCCGATACCGGCTCCCCGTCCGCCGCCGACGCCGTAGTTTGCTAAACCTCGAGTTTTCTCGGCTTTCGGCGTGCCGGCACGCCGGGGATGTCAGTGGTCTCGACAAAGCAAATCAGAAACCATAGCACCCCCGACAAAAAGTCACGAGCCGGGAAGCAAGGCGAAGATGAAC
>JAEUIN010000204.1 GCA_016793115.1 Planctomycetaceae bacterium
CTCGCCCGTACCTTGCACTTCGACGAACTTACCGGCCCCGGTCATCACGATGTTCATATCAACGTGGGCTTCGACGTCTTCCGGGTAATCCAAATCCAGCACCGGCGAACCGGCAACGATCCCGACGCTCACCGCCGCGACGCTGTCGCGAATGATCCGTCGGGCATCTTCGGCCGAGGCGAAACTTCGCACGGCGTCGACCAGCGCGACGAACGCGCCCGTGATGCTCGCGGTCCGCGTGCCGCCGTCGGCTTCAAGAACGTCGCAATCGAGCGTAATGGTCTTCTCGCCTAACGCCGTCATATCGACCACGGCCCTCACGCTGCGACCGATCAGCCGCTGAATCTCGGTCGTGCGGCCGTCGACCTTGCCGCCGCGCTCGCGTTGCTTACGCGGCGACGTGCTGCCGGGGAGCATATTGTATTCGCCGGTCACCCAGCCTTTGCCTTGCCCCTTCATCCACGGCGGCACCGACATCTCGACACTTGCCGTACAAAGCACCGTCGTGCGACCGGCCATGATCAGCACGCTGCCGGGTGCGCTGCGGGTGTACTTGCGCTTGATTTTCCATTCGCGAAGTTGCGTCGGTTTGCGTCCGTCGTGGCGCGGCATTTCTTGGTGCTTTCTCTTGGTGTTGCCCCAGGTATGCACCTGGGGCTATTGAACGGACGGACTTCGCCGGAGTCGAACAAATTCAATTACGCTTGCGAGGCGAGGAGCCACGCCAGGACGCCCTTTTGCGCGTGCATGCGGTTGCCGGCTTGTTGCACAACCACGCTTTGCGGCGAGTCCATGACGTCGTCGGTCACCTCTTCGCCGCGATTCGCCGGCAAGCAGTGCATGAAGATCGCGTCGCGCGGAGCGGCTTTCATCAAGGCACCGTTCACCTGATACGCGGCAAAGGCCCGCTTTCGCTCTTCGCGTTCGGCCTCTTGCCCCATGCTGGTCCAGACGTCGGTATAGATCGCCTGCGCGCCGCTTACGGCGACGTTCGGATCTTCCGTCAGTTGCAGATCGATGGCCGGCGTCTCTTTCTTGAATCGCGCGACGTCCTCGGCCGTAAACTGATACCCCTTCGGCGCGGCGCAGGCGAACGTCAGTCCGAGCTTGCCGCAGCCTTCGGCCAAACTGCGAGCCACGTTGTTGGCGTCGCCGACGTACGCGATCTTCAAACCCTTGAGCGAGCCGAACCGTTCGCGAACCGTGTACAAATCGGCCAGCGCCTGGCACGGGTGCGAGTAATCCGTCAGCCCGTTGATGACCGGGCAACTCGAATGCTCCGCGAGGCTGAGCACCTTCTGATGGGTCTTGGCCCGCACGACGATGACGTCGACGAACTCGCTGAGCACGCGGCCGAAGTCGGCGATTGATTCGCGCGAGCCCCACCCCACGTCTTCGCCCAAGAACAAGCTCCCGCCGCCGAGTTGCGTCATGCCCGCCTCGAAACTGACGCGAGTCCGAAGCGAGGGCTTTTCAAACAGCAGAGCCATCACGCGGCCCGGCAAGAGCGGCTCGCGCACGCCTTGCTCAAACTTCGCCTTGAGGTCCTGCGTGATCGCGAAAATCCGCTCGATTTCGGCCGTCGAGAGATCGTCGAGGGTGAAGAGATGTCGCATCGGAAACTCATTCGTTCGTTGTTCAGTGCTGCGTCGAATCGCTCGACGCATGATTTGCGGCACACGGAACCGCAGCGGTTACTTGGCTTGTTCCTTGATCGCTTCGCAGAGAATGTCGCAAGCTTCCTCAGCTTGCTGCAGCGAAAGATTCATGGCGGGCAGCAAGCGAATGACGGTGCCGTGCGTGCAGTTGATCAGCAACTTCTTCTCCAAGCAGGCTTTCACGATCGGCGCTCCTTCAATCGAAAGCTCGATCCCGATCATGACGCCCAGCACGCGGACATCGGTCACAAGATCGCATTCGTTCTTGAGCGCCGTGAAGCGTCGCTTGAAAACTTCGCCGAGTTGCTTGGCGGCGGAGAGTAAGTTCTCTTGCTCCATCATTTCTAAGGCTGCGATACCGGCACGGGCCGCGATCGGGTTGCCGCCGTATGTTGCGGCATGCATGCCCGGCCGCAGGCTCGGAGCGATCTCTTTCGTCGTCAGCATCGCGCCGCCGGCGATGCCGCCGCAGACCGCCTTCGCGAGCGTCATGACGTCGGGCACGACGTTGAAGTGTTGATAAGCGAACCATTCGCCGGTCCGGCCGCAGCCGCTTTGCACTTCGTCAAAAATCAGCAGCAGCTTGTGCTTGTCGCACAAGTCGCGCAGGCCCTTCAAGAAACCAGGCGGCGGAATGTTGATGCCCCCTTCGCCCTGAACAGGCTCGATCATGATGGCGATCGTTTCCGAATCGATCAGCTTCTCGACCGCAGCCAAATCGCCGAACGGAGCATAGAGAAAGCCCGGCAACATCGGGCCGAGACCATCGTGGTATTTCGGCTGTGCGGTCGCCGTGACCGAGCCCATCGTGCGGCCATGAAAACCGTTCTCGAACGTGATGATCTTGTAGCGTCCCTTGCCGTGCAGCCGTGCGAGCTTGATGGCCGCTTCGTTGGCCTCGGCTCCCGAGTTGCAAAAGAACGCTTGCCCGCCGAAGCTCCGCTCGCTCAGCGCCTTGGCCCAGAGGCCTTGGGCTTCCGTGTACCAAGTGTTCGGCACGTGAATCAGCGTGGCGACCTGCTCCTGCACGGCTCGCACGATCGGCTCCGGGCAATGCCCCAGCAGGTTGCAGCCCCAGCCGGGGAAGAGATCGAGATACTTGTTCCCTTCGGCGTCCCAAACATACGACCCTTCGCCGCGGACCAAGCAGACCGGGTAGCGACCGTAGTTCGGCACCACGTATTGCTTGAACAGCTCGACGACTTCGGCGGAACTCGAAACGGCGGTAGACATGGCAGGTTTCTAAGTTCAGGGTTCGGGGTGAAGGGTTGCAAACAATCGGCCATTTAGCCGCGGAGCTTGCCTCCGCGCGTGCCCCCTCGCTTGCGCTTCGGGGCTAGTATCCTTCGATCTTCATCCGCGGTAGATTTCCGTTCCTACGCCGCGGCTCGTATAGATTTCCAACAGCAGCGAGTGGCGTTCGCGGCCGTCGATGATGTGCACCTTGCGGATGCCCTTCTCGATCGGCTCGATGCAGGCTTGCAACTTCGGAATCATTCCGGCGTCGACCACGCCGTCGTCGATCAGTTTCTTGGCTTCGCTCACCGTGAGGGAACGAATCACCGTATCCGGATCGTTCTTATCGCGGCGCACTCCGTTGATGTCGCTCAAGAACACCAGTTTTTCGGCCCCCAAAGCCACGGCCACGGCGGTCGCCGCGGTGTCGGCGTTCACGTTGTACTTCTGGCCGAACTCGTCGATGCACATCGAAGGAATGATCGGCAGGATGCGCCCCACGAGAAAATTCTCGATCGTCGAACGGTCGATGCTTGCCACATCGCCCACGAAGCCGAGGTCCAGCGGCTTGCCGTCGGTCCCTGGCAGATTGAGCTTCCCTCCGAACAATACGTTCATGTTGCGGCGAAAGTTCAGCGGCACGGCGCGGCCGCCGAGTTCTTCCATCCGCTTGGCGAGCATCTCGTTGGTTTCGTAGGCCAAGGCCCGTTCGACGATGTCGAGCGTCGCTTCGTCGGTGTAGCGGCGACCTTGCACCCAGCGCGGGGTGAGGCCGGCCTTTTCCATTTCGCGGCTGATGTTCGCGCCGCCGCCGTGCACGACCACCGGCCGCATGCCGACGGTTTCCATGAACAGGATGTCGAGCAGCAGGTGCCGCAGCGCGTTCTCATCTTCCATCACGCTGCCGCCGAGCTTGATCACCGTCACGCGGTCGCGGAACTTGCGAATCCACTCGCAGGCTTCGATCAGAACGTCGGCTTTTTGAACGGCGGATTTC
>JAEUIN010000206.1 GCA_016793115.1 Planctomycetaceae bacterium
CGAGACGTCCGAAGCCCGACGCTTGAAAACGGCAGCCAAGCGTCATGCCTACGCGATCGGCGATCCGGACTTCGTTGAAGCGATGAACCTGTTCATCGCCGAAGAACAACGCCACGGCGAGGCGCTCGGGCGTTGGCTCGATGCCGTCGGCGCCGAGCGACTCAAGCGCGACCTGGGGGATTCGCTGTTTCGCTTCTTTCGCCATGCTCGGCCGAATATCGAAGTCTGGACCACGGTCGTCACGATGATCGAGATGATCGCCGTCGTGTACTACTCGTCGGTGCGGCGCGCGATCCCCTCGCCTCTGTTGCAGGCCGTCTGCGAGCAGATATTGCGCGACGAGATGCCGCATCTAGAGTTTCAAACCGAGCGGCTCCGGCTGCTTTTGAAGAATCGCCGGCTGATCCCGCTGTGGCTGACCCTGCGCGCTCAGGAAGTCTTCTTCACCGGCATGGTGCTCGTGGTCTGGCTGGCCCACCGACGGATGTTCGTCGCCGGCGGGCACACGTTCGCCAGCTATCTACGTACCACGTTCCGACATATGCGACATGCTTGGCGAGCGATCCGGCCGTGTGAGCTTTCGCCGGTGATCGCGGAAAGACTTCCAACTGCGGAACCCCCGAGCCGACTAGAGGGATGGCTTCACTAACCTTTCGTGCGAAGTCACCGGCCAACTGACACCGGCCGCTCGCCGGATCAGGAGTGTGACGCGATCAGTACGCGTGCTTGTGCCGGAAGCCGCGCCAGATTGTGAGGAGCAGAATCTTCAAGTCGAGAGCGAGCGACCAGTTGGCGATGTAGTAGAGGTCGCACTCCAGCCGTTTGCGGATGCTCGTGTTGCCGCGCCAGCCTTGCACTTGGGCCCAGCCGGTCATGCCGCATTTCACACGTTGCCGTTGCCAGTAGCTCGGCAGTTGTCGACGGAACCGCTCAACGAAAACTTCTCGCTCCGGTCGCGGGCCGACCAAGCTCATTTCGCCCATCAGCACGTTGAACAACTGCGGCAACTCGTCCAAGCTCCAGCGCCGCATGAATCGCCCGAGCGGCGTGCAACGATCGTCGCCGGCCGTCGCCCAAACGGCGCCCGTTCGCTTTTCGGCATCCACGCGCATGCTGCGGAACTTCAGCATCCAAAACGGTCGCCCGCCCAGCCCCATTCGCTGCTGGTGGTAAAACACCGGCCCCCGGCTTGTGAGCTTCACGGCCGCGGCGAGCAGAAGCATCAACGGCGACAGCAACGCGAGTGCAGCCGCGCCGCCGACCAAATCCGTGGCCCGTTTGATCGCCGCGCCGAGCCCGAGTTGCGGGTTGCTGCGCAGCGCAATAAACGCCAAGTTGTCGACTTCGGTCGTCGCCACGTGCATGCCCGCCAGGTTCGGCCGGTCGGGCACCAGTTGCACTTCCACCAAATGCTCTTCGAGTTGCTCGTACACGAGCGGTAATTCACCGTAGCGGGCCAGCGGCAAGGCGACGAACACGTGATCGGCGTCGGCCCGGCGGACGACGTCCGACAGTTCTGCGATCGTCCCGAGCCGCGGCAGTATGGTCGGCTCGCGCTTCGGCGCGGCGTCCACGAACCCGACGGCTTCGAGCCCCGTCCAGCGGTTGCGAGCAATCGTTTCAGCGACCAACCGGCCGGTCCGTCCGCAGCCGACGATCACCGCGCGGCTGTGGTTCATTCCCTGCCGCCGCAAATGCTTGACTGCCCGCCATACTAATCGTCGGCCGATACTGAGGGCGACGATGTTGAATACGAGAAACATCGCGAAGGCCAGCCGCGATTCGTACAGGTCGCGCTGATAGAACATGGCCGACGAGGCGAGCATCAACAGCAACAGACCGGCTTTGCAAATGTCGGCCGTCTCGCGCGGCAGCTTTCGCATGCGGTGGATTTCGTACAGCCCACAGAGGCGATAAGCGGCGGCGGCCGACAGGAGCACCAGCGGCAACGCGGCGGCGACGCTTGAAAATCGCGGGATGCCCTCAGGCGCAGGCAACAACGTGAAGCGGGCCGCATAAGACGCGAACCACGCGCAGGCCGTGACGGCGAGGTCGCAACCGAGAAACACCAGCGCCAGTTTGTCGCCGTGCCGTCGATACATGGGGCGTGCTTCCGTGCAGGCGCGAAACGTTTGCGCGTCAGGCGATCGCCGGCGCTGCCGGCAATTTTATGAGCGCAGCCCTTCCGTGGGCGCGGGCTTATAGCAAATGCCGGCAGAATGGGTCAAGGGCGACGCGTCGAAAGACTCCGGTCGCTTACGCTCCCGGCTCGCTGTCGACGTCGACTATCGAGCGCTACTCGACTGCCGCTTTGCCGACCGTGCGTCGGGTGTCCGCCGCGCCGTAGCGAATGCCGTCGCGGACTTGGATCGAGTGAGCGTCGCCCTGCTTTGTCGGTTTCGTCGCAATGCGATGGCCGTATTTATTGAGTAGCAATTCCACGGCTGCTTGGTGCTCAGGTTGGCCGCTCGCTTCGAACTTCAGCACGTCGGGTAGCCATTGATGGTGCGTCCGCGGTCCGCCGACGGCTTCGTCAATATCCATGTCGAATTCCAGCACGCTGTAGACGACGTTGATCACCGTGTTCGGAATCGTCCGGCCGCCGGGGCTGCCGGTGACCAGCACCAGTTTGCCGTCGCGCGTGACGATCGTCGGACACTGCGAGCTGAGCATTCGTTTGCCCGGCGCGACTTGGTTCGGCGGCGTGCCGATCCGTCCGCTGCGATCGGTGACGCCCGGCCGCCAGTTGAAATCGGTCATCTCGTTGTTGAGCAGGAAGCCCGCCCCCTGCACGACGATCATCGAGCCGTAGCTTTGCTGAATCGTGTAGGTATTGGCGACTGCCATGCCGTCGCGATCGACGATCGAAAAATGGGTCGTCGATTCACCTTCGCCCGCAAGTTTGATTTCCGGCGCCAATTGCGCGGCGGGCGTCGCTCGATCCGGCGAGATCGCGGCGGCCAGTTCCTTCGCATATTCCTTAGAAGTCAGTCGTTCAGGAATTTCCGTGAAGGCTGGGTCGCCGATATGGCGAGCCCGATCACAGTAGGCCCGCTTCATCGCTTCCGTCATCAAGTGCAACGTTTGCGGCGAGTAGCGGCCGTACTCTTTCAACGAAAACTGCTCGAGAATATTGAGCGTCTCGACCAGCACCATTCCTCCGCTCGCGGGCGGCGGGCTGCCGTAAATGTCGTACCCTCGAAACGTGCCGTGAACCGGCGCGCGCTCATTCGCGCGATAGGCCGCAAGATCGTCGGCCGTGATGAACCCTTTGCCGCGCCGCATCTCTTTGACGATGAGTTCGGCCGTGACGCCGGTGTAGAACTCGTCGGGCCCGAGGCGAGCGATTCGTTCGAGCGTGTCGGCCAGTTCCGGTTGCTTGAGCAGGTCGCCGGCTTGCCACTGCGGCAGTTCGGGCCGCTTCGGCTCGGCGGGCAGATTCAAAGGATTCCGCGGTTCGCCCGGCGTGGTCACCGTCGGAGTCGGCGTTTGTTGACGCGCCCCACCACTCACTCCCGCCCCCTGCCCACTGCCTCCCGCCTCCCGTTTTCCGAATACTTCGACGAATTCCGGAAACTTCGCTCCGCCGGTGACGAGTCGATTGAGATCGGCCGCGAGCACGCGATCGATGGCAAAGCCGTCGCGCGCGAGCTTCACGGCCAGCATGACGACGTCGCGCCACGGGAGCTTGCCGTATTTCTTGTGTGCGAGTTCGAGCCCGCGAATGGTGCCGGGCACGCCGACGACGCGGTGGCCGGTCATCGCCGTGTCTTTCAGGAACGTGTCGGCCTTGCAGGCGGCCGGGGCCGTTTCGCGGTACTCGATGCACGTCGGCTCGGAGCCGTCGGCGGGGCGAATCATCATGAACCCGCCACCGCCGATATTGCCGGCCTCGGGAAACGTGACGGCCATCGCCAACGCCACGCCCACCGCGGCATCGACGGCATTGCCGCCGCGGCGCAGCAGTTCCACACCGGCATCGGCGGCCGCGGGGGACGCACAGACGACGATCCCCTTCTCCGTCGCCACCTTCTCCACTTGCGGCCAA
>JAEUIN010000217.1 GCA_016793115.1 Planctomycetaceae bacterium
GTGGCCGATGCCGGTTTCGCCGTATCACCAAGACCGAATGGAAGACGCCTACTGGAACAAAGAGCGCTACGAACGGGTACCGATCCTCGGCCCGGTCACGAGCGGCGGCGTTCCGAAGGCCCTCGATCCGCCGACGCCCGACGAAGTCATGCGAGCCCTCGAGAAGGCTTCGAGCGTCGAAGGGGGCGTGCCGCTCCTATGGGAACGTCAACGCAACAAGGTCCGCATGGTCATCGAGCCGATCGCCGACTATGTCGATCCGCCGCGCGTCTACCCGATGATTGGCCCGGCCCAGCTGCACCACGCTCACTATAAATGCACGGTCTACTACGAAGAAGTCACGCGTGTCGGCTGGCCGATTCCGTACACGACGACCGATGAAGATTCACGGGAAGTCATCTACATCGACCACAACCACCTCCATATGGTTGGCGCCGATTGTGCCGAGCCGGGAGCCCCCCACGCTCACGCTCACTAACTCAAAGCCGACGGCTCCCGCGAAGTCTCCGCTCGAGATTAGCGGGACCGGCGGCCGGAAGGTGCCGATGCTCGCACCCATTCGAACTTCGCAAATCGCCGCGATTCTCGTCGCGGCGATTTGCTGCGCTTACGCGGACCTGCACGCCGACGAAGGGCTGACGAAGATCGACGCCGCGCCGTCTGTAAGCACAGCGATCGTGGTCGGCGATTGCTATAGCGCCGCGGCCGAGCACTTTCGCAATTCGCGGTGGCAAGAGGCGGCAGCGGAATACCGCAAGCTATTGGCCGCCGACACCAAGCATCCGCTCGCCGGACCTGCGCGATTTTACTTGGCCGAGTCGCTCGTACAGGCGGGCGACCATCAAGCCGCGGCCGAGGCTTGGTTGAACTATCTGGACGGTGAGCCGGATCCGCAATTGGAGCCGGCCGCCAGATTTCGGGCCGGCGAATGTTGCTACCTCGCCGATCGGCGCCCGGAGGCCACGCGGGAATTGAAGAAATTTGTCGCTGACCACGGCGAAGCTCCCACGATTCCACGTGCATTGCTCTACCTCGGCAACCTTGCGGCCGCCGACGGCGACTTCGCAGGTGCGGCGAAGCATTTCGAACGCTCCGTTAAGGACTTTCCGAACGACGAGCTCCGTCCGCAGGCCGTGTTGGGCCACGCCCAGGCTTTGCTGCGAGCGGGTGAAGTGCGAGCGGCTTGGAACGTCGTCGAAGGTCCGTACGTCGAGCAAGCCGCGGATGATGCGAAGCCGACGGATGTGGGATTTGCAACCGACATCGTTTGGGTCGCCGCGGAAACGCTCGAGCGACTCGGACGTGACGAGGACGCCTTAAATGCGGCGAAGCGGTTCCTGGTCATTTGCGAAGACGACGATCCTCGACGCTTCGACGCGTTGCTGCTCTCGGCACGCCTACTCGAACGCTTGAAGAAACCGGCCGAGGCCGCCGCCGCTTATCAATCGATTGTTGATGAGGCCGAGCATCCGGCGTGTCGCGACATCGCCCTTTACGAACTCGCCTGGTTGCTGCGGTCTCTGGAGCGAGGCGCCGACGGGGTTGCGATGTTCGCGAAACTTGCCGCCGACCATCCGCAAAGTCCGCTACGGGCCGATGCCCTCTATCGGTTAGCTGAAGCCGATCTGGAACAGGATCGCATGGCTGCAGCCGCCGCAAAGCTTCAAGAAGCGGCCAAGATCGCCGGAGATGAGCTTCGCCCGCATGTGCTGTTGCTCCAAGCGCGTACGGCGCTGGCGTTGCAACGGAGGGAAGATGCCGAGGCCGCTTTGACGGAGTTGGCGAAGAAGCATCCGAAGCACCCGTTGGCCGAACAATCCGGATTCTGGAAGGCGGAGTTGCTCTTTCAAGCCGGCGACTTTGACTCGGCGGCCGACGCGTTCGCGGCGCTTACAAAGACGACGCCTGACGCCAAAGACAGGACTTGGTACGCCACAGCCCGACTGCGAGAAGTACAAGCGTTGGCCGAGGCCGGGCGGTGGGGTGACGTGTTGACCGCGGTCGAGGTCGCCAAGCGAGAGATACCGCAAGCCGACTACGAGTTCGACTTCCTCGCCGGGCGAGCCCATACCGCACGTGCCGAGCTTGCCGAGGCCCGCGCCGCTTTTGAAAGAGTCGTCGCCGACGATCGGGCTCGCGACACGGAGACCGCCGCCACGGCCCAATTCCTCGCCGGCGAGACCTATTTTCATCAACGCAACTTCGAAGCGGCTCTTCGCGAGTATCGACGCTGCGCCGCCGAGCATAAGCAGCCGGCGTGGCAATCGGCCGCACTGCTCCAAGCCGGCAAGTGCCAGGAATATCTCGGACATCTGCAAGACGCCCAGGCTACATACGATCGGCTGATCGCCGACTTCGCAAAGTCGCCGTACGCGGCGGATGCACAAGCCAGGCGCGATGCCGCTGTTCGGCAAGCCGAAGCCGCCGGCGGCACCGTGCAAAGAAAGTAGACCATGAATTCCAATCAACGGCAGGCAAAACAGTCGGCGGATGCGCGAGTGTATCCGCGAAGGCCCGGTCGCGCACTTGCGCGGATGCGAAAGTCGGCGATTGCCGGAGTGACGACACTAGTCCTCGCCGTGATCGCCACAAGCATGGCGATGGCGCAAACCTCGCCCGGCGCCCCAGCGGCGACCGTCGGAGCAGGAGAACAGATGCCGGAGATTCCGTCGAAGAATCTTTGGCAGATCATCATGGCCGGCGGCATCATCATGTTGCCGATCGGATTCTGCTCGCTGTTGACGAGCATCTTCATGTTTGAGCGATTCATGACGCTGCGACGCGGGCGCGTGTTACCCGGGCCGTTCATCAAGCGATTTCTGCATCAGCTGCGAGAAGGGCAACTTGATCGCGACAAGGCCTTGCGGCTCTGCGAAGAGAACGGAAGCCCGGTGAGCGTGGTTTTTGCCGCGGCCGTGCGCAAGTGGGGCCGACCAGCGGTTGAAGTGGAGCAAGCGGTTCTCGACGAAGGGGAACGGACGGTGAATTCGCTGCGCCGGTATTTGCGAGTGTTCAACGGCGTCGCGACGCTGAGTCCGTTGCTCGGTTTGCTCGGCACCGTGTTTGGAATGATTCGCGCATTTAACGAAATCTCGACAAGCAACGCGATGGGGCGACCGGAACTGTTGGCCGGCGGCATTAGCGAGGCCCTGATTACGACGGCGGCCGGTCTCTCCGTCGCGATCCCGGCCTTATCGCTGTACCTGTACTTCGTCGGCCGGGTCGACCAACTCATCATCGAGATCGACGCCCTGGGCCAAGAACTCGTCCGCATCGTCTCCGCCGAAGGACTGCACGAAATGCCTGTGAAGCGCCGTACCCCAAGTAAAGAAGCTGCCTGAGCTAAGAGCCGAGAGCTTGGAGCTAAGAGCTTTATGCACGTGCATCGCGACACATTTCGAATTGCCTGAAGTCTCCTGTCTCCAAGCTCTAGCCTCCAGTCTCTCCCATGCCCCTTCGCACTCATCTCGACGAGCAGCCGACGCTGAACCTGACGTCGATGATCGACGTGCTGTTTCTGCTGATCATTTTCTTCATGGTCGGTACGAAGTTCACGGAGATGGAGCGGAAGATTGGCCTCAAAGTACCGCAGGTCAGCGACGTTGAAGCGCTCACGCCTGCGCCGGAGAAGAAAGTCGTCAACGTCTATCGCGACGGGCAAGTCGCCGTGGATCGCGAGAACGTCACGCTCGACGAACTCACACGGCGACTTAATGCCGCGCGTTCGCAGTACGCGGACCTCGGCGTGCTCGTGCGGGGCGACGGCGACGGTGCGTTTCAACACGTGGCCGAAGTGCTCAATGCCTGCCGGAAAGCGGGCATTACCGAGCTTGGCGTGGCCGTGACCACCGAGAAGCCCGACGCGGCCCGAAGGCGGTGAGCAATGGATGCGGTGCACCGCCTGGTAGCCTGGCTGATCGCACCCCACACCTTGTGGGTCGCGCTGTGGACCGGACTGGGCGTATTTACCGTCGTCCTGCTGACTCTGCTTCATACGAAGCTCGGTAAAACCAAGCCGGTGCAGAAGTGTGCCATTCTGGCGATCTGGTTTCATCTGCTGCTGCTCATTTACGCGACAAGCGTAACGATCGTCGCCGAGCGGGCCGGCGGCGGCGGACAGGTGACGATCAAT
>JAEUIN010000222.1 GCA_016793115.1 Planctomycetaceae bacterium
CGATCGGCAGCCCGCGATGTTCGCGGGAAGCGATCCACGCGGCGAGCAGCAATGCGAAGCCGAGCATGGGGACGTACATGTAGCGGTCGGCGACCGTCGAAATCGCCTGATAGATAAACGGCACCAAGCCGCTGACGGGCAGCAACGCCGTGAGGAAGATCGCGTAGCAGCCGAGCCAGATGCGGCGCCGCCGCAACAGCGCAAGGCCGAGCCCCACGACGGCCGGCAGCAACCAAGCCCGATAGAACTCCGGCAGCTCGGCGACCATCTGCGGGGTGCGGCCGTAGTCGAACGCCATCTCGAACGGCCAGACGAGTTTTTTTAGATAGAACGCGTACGCATCGCCGGCGATAAAGGGGCGCCGTTGCACCGGAGCGATCGCCAGCTCAAAGATGTGGCTGTCGCGCTGGTAGTATTTCGTGAGGGCCGAGTCGGCCACGGCGAGTATGAGCCAGGGGAGCAAGTACCACAGCGCGGTGCGAACGGGACGGCGCAGCAAGACGACGTCGATGACCAGCACAATCGCCGGGCATGCGGCGGCCGACGGCTTCGACAACAGAGCCGCCGCAAAACAGAGGAGCGCGAACCAGTAGTCGCGCCGTCGGCAAAGCGGCGGTTCGTAAGCCCGCTCGGCGAAGATTCCCCGCTGGGGATCGACGCCGGCCCAGCGCAAGTACAGATTGATTGCCGCGAAGGAGAAGAAGGTCGCGATCGTTCCGCGACTCTCGCCGACCCACGATACGCTCTCGGCTTGAAACGGATGAAAGCAAAAGAGCGCCGCGCCGAGAAAGGCCGCCGGCTCATGGCGCACGAGCTTCAGCAGAATGCGGTACGCCAGCAGCGTGCAGCCGAGATGCACCAGCACGTTGCCGACGTGAAAGACGGCCGGGTTCAGCGGCACGTCCGGATCGCCGGTCGGGAAGAACTGGGCGACGAAGACTTCGAGCCCGTAGAAGTTGTAGCTGACCGGGATATACAGATAGATGTGCGAGTAGGCCCAAAAGTGCGTGAAGCTGCGCCACGTGAGCGGCTGGAAATGTTCGTTATTCGTGACGTGCTGATCGTCGTCCCAGGTGAGGAGTTCGAACGTGAACGTGGTCTGGTAGACCAGCAAACAGGCGACGGCCAAGAGCAGGCCGAATAGCAAGGCCGAGCCGGCAAAGGAACCTGCGGTGGCTTTATTAGGCTCGGCGGCCGGCGGCGGTGCGATGGGTTCCACGGCCACGGGGCAGCCTTGCTTCCGAATAATCGTCTAAGTGTCTACCCGAGAACTGAAAACCCCTCACCCCCGGCCCCTCTCCCGCAAGGGGAGAGGGGAGTATTGGGATAGGCTCTAAGTCGCGGAGCGTCAATGCTCACGCCTCACGCGCAATGGCCCGTCGCAGCAAATTGTGCGTGATGCGTTGCACGCGCTCGTCGGGTCCGTGCGGTCGCGACCAATGCGACCAAGGTAACATATGGCCCGGCGGCGCGGCGAGGCCTTGAGCCCACCAGATCGTCGAGGCGTTGAAGACGAAGTTGCCGCGCGGGCCGGGATAAATCGTGGCCGTCCAATGGCCCGGCTTCACGCCGCCGGAGAGCACCGTTCCTTCGCCGACGATTTCGAGGCCGTCAATGTTCGCCGGGTCGCCGTGGTATTCCCAACCCACCAAGCCCGGCACGGCGTCTCCCTTCTTCATGCCCGTGCCTGCAAACATCCAGTGTTCCGGCTTGGCACAGATCCAATCGCCGCCGCCGTTGAAAGGGACCGTCGTCCGCGCGCCGACAAGCAACGCCTCATCCGGCCCTGCTGACGGGAATGGCCCCATTATGTGGCCGTAAGCTTTCGTTTCCTCTTCGCTCATCGGGCCGAAGCTCGCGGTGCGCGTGATGATGCGATCGGCCGCGCCGCACGACGCCGGCGTAAACGGCGAAACCATGTACGCCGTGTTGGCCGAGAGAAACAAAATGCTTACGCCTTCCTGCACGGCGTTCTGCAAGGTCTCGTACTGCCGTACGTCCCAGTATTCGTCATGGCCCACGCTCAGCACGACCTTCGTCCGCAGCGGCTCCGCGCGGCGGAGCATATCGTGGTTCGTGCAGTAGGTGACGTCGTACCCATGCTCTTCGAGCCAGAAGCAGAGCGGGTACTCCCACAAGAGAAACTCCCCCGAGCCGACCGACTGCGGCGCTTCGACGATTTGCGGATAGCGGGCATACGGACGATCGAACGACACGGCCACGCCCGGGTGATGGGCACCTTCGGGATGCGTGTAGAGTGAGAAGTCGTCGGGCCAGCGGTTGTAGGCTTGCCAGGTGTTGTCGGAGACTTGAAACAACACGTCGGCCGGGCGATCGTCGCGAACGACGAACACGACATAGCTCTGCCAATAGCCGGAGCCGCCCGCGACGTTGGAGCCGTCCGCGGCGGTGAGCGTCGTCAGCCGGCCGAGGTACACGCCGCTGCGCCAGCTTTCGGGAATGGTGAGCTTCGCGGCGGCCGGCCAGCGACACTCGCGCACGCGGTTCGGGCCGATCTCCGGCACCGGCTGCGGCGCGCCGTCCAGCGAGCCGAGCGTCTGCATGAGCCGTGCGCCCGCTCCGCCGTAGTAGCCCATGCGAAAGATTTCGAGCTGAAACTTGCCCGCCGGCGCGGTGCTGACGAAGAACTCGATCTCTTCGCCGGCCGACACGCTCTGCTTCGAGCAATAGCCTTCGATGACCGACGACCGATAGCCGCCGCTCTTATCGAGCTTCACGCGGGTAAGCTGCCAATCCCTTGCGCCGGGAAGCTGGTTCTCGGCGGAGATCACCGTCGACGAACCGGGGGCAGCCGACAATCTTCCTAACGGTTCCCGGGCTTCCGTCGCTGCCGGCAAAGCGGCTGAGGCGAGTGAGGCGGCAACGGCCCCTTTCAAAACG
>JAEUIN010000240.1 GCA_016793115.1 Planctomycetaceae bacterium
ACCGGCGTGCGGCGATTGTCGCAATTGATTCATCGCGGCACGACGCTTTTTCTCGATCGGTTCGATGCGATTCTCGAAGCCTACCGCACGCGCTCGATGCTCTACGGCTGCTTCTCGGCCCGCTTGCCGAGCGATTCCGACACTCACGCGACAAACTGACGACGCTTCAATCGATTCGGCCGGGTATTAAGAAGGGACGCTTCACGGATGGCTCGCGGATTCTGGATCGTGTTTGGCACGGCGACGCACGGTTTGTTCGCCGCGACGGTGTACTACCTTTATCTCTTTCTGCGCGGCGACCCGAGTGCGGCGGAGCAAGTCGTCACAAAAGATGTGCGCGAGGCATGGCTCGTCGACAGCTTTCTCGCCGTGCAATTCGCCGTCGGCCATAGTTGGCTGCTACATCCAAGCACGCGCAAGAAACTTTCTAAGTGGATTCCCGGACCTGCGTACGGCGTGTTCTTTTGCGGCGCGACCTGCCTTTCGCTGCTGCTGACGATTACGCTCTGGCGACCGATCGCCGGCGGACCTTGGAACTGGACGGCCGAAGGTTTCGTCGTCATGCGGTTCGCGTTCTTCTTATCGTGGATCGCGTTGTTCTACAGTTTGTACGTTTCGGGCATCGGCTATCAGACGGGCTGGACGACGTGGTGGCCGTGGATTCGTCGTCGGCCCGTGCCGCGGCGCGACTTCCGACCGCGCAGCGTATTCCTATTGCTGCGTCATCCGGTGTATCTCAGTTTCCTCGGCTTGATCTGGTTTACGCCGACGATGACCTGGGATCGCGCGGCGCTCGTCTTTTGGTGGACGATCTACATCTTCGCCGGCAGCTACCTGAAGGACCGTCGGTTGGAGCACTACATCGGTGCGCCGTATCGCGAGTACCAAGCCGAAGTGCCGGGCTATCCGGGCTTCATCTTCGGCCCGTTGGCCCGGGTTCCGACACCGGCCGCCGTGCCCGAGGTACGGTAGTTGCCGATCACAAATCATTGCGCTACGGCAAACCGCCGCCCGCCCTCATCTCACCGCTCGAACTCTCACCATACGACGACCACCATGCATCAATTGGCGCTTGAAAACCCGACGCATTTCGAAGTGCATTCGTTGCAGGCATGCCGCGACCACGGGGCTTGGCTCCGCGGACTGAAGGTCCGCGACCTGCGGCCGGAGCTGCTTGATTTGCCGGGCGTTTCGCAGGATTCGCACGACGCGGCGCTCTTGGGCCTCGAGCGCGTCAACATTGTGAGTCGGACGGGTGCCGTCGTATGGAAGGCGCTGCGGCATGTGGCTCAAGACCTCGATCACCCCCTTTCCATTCTGGAGTTGGCCTCGGGCGGCGGGGATATGGCCGTTGACCTGGTTCGACGGGCCCAGCGAGCCGCAGTCCCCGTCGAATATACGGGTTTGGACTTCAGCAAAGCGGCAGTCGCCTTGGCGCGGCGAAGGGCTACAGCTATCGTGCGGATAGCGAACTCACGGATGGAGTTCCTCAAGGAAGATGTTTTCGCTTGGAAGCCGGAACGACGTTACGACGTCGTCGTCTGTTCACTGTTTTTGCATCATCTCAGCTTTTCGTCGGCAACGGAGTTGCTGCGGCGAATGGCGGCCCTGTCGCGTCGACTCGTCGTCGTCAACGATTTGGTCCGCGGACGTTGGGGATACTGGGCCGCGAAGATCGTTTGCCCGCTCGTGAGTCGGAGTGAAATCGTTCGTTGCGACGGACCCCAATCGGTCGCCGCGGCGTTTCGCTTAGATGAAGTTCGCCGCATTGCGAGCGAGGCGGGCCTACACGACGCGACCGTTCGCCACGTTTGGCCGTTCCGATTTCAGCTCACTTGGGAACCTTGCGCATGACAAACGACACGACCTCGGCTGCGATTCTCGGAATTGGCACGGCACGCCCTGAGAATCGAATGTCACAAGACGAGGCCGTGGGTCTGGCGCATGAGATCTGCTGCCGCTCGGAAAGCGAGCGCCGGCTGGTGAAGGTGCTCTATCGCAAAGCAGGCGTCAAAGAACGCGCTACGTGCGTGCCGCATCAAATTGCCTTGAAGTGGTATTCCGACGCCATGGAGTTGGTCGGCGCAGAAGCCGGCCTCGCCACGGCTTCCGTAAGCGGCGGCTTGTCGACGGCAGCCTCCGCGGGTGGTGTCCTAGAAGGGGTCGAGGAAATCATCGGCGACGAACCTTCCGGGCCGACGTACCTTGGGCCGAGCACGGCCGAACGGATGCGGATCTATGCCGAATGTGCGCCGGACATGGCGGTCGACGCCTCTTCGAAAGCGCTGGCCGATGCGGGAATGAAAGCGAGCGAGATCACGCACCTCGTCACGGTAAGCTGCACCGGCTTCTTCGCGCCGGGCCTCGACTTAGCGCTGATCAACGGCCTGGGCCTGCGACCGACCGTCGGGCGCGTGTTCGTCGGCTTCATGGGCTGTCATGGCGCGATTAATGGTCTCCGGACCGCGCAAGCGATCGCCGCCGCCGACCCTCGCAACAAAGTGCTGCTCTGCGCCGTCGAAATTTGCAGTCTGCACTATTCGTTTCAATGGGACCCGAACCGGGCCGTGGGCAACGCCGTGTTTGCCGACGGTTCCGCGGCGCTCGTGGTCGCCCACCAGTCGGTTGCCAAGAGCGACGAAGGTTTGAAAGTCGCCGCGACCGGCTCGTGCTACATTCCCGACTCAGGCGATGCCATGTCGTGGAACATCGGCGACAACGGATTCGAGATGTATCTCTCGCCGCGCGTGCCCGACTTGA
>JAEUIN010000264.1 GCA_016793115.1 Planctomycetaceae bacterium
GATCTTTTTCAATAGCGTCGGCTATCTCGGCATGTGCGGGCATGGAACGATCGGTGCGGCCGTGACGCTCGGTCATCTGGGGCGCATCTCAGCAGGACGCCATCGTTTGGAAACGCCGGTCGGCGTCGTCGCACTTGAGTATGACGGCCGCAACACGGTGACGCTCGAGAACGTACCGAGTTACCGTCTAACGGCGAACGTCAAAGTTGTCGTCGACGGACTCGGCGAAATCGCCGGAGACGTCGCCTGGGGAGGGAACTGGTTTTTCTTGGTGCGCGAACACGGGGAGTCGCTCGAACTTGCTAACGTCGCGCGCTTGACGGCCGTCACGCAAGCGATTCGCGCGGGGTTGCGAGCGCAGGGGATCACCGGCGCCGACGGCGCCGAGATCGATCACGTCGAACTGTTCGGTCCGCCGCACGATCCGCAGAATCACAGTCGCAACTTCGTGCTTTGTCCCGGCGGGGCTTACGATCGTTCTCCGTGCGGCACCGGCACAAGCGCCAAAGCGGCCTGTCTCGCGGCCGACGGCAAGCTACGCCCCGGGGAGCCGTGGCGGCAGGAAAGCATTTTGGGAAGCGTGTTCACCGCATCGTACCGCAGGAAGGAAGAGCAGGTGATTCCGACGATTTCCGGCCAAGCCTTTGTGACGGCCGAAGCGACGCTGCTCTTTGAAGCAGGCGACCCCTTTGCCTGGGGCGTCCGGTGACCTTGGCAATCGAACGTAGTTTATTGAAAACAATGCCGCATCTGATGCGACCGAAATCGTCAGGGAACGTTTTGGCTATCCGACATACGGCGTAGGAAGTGCGACTCGGCCGAAGCTGTGATTTTACGAACGCGAGGGGTGCAGAATTGTGCACGATTTTACGGCTCGCAATGATCATTGTAATGCCCCGGAATTCATGAAGAAAAACACCCATTTCCTCCGGTTGCCTACGGTCACGTTGCTTTACATCGCGACGTTTCTTGGATCGCTCGTCGCCGGCGCTGCGCGAGCTCAAAGCGGAAATGATCCAAGTTGGCACACTAAAGCTGAAGCACGATTTAAGGGCATCTACGAGCGAGGCGAATTCCGTGCGAAGGATTTCCGACCGGTATGGCTAAACGACGGCTCCGGTTTCGTCACCATTGAGACGGATCCGAAAACGAAAGCGCCGACTCACTGGTTCCATGATGCGCAGTCGGGCGAGCGCCGAAAGTGGAACTCGGACGAAAGGCTACCCGACCCCGAGCCCGGGAGACTTTCTCCCGACGGCACCCATCGGCTTGTCGTAACGGGCGCGAAGCTCCTGTCCGTCAATAACACAACTCGAAAAGAAACATTGTTGGCGACAAGCCCACCGGGTCGCGCCGTTCAATTTCGGAATCCGCTCTGGAGTCCGGATGGGGCTCACGTGGCCTTCATTGCGGCCGACATGACCGACGTACGGCAGCGATCCGTATTGGTGCCCAGCGACCCGTCCTACCCGGATGTTCGGCAGCATCGCTTCGCCCGTGTCGGCGGAGACATTGAAAAGCTGCAGATCGGCGTCGTTACCAGCGACGGAACGCAGTCGATCCGGCTTCCGATCGAATCACCCCCGGAAGGAATGTATTTCGGGCAAGTCGAATGGGCGGGCAACTCCGACGAATTAGTCGTCGAGAAATTCAGCCGCTTCCGCGACAAGCGAGAGTTCCTGCTGGTCACGCGAGACGGTCGGATCAAGACGATCTTCTCCGAAACGAATGACGCGTGGGTCGAGTCCAGTCAGGGCAAGAACTCCGGCCTCGTCTGGATTCACGGCGGCAAATCCTTCGTCGTCATCAGCGAAAGCGACGGCTGGAGGCATGCGTACCGCTATGCACGCGACGGCAAAGACGAGGCGAGGTTAACTAAGGAAGACCATGACATCATCGATCGCGCGGCCATCGATGAATTAGGCGGCTGGTATTACTATTACGCTTCGCCGACCGATGCGACGCAGAAACACTTGTATCGCGTCGCTCTAGATGGTTCGGGAATGTGCGAGCGCATTACCCCGGAAAGCCAAGTCGGCACGCACGCCTATCTCTTTTCGCCGGATTTCAAGCGCGCGATTCATACTTACTCAAGCTTCGACTCCCCGCCGATTCATGAGCTCGTCGAACTTGAAGGTCACCGTCGGATTCTGACTCTCGAAGACAATCACGGTCTTCGCGAAAAAATGCGGACAATCCTTACGCACCCGACGGAGTTTCTGAAGCTGGATATCGGGAACGGCGTCGAATTAGACGCTTGGCTGATCAGGCCGAAGGACTTCGATCCGAGCAAAAAGTACCCGCTCGTCATCTATGTTTACGGCGAGCCACATGCTCAAACCGTGCTGAACGAATGGGGAGCGGCGCAAATGGATTTTCATCGCGTGGTCGCCGAGATGGGATACGTCGTCGCCTCGATCGACAATCGAGGCACTCCCGCTCCCAAGGGAGCTGCATGGCGACGATCGATCTTCGGCAGCCTGGGACCGCTCTCCACGGACGAGCAAGAAGCCGGTTTGAAAGCCCTGGCGCAGCAATGTCCGTTCATCGACACGTCGCGGATCGGAATTTGGGGTTGGAGCGGCGGCGGATCCAACACCCTCAACGCCATGTTTCGCAAACCGGACTCGTACCACGTGGGGATTGCAGTGGTCCCCAAGCCGCAACCGCATCTCTACAACGCCTGGTTCCAGGAAATCTACATGCGGACTCGTGAGGTCAACGGCGAAGGTTACCAGCAGGCCGCACCCATCAACTACGCCCACGGACTCAAGGGAAAGCTGTTGATCGTAACCGGCTCCGGGGAGACCAACACGCATATCCAGATTATCGAGGGATTGGTGGATCGGCTTATTGCGCTGGGTAAGCCGTTCGACTACATGGTCTATCCCAATCGTGATCACGGTCTGCGTGAAGGCGACGGCACGTTGGTACACGTGAGAATGCTGATTTTGAGATATTTGATGGCAAACCTTTCGCCGGGAACGCGACCGGTCGCTCCAAGATAAAGATCCGACAGGATAGACCACCGCAGATCGATACGTTGTGTGCGATTGGATCTGCGATGACGCCCCGACGTGCAAGTCCGAACGGACAATCGAAGCAGAGCCTTCAAAAGTGAATCTCGGCTCCATTCAAACCGAATTGCAGAACGCCGGTCTAGACGGATGGCTGTTCTTCGATCATCACGAGCGGGATCCGCTTGCCTATCGAATCCTCGGGCTAAAATCGAACGGTCACGTTTCGCGACGATGGTATTACTTCATTCCCGCTCGGGGACAACCGCGCGGTTTAGTGCATCGTGTGGAGCCGCACCAACTTGATTCTCTCCCAGGCGAAAAGATCTTCTATGCTCGCTGGCAAGAACAAGAATCAACTTTGCGCAGTCTGTTGAGCAACGCACGTCGAGTCGCGATGCAGTATTCTCCTCGCTGTTCCGTTCCCTACGTCGCCAATGTGGACGCAGGGACCGTTGAGCTAATCCGCAGCCTCGGCGTTGAAGTCGTGAGCTCAGCCGAACTGATTCAAGTGTTCGAGGGAACCTGGACGCCGACGCAATTGGAAATGCATCTCGAAACGGGACGCCGAGTCGACGGAATTCGCGCCGCCGCGTTCGAAAAGATTCGTCGAGCCACGCTCGCCGGTGAATTGCTCGACGAGTACGCGGTCCAGCAATTCGTGATGAAATGTTTCGCGGACCAGCGGTTGGTCACGAACCATCCGCCGATCGTCGGCGTGAACGTCAATTCCGCCGATTCGCACTACTCCCCGCCGGCCGTCGGGAGCGTTCCGATACGCCGCGGAGATCTGGTGCTGCTCGATCTATGGGCCAAGCTGAACGAACCCGAAGCCGTCTTCTATGACGTCACTTGGATGGCTTACTGCGGCGAGGACGTGCCGCCGCCGATCGTGAAAGCGTTCGCAGCCGTCGTCGGCGCGCGTGAAAGGGGAATTGAATTCGTACGGAGCGCGGTAGCTCAAGGACGCATGTTACGCGGATACGAGGTCGACGATGCCGTCAGCGGCTTCCTTCGGGGGCAAGGAATGGATCCGTACATCCGCCACCGCACCGGTCATTCCATCGGCCGCGAAGTTCACGGAGTCGGGGCCAACATGGACAATACCGAGACCCACGATACCCGTCCGATCATTCCCCGAACCTGTTTCTCCATCGAACCGGCGCTCTATCTGCCGGAGTTCGGCGTCCGCACGGAAATCAACCTCTTTGTCGACGAGCACGGGGCGAAAGTTACCGGTGAGATGCAACACGAGGTGCTGAGAATTTAGGAAGCCGACGCTCATGTCCCCCGGTTTTAGGATCCAACCCTTTTGCATTTACCCTCGGGCGAGGCATAACGATTCAGCCCCGGTTAGCTGCCGCGATCCCAGTTCGTCTCGATGCGATGTCGAGTCCACGTTTCACCGTTGTCATTGTTCACGACGAGCCGGCTCATGGCCCAAAGCATGACCTTGCCGTCCTTCGCGACCGCCAGACCGCCTGCAAAACGCAAACCCGGCTCCCACTGATGCGGCACCTCTTTGATCATCGTGAAACTTGCGCCGCCGTCGAGGCTGCGATGCAGTTTGCCGGTCGAATCAAACGCAAACAATCCGCTGCCCGTCGGCGTGGCACGTGCGGTGAGAATGATGCTCTGCGGCAACTTCATCTCCCACGTATTGCCGCCGTCCTTCGAGATCACGAGGCCCCGCGATGGCCGGCAGGCGACGCACAGCGTGCCGTCGGCGAGGAGGAACGGAAACGCGGGCGTGTCCGCCGAGTTCTTCGCCACCGGCGGCTTCGTCAGCTCCGTCCACGTCGCGCCATGATCGCGTGAGACGCGCAGCGTACTCTCATGGTCGAGCGCATACACCGTGCCGTCGGCGGCACAGGCCAGCGCGTGACCGAGCTGCGGTGTTTTGTCATCGCCGACCTTCGGCGGAACGCCGAACACCGCCTGCCAAGTCACGCCGCCGTCATGCGAGGCCCAGATCATGCCGCACACGCCCCAATACAGGAGCCGCGGCTCCTGCGGATCGATGGCGAACTGGCGTTTGTGCGAGATGATCTGCTTTCTCGCCGGCACGCCGCGCTCGACATCGGCGGACATCTTCCGCCACGTCACACCGGCGTCTCGGGAGCGAAACAGCCCGCTCAGATCCGTCATCGCCCAGACCTCCTGCGGGTTCGTGGGATGAGCGACGACATCCTCGATCCAGCCTCCGCCGCCGGGGCCGAAGAGATGCCAGATGGAATCAACCGCCGACGTTGGACTCGCAACGATCAACGCATGCATCGACGCGAGAAACAGAGCGGCGAGAATCGTCAGGGGGCCGGGGATGCGTGTTTTCATAGGTTTATCTGTGAGGAGCAATCCGTTGAGTCAGCTGATTGCCGGCGCGCTGCCGGCTGTCGCCGTGCTGCTGACGCCGGTCGCCGGCGTTTGTATTTGGCTGGCGATCGGGCTCGGGCCGTGGGCCGCCGTAAAGTGTCGTGATCTCGTGGAAGGCGAGACGCTCCGCTAACGCTACTTTGCCTGTTGGCGCTTCGGCAAGAACGTGTCGGGGTCCTCTTCGTCTTGGCCGAGACGGGGCATGAAATCGGGGAGTGGTTTGATTTCGCGGTATTGAATCTTTTCAGCCTCGGAAATCTCCGGCGCGCCATCCCGCCCAGGCCAAGTCGCCATCAGAGAGTTCCGGTGCCCCAGCGGCACGTGGGCGGTGAGGACTGTGTTGATGCGCT
>JAEUIN010000272.1 GCA_016793115.1 Planctomycetaceae bacterium
CAGCTTTTTGCCGGCGCCGGCTCCCACCATGATCCGCAATTTCAGTTGCATCCGCGGCGATCTCCGTAGGAGAGATTCCCGGGGTCTATTCTAATCCAACGAACGCTGCCGCGACTCTAGCGAATCTTCGTGAGCGTTCGATAAGCGTTATCTTCGGTTTGTCCAAGTCTCGGTGCCGTATTTTTCCCGGCGGTATGTCTCGGCGGCGGCTGATTCGCTTGGCGTGAACGGACTTGCGTTTTCGAGCGGGCCGAGCACCGTGCGCCAACGGTCGGTCCATGCCGCGACGAGTTCGGGCGTCGTGACTTTCGACGCGGCCGAACTTGCGGGCGACAGGTCGCAAATGCCTGGCAGCTCGGGAGCGAACTTACTACGGCGCAGCAAGATGCTACCGTGCTGCAAGATCGCACCGCGACGCCGGCGCTGCGCACTGCCGCAGACTTTGTCGCAGCCGACGACCAAATCGCCGACGGCCCTCCGCTGGAAACAGAGAAATGGATCGCCGCCGACATGTACGACCGCTTCTTCATTGACCGAAGCCGCGACGCCGAACTCGGCGAGCGTTTGCAGCAGAGTGCCGTGGATGTTGCGATAGAGCGTTTCCGGATCGGCCGCCAGGGGATGCTTCGTCGGCAGGCTGATCGAATACGTCAGCTCGCGATCATGCATAATCGCCCCGCCGCCGCTAGAACGACGCACGAGCGGGCAAGCGAGGCTCGCCGCATGCGTCGCGCGATCGGCCGCGTTCTGAAAATAGCCGAGCGAAAGCGTGGCCGGCGACCACTCGTAGAACCGTAGCGTCGCGATGCCCGCCTCCGCGGCCCGCTCCATGAGCATCTCGTCGACGCTCATATTCCATGCGCCGTCCGCGGGCGAATCGATGCGCAACAACAGCGCCGACGACTCGGCGGACGCCGAACCTACCTCGCCCATGACGTCCGCGGCTGCCGGGCCGCCTTCACTTCGTCGGGCCGGCTGATCGCCGTCGTGTGGGGAGCCGAGTGAAGTATTTCGGCCGGCTCCTCCGTGATGCGAATCAGCGCCTCGGCGAAGGCGTCGAGCGTTTCTTTGCTCTCGGTCTCCGTCGGCTCGATCATCATCGACTCTTTGACGGTGATCGGAAAGTAGACCGTCGGCGCATGGAAACCGTAGTCGAGCAGCCGCTTGGCGATGTCCATCGCCGAGACGCCTTTCTCCGCCTTGATCTTCGCCGCCGTGGCGACGAACTCGTGCATGCAGCGATCCCCTTGCTGCACCGGAAACACGTGCTTCAACTTGCTCAACAGGTAGTTGGCGTTGAGCACGGCGTTCTCGCTCACCTCGCGCAGGCCCTTCGCGCCGTACGTGCGGATATAGCAGTAGGCTCGCACCAGCACGCCGACGTTGCCGAAGAAGCTGCGCACGCGGCCGATCGACTTCGGGCGATCGTAATCCAAGCGGTAGCGCACGCCGTCGAAGGCGACGAGCGGCGCGGGCAAATAGGGCGCGAGCATCGACCGCACCGCGATCGGCCCGGCCCCGGGCCCGCCGCCGCCGTGCGGACCGCTGAACGTCTTGTGCGGATTGTAGTGCATCATATCGGCGCCGAAGTCGCCGGGCCGGGCGATGCCGAGGATGGCGTTCATGTTGGCGCCGTCCAAGTAGATCAGCCCGCCGACGCCGTGCACCATGTCGGCGATCTGACGAATGTTCTTCTCGAACATGCCGAGCGTGTTCGGATTGGTGATCATGAACACGGCGGTTTGGTCGTCGAGCTTCGCCCGCAAGTCGTCGAGGTCGACGTAGCCGTCGGGGCCGCTCCGTACCGTCACGGCGTCGAATCCGGCCACGGCGGCGCTGGCCGGATTGGTGCCGTGGGCGCTGTCGGGCGCCAACACCTTGCGGCGCTTCCGACCATGATCGCGGAAGTAGGCCGCGGCGGTCATCAGCGCCGTCATTTCGCCGTGAGCTCCGGCCGCCGGTTGCAGCGAAACGGCGTCGAGCCCCGCGATTTCGGCGAGCATTTGCTGCAGTTCGAACAGCAATTGCAACATCCCTTGGTGCGACGACTCCGATTGATACGGATGCAAATCGAGCAGCCCCGGCAACGATGCGAGCCGCTCGTTGCGCTTCGGGTTGTACTTCATCGTACAACTGCCGAGCGGATAGAAGTGCGTGTCGACCGACATGTTCAATTGCGACAAGCAAGTGAAATGCCGAACGACGTCGGGCTCGGCGACTTCAGGGAGTTCCGATCGAGCATGCGCGCGAGCCGCGGCCGGCAGAATCTCATCCATCGGCGCATAGGGAACGTCGCTCGGCGGCAACGTCGTACCGCGCCGGCCGGGAGCCGAAAGCTCGAACAACGGAACGATCGCGCGAGTGTTACGCATGGGTCGGGGCAAGCTCCGCGGCGGTCGCCGGCGATTGAAGAGTCGATGCGGAATTGAGAACGAAAGCCAAGCGATCGATTTCGTCCTTCGTGCGCTTTTCGGTCACGCACACCAAGAAGCAATCGGCCAGTTCCGGATACCAGCGCCCCAGCGCGACGCCGGCAAACACGCCTTCGCGCTCGGCGTCGGCCAGCAACTGCTCGACGTGGCCGGAGGCGTCGCGGACGACGAACTCTTTGAACGTCGGCGAAGTGAACGCGGCGGAGAAACGGCTGCTCGAGTTGAGCAACTGCCGAGCATAGTGCGACTTGCGGGCGCACAACTCGGCGACTTCCAGCATCCCTTGCGGCCCCATGAGCGAGAGATAGATCGTCGCCCGCAAAGCAAACAACCCTTGGTTCGTGCAAATGTTGCTGGTCGCCTTCTCCCGGCGGATGTGCTGCTCACGGGTCTGCAAGGTGAGCACCCAGCAACGGCGGCCTTCGCGATCGACGGTTTGCCCGGCGATGCGTCCCGGCATGCGCCGCACGAACTCATTCTTGCAGGCGATGATGCCGAGATAGGGGCCGCCGTAGTGCAGGGGATTGCCGAGCGATTGACCTTCGGCCGTGACCACGTCGGCCCCGTAGTCGCCCGGTCGTTTCAACATGCCCAGGCTGATCGGATCGACCGAGACGCAGAACATCGCGCCGGCGGCATGCGCCGCTTGACCGATCGCCTCGACGTCTTCGAGCGAACCGAAAAAATTGGGATGCTGCACGAGCACGCACGCCGTTTGGTCGTTGCACGCCGCCGCGACGTCGGCCGGCGAGACCGTACCGGAGGCGTCGCCATAGCCGACGGTGACGAGTTCGACGCCGAGGCAGGCCAAGTAGGTCGCCAACGTTTGGCGGTATTCGGGATGCATCGTCCCGGCGACGACGACGCGTCCGCGCCGTCCCGTCGCCTCGAGGCTCATCATCGCCGCCTCGGCCACGGCGGTTCCGCCGTCGTAGAGGCTGGCGTTGGCGACGTCCATCCCCGTCAGCCGCGTGATGAACGATTGATATTCGAACGTCACCGTGAGGTTGCCCTGCGACACTTCAGGCTGATACGGCGTATAAGACGTGAAGAACTCGCCGCGGCCGGCGATCGCGTCGACGGCCGCGGGAATGAAGTGGTCGTACGAGCCTGCGCCGAGAAACGTGGGGCGCGACGAGCAAGCGGTGTTCTTCGCGGCCAAGGCCTGCATGTGAGAGGTCAGTTCGATCTCGCTCATCGCCGGCGGAATATCGAGCGGGCGATGGAGCCGCGAATCGTCGGGCACCAATTGCGAAAAGAGTTCGTCGAGCGAGCCGACGCCGATCGCCTCGAGCATCGCCTTTTGGTCTTCAGACGTGTTGAACAGGTAACTCATGCGGCCTAAAAGTCTCGAATGTCTGAAAGTAAAGGTGCCAATCGTGGCTTGTCTACCAGTGCAGAAAGTCGGCTACGGACTGGTGGGCGAGCCACCAGTGCCGCCCCGAATTAATGCGATTCTTCGGCGCACTGCTTTTGATAGTCGGCGTAGCTCAAGAGTCGGCCGAGGCCGGCTTCGTCGGCCACTTTGATCTTCACGAGCCAGCCTTCGCCGTAGGGGTCGCTTTTGAGCTTGTCGAGCTGATCGGCTAGTTCCGAGTGCGAGGCGACGACTTCGCCCGCGACCGGGCTGTAGATGTCGCTTACAGCCTTCACAGATTCGATCTCGCCGAACGACTCGCCCGGCGAAACTTTCGCGCCGACCTTCGGCAGTTCGACGAACACCAAGTCGGTCAGCGCCTCCAGCGCGAAGGCCGACAACCCGACGGTCGCCGTCTTCGTCGCCGCATCGTACGAAGTCCATTCGTGAGTCTTGGAGAATTTAAGTTGTTCGGGAGTCATGGCTTTAGAAGTTGCTAGTAGCTGTTCGCTAATTGCTGGTAACGGACACAATTCAAACACGAATTTCACTAGCTACTAGCGCCTAGCTACTAGCTACTGCGACGAACCTCAGCTTCGTCGATAGAACGGCAGCGCCACCACGCGGCAGGGTTCCGACTTGCCGCGTACGTCGATCGCGAGCTTCGTATCGACCGCGGCGAACTGCGGTTCCACATAGGCCATCGCGATCGGCGTATTGAACGTCGGCGAGAAGGTGCCGCTCGTGACGTAGCCGATCGACTTGCCGTCGGCCAAGACGGGGTAGCCTTCACGCGGTACACGCTTGCTTTCGACGACGAGTCCCACGCGGCGCGGCTGCATGACGTCGGCGGCCGGTTTCGCGAGCGCCGCGCTACCGGGAAACGCGCGGTCTTTCAAATTCACGGCGAAGTTCAACCCGGCCTGAAACGGATTGATCGCCTCGGTGAGTTCATGTCCGTAAAGCGGCATGCCCGCCTCGAGCCGCAAAGTGTCGCGGCTCGCAAGGCCGCAGGCCGTCGCGCCGCAGTTGCCGCCGAGGGCGAGCAATTCTTCCCAAAGCTGCGTCACATAATCGGAGGAGACGATGATTTCCCAGCCGTCTTCGCCGGTGTAGCCGGTGCGGCTGACGAGCCCGTGCACTTCAAGGCCGGCTTTCTTGTCGCTCAACGACGGGAACCGCGTCTCGCGGCATTGGTAGTATTTCATCGCGCCGAGTTCGGCGTCGACGATCGGCTGCAAGATGTCGAGCGCTCGGGGCCCCTGCACGGCGATCATCGCTTCGGTCGTCGTGAGATCGGTCATCCGCACGTCGCCGCAGTCGGCCAACTGCGGCTTGAGCCAGTCGATGATCTTCGTCCGATTGCTCGCATTGACGACGAGCAGGTGATACGTGCCGCCGGTCGCATTTTGAAGGCGATAAACGAGAATATCGTCGAGAATGCCGCCGCTGTCGTTGGTGATGAGCGAATAGCGAACTTGGCCGGGCTGCATATCGGTCACGCGGCGCGTGACGACGGAATCGAGAAACTTGGTCGAGTCGTCGTCGCCCGAGAGCGGCTCCAAGCGAAGCCGGCCCATGTGCGACACGTCGAACAAGCCGGCGGCCGAGCGCACGGCATTGTGCTCTTCGACAATCGACTTGTATTGGACCGGCATCGACCAGCCGGCGAAGTCGACCAAGCGGCCGCCGTGAGATTGATGCCAATCGTGCAGAGGCGTCTGCGCGAGAGGGGCCGAGGCGAGCGATGCATCCGTCATCGAACGGTTCCGTAGGGCAAAGTGCGAGGGCAAATGGGGCGAAGCCTAATCCGCCGCACCGAACTGATTGCGCAACGACAACTCCGCCGCCGCGACTCCGCAAGGAATCGCGCCGTGCCTACGGTCGTCGGCTCGCCGTAAAAAGCGAGCCGCCGTCCGAAAATGCATGTGTGCGCCGGAGAGAAAAAGAGCTCTCCTAAGCCGCCGGGGCGTACGCAGACAGCCGAGATGCCAAAGGTTCACGCCGGCGACGCCGCAGCGCCGTCGCAGGAACTGCCGGTATTCTATCGCCGCACGGCTTGGTTGCTAGGGTGCAATTCAAAAGCCGCAGCGACACGCGAAAGATTAGCGTTTTCTTCGCCGGCCGCCGCCCGACTTGCGGGTCGCATCGTTCCGTTTGGCCCACTCGCCGCGCCGCGATTCGTTGTGCGTACGCTGCGGACGACCATAGCCTGGCTTCTTGCCTCCGCTGCGACGACCGAGTCGATCGACCAATCGAAAGTCCAGTTCGCGACGATCGACGTCGACGCGCGCCACCGCGACGCGGACTCGATCGCCCAAGCGAAACGCGTTGCCGGCCCGCCGTCCGGTCAGGCTGTGCGACGAACGTTCGTAATGGTAGTAGTCGTCGGCCAGCGTGCTGACGTGAATCATTCCCTCGGCGGGAAACTCCACGCCTTGCGCAAACAATCCGAACTCCTCGACTCCGGTGACCACCGCTTCCATTTCTTCGCCGATACGATCGGCCAAATACGCCAGGAGTTTCGTCTTCGTCAACTCGCGCTCGGCCGCCTCGGCGCGGCGTTCGCGATCGCTGCAATGCTCGCCGAGCGAGGCAAGTTCGTCGAAATCGTTGCGCGGCTTCTTGTGCTTGATGAGCGCATCGAACAAGCGGTGGATCGTGAGATCCGGGTAGCGGCGGATCGGCGACGTGAAATGGCAGTAGCAATCGCTCGCCAGAGCGTAGTGGCCTTCTTCGTTCGGCGCGTATCGCGCCCGCTGCAAGCTGCGAAGCAGGGCGTAGTTCACCGCCTGCTCCTCAGGCTTGCCGTGCACTTCTTTCAGCAGCCGTTGCAGCTCGAAGCGGCTTTCGAGTCCGTCGTTGTTCAGGCCGAGCGAGGCGACGAACGTTTCAAGCAGCTTAAGCTTCTTCGGGTCGGGAGCTTCGTGAATGCGCCGCAAGAAGTGCCACTCGGCTGCGGCGATCGTCTCCGCCACGGCCATATTAGCCGCGAGCATGAATTCTTCGATGATCTGATGGCTCTCGGTGTTCACCACTCGGTGCGCCCCGACGACCCGGCCGCTTTTATCGAGGTCGACCTTAACCTCCTGCATCGTCAATTCCAGCGCTCCCTTGCCGATGCGGCGAGCCCGCAATGTCATCGCCAAGGAGTGCATGTGCGCGAGCAGTTCATACACCTCGGGCGCGAGCTTCGAGCGCCACGCTTCACGGTCGGCCAGATACTCGTCGACTTCTTCGTAGGTAAAGCGTCGCTTGCTGCGAATCGCCGCGTTCTTCAACTCAATGTGCGTCCGTACGCCCTCCGGCGTGAACTCCAAAAACGCCGTCTTCGTGTAGCGCACGCGATTCGGCTGCAGACTCGCCAAGCCGTTGGAAATGACCTCGGGGATCATCGGAATCACGCGGTCGGGCAGGTACACGCTCGTCGCCCGCTCGCGGGCTTCGCGATCTAAGGGGGATTTCGCGCGCACGAAGTGAGCGACGTCGGCAATATGCACGCCGAGCCGCCAATGGCCGTTGTCGAGCTTTTCGAGCGAAATCGCGTCGTCGAAGTCGCGGGCATCGACCGGGTCGATCGTCACGACCACGGCTTCCGTGAAATCGAGCCGGTCGCCGAGTTCTTCTTCGTTAAACAGATCGGCCTGGCGGCGCGAGTCTTCCACGACATCGTCGGGAAACGCTTCCGGCAGATCGAACTCGCGGATGATCGAGAGCGTATCGATGCCCGGCTCGCCCCGTTTGCCGAGCACTTCAACGATCACCCCTTCACCCGACTGCCAGTAAGTCGGAAAGCGGACCATTTCGAAGACCACTTTGTCGTCGGGCACGGCGTTCTTCGCGCCGGGGTCGCCCACGGCGATCGGCTGCTGAAAGAGCGTGCCGTCGACTTGCACGAAAGCCCCGCCGCCGGCTTCAAAGTAGGTGCCGACGAATTGATGCGTCTGTCGCTCGATCACTTCGACGATGCGACCTTGCTGATTCTTACCGCGATAGGCGCCGCTCGATACTTTCACACGGACTGTGTCGCCGGTTGCGGCGTCGGCCGCGTCGTCGGCGAGAATGAAGATGTCGCCCGTGCGATCGCCCGCCTTGTTGCTCAAGGGGCGCACGAACCCGAAGCCGGCCTGATGCCGACGAAAGGTGCCGACCGTCCCCGGCAGCGGTCGGCCGGCCTGCTGGGCCTTACGATCGGCGCGGCCGGTCGACTTCTCACCTTTGGTCTTCTTTTTCTTCGGTTCTTCTTCGCTATTAATTGCGGAGGAATGAGGGGCGGGGGGATGGATCGCATGCCTCCCTTTTGCCGACGATTTGCCGCTCGCCGCGTCGTCCGCGACCTGCGAATCGTGCACCGCAGTTTTTTTCGTCGGTTCGTGATCCGCCGCTTCCTCACCGGCGGACGGTTCGTCGGAGCGCACGCTTTCCGACGCATAGCGATCTTCTCGCGGCGACTTTTTAAACTGCTTCGGCGGCGGCGCGCTCGCCGGCCCGAGAAAATGGTTCGCGCCGTAAACGACGAGCCCACGTTTCGAGAGCTTCTTGATCAAGCGCCGCATTTCGCGCGTTTCGATCTGCGACAACTTCAGCTGCTTCGCGATCACGCGCGGCTTCACCGGGCGATAGTTCGCCGACGACAAGTGCGCGAGCAAGCGATGCTCCAGCGCCGCCAAGTCGACGACCGCTTCCGGCTCCGCGCCGGCCGCTTGATGTTCTTCTTCAAACTCTTCTTCGTTCATTTCAAACTCGGACATTCAGACTCCAAACTTCGTTTCGATCGCCATGCGATCCTTGAGAATTCGCGGACCGGTACCGCTCCGACCGGGCGCGCGGCGACTAGCGCCGCGTCGCGAGACAATCTCGCTACGGCGACTCCAGCCGCAATCTATTCTAGCAGACGCCCTGCAGGACGCGTTTTTCGGCGACTTTAAGCGTCGCCGCCGACCGAGCCCTTATAGAACTTGCGGCCCAGGTTCGCGTGATATGTCGTCCAGTTGCTTTCGACGTTCGGGTCGTCGCGGATCAAGCGATGGAAGCTATGCAGCTTCGCGTCCAGATTATCGAGCAAATGCAGGGCCGTGGCTTCAAGCGTCATCGGCAATTTCGGGCTGCCGAACTCGTACTCGCCGTGATGGCTCACGATCATGTGCTTTAATCTTAAGACGAGTTCCGCCGGAAAAGGTTCGCCGGAAAGTTTCTCGCTCTCCAGAACCTTGCGCTCCAGCGACCCGACGGCCATGACCAAGTGTCCGATGAGCTGGCCTTCGTCGGTGTAGGCAAAGCCTTTGTCGTAGCTCAACTCGTCGGTCTTTCCCATGTCGTGGAGAAACGCTCCCATCAGGAGTAAATCGCCGTCGACTTGCGGGTAGAGCGGCGTGACGACGGCGACCAGGTCCATCAACTGCACGACATGGTGCAACAGCCCTCCGACGTAGGCATGATGGTTCTTCACGCCGGCCGGAGCCCGCGTGAACTTGGCCATGAACGCCTGGTCGATAAGGAAGCAATCGGCCAGCGTGCGCAGGCTCGGGTTCGTCATGCCGCGCAAGTGTTTGGTCAAGCGGCCGATGAGCTTATCGATATCGGCCGGCGTAAGCGGCATGAAATCGGCCTCGTCGATTTCGTCGCCTTTGGCCTTTGCGATCTTCACGGCGATGAGCTGCAGCGCGCCCTGAAAGAGCTGCGTATTCCCTTCGACGCGCACGTAGTCGCCGTCTTCAAATTGCCGGGCCTCGTGCTCGCCGGCGTTCCACATCCGCGCGCTGATCGAACCGGACCGATCGGCCAATTCAACCTGAAGATAGGAGTTGCCGTTCTTGTTGACGCGCAGCTGCTTCTGCGACGCGAGAAAGACCTGATCGACCCGATCGGCCGGCCCGAATTGCTGAATGAACTTTCGGGCCATGAGAGCCGCTCCGCTAAAGAATCGCCGTCCGTGAGGAATCGAAACGGCGATTCTAGAAACGACGTCTTATCGCCACAAGCAACGATTGTTCACAGGCCCGCCCACGTTAGTAAACTGCCGGAGCGACTTCCGTCCAACTGCTCTCGGCAGAACCGCGAGGGACGCAGTTCTAACCCTGCGCTTTTCCCAATTGCCGAAAGAACCCGCGTTCGGCGCGAACCCGTCCTCGCTTGACCCTCTCTTTTTTCGTAGCTACAGTTAAAAGTCGAGGTGCGGCGGCCGATTTTGGTATCGGATGCCGTGTTTGACTCTCCTCCTTTACTTGGATATCGGAATTTACATTCCATGATCGCTCGTCCCTTACTGCGACTTTCGTTGCTTCCCCTGCTTAGACGCGGGCCGTAAGGGTTCGCCGGTCGCCGCAAGCGATCGGCACTGAAGTTCACGAGGAATTCAAGAACCCCGCGGCCCCGAAAACAAAGGGCCGTGGGGTTTTTTCGTTTTCGTCACCCAGTTCTAGGTTCGGAGTTTGAGGATCGACGTTAGAGTTACCTTGGCCGGCGAATTGAAATAAGGATTACGACCATGTCCGAAGTGCGCTCCATCAAAATTTTCGATACGACCTTGCGCGACGGCGAGCAATCGCCCGGTTGCAGCATGAACAAGGCCGAAAAGCTGGAGTTGGCCCAGGCACTGGTCGATCTCGGCGTCGACATCATCGAAGCCGGCTTCCCGATCGCCTCGCCCGACGATTTTGACGCCGTCCGCGAGATCGCCGGCACGATTCGCGGCAGCACTATTTGCGGCTTGGCCCGCTGCAATGAACAAGACATCGATCGGGCTTGGGAAGCGCTTAAGGCGGCCAAGCAGCCGCGGATCCACGTGTTTCTCGCCACGAGCGCCATTCATCGCGAGTTCAAGCTCAAGATGACGCGTGAGGAAATCGTGGCTCGTGCGGTGGCCGGCGTGAAGCGCGCCGTAGGCTATTGCGACGACGTCGAGTTCTCACCCGAAGATGCGGCCCGCACCGAAAGCGATTTCTTGTGCCAAGTGGTCGAAGCGGCGATCGACGCCGGCGCTACGACGATCAACATTCCCGACACGGTCGGCTACGCCACGCCGACGCACATGTCGAACGTCATCAAGAACTTGAAAAGCCGGGTGCCGAACATCGACAGATCGACGATCAGCATCCATTGCCACAACGACCTCGGCTTGGCCGTGGCCAACAGCCTTGCGGCCGTCGAAGCCGGGGCGGGGCAGATCGAATGCACGATGAACGGCATCGGCGAGCGGGCCGGCAACTGCTCGCTGGAAGAAGTCGTGATGGCGCTCCGCACGCGGTTCGATTACTACCAGTGCACCACACACATCAACACTAAGCGGCTCGTGCCGACCAGCCGATTGTTGCAGAACATCACCGGCATGCAGGTGCAGCGCAACAAGGCGATCGTCGGCCGCAACGCCTTCGCGCATGAGGCCGGCATTCATCAAGACGGCATGCTCAAGGAACGCAGCACTTATGAAATCATGCGGCCGGAAGACGTCGGCCTGACGAAGACCGACTTGGTGCTCGGCAAGCATAGCGGCCGCGCGGCCTTGGCCGATCGCGCCAAAGCGCTCGGCTACCAACTCACCGGCGAGCAATTGCAAGAGGTGTTCGAGAAGTTCAAACGCCTCTGCGACAAGAAGAAGGAAGTTTACGACGCCGACATCGCGGCGATTATCGAACAGGAACTTCACGGCCTGCCGGAAGTCGAAGTCTGGACGATGACCGGCTACAAGCTTTCGGCCACGACCGGCACGACGCCGACGGTGGCGCTCACCTTGAAACGGGGGCAGCAGGAAACGACTAAGGAAGTCGCGCAGGGCGACGGTCCGTTCGACGCGCTGTTTTTAGCGATCGAGCAAATCACCGGCATTGAAGTCGTCTGCCGCGACTTTAGCGTGCATAGCGTCACGGTGGGGAAAGACGCTCAGGGGGAGGTTACGGTCGAGGTCGAGCACAACGGCCAGCTTTATCGCGGCCGCGGCGTGTCGACCGACAGTGTCGAAGCCAGCGCCTTGGCGTTTCTGAACGCCGTGAATCGAGTGGCCGCGACCGCCGGCCGGCCGGCTCAGCGCGTGAGTCCGCACGAAGCCGCGGCGGCCGCGGTCGCGGCGCCCCCGGTAAAAGAGCCGACCGCGAAGTGAAGACGTGTCAGCCGCCCTCTGTCCCCCTCCTCTTGCGGGAGCGACGAAGAGGGGCGGCGAAAACGATCGATCGATTTACTTCGCGATGAAGGCCAGATAGTAAAACACCCAGCCGGTGATCGAGGTGCCGAGCATATCCAGCGCGGCGATCCAACCCCAACGTTTGTGCCATGCGCTGTGAGCGCACGGTCCTGGGGGCGACGGAATGTTGCGAAGCGCGCGCACGACGACCCAGGTCCACACCACGGCCGTCGTCACGGCGAAGCAAAGATGGACGACCAGCGATTTTATCACGACGCCGCTGCCGTAATACGGCGAAGCCGCGGCCCGCGCGCGCCAATCGGTGAAGAATCGCATGTCGACTTCGAACGCCGTGACCGCGATCAGCAGCACGAGGCTCAAGGTGACTTGCACCTGCTTGTGCAACTGGTAGTTCCGCCCCCGGCGCACCAAGGAGATGCTCCAAAACAGGATCGGCACCACGGCGAACATGGCCAAAAAGACCACGTCGAGCATGATGGAAGCGCGGGTACCGAGGAAGCCGTTCATGTGAGGAGAGTCGCGGCGGCGGATGAAACTCGGGGCGTATGCTACCGTTAACCCGTATCGGAAGGGAAGCGGCGCAGCTTGAGCGGGCCGCGGTAAACCGTAGCAATTGGCAGAGCTTTGACATTTCGATACGATTTGGCCGTGCGACCGCGGCACATGCGGCGAGTGCCGGCACAAAACCGACGATCGCCGCTCGGCCGAGCGCACTTGCATCAAGTACGGCCGATTCGGCTGGGTGGCGAAATAGGCAGACGCACAGGACTTAAAATCCTGGGGTGGGTAAACCACCGTACGGGTTCGATTCCCGTCCCAGCTACTTTTTCCGGCTCAAAAGCTCAGCGAGTCCTCCCGCGATTTGACGCGTTTATCTGCCTCTTCGCCGGCATGCGGCGCCGGCGAAGAGGCGTTCATCGCTCGATTTTTACCACGGCCAGGAAACCGTCGCCGTTGCGGTGGCGGTGAACCCGAGATTTCGCCGAGACGTCGACTTGTTGCCGGGCGAAAAGGTGATCGCACCTTCGTCCGACGTGATCCGCTGCAACACCGTCCACGAATCGGAATCGTCGTCGTTGGGCTCCATCGCATTAGCGGAGATGCGGAACGTTATCTGCGTGCCGTCCGGCAAGACGATGACTTTGACGATCTCTTCCGCCACCCGGGCGATCGGGATCGGAAAGATCGGAATCGACGGGATCTTGTACTGAATGCCGTTCAGGTCGATGTCGATGTCTTGCAACTGGATGCCGAGAACACCGGTGGCAGAGGCATCGGAACGACCGCCGCCCCGCACCGACCGCTTTTTCGATTCCTCGGCGGTCGCCGCGGGCACGCCGGCCGCAGCCGCAAGTCCCGCCGCAATTCCGCCGATTATGGCCCCTCGACGTGTCAACTCGTCCATAATTGAGATCTCCGGAGGCCCGAACGCCGATCGCTCGCACTGTGCGAATCGTTATTTTGCCGGCCGTTCGAGGCCTAGAGATTTTGCGAAGGTAGACTGACATACGTCTGTCAGTCCTCCGCGGAAGTCGTCGCGAAATATCGGTCGCTTTGCTCACCCCAAGGCGCGAACGATGTCTAGGCACCTGTGCGTCGCCGCCGTTTGGATTTATCAAAACGAGCTGCTCTTGGCGGGGATGATCGTGGTCATCGCCTTGCTGCTGATTGCGCGTCAAAGACGACGGCGTAAATGACCGCCGATCGGTTGCGAGATCACTCAACCTCGCGGCGGCCCACGCAGGGAGCGCGTCAACGGCCTGCGCGGCGAGCGGCGGCTCGTCGGCCGACGACGGCGCCCAGGATCGACGCCGCCAGGCCCGCGGCGACGGCGACGATCGCCGACGGCTTCGAGACGACGACGTCGCACGCGATCGCCCCGGTTGCGACGCGAGCCACATTGACTGCCGTTGTCGCCGCCGTTTCCCAGCCCGGGGCGCGCTCCGCGACATAACGCGCGACCGCCGCAAGTGCGGCGACGACCACAACGGCCGCGGCGACGGGTATTCCGACCAGGGCCGCCAAACCGATCCCGAAAAAACCGGCGACGAACGCGGCGACGAAACCGTGGGCAAGATCGAGATGCCCGGCCGCGAAGGGACGCGCACGGCGCAGTTCGTCGCGACGATGAGATGCGACTGCTAACAGGTCGGCGGCGATGCCGACCGCAAGTGCCAAGCAATTTAAACTGAGAAACGCTACGAACGTACGGCTAAGACGCTCCGCATCGACGTGGGAGGCGAACACAAGCGGGACGAACACGAGCAAATTGGCGAGCCACTCGGAGATCGGCGACATTCCCAGCCACGCCGGCCACGCGGCGGGGCGATCGTAGAATTCCCGCACGACGTTGTTCCCCTCCCGCGCCCGACGCGCAATCGTCGCCGGGCAATTGACGAGTAATGCCGAGCGGGCGGCGCGCCACACCGGCAAGTCGGCACGTGAGTTGCCGATGTAGTCGAAGCCGGCCGCTCCGAATTCGTTCACGAGCCGGTCGCGCTTTTGCCGACCGGTCATCCGCGCGAGCCGGTCGCCCGAGATCACCTGATCGAAGATGCCGAGATGCTGCGCAATGCGATCGGCGTTGCGCTCATTGGCCCCGGTGACAAGCAACAGTTTCCGGCCCGCCGCGCGGTATTCCGCCAAGCAGGCGAGCAACGGTTGATGATAAGGAAGAGCGGCGGGATCGATCGTCGCTCGCGAAGCCACTTCGTGCTTGAAATGGGCCCGGCCGCGGAGCAGCCACAGAGGGGCGAGCAGCAAATCCCACGGCCGCCGTCCGACGAGTTCGACGAGCCCCTCGACGAAGACGTCGGTCCGCAACAAGGTTCCATCGAGATCGACGCACAGCGGCGGTTCGGAGCACTGCGAAGCCGAGGCGGCGGCAGACCCGTCGCTCGGCGCCGATTCCGAATACGATTGCGTCACGAGGCCCTCGAATCGTTGCCGAAATATCGCCGCCGCGCCGGAAAGAACACCCTAGTTTCTACGGATTCCCTCATTATAGTTAGGGGCTTCATCGCAGCTAGAGAGCCGGGCCGACCGGTCCGTCGCATGTTTATGTCCGATCCGGCGATTCCGCGGACGTTTCGACCTTTGGGTGACTTTTCCGCGATGACGGCCGCGCTGGCTCGCGCGTCGCAACTCCCCCTGGAAACGGTCGCCTCGCGCTTGCGGCGCGAGCTGGACGCGCTCGGTCGCAACGTCTGCGACGATCTCGCCGCGTACGACGCGCGGCCGTACGAATGGAGCGACGCGCTGGCGGAGTTCTACGAGCGAACGTCGGCCTTTCTGTTCGAATCGCTCGCGTGGAACGATATGCCGACCAAACAGGCCATGCGGAATTGGATCGTCGCCTACCTGCGACGAACGGGTCGCGCGAACCAGCGGGTCTTATGCTGCGGCGACGGACTGGGCTTCGACAGCACGGCTCTGGCGCTCGCCGGGGCGCAAGCGGCCTACTTCGAGGTGTCGAGCGCATGTCGCAAGTTCGCCGCCGAGGTGTTCGCCACGAACGGCGCGCAAGTTGAAATGCTCGACTCGCTCGCGGCCGTCGACGAAGGATCATTCGACGTCGTCGTCTGCCTCGACGTGTTGGAGCACGTTCCCTCGCCGAGCCGCTTCGTCGGCGAACTGGCGCGCCTCATTCGGCCGGGAGGGCTGCTCGTCTCTCATGCGCCGTTTTGGTTGCTCGACGCGGCCACGCCGACGCACTTACGCGAGAATCTGCAATACAGCGGAGATTGGCGCCGGCTCTACGGCGCGCACGGCCTGCGGCCGATCGCAGGGCGCTACTTTTGGAATCCGATCGTGCTGCAAAAAGAGGGAGGCGCCGCGACGAGCGGCCGGTTGCGCGATCGAGCCATCCCGACTTGCGGCGGAGTTTGGCTTAAGCTGCAACGACTTTGGCCCGCGCCGATGCAATTAGTGGTACGACGCATGCTGCAAGGGGAGCAGCGAGCTCGCCGCAAGGCGTTGCTCGGCAGTTCGGCGACGCACTCCGCCGGCGAGCCGCGCTAGGGCCGACGCACGAAGAGCCGCCAACGGCCGAACGTGCCGACGTCCGCGAACTTCGACGAGTTCGCGGCAAACTCCGCGCCCGCCAAGTCGTCGCTAACCAATAGGTATTCGCTCCGCGACTCCGCCGTCAGCTCGTCGAACGCCGCACGCGTCGGTCGCTCCGTCGGCGCGCCGGGGTAATCGGGCGGATTCACGCCGGCGCGGGTCATCGCATCGCGCTTGGCAAGGTAGCCCGGCGTCTGCGACCAGTGGCCGGCGAACGCGCGGACCGGTCCGATCGCCGCCAGCGTCCGCGCCGAGCGTACGTCGCACAACAGCGAAGGAAACCGCTCGGGAGATCGCTCGCGTAGCGCACTCGCAACATTCTGCAACTGACCGTCGTAGTAGTACGGTTGATATCCGTACACCAAAAGCCCGAACGACGTAAAGAAGAACAGCACCCCGACGACGCACGCTGCGGCGCGGCCCGCCGTGCGGCGCAAGGGCGACGCCGCGGCGGCGATTCGCTCAAGTAACAACGACCATCCGTGGCCCGCCATGACGCAGAACGGAATATAAAGCCCGGCGCAGAAACGGGTCGTCGCCGCGACATTGACGACGATCAGCAAGAACCCGACGACGGTCGTCCAATCGGCCAACCACAGCGCGCCGCGCAAGCGGCGACTGCGGTACACGTCGACGCAGCCGTACAGCGCCGTCGGCAAGATGCAGGCGTAGCCGATCAGCCACGACCACCAGGGCCGCCAGTCGCTCAGCGTCGCGACGGCGAACTCTTCGTACACCGGATGCCGCATGACCCAAGCGTAGTACAACGCGGGCGGCACCGAGGCGACGAGCAGCAAGACGCAGATTCCGAAGCGTAATGCCAGGCGCGAGCGTTCGTCGCGGCGGGCCAACGACAACAAGAATGAGGACCCGAAACTGCCGAGGATCATCATCCCTTCATACGGATGAGAGGCGACGAGAAAGACTTCCAAGCAGAAAGCGGCGAGCAACTTGCCCCAAGGAATCGGCCGACCTTCGAGCTGCGCCCGTTCCGCTTGCAGCAGCAAGAGTACGATCACGCTCGTCAGCAAGAAGCAAAACGCCTGATAAGGAAAGCAAAGAAACGGCGAGAACGTCGTCGCGTCGATAAACAACGCGTCGCAGCCCATAAGCAACGGCAAACCGAACTGCAGATGGAGGAACGTAGTTAATCCGGTCAATCCCGAGGAATAGGCGGCGAACACGGCCGCCCAGCGAGCGGCGACGGCCCCCAAGCCGACCGTCTTGGCGATCGCGTACACGCAGAAAATCGTGCCGATCGCGCCCAGGAAGCCGGCCAAATTCAGCACGCCCGGCAGCGCCGTGCCGGTCCACCTCGCGGCTTTGCCGAGCAGCCAAAAGTACGGATTGAAAAACACCTCGGCGCTCGGTTCCGTCGTAAACAGCACCGAAAACAAGTTGCGACCGTATTGCGACTGCACGGCCCAACTCAGGTAATTCAGATTGTCGACGTCGTTCAGCAAGAAGCCGGTCGAGATCTGCGCGTTGGCCGGATCGTCGTCGAAGCCGAAGCCTGCCCCGACGGCCCAGCGATAGCCGACGATGTGCGTCGCCCAAGCCACGACGAGCGCGACCGGAAAGAAGTCGCACGGTCCGCCGCGAAAGAGTCCGGCACGCCACAGCGCGACCGCTGCGGAAACGACGAGAAAGACGCCGCCGAGAACGAGCATCAAGCGCCGTAAGCGATCGACCGTGAGCGGGGCGTAGCCCATCGCACCGCCGATCGGCTCGCGCTGGGCAATCGTCGCGGCGACGATGCCGTCGGCACCGACGTCCATCGGCTGAGCCAGCTTGGCCGGCTGCAATTGCTCGATCACGGTTCGCTGGAAGCCATCAGGCAGCGCCGCCGCGGCAAAACAAAGCAATGCCGCCGCGAACCACACGGCAGATCTGGAGAATCGAGCGAGCAAGCCGAACCCTCGGAATGTGGAAGCGATACGCCGCACGACGCTCCCTGCGGCCGAGAATGTGATAGCCGATGCCGCTGCTCGGCGTCAATTCGCCGCTTCGCGCGCGCCGGCTTCCGCGTCGAGCCGTTGCTCGAGTTGAGCCATGCGCAGGCTCATCGATTGCATGCGCGATTCAAGCCGGTCGACGCGGTTTTCGGCCCGCGTGCGATGCGCCAACCGTTCCGCCAAGATGTCGTCGGAAATCAACACTTTGTCCGCGTACACACGGAGCAGCGTGGCCAAGTAGCGCCGGCCCATTTCTCTTATCTTCAAGTTGGACGAACCCCACGTGCGCCCCGTCCAAGAAATCGGAATCTGGGCGATGTTGTATTTGCGGATCAGCGCCTGCAGCGACATTTCGATCGTGATGTTGAAGTGGCAGCTGAGGTACGGCCCGCACTCGCGCACGACTTCGGTGCGATACGCCTTGAAGGCGTTGGTCAGATCGTTGAACGGACAGCGAAACATCCACTGCATCAACTTGTTGACGATGCGATTGACGATCAGCTTGCCGCGGGGATAGTCGACGACTTTCGCCCCCTTGATAAAACGCGAGCCGAACACGCAATCGAAACCTTCGCAGATCTTGCGGTAGTAGGCGACGACGTCGGACGGATGATCGGAGGAATCCGCCATCACGATTACGACTACGTCGCCCGTCACCGCGTCAAGTCCGGAGCGGATCGCCCGTCCAAAGCCGCCGGGCGGGGTGCGATTGACCGTGCGAATGCACGGGTCGGCCTGCATCAATTCCCCGATCACGCGCTCGGTGCCGTCGCGGCTGTTGTCGTTGACGAGCACGAACTCGTAGGGAACACCTTCCGCGCGCAGCGTCGCTTGCAAATCGGCCACCGTCCGCGGCAAATTACGCTCTTCGTTGTAAGCCGGAATGACGATCGACAATTGCAGGCGATTCATGGCGTGGTCCCGGCTAGGCGATGATCGGGCGAAGGTCGTCTTCATGGCGGCGAACCCAGCCGACGATGTCGTCGACGATTTGCGGCACCGTGCGATGTGGTCGCCAGCCGTAGGCGTTTTCGACGCGGCGCGAGTCGGTCACGTAAATGCGTAAATCGACCGGCGACGTCTCGGGAACGCTTTCGATCGGCACCGTGTTGCCGGTCGCCGCTCGACAAAGCTCGGTCAACTCCTGAAGCGACGACGAGATTCTCCAACCGCCGCCGACGTTGTAAATCCGTCCCCGCCAATCCGCCGGCTTTTCCAACTGCAGAACCAACAAATCGAAAAGGTCGTCGACGTGCAGCATGTCGCGAACCTGCTTCCCCCGGCCGCCGTAACCGATGTATCGCAGACCGCGCCGGAAGAGATGCCGCGCGACCCACAATGTCACGACCCCTTGATCGACTTTCCCCATCTGGCGCGGGCCGGTGAGAATGCCGCATCGATTGATGAGCGCGGGCATGCCGTGACTGTAGGCGAATTCTTGAATCAACAGCTCCGCGGAGAGTTTCGTCGCCCCATACAACGAGCGTGCGCCCTCGAGCGGAAACTCTTCGGCGACGCCCGCCGCCGACAAACCGGGCGGATTGTTTTCCGCGGTCCAAACGAAGCGCGTCGCCTCCTCGCGCCAAGGGAGCGCGTTCAAGCGCTCGATCGGATACACCCGGCTCGTGCTCAAAAACAGGAACGCGGCTTCGCGTCGGCGGGCCGATTCCAAGCAATGAATCGTGCCGACCAAGTTGTTTTGCAGCAGCGGCAACGGCGACTCATGCAGCCCCGCCTGCACGGAAGGCTCGGCGGAGCAATCGATCAGTAAATCGTATTGCGGCCAAGCGTCGACGTCTTCCGGGCAGCGAATGTCGCCGTGCAAGAAGTCGACGCCGTAACGCCGCAATCGCGGCAGATTGAGTTCGCCGCCGCGACGCTTCAAGTTGTCGACCGCCGTGACGCGGACGTCGGCGTACGCCCGCTTGAACGACACGCTCAGATTTGCGCCGACGAAACCTGCGCCGCCGGTAATGAGGATGCTTTTAAACGGCGGCATGCCAAGAGAGACGAATTTCGCGACGGGCGGCGGAAGTCGCCGACCCATGGCTTACGTCGTACTTGGTGCCCCCCCGCTTTTCAAGAGCACCGCGGCCGCAAAGCGGCGATTATCGATGGAGAAATTTCGATACGCCGGGAATCGACGCCAATTGGTGCCGCAAGGCGTCGTTGCTCAAGGCAAAACCGCCGTAAAGTCCCAGTGTGATCCCAATGAGTAGAATCAGCGGCGAAACCGAACCCGACGGATTTCGCCGGCGCAACTTATTGATGTCGAGGTTGGTCCGCTTTAATCCGATTCGAAACGTCCCTTCGCAGTTCTGCACCCGGACGACTTCCAAACGCAGCCAGTCGCCGTCGTCCGTTTCTAGTTGGATTTCCGCGCCGGGCACGAGTTGCGGCGCCTCTCGACAACTGACGCAAATTCCCCCCGACGATTCGTCGACGATTTGCACGTCGACGGCGTGGCGCTGAATCCAGAGAGTCGCCTCTCGGATGTCGGCCAGCGGCGATCGGAATGTTTCGCGACGATTCATCGGCATGACGCGGAAGAGCGAGAGACTGCTTGCGGAGCCACCTCAAATCTAGGTCACAAACGCGACTTAGGGTGAACGCGCAAATAACGACCAATTGATGGGTTCATTTTCCGCTTAATCGATACCGGCGGCATATGCTCGCACGCAGAATCGTCTTAATCGCCAACTTTTGTCCGAAACCGGCTCCAGACCACGGATAAACCGCGATCTCCGCCGGGTTTCCCTACCGCTTTTCAGCGCCATGAAAAACCGTACACTGGTCGTTTCGCGTCGCCGAGCTTCGCCCGCCAGACCGCTCGCCGCTGACTTTGCCGCTTCATTTCCAACTCCCTATCGCGATAGGACGTTTCCTCATGTCCGGTTTGAACATTCGCCAAGACGCCTGCGAACTCGATTTCCTCTCCCTGGGCGCGCTCGTGCACCGGCTGGATCCGGGCATCATCCCGTTCCGCAAGGCCACGAACTTCGACGTGCATGTGTCCGGCGGCGAATACAACGTCGCGGCGAATCTCTCCGACTGCTTCGGATTGAAGACCGGCATCGCCACGGCCATGGTCAACTACGGCATCGGTGAGCTCGTCGAGGCTCGCGTCCGCGAGAAGGGCGTCAAGCCGTTCTATAAGCGCTTCGAGCACGACGGCGTCCGCGGTCCGAACATCGCCACCGTCTATAGCGACCAAGGCCACGGCGTCCGCGCTCCCGTCGTGTTCTACAACCGGGCCAACGAGGCCGGCGCGATGCTCAAGCCGGGCGATTTCGATTGGAAGTCGATCCATGCCGCCGGCTGCCGTTGGTTTCACTCCGGCGGCATCTTCGCGGCGCTCTCCTCGACCACGTCCGAACTCATCGTCGAAGGCATGAAGGCGGCGAAGGCCGCCGGCGCGGTCACCTCGTTCGATCTGAACTACCGCGCCAAGCTTTGGGCCACGCTCGGCGGCGCGGCCAAGGGGCAGGAAATGATCGGCAAGATCGTCGAAAACGTCGATGCCCTGATCGGCAACGAAGAAGACCTGCAAAAGGGTCTCGGCATCGAAGGGCAAGACGTCGAACATAAATCGAAGCTCGATCCCGATCAGTTCTTCAAGCTCATTGAGAAGGCCGTCAAGAAGTTCCCCAACGTGAAGTGCGTGGCGACGACGCTCCGCGAAGTGCATTCGACGAATCGCCACGACTGGGCCGCGGTCGTCTGGCTCGACGGCGAAAAGTTCGTCAGCCCGACCTGTCAGCTCGACGTCATCGATCGCATCGGCGGCGGCGACGGTTTCGCGGCCGGCCTGATCTACGGCCTCCTCTCCGGCCGCAAGCCGGAAGAAGCGCTGCGCCTCGGTTGGGCTCACGGCGCGCTGCTCACCACGTTCCCCGGCGACGTGACGATGGCCAAGCTGCCGGAAGTCGAAGCCTTGGCCAAGGGCGGTTCGGCCCGCGTCCAGCGCTAGTCCGCCGCACAACGCCCACACCTGCGATGCCGTCGCGACATTCTCGCGGCGGCATTTTTTTGCGCGTTTCGGCAGTGCCGGCAGCGCAGGTTAAGATGGAGGCCCCAAGTAAGATAGTCGAGTGCGCCGATTCGCTCTAGGGTAACGACACTCATGGGCCGATACCTACCGAAAGTAAGGTGATCGATTCACACCAAAAGGCGATGGTGATGAGAGTCTCAACGTTGCGTTTCGCAGGTTGCTTGGTCTTGCTGGTCGGCATTGGTCCGGTGCAGGCCGAAACTCCCCGTTTGGAAGCGGAATGGGAGCCGTTCGTACGGCCCATCGCTTCGACCACGGAGTTGGAACTCGTCGAGGTGCGCCGCGCAACCGCGAGCAGTTCGACCGCGGCGACCAACCCTTGGTCGTTCAGCCTCACGCAAACATCGGACTACGGCACCAATCTCGCCCTGCCGATCGGACTCACGCCGGCAAACACGCTCCTGTCACCAGCCGGCAATCCGGCGGTCGCCGGAATTCTCACGGGCGTTCAAGCGAACAACCTCGGCATCCTCGGCAACCTCGGCATTTTGCCGGTGCCGCCGGGCACGCCGCCGGTCGGCGTTTTCGAAGACGACTTCCAATTCCAAACCACGGCCGCGACGCAATACCAGCGCCAGGTCGGCGAGTTCGGCACCTTCACGGCGACTTACACCTATTATCAAAGCCTGCATCCGGACGTCGACGAGGTCGACTTGCAAAGCCACACGCCGACCGCGGCGTATGCCTTGAAGCTCACCGATCGCCTGACGACGGCCGCCTACTACAACTACTCCTACTACTTCCTCAGCGGCAGTTCGTTTCTCTCTCAAAACCGCGTCGGCCTGTTGAGCACGTTCGTCGCCAACGAGCGTTGGGATTTCGCCGCCGGCGTCAACTACTCCAACGTCAACTTCCGCCAACAGTCCGACTTCTTGAACTCCGATAATTACGCCGGCGCTCTCGAAGCGACTCGCTATTTCAACGACGACCGGACAACCTACCTCAAGGTCGGCTACGGCCCCGGCTACTCCGACGCCCGCCTCAGCGGCTTCGCCTATCAGCTGAACAATGTCTACGCCACCTACCGCGAACTCTTCGGACGGGACAACCGAAACGAAGTCCGCTTTAGCGGGGGTTACGGATTCTACGATTTCATCGGCCCCGATCCGCTTCAGCCGGGCATCTTCCGCGCCGACAACATCTGGACCACGGGGATGTTTTATGGGCGCAAGATCAACGACAACATGCAGTTGTTCGCGCAGTACACGTACCTCAACAGCAACTCGAACGTGGCGCGTCAACTCTATAATTCCGATCTGATCTCGTTCGGCGTGACCTACGCCCGGTAAGGGGATTGGCCCAAGGCGGTAAAATAGTTCGGTTGGGGCCGAAGCGGTTCCGGCCGAATTCCATCGCCGGAGCCCTTCATGTCGCCGCAAAACTCCGATCTGCACGGCAGCGCGCCCGACAAATCGCCGGTGGCCTTGCTGCTGATCGACGTCGTCAACGACTTGGACTTTCCCGAAGGGGAACAACTCTTTGAGTTCGCGTTGCCGGCCGCAAAGCGGATCGCCGAATTGAAGCAACGTTGCCAAGCCGCCCGGATTCCGGTCGTCTACGTCAACGACAATTTCGGCCGCTGGCAATCGAACTTCACCACGCACGTCGAACATTGCCTGCAAGACGACGTGCTCGGCAAGCCGATCGTCGAGTTGCTCGCTCCCGACGACGACGATTACTACGTCTTGAAGCCGAAGCACTCCGGCTTTTATTCCACGACGCTCGACCTCCTGCTGCGGCACTTGCACACGAAGACGGTCGTCGTCGCCGGAGTGGCCGGCGACATCTGCGTATTATTCACGGCCGGCGACGCCTATCTGCGCGACCTGCGCGTCGTCGTGCCGGCCGATTGCGTCGCCTCGAACTCGCAAGAGGAAAACGACGCCGCGCTCAAGCTGATGGCGAAGATTCTCAAAGCCGACGTGCGGCCGTCGACCGAGCTTGACCTTGAGAAGTTGTTGAACGACTGACGCACGGTAGGGAACGCCCTCTGTGGCGTTCCGTCCGGATTGCGGGAGGAGGAACGCCGCGGAGACGTTCCCTACAGTCTCAATTCGGCCTGCGTTGCGGCCGGCGCTCCGGCACCGCCGTCAGCGGATCGTCGGGCCAGGCGTGTTTCGGGTAGCGTCGCTTCAGCTCCTTCTTTACTTCGCCGTAAGTGTTCTTCCAAAAACTCGCCAAGTCGGGAGTGATCTGCTGCACGCGGTAGTTCGGCGCGAGCAAGTGCAGCAACACCGGCACGCGTCCGCCGCCGACGCGGGGCGTTTCTTTGAGCCCGAACAGTTCTTGTAACCGCACGGCCAACACCGGCGGCTTACCGACTTCGTAAGTCAACGCGATCCGGCTCCCGCTCGGCACCGCGATCCGCTCCGGCGCATCGCGTTCGACGGCGGCGAGTTGCTGAGAGTCGAGCAGCGATTGTAAGGCCGCGACGGGCGAAGACTTCTTAAGTTCCGCGACGCTCGCCTTGCCCCGACACCACGCCGGCAGCACCGTCCGCCAAGGTTCCGCGCCGAAGTTCGGCCAGTTCAGCTCCGGACGCCATTGCCGCAGGCATTCGACCCGCGCCAAGTAATTCTTCGCCTCCTCGTCGACGAACTGCGCCGGATCGAACCGCTCGGCGACGGCCGCAGCCAGCATCTCGCCCGGATCGACGTCGCTCGGCAGCGCCGCCGGCGTTTCATCAAGCACCAGATCAAGAAACCGCGTCCGGCGCACGGCGGAAACCTTCTCCCGTTCGGCGTCGAACGCCACGTCGACGCGTGTCGTCAGATGCGTCTCGGGCAGCCAAGCCCGCTCGACGAGCGACGCCTGCCGCACCAACGTCTCGCTTTGTCCCGACTCGGTCAGCTCGACGGCGACGAACAGTTCGGCGTCGGCCACCGCGCTCTCGTCGGCCAGCCGCACGCCGCGGCCGCCGACCATCACACCGCGCCGCCCCTTCGGCTCACGCCGCTTGCAGATGCGATCCGGAAACGCGACGCACAGCGCGCGCAGGATCGCCTCGTCGCTTTCCGGGGAGCCGGGAGCGTGCGCCACCGGAGTCTTGCCGCGCCGTTCGTCGATCAATCGCACTAATTGGTCGCGTGCCCGCAGAATCTGCTGCCCAGGCCCGCGCAACAGCTCGCCGACGGGCGAATCGCGCCGTCCATTGCGATCGAAAGCTTCGAGCGCCGCCAGCCGGTCGAGCGCGTCGGAATCGCTGTGATGGTCCGCCTTGAAGCGCGGGCCGCGGCCGCGAAACGGATCGCGGTCGGCCAACAGCGCGGCGCAGAGGGCCGCCCGCTGCGCCGCGCCGCGGCGTTCTCCTTCGACGAGCAGGCGCGCCAACCGCGGTTGCAGCGGAAACTGTGCCAAGCGCTTTCCTAAGTCGGTGATCGCCCCGAGGTCGAGGGCGTCGAGTTCGTCGAGCAATTCCAGGGCTTGGTCGAGCGCCGCCGGCGGCGGAGCCTCGTACCAAGGAAAATCGCGCACGCTCGGCTCGCCCCAGGCCAAGAGTTGCAGCGCCGCTTCCGAAAGATCGACGCGCGCGATCTCCGGCTGTTCGTAATCGCGCAGCGACTGCTGCTCGCGCTCGCTCCACAACCGGAGGCAGCGCCCCGGAGCCGTGCGGCCGGCACGGCCGGCTCGCTGATCGGCCGAAGCCCGCGAAATGCGCACGAGATCCAGGCGATTCAAGCCCAGTTGCGGATCGAGCCGATTCACGCGGGCCCAGCCGCCGTCGACGACCGCGGTCACGCCGTCGATCGTGAGCGACGTCTCCGCGACGTTCGTCGCCAACACCACCTTGCGCCGGTTGAGCGGACGCAGCACCCGCTGCTGTTCTTCGAGCGGGAGATCGCCGTAGAGCGAGAGGAGCGCCAAGTCGAGACGCTCGGCGTCGTCGGCCAAGAGTTCTGCGGTGCGGCGAATCTCGCCGACGCCGGGCAGGAACGCGAGCAAGTCGCCCGTCGTCGCGGCGAGCATTTGCCGCACTCCGTCGGCGACTTGTGCTTCGAGCGGGCCGGTCGGCGGGAAGCGTTGGTATTCGATTGCGACGGGAAACGTCCGGCCGGCGCTCTCCAGCGTCGGGCAATCGCCGAGGTAACGAGCGATCGGGCCGGGGTCGAGCGTCGCCGACATGACGACCGTGCGGAGATCGGGGCGCACTTCCTGGCGCACCCGCCGCACCATTCCGAGAGCCAAATCAGAATCAAGACTCCGCTCGTGGAACTCGTCGAACACCACGGCCGCGACGTCTTCCAAAAATGGGTCGTCCTGCAGACGGCGCAGAAACACGCCTTCCGTGCACACCAGGAGCCGGGTGCGGGCCGAAGCGCGGCGCTCGAAGCGAACCTGATAGCCGACTTCGTCGCCGACCTCGCCGCCGCGTTCTTCGACAATCCGCGTCGCCGCGGCGCGGGCCGCTACGCGGCGGGGCTGTAGCAGCACGATTTGCCCCGGTCGCCGTGCGCCGGCGATTTCCGCCAACCCGGCGTCGAGCATCGCCGGCGGCACGCGCGTCGTCTTGCCGGCGCCGGGCGGAGCTTTCAGGACGACCGCACCGGCGTCGCGGAGCGCCGCCCTGAGTTGCGGCAAGACTTCGTCGACGGGAAGGGACGTGCGCGGCGGCATATCGAAAAACGTACCAAAAGAAATCGGCGAGCGGCGAGCATCCGTCGACCGGCTCTGCAGAACCGGCCGGCTGATGCCCGCCGCTCGCCTTATGCAAGCTGGGCTTCGTAGCCGACTACCGCAGCGGCGAGTAATCCGTCGGCGCGAGGAACTCCGACACCACGCCTTTTTCCTTTTCGGTGAGCGAGCCGCCCGCCTTCTCTTCCGATGCGGTGCGGGCTTTCACCCAATCGGCGTCTTCGCGAAACGCCCCGTACGAAGCCTTCGCGGCCGCCTGGTCCTTATGCGCGAGCAGGTACACAAGCATCTTGTCGGCGTTCTTCTGGTCGGCCATGTAGTTCCAATACACGACGTTCGTCATGCCGTGCTTCTCGAACAACTTCACCGTGTGGTTGCGGAAGCGGGCGTTCAGATCGTCGAGGTTGTCTTTCGTGGCCGTGTAGGTGCGCAGTTCAAACACTCGCGGGCCGGCCTTCTCGATCTTCAACGGCGGCGAGTAGTCGGTCGTTTGCATGAACACGCTGACGACTTTGGCGACCAGCTTCCCGTCGACTTCCGAAGCCTTTTGCGCTTTCTTCCAAGCCGGATCGTTGACGAACGACTTCCATGACGCCTCGCGCGCCGCACGTGTCGGGTACGACAAAAAGTAAACGAGCTTTTGCTCTTTGTTGTCGAGCGGCACGAAGTAGCCGACGTTCGTGATGCCGTGCTTTTCAAACAGCTTCAGCGTGTGATCACGGAAGCGCTTGTTGAGCGCATCGAGTTTGCCGGGGGCGGCGTAGTAGACGCGCATCTCGTAAACGCGCGTGTCGGCTTCGGCTTGAGCCGCGGCCGGCAGCAACGCGGCGACGGAGCAGAGCAGGGGAGCGATAAGTTTCATCGGGGTAACTTTCGAGTGAGCGGTAAGGACGTTTAGCCGCCTCGCTTACGCGGCGTGCTCCGAACGAACCGGAAACGCGCCGAGCAAGCTCGACGGCTAAACACGTTAACGACGACGAACCGGCGCTACTTGGCGCTGATCGTCACGCCCGGCCAGTCGTCCGAACGGAACGGGGTGGCCGGCAGTCCGTCCTTGCTGAGCAAATTGCAGACCGGATTATCGGCCCAGGCGTAGCGCACCGCGACGGGGTTCTTCACTTCCGGACATGACACCGTGACGGTGTTGTTGCCGGTCACCTTGGCCGTGGCCCAATGCCACTTCTTATCTTCGCCGGCCACGGCGAAGCCGCGGACTTCGCTGACGTCGATCGTCCGCAAGCCGCTGCCCACATGGTCGAACGTCACGACGACCTTGTCGCCTTGCACTTCCATGCTCTTGTAGGTCGGGCTCTGGAAAGGAATCTTCACGCCGTAGTCGTTGGCCAACGCCCAACGTGCCAAGCGCATCGCGACTTCTTGCTTGTTGCGCGGGTGAATATCGTTCCCCTCGCCCACGTCGATGATCACCGCCTCACCGGTTTTCGGCAGATTGAGCGTCATCGTTTGCGCTTCGCGCAACTCGGCCCACGCGCTTTCGACCGGCTGCGCCTGTTCCTCCATGAAGTCGGCGAGTTGCACCCAATAGAAAGAGAAGTCGCCTTGGCCCCATTCGTCGCGCCAAGTCTTGATCATGAACGGAAACAGGTCGCGGTATTGGTAGGCGCGGCCGGCATTCGATTCGCCTTGATACCAAATCGCGCCGCGAATGCCGTAGCCGATCGTCGGCTTAAGCACGCCGTTGTAAATGTTGGCCGGACGCGCGTTGCCGGTCATCATGCCGCCCGGGTGTTGCGGCGGCCGCGGCGGTTGCACGCCCTTGGCCTTGGCGTCGGCCGCGATTTGCTTGTATTTCTCCATCGCTGCGGCGTAGGCCTCGTCGGCCTTGGCTTTGTCGTACGACTTCTCGATGTTCTCCCAGCGAGCCAGGAGTTCGCTGAAGCGGCCGTCTTTGGCGAGCGACTCGCGATTGATCCAGGCTTCGCAGGCGCTGCCGCCCCAAGCGTCGTCGATCAGGCCGATCGGCACGTTGAGCGTTTGGAAAAGCTGCCGGCCGAAGAAGAATCCGACGGCCGAAAACTGACCGACGTTCTGCGGCGTGCAGACTTCCCATTGGCCCTGGAACGTGAACTGCGGCTCCTGCGTGCCGACTTGCGGAACGCTGATCAAGCGAATCAACGGAAAGTTCGCCGTCAGCTTCTCAAGATCCGGGTTGTTGGCCTGGTCGACCGACCATTGCATGTTCGACTGACCGGAGCAGATCCAAACTTCGCCGACCAGCACGTCGTCGAGCACAATCGGAGCGCCCGCGCCTTTGATCGTGAGCTGCTGCGGCTTGGCGTTCACGGCCAACGGGTTGAGCTTCACCTTCCAAAGGCCGTCGTCGCCGGCCTTCGCGGTGTGGGTTTGGTCGGCGATCGTCACGGTGACTTCTTCACCGGGCGCGGCCTTGCCCCAAACCGGGTTGGCCAAATCGCGCTGCAGAACCATGTGGCTCGAGAAAATCGCCGGCAGTGTCACGTCGGCCCAAGCCGAAGAGCAGACCAGCGCCGCTGCGACAAACGCAGCCGGCGCAAACAACGAACGTTTCATAGATGGAGTCTCGCACTCAAAGGTGGGAACAAGCGGTGGGACGCAGGCGACACGAGAGGTCGCACGCCGCGCAGCTAGAGACTACTTCACACGGCGGGGGAATTCAATTCTCGGCGGACATCGACGATACTGCATGCCGGGAGCGCCCGACGTTCGATCGTCGGCGTCCCGAAGTCGTCGCGTAAACCCAACGCGTCGCGACATTAGTAATCGTAATGTCGCGACGGTCGACGCCCCAGCCCGCCGGAGAAAGATCGCTATGTCCGCACAACTGAATCGCCGCCGCTTCCTCGCCAACCTCGGCGGTATCGCCGCCGGTGCGGCTCTTGCCGCAGGTCCGCGCTTTGCCTTCGCCGCCGAGTCGCGGCGTCCGAAGATTCTGCTTCGCTCGTCGTGGCAGACGGTGAACATCGGCGACATCGCTCACACGCCCGGGGTGCTGCGATTGTTGGAAGACCACGTCCCCGAAGCCGACGTCACGCTTTGGCCGAGCAGCGTCGACAACGGCGTCGAAGAAATGCTCCTCGCGCGGTTTCCGAAGCTGAAGATCGCCAAAGGCGAGGAGGCGGTGCAGCGGGCCATCGCCGAGAACGACTTCTTCCTGCACGGCTCCGGCCCCAGCGTCGTGGCCTCGAAAGACATGGGTCGCTGGGCGCGCGAAACGAAAAAGCCGTACGGGGTCTACGGCACGACGATCGGCTGGATGACGCCGGCGCTCGCCGAGTTGCTTAGCGGCGCCCGGTTTGTTTACTGCCGCGATTCCGTCTCGCTCGGCTTCATCAAAGAAAACGGGGTCAAAGCGCCGATCATGGAGTTCGGCCCCGACGGCGCGTTCGCCACCGACTTGCGCAACGACGCGGTCGCCGAGAAGTTCCTCGCCCAGAACGGCTTGGAACAGGGGAAGTTTCTCTGTGTTATTCCGCGGTACCGCAACACACCTTACTGGACCATTCCCAGCAAAAAGCGGGCGATCGACGAGAAGAAGCATGCCCGCAACGAGGAAATGAAGGAACACGACATCGCGCCGCTGCGGGCCGCCGTCGAGGAGGTCGTGCGCAAGACCGATCTCAAGGTCTTGGTCTGCCCGGAAGACCAGACGCAGATCAAGATCGGCAAGGAAATGATCTTCGACAAACTGTCCGGCGACGTGGCGAAACGCGTCGTCTGGCGCGATCGCTACTGGCTCACCGATGAAGCCCTGAGCACCTACGTGCGCAGCGCCGGGATGTTCGGCCTCGAGATGCACACGCCCATCATGTGCATCGGCAACGGAATCCCCGCGATCGTGGGCCGGTTCGCCGAGCAAACGTCGAAGGGCTACATGTGGCGCGATATCGGCCTGGGGGATTGGCTGTTCGACTTCGACAAGGAAGCGGAGATCGAGCGGTACGTGCCGACGGTTCTCGCGCTGGCGCAAGACCACGCGGCCGCCGTGGCCAAGGCGGCCCAGGCCCGCGAATTCGTGCTCCGGCGGCAGCGCGAGACGATGGCCGAAGTCCGCAAAGCGGTCGGTTTGTCGTAAGCCGCGGAGGCTCTGCGAAGTTCCTGCGAACTGCTGCGGCGTCCGTTTTCCGCCCCGCCCGCCGTGAGCGGCGACAACCCAATCTGGCCCGGCCCGAGCGGCGAACCGCCGCCGCGAGGGAATTGCCCAAACTGTTAGAATTCCTTTGCGAAAACCGGCTTTTGCCGGTCGACAGCCGGGGGCCGGAGAGGGTACAAAGATAGGTTACCCAGTTTGGAGGAAGACCGATCTTCGAGGGCCTGCGCTACGCATGGCCGTCGCCGGGGCGGTTCTCTCTCAATCCTGGAGAAGGAGTGTGCCCGCCAAGCACGACTGACGCGGTCCGTTTCCTACAATTCGACAATTCGGTTTCTAAAGCCCGTAGCGGGCAGAGCGAGCGTAGAGATGAACACACAGGAATTGCTGCGAATTATCGACGCGATCCATCGCGAAAAGAATATCGATAAGGAAGTGGTGTTTCAGGCGATCGAGTCGGCTTTGGTGTCGGCCGCGAAGAAACACTACGGCGAAAACGAGAACGTCACGGTCACGATCAATCGGACCGACGGCTCCATCTCCGCAACGCTCAACGGCACGCAACTCGACCAAGAAGAGACGGTCGGCCGCATTGGCGCTCAAACTGCGAAGCAAGTCATCATTCAGAAGGTGCGCGAGGCCGAGCGCGACGCCCTCTACAACGAATACGACCGCGAAATCGGTCAACTCGTCACCGGTATCGTCCAGCGCTACGAAAACGGCACCGCCACGGTTTCGCTCCCGAACTGTGAAGCCATTCTGCCGCGTAGCGAACAAATTCCCGGCGAAACGCACCATCCCAACGAGCGCGTTCGCGCCACCGTTTGCGAAGTGCGCAAGGCCGGCAGCCGCGTAAAGGTCATCTTGAGTCGTACCCGAGCGGCTCTCGTCGGCCGGATGTTCGAGCAAGAAATCCCCGAAATCGCCGACGGCGTCATCGAAATCAAGGCCATGGCCCGCGAACCGGGCTACCGCACCAAGGTCGCGGTCAGCTCGAGCGATCAACGCGTCGACTGCGTCGGCGCTTGCGTCGGCGTCCGCGGCAACCGCATCAAGAACATCGTCGACGAACTCGCCGGCGAACGCATCGACATCGTCCGCTACAGCGACGACATGCAGGTCTTGATTCCCAACGCCCTGCAGCCGGCCGAAGTCGAAGAAGTCATCCTCTGCTCGATGCTCGGTCGGGCGATCGTCTTGGTCCGCGAAGACCAACTCTCGCTGGCCATCGGTCGCCGGGGGCAAAACGTGCGTCTCGCCAGCAAACTCTGCGGCTGGGACATCGAAATCATGACCCGCGAGGAGCTCGACGAGCAAATCGAGCGGGCCGTGGGCGGCTTCTGCACGATTGAAGGGGTCGACGAATCGCTGGCCGAAAAGCTGGTGGGCGAAGGGTTCTTGTCGTTCGACGACCTCTCGATCATCGAACCCGACGCTTTGATGGAAATGTCGGGGCTGGATGAAGAAGCGGTCGAAGCGATCACCACGCAGGCGGAAGCGCGGGCTCAGGAAGCGGAAGTCGCCGCAGCCGAAGCGCGGCGTCGCCAACGCGAACAGCAGCGGATCGACGCGGTGACCGCGGAGATTGAAGCCAAGGAAGCCGCGGAGCGGGCCGCCGCCGGATTGCCGCCGCTTGCTCCGGCCGACGCCGAAGCGAGCGCGGAAGAATCGGCGGACGCCGGCGACGGGGCGGTCGAGGCTCAGGCCGGTGCGGAAGGAGACAACGCCGGTGGCTAAAGCAAACCGGCCGATCGTCGCCGCGCCGCGGACCTGTTTCGCCGCGCGGCCGTGTTGCAACAATCATCGCATAGAGAGTTATTCGGCGGATCAGTTAGCGCGGCGCAGGTCGCCATGAGCCGGATTTCGGGGAGATTACTGCTTGGTCGTTCGGATTTACTCGCTCGCCAAAGAATTGAAGCTGGACAGCAAAGTCCTGGTGGACCTCTGCACGAAGGCAGGTGTTCCGGGGAAGGGCTCTGCGCTGGCCAGCCTGACCGACGAAGAAGTCGCCAAAGTTAAAAGCTTCATCGCCGGAGGAGCCGCGAAGGCCGCCGCTCCGACCGCGACCGCCGCCGTCTCGGCGGCCGCTAAGCTCTCCGCCCCGTTGCGGGCGCCGATTCCGCCCGTGATGCCCTCGGTGACCGGCAAGCCGCCGGTGCTGAAGGTGCCAAGCGCTCCTAAGCCGGCCGCCGCGCCGCCGGTCGAAGAAACCGCGGCTCCGGAAGAGACGATCGAGCCGGCCGCGCCCCCGGCCCAACCGGCGCCGATCGCCGCGCAAGCTCCGGCGGCCCCCGCCCCTCCGGCCGCACCTACGGCTCCGCCCGCCCCGCAACAGCCGGTCGGCATGCGCCGCGAAGACTACATCGGCCCCGGCGGCGTAACGGGCAAGCCGCGCACGCTCACCCCGTCGCGAGGGGAAAAGAGCGAGGGAGCGAAACGCCCGATCGAAGTGAAGCCGCGGGCCTCGACGATCCGCGTCGGCCGCATGCCGACCGTCGAGCAGCCGAAGGTTACCCAGTCGTCAAACGAGCCGGCGCCGCAAAAGCCCGACCTGAAACTGCCGATCGACGCGATCCGCGCCTCGAAAGTCGGCGGCAAGCCGCTTCAAGCGCACCTCAAGAAACACGAAGACCGGCGCAAGGCCGAGCTCGAAGCCGAAGCTCAGGCCAAGGCGGGCGGCACGGCTCGCGGACCGGTCACGCGCAGCGGTCGCCCCGGCGCCGTCCAGCCGCCTCTCTCGCTCGACGACGCCGCTCGCGGTCGTCGCGGCGGAGCGGCCGGCAAAGGCCCCGGCGACGGCGCGCTCACACTGCGCGAACAACGCCAGCTCGGCCGCAAGAAGAAAACCGACGACGCCCCGTTGCGCCGTATTAACGCCGTGACCGGTTTGGAAGAAGATGTGCCGCAACCAAAGCGGCTGCATCACCAAATGCGGGGCAAAGCCAAGTCGGGGGGGCCCAGCACGGCCGCACCTCGCAAGGGGAAGATCGTGGTCGAAATGCCCTGCACCGTCCGCAGCTTCTCCGAAGCCCTCGGCGTGCGCGCTCCGCAGGTATTGCTCAAGCTGATGCAACTCGGCGTTCCCGGCAGCAACATCAACTCGCAGCTTTCCGCCGAAACGGTCGAATTGCTCGCCGTCGAATTCGGCATCGAAATCGATCTCCGCTTGCCGGCCGACGCCGAAACGGCGCTCCTGCAAGAAATGGAAACGACCGAAGATCCGCCGGAAAAGCTCCAACCGCGCGCCCCGGTCGTCACCTTCCTCGGCCACGTCGACCACGGCAAGACGTCGCTCTTGGATAAGATCATCGGCCTCAACGTCGTCGCCGGGGAAAGCGGCGGCATCACCCAGCACATCCGCGCCTACCGCATCGACAAAGACGGCCGCCCCATCACCTTCGTCGATACGCCCGGCCACGAAGCGTTTACCGAAATGCGGGCCCGCGGGGCCAACGTCACGGACATCGCCGTGCTCGTCGTCGCGGCCAACGACGGCGTCATGCCGCAGACGGAAGAAGCGATCAGCCACGCCCGCGCGGCCGGCGTGCCGATCGTCGTCGCCTTGAACAAGACCGATCTGCCGAACATCAACTACGATCGCGTCTTCTCGCAACTCGTCACGGCCGGCTTGCAGCCGACCGAGTGGGGCGGCGAAACCGAGCTCGTGCGCTGCAGCGCCCACACCGGCGCCGGTTTGCCCGAACTGCTGGAAACGCTGCTCACTATCGCCGACCTGCACGAACTCAAGGCCAACCCGGACCGCAACGCCTACGGCACCTGCTTGGAAGCCGATATGAGCGAAGGTCGCGGCGTGTCGGCCAAGTGCATCGTGCAGAAAGGCACGCTCAAGGTCGGCGACGTCATCGTCTGCGGCGCGGCTCACGGCCGCGTCAAAGCCCTGTTCAATACGCTGAAGACGCGGGAAGAATTGGACGAAGCCGGGCCGTCGATGCCCGTCACCGTCACCGGCTTCGACGTCGCCCCGCAGGCCGGCGACCACTTCTACGTCGTCGACGATATCGCCCAGGCTCGCGAAATCGCTCTGAAGCGGGCCGCCCAACAGCGGTCGACTTCGCTCGGCGGCGGACCGGTCCACGTCACGCTCGAAAACCTGTTCGAGAAGCTCGGCGGCGACGAGGTGCAGACGCTCAACCTCATCCTTCGCGCCGACGTCCGCGGCTCGATCGAAGCCATCCAAAAAGAACTCGGCAAGCTCACGCACCCCGAAGTTCAGATCAAGGTGTTGCAGGCCACGGTCGGCGGCGTCACCGAGGCCGACGTGCACTTGGCCGACGCTTCGGACGCCATCATCATCGGCTTCAACGTCGTGCCCGACGAAAAGGCCCGCATCCTGGCCGACGCCAAGGGCGTGCAGATTCGCCGCTACGACATCATCTACCAGGTGACCGACGATCTGAAGCTCGCCCTCGAAGGCATGCTCAAGCCGGAGAAGCGCGAGATCGAACTCGGCCGCGCTTTGGTGCAGAAGGCGTTTGCGATCAGCCGCGTCGGCACGGTCGCCGGTTGCCGAGTGCTGCAAGGCACGATCGAGCGCAACTCGCGGGCCCGCATCATTCGCGACAGCCGGATCATCGGCGACTACCCGATCGATACGCTCAAGCGTGAAAAGGACGACGCCCGCGAAGTCCGCGAAGGCTTGGAGTGCGGCATCAAGCTCTCGGGCTTCAACGACGTGAAGGAAGGGGACATTTTAGAGGCCTACAAGGTCGAGGAAGTGGCCCGCACGCTGTAACCCGACGTGCCCCGCGCCGTTTCCGTTAGGCCCCAGCGAAAGCGCATCGTCCCATGACCAGTCGTCGTTTGTTAAAAGCCGCCGAGGCGATTCGCGAGGTCGTCAGTATGGCGATTCTCACCGAATTGAAAGATCCGCGCGTCAAAAACGTGACGGTGACCAAAGTCGAAGTCTTGCCCGACATGAAGCAGGCCAAGGTCTACGTCACCATCATGGGCGAAGAGACGCAGCAGCGGCTCACGCTCCGCGGTCTGCAGAACTCCGCCGGGTTCCTGCAGCACAAGATCGCCTCGCGGATCGAGACCCGTTACACGCCGCGGCTGGAGTTCATACTTGATTCGGGCGTGAAGAACGCGCTGGAGATCGACCGCATTCTCCGCCGCGTACTGCCGAAAGACGACGCGGCTCAGGACGACGACCACGACGACGTGGAGGAAGTCGACGAACTGGAGGAAGCCGGCCCGAGCGACGAAGTCGACGTCGCCGACGAGGTCGACCAGTCGGACGGCTCCGACGAAACCGACGCACGCAACTCGGGCTCGCCCTGACCGGCCCGCCCGCCGACCGTTTAAGACCCACCGCCGCAAATCACACCCTAGCCCCACAACCGGAACATGGCTGCCGTCAATCGCGCCTCGCTGATCGCCAAGCTGCACAAAGTCCTGAAGAAGCACTACCAACCGGTCAATCCGACGCCCGGTCGTTCCCTGTTGGAAAACTTGCTCTTCGCGGCCTGCTTGGAAAACTCTCCCTACGCCGCCGCCGAAGAAGCCTTCGCCGCCGTCTCGAAGACTTACTTCGACTGGAACGAAGTCCGCGTCAGCACGGTGAAGGAGTTGGCCGAAGTGATGAAGGCCGCCTCGAATCCCGACGCCGCCGCCGGCCGGCTCCGCCGCAGCTTGCAGGCCGTGTTCGAAGCGAACTTCTCGTTCGACCTGGAGCCGATGAAGAAGCTCAATCTCGGGCAGGCCGTGCAGAAGCTTTCCGGCTACGACGGCGTTTCGCCGTTCGCCGTGAGTTATGTGACGCAGACTTCGCTCGGCGGGCACTCGATTCCGCTCGACGACGGCGCGATGGGCGCGCTCGCCGTGATCGGCCTCGTCGGCCCCGAAGACAAGCCTAAAGACGGCTGCTCGGGCCTCGAGCGGGCCATTCCGAAGAACAAGGGCCTGGAGTTCGGCTCGCTCCTGCACGGCCTCTCGGTCGACTACGTGAACAATCCGTATTCGACGAATCTGCACAAGATCTTGCTGGAAGTCGATCCGGAAGCGAAGGCCCGCCTGCCGAAGCGGCAAGCCAAGGTGGAGAAGAAGCCGGAACCGGAGCCGGCGGCTCCGCCGGTCGCCGCCGCCAAGGGTTCGAAACCGGGTGCGGCTCCGGCGAAGCCGGATGCAAAGGGCAAGCCCGACGCCAAGGGGAAGCCGGCCGAAGCGGAAGCCAAGAAGGGGGCCGCCCCGGCGAAGAAGCCCGCCGCCCCGCCCGCCAAGAAGCCGGCCCCGACGTCCAAAGCCCCGGAAAAGAAGCCGGCCGGCAAATCGGCCCCGGCCGCAACCAAGCGCAAGCCGCGGTAAGCGGCCGTCGACGTAGCACCGGCGTTGAACGCGAACGCTGCGTCGGCCAAAGACTTCGATCAATTCTGTGGAGCGTCTGCGCGTCTTTCAGCGAGCGGTGAGGATGAACCCCGCCGTCTGGAGAATGAGCGGACGGCGGAGATGAACCCCGCCGCTCGCTATCAGATCCGGAGCGCCTCTCGGGCGTCTACTTCGCCAGTTGCAGAGGCACGAGGCTCGGCGACGGGACGTTGCAGGTGATGCAGTGGAGCGAGCCGCCTTTCTTGGCGACGCTCAGGCATTCGATCCCGACGACGTTCCAGCCCGGCATGGTTTCGCGGTAGATCTTCAAGGCTTGCTCGTTCAGAGCCGGGTCGACGTCGGCATACTGCGGCACGAGGAGAGTGCCGTTGGCGAAGACGACGTTGGTGTAGGTGCGAATCGCGTTGTCGCCCTTGAGCGACATCGGAATCCGCACGATTCGCAACGGCTTGCCGTTAAACGTCACGGTCGCCAGTTGGTCGGCCGCTTTGTCGAGCATCGAGGCCGAAGCGGCGTCTTCCTTCGGGTCGCACGAGGCCACGACGATTGTGTCGGGCGACGTGAACATCGCGAACGTATCGACGTGGCGCGTGCCGTCGGGCGGCAGGTGGTCCAAGTAGGTCCATTGCGTCTGGCCGAAGTAGTCGCGGAGCAGCACGGCGACGTCCCGCAGCCCATACTTGCGGTGCGAATTCTCCGCCACGATCTGCGTGGTGCTCACGCAGATGCCGTAGCCGTTGGTAAGCAGATTGCCCCCTTCCATCGAGAGCGGAACCGACGACACCGTGGTGCGGAACATCTCGGCGAGCCGCTGCGGAATCTTGTCGTCGTTCGGCCGGATGGTGCCGTCGGTCGCCGGACGATCTAAATAGGCGAAGTCGACCGTGGTCAGGCCGCCGATCTTGTTGCGGAGGAACTTCGGACCGAAGTCGCGAACCCACATGCCCCAAGCGGGCAATTCAAGGAACTCGACCGACGACGCCGCGACGCCGTTTTGCTCCAGCAGCGAAATGACTTTTTGGCGCTGCGTGGCGTCGTTGACGAGGCCGTAGACTTCGACCTTGCCGGCCATCGCGCGGATCATGTCGACCATGACCTTGGGATGGAATTCGGCGAGTTCATTGCAGCCGAGGATGATGCCGTCCTGCCGGTCGAATTCCGGCAAGAACTGCATATTGTCGGGGATCGTCGTCGAAGCCGGCGCGGCGGCGGCCGTAGGCGTGACCGCCCCTTTGGCCGCCGCGAGATCGACCTCGCCGCCGTCGAGACTGATGCTCCACCAAAACACGGCGACGACGAAGAGCGCCGGAACCGATAGGATGAGGAGTCCGACAAAACGTGCCGCGGCGCTCCGCTGCAACAACAGATACAAGCGTTCAAGCACCGTGAATTCCGCCTTGGGCCGCTGACGCGGCCGCTTCTCTCGGGGGGGCATTGTGGGGGATCAACTTCCGTCGAAGGAACATTCGAAACAGGTCGCCGTCGGGCGATGTCGCACATTCCTAGGCAAAAGTAATGCCGCCGGCATCTCGGTGCGACAATTTGTCGAACCCGACTCGCAAGGCCTTTTCAGATAAGCACTTGCGGAACCACCCCCAATTCACACTACCACTGCGGAGAGCCGCAAGTTACGGCAACTCGCCGGCCACGGATTTCTCATCGCGGCCAGATTCTGGTGTGAGCTGCTTCTCGATGGAAAACCCTAAGGCCCGCAGTTTGGCCCGCAACGTCGTTCGCGAAATGCCGAGCACTTCGGCGGCCAAGAGTTGGCTGCCTTGGGTCTTGCGCAACACGGCGTTCATCAGCAGCCGGTCGAGTTCGGCATGGACGTGCCGGTAGATGTCCTGGTTCCCCTCGTCGTAAAGTCGATCGACGAGCGCCGCGACCTCGAGCGCCGACTCGTCGGGCAGCGGGGCCGGCTCCGTCTGCTCCCCCTCGACCGGTAACCGGCACGCTTCCGGAAAACAGTCGATCGTCAGCACTTCGCCGGCCGAATGCAAAATGGCGCTTTTCACCGCGCTTTGCAATTCGCGCACGTTGCCCGGCCAAGAGTGGCGATGCAGGTATCGCATCGCTTCGGGATCGACCGAACGCACCGAACGCCCCAGCTCGCGATTAAACGAGCGAATGAAGTGGTCGATCAAGAGCGGCAAGTCGTCCATCCGCTCGCGCAGCGGCGGAATGCGGATGATGAACACGTTCAGCCGGTAATACAGGTCTTGCCGGAACAACCCTTGCTCGACGAGCGCTTCGAGATCTTTGTTCGTCGCCGCGATGAGCCGCACGTCGGACGTCAGCGTTTCGTTGCCGCCGACGCGTTCGAACGTCCGCTCTTGCAGCACGCGCAGCAGCTTCGCTTGCGTCGCGGTGCTCATGTCGCCGATTTCGTCGAGAAACAGCGTGCCGCCGTCGGCCTGCTCGAATTTCCCGATGCGGGTCCGCTCGGCGCCGGTAAACGCTCCCCGCTCATGGCCGAACATTTCGCTCTCGAGCAACGCGTCGGGGATCGCGGCCGCGTTGACGGGCAAAAACGGCAAGTGGTTGCGACGGCTGTGCTGGTAAATGGCCCGCGCCACCAACTCTTTGCCGGTGCCGCTCTCGCCTTGAATCAACACCGTCACGTCTTGCGGCGCCACACGGCCGATCGATTTATAAACCTGCTGCATCGCCGGCGAGCGGCCGATCAGCGGCTCCACGTCGTCCGTGGCCACGAGCGTGTTGTCGAACGCCACGGTCACGTTGTTCAACCGGCTCAGTTCGAGCGCGCGGCAAACCGTATCCGTCAACTGGTTCAGATCGACCGGCTTCACCAGATAGTCGAAGGCCCCTTGCTTGGTCGCTTCGATGGCCGTTTTCGTCGTCGAATACGCGGTGATGATCACGACCGGCAACCGCGGGTCGATCTTCCGCATATCGCGAAAGGCGTCGAGCCCAAGCCGATCGGGCAGATGAACGTCGAGCAGCACGACGTCCGGCCGGCGCGTGCGCACCGTTTCCACGGCGTCGCCCGCGTTGTCGACGGCGATCACCTCGGTAAACAGGTGCTGCAAGCTCGTCTGCAGCGAGTAGCGAATGTTCGGTTCGTCGTCGACGATCAAAAGCAGCGACATGCGGCGTCACAAAGCGAGTGGGGTGATCAAAGACCGGCCGACGCCAAAACGGGCGCTTCCGCCGCGGGCGCCGGGCGCGGCGCTTCGATGGGTAAATACACGCGAAACAGCGCGCCCCCCTCGGGACGATTTTCCGCTTCCAGTCGGCCGCCGTGGGCGTCGACGATCTGCCGTGAGATCGAAAGCCCCAGCCCGAGCCCCGTGTCTTTCGTGCTGACGAACGGCGCGAAAATGTCGACGTCGGCGTCTTTCGGCAGGCCGGCCCCTTCGTCGAGAATCTCCAGCGTGTAACCGCCGCCGGCCGAGCGGTCGGCGTCGCCCGCGAAGCGCAACACCACCTGCTGTCCGGCGATCGAGGCATCGAGCGCGTTGAGCAGCACGTTCAGCAATACCTGCCGCAACTGCGAAGGATCGCCCTGCACGATGCGTTTCCCGGCAGGCGCTTTATACTCCAGCCGCACGGCCCGCCGCCGGTACCGGTCGGCCATCAGTTCCACGCACCGCCCGACGACGTCGGCCAGATCGATCTCCGAGAACTTCGCCTGCGGCGGGCGGGCATATTCCAAAATCGCCGTCACCACTTTTTCCAACCGCTCGATTTCCTCGGCCAAAATCTCCAAATCGCGCGGCCCCATCGTCGACCCGGTGCCGATTCGCTGCTGGGCCGATTGCACCAAGAGTTTCATCGAGGTGAGCGGGTTGCGCAACTCGTGGGCCATACCGGCGGCGAGTTGGCCGGCCGCGGCCAACTGTTCCGAACGCTCGGCCCGCTTCTGCGAGGCCCGCATTTGTTCGATGACGTCGCCGATCTGTTCCCCCATCTGATGCACGACTTCGGGCAATTCGTCGAACCGCCAATGGGTTTGCACGGTGAGCGGCCCGACCGCCTCGTTGAGCTGTCCGGCCGCGTTTTTGATCGGCACGCTCAACTGCACGAGCGAGCGGCCGATGCCGCGGGCCACGGCCAACCCGTAGAGCACGCCGGTCGTCGCCCCGCAAATGGCCAAAATGGTCATCGTCAACACGAGCAACTGCGCGAACTGCTCGGTCCGCTCCAGCCCCATCTGCATGTAATACTGCTTAAGCTCAAAATACTCCTGGGTGGGCACAATCAAGTCGTTCTGCAACACGTCGAGCAGGTCGATCACCTGCTGGCGCTTGGCCGGCAAGAGCGTGCTCTTTCTCAGCTCCGTGAACAACTCGTCGACTTTCGTCTCGCCTTCGCGAATCCGCGCGATCAACTCTTTGCCGCGGTCCGTCACGACCAGGGTTTCCGCGTCGTCGGTGAACCGCACCGAGTCGCTGCGCAGCTTGCGGGCCTCTTCGATATACGTGGTGTCTCCCTTGAGCAAAAACTCGCGGAGATAGAACCGCACGTCGCGCTCCGCGACGAATAGGTTTTGCAGAGCGTTGAAGCCGGCGAACTGCCGGGCCAGATAATCGGAGCGGGCGCGATACTCACGATGCACATACACGGCGGCCGAGGCCCCGAGCACGAGCACCACCGTGCCGACGATGACGATCGGCAACGTCATCCGCCAACCCAAACTCTTGATACTCACGAGACGACCTCAGCGGGGGACTAGACGGCCGGAAACGACCGCGGCCTATGAGATTTTCGGCCGGCCGACGCACGAACTAGCGGCTCGACTCCCCGTTCCCAGGTCTCTCCGGTCGCCGAACGATCACCACCGATTATCGACTCCCGGTGGGATACGTCAATGATTTTCGATGAATCGCCGACCTCGCAGCCAATGAAAAAGGCGACGCAGAACCGTTCGGCTCGCGTCGCCCGTCGTGATTTCCTTCGTTGCGAACTCGCCCTTACGGCGTGATCGCCTTGAAAAAATTCCGCACCGGCTCATACGGGTAGTAAACCTTGGAACGCACGACCGGCGCGCGGCCGACGACGACCGGAGCGGCGACCGCGGTCGGAGCGTAGTATGTCGTCACGGGCGTGGCCGTCACGGTCGGGGCGTAGTAGGTCGTGGTCGGAGCATAGTAAGTGGTCGTCGGCGTGTAGTACGACGTGACCGGAGTCGCCACCGACGGGGCGTAATACGTGACCGCCGGAGCCGGCGCGGTCACCACCGCCGGAGCCGGAGCGTAGTACGACGTCGTCGCCACGGCCGACGGCGCGTAGTAGGTCGTCACAGGGGCCGGGGCGACGACCGGCGCGCCGGCGTAGTACACCACGCGCTGCTGCACGACCGGCGACGGCGAAAGGACCAAGTCCGCGGCCGACGCCGAGTTGACACCGCCGAGCACGACGGCCCCGCACAACAAGCCCCAACCGATAATGAACGTTTTCATGACCTCATTCCTTCTTCAGCAGGCGGATACGGCAACTCGCGGTGAATTCGCGAGTTTCTCCCCTCCGCCCGTCAACTATATCTTACATACGCTTGCGGACAACCGCCGCACGCGAAGCGTACTGAAAACGGCGCGCCGCAACGGCGTAACCTGCGGAACCTTGTGAATTGGCGTAGCCGCTGCGGCTTGTTTTCTGCGAAAACGGCTCTTTGCTGCCCGACGACGACAGTGTGGCGATTCGGCAACAGGGCCGACCTCGCCGGCCGCTGCGAACGGCCGCCGGCAACGTACTGATCAGCTCCCGCCCATGCCTCTGCTCATCGACGGCTACAACCTGATGTACGCGGCCGGCATCACGGCCGACATCCCGGCTTCGTCGCGCCGCCGCGGCTCGCTGGAGCGCTCGCGGATGGCGCTCGTCGAATTCATCGCCGCGCAACTCGACTTGGCCGAGCGCCGCACGACGACCATCGTGTTCGACGCCGCCGGCGCGCCTCCCGGCTTGCCCCACACGCTCCACCATGAAGAAATCACGATCCGCTTCGCCAAGGGCTACTCCAACGCCGACGAACTCCTGGAAGACCTGATCGACGAGCACAACGATCCGCGCCGACTGACCGTCGTCTCGAGCGACCATCGCGTGCAGCGGGCCGCGAAGCGCCGGAAGGCCGCGGCCGTCGATAGCGACGTCTGGTACGAACAGATTCGGCAGCGCCGCCGTGAAGCCGCGCGCCGCGAGCGCGCTCAGCTCGACGAAGCCAAGCCGAGCCCGCCGGTCGGCGACGCCGAAGTCGCCTTCTGGCTCAACCGCGTGCTCGACGATCGCCCCGCGCGGCCCGACGACGCCTGGCCCGACCTCTTCCCGCCCGGCTTCGCCGACGACGTCGTCGACAAAGACGCCGACGAGGATTCTTAGTTCACGGATTCATTGAGTGCATAGTCCAACGGGTGCCGCTGGTGGCTCGCCCACCAGTGCCTCATTTCTCGTTTCGCCCTGGTGGGCAAGCCATCTGTATTCAGGCACGGGTGATGAAGCAGCGCACGGCAACTGCAACTCGGCGGCCGTTCGGTTAAGATTTGGCGCTCGATGCGCCGGTTTTTCCGACCGGCCGCGAGCGTTTCTCTGCGGAGCTTCGGTCATGCGTCTGTTCTCATCCTTCGTCGTCGTTCTCGCGTCCGCCGCGCTGCTCACCGCCGCCCCCGCCGATAATCGGGTCGAGCTCCCCGATGAAATGGTCGGCGTCTGGGAAACCGTCTCGGTCGTCGAAAATGGGATCCCCGGCAATCAAGTTTACAAATTCGATCAGCGCAAAGACGGCACTTACACGCTCTGGATCGACGGCGAATTCACCGGCCGCGGCGTGGCCCGCTTCCATGCCGATACCGTGCCCCGCACCTACGAATACTGGTTCACCGAACTCCCCGTGAATCCCGACTACGTCGGCCAAGTGCATCTCGGCATCTACAAGGTCGACGGCGACACCTACACCGAATGCTACGCCCTGCCGGGCGAACCGCGACCGACCAAGTTCGAGTCGCCGGCCCTCTCGCCGCACACGCTCTCCGTCTACAAACGCGTCCGCAAGTGATCGCCGCGAGTTCGTCTTCCGTCGCCGAACCTCTTCCTACCCGAAAGTCGCCATGCGCCGTTGTCTGCTCGCATTCCTGTTCTGCGCCGCCTCGTTGTACGCCGGCGAAACCTTCACCGCCGAATCTCCGCCGACCGCGTCGCAACGCCTCTCCGTGCAAGGCAATCAACTCCTCTTCGCGGGCAAGCCGATTCGGCTGCGCGGCGTCGCCGTCGGCGATCCCATTCAAAGCCGGCAAGATCGCCCGGCGGCCGACGACTACGCGACCATCCGCCGTGATTGGCACGCCAACGTCGTTCGCATCGCGATCCATCCCATGTACTGGAAGACGCTGCCGCACGACCAAGTGCTCGCCCGGCTGGCCGAAGACGTCGACGCCGCGCTCGCCGCCGGGCTGTTCGTCATCATCGAATACAAAGTCATCGGCTGGCCCGACGGCCGCTTCGAAGTTCCCACCTGGGGCGGGCCCGAGGTCGCCGACATTTACAACTCCAGCTTCGCGCTCGCCACGTCGTTTTGGGACGCCGTCGCCGCGAAGTATTCGGCCGACGGCCGCGTGCTCTTCGAACTCTGGAACGAAGCGATCTACTCCAAGGAAGACTGGCGGCCGGAAATCGGCCAGAAGTGGGCCGAGTTGAAGCCGTATCACGAAAAGCTGCTCGCCGTCGTCCGCAAGCACGGCGACAACGTCGTGATCGTCTCCAGCAACGAGTGGAGCCATCGCCTGACCGGCGTGAAGCACGATCTGCTCGCCGGCGAGAACGTCGCCTACGCCTGGCACATCTACGCCGGCCACGGCCAAAATGATCCGCAAAACTGGGCCGCGGCGCTCGACGACTTGCAAACGGTCGCGCCGGTGATCGTCACCGAGTGGGGCTTTCAAGCGAACACCGATCGCCACTACAAGGGCGGAGTGAAGGAGTTCGCCGAACCGTTCGTCCGCGACTTCCTCGAAGCCAAACAACTCCACAGCACCGCCTGGTGCTGGCACCCGGTGAGCGGCCCGCCGATGCTCGAAAGCGACTGGCGCACGCCGAACGAATTCGGCAAATTTGTGCGCGACTACCTCACGAAACACAATCCGTAACGTTCCCTCCCGTCTTCCCAAGCGATTTCGTAAGTTGACGGGAGGGCGAGGCTCCCGCCGAGCCGCTTCTCGACGGCAGGCACACACGAATCCAGACGGCTCGGCGGGAGCCTCGCCCTCCCATTGAAAAATGCGCCCTAATGCCTTCGCGTCAGGGAGAGGGGCAGGGGTGAGGGTGAGAAGTTTCCGCTTTTCCTTGTCGCCAAGTTGCCCGACAATCGAGGACGCTCGAGTTGTCGAACACGAAGAATGAAATTGGGCAAAACAAGCCTTTAATCCCTCTTGAGGATTCAGCGATGTCGATGATCGGCAGCTATGTTCGGCTTACTGATGCAGAATTGCAGTCGCTGCTGAATAACCCCGAAAACCTCGGGCCGTTT
>JAEUIN010000275.1 GCA_016793115.1 Planctomycetaceae bacterium
GCGTCTCGACACACAACTCCAGACGGCTCGGCGGGAGCCTCGCCCTCCCATTTAAAAGACACGCCCTCAGACGCAGGCGACGATAGCTCGCGCCGAGATGCATGCCGACCCGCGCTCGACGCCGCAACCACCCATGACCGAGCACGAAGTTAAAACCTCCGACGCCGCCGACCCGCGCATCTATTTCGCGGCGGAGCGGACGTTGCTCGCCTGGGTGCGCACCGGACTGGCCATGATGGGCTTCGGCTTCGTCGTCGCCCGCTTCGGCTTGTTCCTCCGCGAGTTGGCCGCCGCGCGCGGCGACGTCGTCGAACATCGCTCCGGCCTCTCGCTCTACTTCGGCATCGCGCTGGTTCTGCTCGGCGTGTTCGTGAGCCTCCTCTCGGCCCGCGGCTATTGGCAAACGGTGGCCCGGCTCGATGCGGGCACACCGCTGACCTTCAAGCGCCTAAGCCTCAGCGTCGTCGCCGCCATCATCCTCGCCCTCGTCGGCCTCGCCATGGCGATCTACCTGGCGTTTCAATAAAAAGGTGTCAGGCACCTTTTTTTCGGGAGAGAAAAAGGTGTCAGGCACCGTTTTCGGCCCCGCCATGCGGCGACGCCAGAAGCCGCTCGGCTTCCGGCGGGTCGGTCGGCCGATCTTGGCCGGGATGAACGTGTTCACGCCGCGCTCTTCGTGGGCGTACTCGTGCACATGCTCGCCGTCGTAGCCGGCGTCGGCCAAGAGCGTCGCGGCGTCACAAAAGGTGTCAGGCACCTTTTTTCGGCCGACGACTACGAAGCGGCCCCAGTTCTTTCCCTTAACGAAACCGAGAATTAAAACGATGTGCTGGTCGCTCAATCCAGAAATAGCTCGCCAGCGTGAAGCCGACGACACAAGCGGCTTTGGCCCACGCCGGCCATGCGCTCAAGGGGCCGATGCTCCACGGCTGTTGCCAGATGTAGAGCGAGTAGGAAACCTTGCCGAGCGCTTTGAGCGGTGTGAACTCCAGCGTTCTTGTGATAGCGCCTTGTCCGTAGGCGGCCGCGCAGATAATCACGGCCACGCATCCAAAACGAAAGACATTCGGTACAAACGGGAACAATGCGACGGCGATCAAGCCCGCCGGATTGATTGCCGAGGCCGAGAGTGCGCGACCTTGCGTGGCAATCGCCCCCAGCGCACCTGCGGCGAGCGGTGCGACGTGAAATTGCGTTTGATTGCCGACGGACGCCGGCGGTAGAGCGCTAAATCCGTAGATAGTGCTCCGGTAACCCTCGGCAATCACGAACACGGCCGCGCAAGCGATCGCCTTCGGAATGCGTCCCGGCAACGAGACAAACAGCGCCGGCCAAACCAAGTAGAACTGCTCCTCGACCGACAGCGACCAAAGATGCGCCGTTTCGCCGCTACCTTCCACATAGTTGCGAACGAAAGCCAGCGACGCCCAATAGTCCGCAGATTGCAAGGCGATGAGTCCGAGCGATTGAAAGATTGCGAGAACGGCGAGCAACCCGGTGACGACCGGAATGATTCTCACGGCCCGCCGCACGTAGAACTTTCCAAGCAATACGCCGCCTCGGCTTTCCTCGGCGAGCAATAGCGTCGTAATGATGAATCCGCTCAATACCAGGAAGATTTGTACGCCGAATCCGCCACGAATTGCGAGGGCGTCGAGCCAGCGATACCCGGTGTCGGCTGCGAAGTGGTAGAGGATGACCCAACACACGGCCACTCCCCGAATGCCGTCGAGGCCCGGCAAACGGCGAGAAGTCAGTTTGATCGGCAGGGCGTTAGAAGTCATGGGCGACGAAAAGGTGTCAGGCACCTTTTCTCGGGCGGCCGCGGGGGCGAAGCGTCGTGTCGAGTTCCAACTCGGCGGCGGCCTGTTTCGTCCACCGCGGGCCGCCGTAGGGAATGCCGCGACTCAGCGAGCGGCGCAACGCGGCCAATTCCGCCGTCGTTTGCCCGCGGTTGACCAGGCGTCGCCAATCGCTCGGTCGCGAAACGGGCCACTTCGACAGCAGGTCGCGCAGCGGCGGTTCGCTCGCTTCGGCGCTCGGCCCGGTCCGCCGCTCGGAACGATCGGCCAGGCTCGACCAGCGCCACTCCTCGGCCCGCGACACGAGGCCGGCCCGCAACGCGTTGCGTTCGACGTAGCGGGCCACGGCGTAGAAGTGTTCGTCTTCTTGAACGGGAAACGACTTGAAGCGACCTTGATAGATGTGTCCGCCGCCGACGGTCCCGCGATGGACGTGCAGCCGCTGCGTGTGAGTCAGCGTGACCCAGCCGACGAACTGCGAAAGAACGTCGTCTTGCTCCGGCCACAGCAAGAGATGCCAATGATTGGGCATCAGGCAATACGCCAACAGTCGCGGTCGGAAGCGCTCGATGCCTTGGGCGAGAATGCGCTCGAAGGCGGCGTAGTCGTCGGGCCGCTCGAAGAGCGCAAGGCGAGCGTTGGCCCGATTGAGCACATGATAAACCCAGCCGCCGAGTGCCACGCGTCGCGGACGTCCCATACCGCTACATTAAAGAAGCCGCCGCCCGGAGTCAAGGAAAAGGTGCCTGACACCTTTTTCATCCCGGCGCGCCACCGGCGATGGCCTCATCCGCCTCACGCCGTCCTTCATCGAACGCAGGCTGCTCGCGAAGCTTTTTGGAGACTGCGTCCATGCGGGATAACGGTTTCGATCAGTTGCCCTGCTCGAAGTGAGCTGGGTGAGTATCAGGATAATGCCGCCGAAGTGATCAACGCAACTTTTCGAGCGATAGCAGGGCCAACTGGATCGAGTTGTTAGGCCATGCGGATGGGGAAGGCCTTTGCAACCTTCTCAAACTCACAAATGGAAGCCCCTAGTTCTGTCTGATCGAATTGCAAACGGAAGTGCAATCGATTATCGCTTCCCGGTGCGTCCACAACATTCCCATCGAGGTCGATATGCCCTTTTCCATCTCCAATTAGCAGGAGATGTAGTTGCTCCTCCAACGTCGTCAATTCGGCTGAGCCGCGTAATGTAGCGAATAGCGGACGAAGTTGATCGAGGAACGCGACCAACTCACCCGTAAGGATTGCCGCATCAAACTCGCCGCGAAATCCACCGGCGCAAACGCGAATCACACATCTCAACCAGTTGTCATCGAAGTATTCACCGACGGGCGCTCGCTCGTAACCCAGGACGTCGATTTCGATACGCTCTTGCGACGAGTGGCCGAAAGAAAATGTCACGGGCGCTTTAAGGCCTAACGGAAAAGTTCAGGTGCCCGCCTCAGGTAATGCGGCTCGGAATAGATTCTAACGCGACCGAAGCGAAAGTTTCAAACTGGCAACCGACCGGCGGGACAACTGGAACGCGTTGTTAGGCCAGCTATGAGATGCCGATATGTGCCTCGGCAAACTCCGTGTCCTTACAGCGAGGGCAATTGGAACCCAAACAAGCGGCGGCCGAGCGCAGGTTGAGTGAGTTGCACTTAGCACATTTTTTTACGTCACGCTCAAGATCGAGTTGGCACTGCTCTCCACACTCGAAGCACAAACAGTCGGTTACGTGACCAATAAGACCTTTCGAACGAGCCTCGTGCCATGTCAGACCAGTAATGCGCCGAATAGTGCTTTCTTCGAGCGGGTGCGGACAGACAACTCTATTGTCCAAAGCGTCTCGCACATACATGTAACCGCCCCAGCCGGGCGGAAAGGCCAAGCCACACTTCGGGCATTTGATTATGGAAATTGGCGGCATAGGCCTAACGATTTGAGGTCACCTGCGCGGCGGCAGGCGAGACGTTGAATTGAAAACCCGAGTATAAGCCGCCGTGTCAGGTTGAGCGACTTGTTATGCCTGCGCGGGTGCGTCGCCTTTGGGCCACTCCCATCCCTCGCAACGGCCAATGAAGTCACCGTGAAACCCTTCGCCGCTCGTCAGTTCAAGCGACATTTCCTGTCCGCGAAAGGTCAGTGCGACGTCACGGCAAGTAACCCACCACGTAAGTACTGCAAGCACATCATGGATCGCGTCAATGCGTTCACTATGAAGCATCTTTGCCAAGAGGCCACGCTGTTCCGGACTTAAGGATCGTGCAAACTCATTGGCTGCCGGCTCACCTAAGGCTTTGGAGTAGATCCCCGACTGCAGCAGCAGCGATTCCGAGACGCCAACGCTGGTCTCCGAGGCGAGTTCGTCGATGATCGCCCTGTACGCTTCGAGGGGAGTCGTTGGCTGTGGCTTAGGAAGCATAACGATTGAGCTCACCTGCGCGGCGGCAGGCGAGACGTCGAGTTTGATTCGAGTGTAAGCCGCTGCGTCAGGTGGAGCGATTGGTTATGGCTGGCCGGTCGCCGTCAAACTCCACAAGGAACCCAACGGGCAGGAGCCAGTACGGAGCGAAGCGCCGGTCATGAATCGTTAGCTCGTATAGCGACTGAAAATGCAGGTTCGCAGGGTCGCTCACGTCAAGCGGGTCGTCGGCGACGCCAATGTACCAGCCTGACTTACTCGCTTCCAAATCGTCAAGCCGATGCATGAACGCGAGCGGCGTTCCCGGTGCGTATGATCGGCTGATGAGCGCCGCATGCCACAATGCGCAGCACCCCGGTTCGACCCGCTGCTGTGCCAGCATCAAGGACTGTTCTGCCTCGATCTGCTCCACAGCCCGAAAGTCCCGTGTGAACGACGCCATTGCCTGGAAGTCGAGCGTCTGCAAATCGATCTGCCCGTTTGTGACTACGGTTTGGAAGATAAACCAGCCGTACTCTACCGACTCGCCGTCCTTGACGGTGCGATTCGAGAGGAATTGCAGGACGTTGGATCGAAGAGCGCCGGAGGCCATAACGGTTCCGTTCACCGGGCCGCGATGAATATCGTGGATTCAGAACCCGCGCGGCCCGCGGCTCCGGTGGAACGGTTGGTTATCCCGCCTTCGGTCAAGAAAAAGGTGCCTGACACCTTTTTCATCTCTCCTCAGGGAAATTACGAAGATACGCCTCCACAACGGGAAAATAGAACGCGAATGCCTTGCCGCCCATGAACATGAAATCCTCTTGGTAGATCTCAGGGCGCTCCCGGAATTTGTTTGTCGCTTCATCAAGGGTCAGGCCGCCGAAGTTCCTCCAAGCACATTGCGCGTCGAGATCGCCTCCGTACGGATCGAAATCCGCCTCTGTCGGAAGGGGTATTTCCGGCGTTTTTTCCGTGCGTTCGCGCATGCTCAAGTCGCGACCTGTAGGCGAACTACTTATTATATTGCGCCGGCGCGGGATATAAATGTCGCTAAAAAGGCGGCGGAATCGCCCTTAGTCATTTCCCATTACGGCCTTACCGCGATATCACCGCGCGCTCATTGACCGAGCAATTCTTGCACAGCAGGATTCGGGTCGTGAAGCTGCTCGGATCAGAACAAAGGTGTCAGGTCCCAACAAAGGTGCCTCACGTAAGGCACCTTTGTTGTCAACCCAAGTCGGGAATCGGCGCGAGTTCGGCCAGGCGGAGAATGTCGGCGGGGAGGCCGGGGACGAGGCGAAGTTTGCCGACGTCGAACGCGGCGTTCATGATCGTGCCGAGCAGGTTCTCTTGCGTGACCGGATCGGATTGCGGGTCGCCGCCGTCGCGCGTGGATTGGCCGTAGACGCGGCCGCGCGGCAGGCCGCCGCCGGCTAAGAGGAGCGGGCCGAGATTGCCCCAGTGATCGCGTCCGCCGCGCTTGTTGATGCGCGGCCCGCGACCCATCTCGCCGCAGCAAACGAGGAGCACCTTGTCGGCGAGGCCGCGCTCTTCCAAATCGTCGAGGAACATGCTCACGGCGTGATCGAAAGGGCGGGCGACGTAGTCCATGCCCTCGACGATGCCGGCGTTGTTCGAGTCGGCGTGGTTATCCCAGACGAAGTCGGTGCTGACGGTGATGAAGCCGACGCCGGCCTCGACCAAGCGGCGCGTAAGCAGCAGCAGCTTGCCGATGTTTTGCGAGTGGTCGATGTAGCGGCGGTAGTTGTTCCACTTCTTATCGATGCTCTTGATCGGCACGAGCGGCGCGGTGTCGTAGCGGGCGAGGTCGCGCGGGTTTTCTTGCGAGAGATCGAAGGCGTCGCCGGCGCCGTTGAGGATGACGTTGAAGGCTTGGGCTTGAAACTCGTCCATGCCGACGAGGTTGCCGCCGACGTCGAGACTGCGCTTCAATGAATCGAGCCGGCCGAGCAAACTGCGGCGATCGTTGACGCGCTCCAGCGGCAGCGATAACCGCATGGCCTGCTGCAGCGGCCCGCCGTTGCCGGGAATGAACGGCGCGTAGCTTGCGCCGAGCGTGCCGGGGTCGTTGAAGAGGCCGAAGTTATCGGTGCCGCGGCCGGCCATTTCGTTCACCGAGCGCGGGTTGCACCAAACGCTGGTGGGAAGCCCGCTCAGGGCGTCGGTGGCGCCGGCGACGCGGGCGTAGACGGCGCCGAGGCTGGCGCCGTGGGTTTTGGCGCTCACGACCGGCTTGATGTCGTGCTTGGCGTCGCCGGGAACGAAGGAGCGGACGATGGTGAGGCGGTCGGCCCGCCGGGCAAGCTGGGGAAACGTGGAGCCGAAGGTAAGGCCGGGAACTTTGGTGGCGATCTCGCCGGTGAGGCTGCGGATTTCGACCGGGGCGGCCATCTTGGGGTCGAACGTTTCGATCTGGCTGGGCCCCCCCTGCATGTGGAGGAAAATGATCGTTCGGTCGGAGAGCACTGCGAGGCGCGGATCGGGTTGTTTTGAGCCTGTTTTTCCCGCGGCGAGGGCCATTTTGCTCGCTGCGAGACCGACTTCTGTAGAGGCTCCGAGCGAAAGTGCGCCGATGCGGAGGAAATCGCGGCGCCCGAAGCGGCGCGAGGAGTCGCTGAGCGTGAGCATGACGATGCTCGCAACGGTTGGAGGGAGGGCGGGAGCGGCGGAGCAGGGGGGCCGACGTTGAATCTAGGCGAGCGGCGACGGACAGTCTACGCAAATCCGCCGAATTAGGCTTCGCCCCGCAAGCGGTTGACGACCACGACGCGGACATCGCAGACGTTGGTATGCGTCGGCCCGGTTTGCAGGAGGGCCCCCTGGGGCTGGAAGAAGCGGTAGGCGTCGTTGCGCCGGAGCGAATCGGCCAGGGCCTCGGACCGGCCGGCGAAGGCGGAGAGCAGAGCCCCGTCGACGACGGCCCCGGCGGCGTCGGTCGGGCCGTCTTCGCCGTCGGTGCCGCCGGAAAGCAGGACGACGTCGGACGTAACGCCGGCGGATAAGAGGCTTTGCATGGCCGCGAGCGCCAACTGTTGATTGCGCCCGCCTTTACCGCGTTCCCCTTCGGGAGCAAGCCGGACCGTGGGCTCGCCGCCGGAAATGAGACAATCGGGACCGGCCGATTGCTGCATGCTTACGGCCATCGCGGCCAAGTGCCGGCCGACGTCTTCGGCGGCCCCTTCCGGCTTGGTGGCCGAAACCATAGCGTGCGAGTAGCCGAGCCGCTCGGCAACGACGCCCGCCGCGTCGACCGCAACGGCGTTGTTGCCGATGACGAGGTTTGTCACGGCGCACTTCGGCGACGGCTTCGTCGCCCCTTCACGGACCAACCGCTCGAGGGCGGCGTGAATCGGTCGCAACTCGGCGCGAGTGTCGACGTCGAAACGCCGCAAAATCGCGAGTGCGTCGGCGGGGCCGGTCGTCGTCGGCACGGTCGGCCCGGAGGCGATCACGTCGAGCGGATCGCCGAGGACGTCGCTGATTATCAAAGCGACCAGTCGCCGCGCGCGGCATGCCGAAGCGAGACCGCCTCCCTTGATGCGGCTCAACGCCTTGCGGACCGTGTTGAGCTCGGTGATGTCGGCCCCGGCGGCGCTGAGAAACCGGGTAACCGCTTGCTTGTCGGCCAGCGACACTCCCTCGATCGGCGCCGGAAGCAGTGCGCTGCCTCCGCCGGAAATCAGGCAAACGACCAAATCGTCGGGCTCGGCCTGCGCGACCAAATCGAGAATCCGTTTCGTTCCCTCGACGCCCACAGCGGTGGGCTCGTTTTTGCCGGCCGGACGGGCGGCGTGGAGCTCGATTCGCCGGAGCTTCGTCACGCAGTCGGCCGGCACGTTGAGCAAGCCGGAGACTTGCTTTTCATCCAAAACTTTGGGGCCGAGCGCGTCTTCGAGGCCGGCCGCCATGCCGGCTCCCGCCTTGCCTCCGCCGACGACGATGATCCGCCGCACCGATTCAAGGGCAAAAGACTCGTCGCCGACGCGAAGTTCCCCGCCCGCGACACTGACGTTGGCCGCGGTCAAACGGCGCGAATCAACCGCATCGACGGCGGCACGCCAGATTTTCAGAGCATCGTCGCGGAGTTGTGCGGCGGTTCGTCGAGGCATTACGGTCGCTGTAATCGGTGGAGTCGTTCACTTGGAGCCGCCGGCAACGGCCGCAAGGGGCGTCGACGTGGAAATCTAGCCGCGTTTTCACCAATTCCCGGTCATCGGCTCACATTTTTCTGAACGATAAGTTGTAACAGCTCCGCACTGAAATGCGCATGGGAATTAGCGTCGTCTTGCGACGGCGATTTTAACCGTTCTTGTTTTGGAGGAGATCCTGCCATGATGGAGATCGCCATGCTGTTCGCGGTCGGCTTGGCCGCCGAAGCGTTTTTCGCCGTCGAGGCCATCCGGCGAGGCGGCGCCGACAGCGCGGCTCCGCGTTAGTCGGCTCATCAATCAGCGGCCGACCTGAGAACCGCCGACGGCCGAACGATCGATCGGCTTGTCGGCCGTGTCGAGTTGAGGGGCGGCGTCGGCCAGCGGTAGGGTGATGAGAAACGTCGTGCCGCGACCAACGCTGCTGACGACTTCGATTTCGCCGGCATGAGCGTGAATGATGGCCCTGGTGATCGCCAACCCGAGCCCCGTGCCGCGACTTGGGCCTTCTCGCTCACGACTTTTGTCGCCGCGGTAGAAGCGCTCGAACACGTGCGCCAGATCGTGCGCCGGAATGCCGCAGCCGGTATCGCTCACGCGCAGCACACCTTTTCGGTCGCCTTCACGGCATTCGGTCTCGATGCGCACCCTGCCGCCGGCCGGCGTGAACTTGACCGCGTTGTCGATCAGATTATTGATCACCTGGCGTAAGCGAGCGGCGTCGCCGAGGATGCGAACTTTGTCATGCAAGTCCGCTTCCAGCACGACGCCGCGTTCTTCCGCGACTCCGCGAAACATCTCCGCCGACGAGTCGACGAGGCGATCGAGTTGAAGCGGCTCGACATGGCGCAAAACGCGCCCCGCGTCGCTCTCGGCGAGCAACAGCAATTGATTGACGAGCGACGTAAGCTGCGAACACTCGTCGGCCACGGTTTCCAACAGAGCTTGGTACTCGGCGGTGGTGCGCGACGCATTCAGCGCGACTTCAACGGAACTCCGAATCGCCGCCAGCGGCGAGCGCAGCTCGTGCGCGGCGTTGGCGACAAACTCCCGATTCCGCGCAAGATATTCGCCGATGCGATCGAGGAATCGATTGATCGTGCCCGAAAGTTGGTCGAGTTCGTCGCCGGTCCCGCGAATGGGCAAGCGATCGGAGAGTTGCGTCGGCCGGAGCCGTTGCGCCGTGTGAATGATGCTGGTCAGCGGCTGAATCGCGCTGCCGGCCACCCAATAGCCGCCGAGCGGGGCCAGAATAATGATGAGCAAGCCGGCGACCATCATCACGCGCGTCCGCTTCCAAACTGCGGCGTCGATCTGCTCCTGCGATGCGCCGACGCGAACCAAGAATCGCGGCGCTCCGGCGGCGTCGACGTAGCGCTGCGCGACTCGAAACACGCCGACTTCGCGAACCGCGACTTCGTCCGTGAAATCTCGCAGGTCTTCGTCGATCCCCGGCGGAGCCTCTTTGCTCGACCAAGACAAATCGCCGTCCGGATCGATCAATTGCAGGAACAGCCGTTCGTGGGTATGCGTGTCCGCCTTGCGCGCCAACATTTCCTCGACGCGACGCCGGTCGGGGTGCAACTGCGCCACCGCCTGCGAGGTCTCCTTCGCATCCTCCAATAGACGCTCATCCGTCTCGCGGATAATTGTATGGCGCGATCCTTCATAGACGATCAACAGCGCGACGAGCACCAACCCGGCGAATACCGCGCCGTACCAAGCCGCCAAACGAACGCGCAAGTAATAGGAAGCGTCTCTAATTCGCGCGAACGGCATACCCGCGTCCTCGAACGGTGTCGATGAGCGGTTCCGAGGTCAGCTTGTCGAGCTTATTTCGCAGGCGATTCACATGCACTTCGATGACGTTCGTGGCCCCTTCCCAATCGGACTTCCAAAGGTGTTCGCACAACATCTTTCGAGTAACCACTTGGCCGGCGTGGCGCATCAGCATTTCGAGCAAGCTGAACTCGGTGGGGGAGAGATCGACTTCCTTGGCGCCCGCGGTGACCCGACGATTGGTGAGATCGAGCTTGAGAATACCGGCTTCAAGCACCGGAGCCGGCCGCGACGACGCACGGCGGCAAACGGCTTCCAACCGGGCGAGCAATTCCGGCAAAGCGAACGGCTTGACTAAGTAATCGTCGGCGCCGGCTTTCAAGCCGGCGACGCGCTCTTCGACGCTCCCTAAAGCGGTAAGCAAGATCGTCGGAGTTCGAATGCCGCGCTGACGCAATTCCTCAAGCACTTGCAGCCCGCTCTTGCCGGGGAGCAAGATGTCGAGAATGAGCGCGTCATACTGTTGACTGCCGGCTTCGCTCAGTCCCTCATCGCCGGTCTTCGCGAGCGCACAATCATGTCCGGCTTCCGTGAGGCCTTGCTTCAGCGACTTGCCGATCACCGGGTCATCTTCGACGACCAAGAGGTTTAAACGAACCATTTCAGCTTGAAACTCCAGTTGCGGACCAGGGCTGCGGAAATCGCTAAAGAGGGCGGGTGAGCAATTTTAGACCGCGGCTTCGCTGTAAGACAATTGCGAGCCTACGCCCTATCGCAAGTTTAACGGACTCCGTGTTCTGGTATTTGACGTGAAAGCCTGCGGCATCGTGGTGGGCGAATAAAGCCGCGTCGGCGTGCCGAGATCGCCGGGGCGCCGCTATGGGTGGAACTCCGGCGTCGTCCTAAGCGGCGGATTTTCCGTTACGTCCCGTCTCCAAATAGGTCGCGTACGGAAATCGCTTAATGGTTTGTAACCCATTCCTATCTGCGACTTTCCGACGCGAACCAATACTATTTGTACGTGAGCGCCGGATCGCATCGACGCTCCATCGCGAATCAATCAGTGGGTTTATCTCGAACCTGATGCGTTGAGGACGAGGCAGGCATGGCCATCGTACATGAAGCGCCGAATGTGAAGACGGAGAAGTCCGGCGTACGTCCCTCGCCGCAAACCGATGAAACGCCGCGCGTCGGCAAGAAAGTCGGCGCGGATGTTACGGCGGGCTTTCTGGTGTTTCTTATCGCTCTACCGCTCTGCCTCGGCATTGCGAAAGCCAGCGCGTTTCCTCCTATCACCGGCGTGTTCACGGCGATCATCGGCGGCATTTTAGCTTCGATCTTCAGCAACTCGGAATTGACGATCAAAGGCCCCGCGGCGGGCATGATCGCAATCGTCGCCGGAGCAATGCTCGATCCGCATTGGCTCGGACATGCTCCGCTTCTGACCGAAGCCGGTTTCCTCGAAACCTATCGATTCGTGCTGGCCGTCGGCGTCATCTCGGGCGTGATTCAAGTCGTCCTCGGATTGGCCAAAGCCGGCGTGCTGACGGAATTCTTTCCGATGGCTCCCGTCCACGGCCTGCTCGCTTCGATCGGCTTCATCATCATTTCAAAGCAAAGCCACGTGATGCTCGGACATGCCGTCGACGGCAAGGCATCGCCGCTCCAAGCCTATATCGCGTTGAAAGACGTCCCATTTTCCGCCGACTATAAGATCCTTACGATCGGCGTCACGAGTCTTACGATTTTGTTCTCGTACCCTTGGCTCAAAGCGCGGATCAAACCGCTCCGCTACTTACCGGCGCAGTTGATCGTGCTCTTGGTCGCGATCCCGCTGGGCTATGCGTTCCACCTCGATCAAAAGCAACTGGTCGAGCTTCCCGATCGTATTAGCGACGCCGTCGTATTGCCCGATTTTTCGCAATCGCTAACGGCGACTTCGTTCAAATGGGTGCTGATGTTCTGCCTGGTCGGCTCACTGGAATCGCTCCTTAGTGCGAAGGCGATCGATATCCTCGATCCATGGAAGCGCAAAACAAACATGAATCGCGATATGTTGGGCGTCGGCATCGCCAATACCGCGTCGGCGGCGATCGGCGGCTTGCCGATGATTTCCGAAATCCTGCGCAGCTCGGCCAACATCGGTAACGGCGGGCGCACCCGCCTTTCGAACGTATTTCACGGCCTGTTCTTGCTGCTGGCGATCGTGTTTATCGGTTCGGCGATCGAGCGGATTCCGCTCGCGGCCCTAGGCGCCATGCTGGTGTTTGCCGGATTCCGGCTAGCCTCGCCCAAAGAATTCGCCCACATGTGGCATTTGGGCTTCGAACAGTTCTTGGTCTTCGTCGTTACTGTCGCCTGCATCGTTCCGAACGGGAATCTGCTAATGGTCGGCGTCGGCATGGCGCTCGAACTGATCATCAATTTCGTCAACGGCGGATCGATCCGCTCGTTGTTCAAACCGACCTGGACGCTGACCGCGAGCGAACGCTCGGACAAGCTTCAAATCAGCGATTCGCTGACGTTCACGAATTGGATTCCGCTAAAGCGGCGACTGGAGAAATGCGACGCGGAGTCGGTAACCGTCGACCTGACGTCGACTCGATTGATCGATCACACGGTCATGGACAAACTCGTGCAGTCGCAACGCGAATTCACGGCCGCCGGCCGCTCGCTCTCCATCGTCGGACTTGATCGACACCGCGCGTTCGGCCACGAGGCCACGTCGGGGCGCAAATTAGCAAGCGTCGGCGCGTAAGCATCTGCCTCGCCGCTCGAATTCGACGCCCGTCGTCTACTGGGCCATATTGCCGCCGACCATCGTGGGGTACATGCCCGACGCCGGCGGCGGCATCTGCTGCTGTGCGGGCGCTGTGCCGTTAAGCGCCGCATTGCGGGCCTGCGCCGTTTCCGCCATAACTTGCGACGGTGCCGTGTTCATCGGCTGCAGATACTGCGGCTGCGGCATCGTCGGGAAGTTAAACGAGTTGCCCGGCGTGAATTGGGGCATAATCGACTGTGGCGCGGCGCTCATCTGAGGCTGCTGCGAATTCGGCGTCGATTGCGGCAGCGCGGCGGCAGGAACCATGTGCGACGGAGAATTGGGAGCGGCCGTCGGCGGCGCCTGCTGGGCGTTCGTTCGCGCCGCCAATTGAGCGGCCGAGACAGTTCGCGGACCGCCGGTGAAAACCTGAATCAAGCGCCGCGGCTCCGTCGGCATCGGGAGATGCGCCGATGTTTGCTGCACTGCGCCATCCTGATTGGAAGCCATTCCCGACGCAGGCACCACGCCGCCCGGCGACGCCCCGGCGTAGTCGACCGGTTGAGTTTGACCGGGTGGGAGCCCGGTTCGAGCGTCCTGATTAGTTTGGACCGACCGACCTTCTTGCTGCGCGATCTGATTCTGCTCGGCCCGCAGATCCTCGCGACGCTGCATCGCCTGAGTAACTTGAATCAACGCCTCGGCGGCTTGTTTCATATTCGGATCGACCGTCAGCGCGCGGCTGAAGTGCTGCTGAGCGAGGTCGAGTTCACCGCAGGCGGCGCAGAGGAAACCGGTGTTCTGCTCCGCTTCCGCTTCGTTGTTTCCGCGACGAAACAAATCATACGCCTCGTCGATGCGCCCTTGTTCGCCGACGACGAGGGCTAGATTGTTCAGCGCCGAACGATGTTGCGGCTGCAGTGTGAGCGCTTGCCGCAGCGCCTGCTCGGCTTCCGGCATCTTATTCTGAAGATAAAAACAGTAGCCGATGTCGCTCCAGAGATCAGGCGTCGGAGTGCTGCATTCAAGAGCGATCTTGTAATGGCCGTGAGCGTCGTCGTACTTCTGCTGCTGAGCCGTGATCACGCCTAAGCGATGATAACAATCGCGGCTGCGCGGCTCGGATTTGAGGAGTTCGCGGTAAAGGCTCTCGGCTCCGGCGAAATCTTTGCGACGTTCCAGAAGTCGTGCTTCGGCGTACGTTTTGTTGAGCTTGTCTTGCCGAGCCTTTCCGGTGACCGTGTCCTTGACGGTCTTCGTAGCCGACGAGACGTCGTCCCAAGTGGGAATTAGGGAGCAGCCGGCGTCGACGAGCAGCGACGCACCGCCGAGCAGTATGGCCGCGGCCCAACGACGTACGGCGCCGCTCACGCATCCTTGCGACGAGCTCATGCGAGAACCTCGAATTGGAGAGATGTGACTGCGAGATGCGGCGACTGATCGGCTCCGCCGCTCAGCCGCGTAAACGACCGAACGTCTCGAAGGTTATTCGCCTTCGAGACGCCGGCCGTCGAAGTGTTTTCCGTGCACGCCGACTATGACCACTTTCAAATGATCGCCGGCGTTCGACTACGTGCCGAAGCCGCCGAAGCCGCCTCCGCCCATGCCGCCGATACCGCCGCCGAAGCCGCCGAAGCCGCCGCCGAAGCCGCCGTAGCCGCCGCCGAAGCCGAAGCTACGCGAGTACGCACGTTCGGCTTCCAAGTCTTCCTGACCGCGGACGAGGGCCGGCGACACCACGACGCGCTGCTCCGCGTCGGGAATGCCCAGCGACGTCAGAGCTTGAACAATCACGGCGCGACGTTGCATATCGAGTTGAGGATTGGGATGTACCGGATACTTGTACTCGGTCGCTTCCAACTTGCTCGTCGTGCTCCGCTCGACCAGCACCGGGTAGTTTTGCCCGGCATGCAACCGCGCGGCGATTTGCTTCAAGTGATCCTCGCCCGCCCAATTCAGCCGAGCTTGGTTGTAAGTGAATTCGTGCTGGTAGAGCACAAATTTAGAAGGTTCGGCATTTTCCGCTTGAGCAATCCAAATCGGATCGCTCAGCGTGCCTTGGGGAGGAGGCGACACGCCGCGGACGCCCACCCAACTCGGCACCGGCCAACTGATGCGAATGCACCCGGCCGTGGTCGCGAGGATCAGAGCGGAAATCAGCAGCCACCTCATACCGCGGCGGTGCGTCGAGTTCGTATTCATGGGTCAGAAATCCTTTTCGACCTTACGCGGCAAGCGGGAGTCGCCGCGTAAGTTGTCTCCGGTGTCGTCGTTCCGTCAGCGATCACACAGGTTCACGTAACTTCATCGACTTTTTCAGGTCGCTAATTCGAGAATCCTACCGGTCCTTGCATGTAGTATCCGGTCGACTGCGTATAGCCCGCCGTGCTCTTCCATCCCCAGAGGGCCTGTCGGCGCGCTTCGAACATGCTCCATTGATACACCGGCCAGACCGTGCTGCGGTGATGTACGTCCGGTCGGCCTTCGTATCGTCCCAGCAAGAAGAAGTCGATCTCCCCCGGTTCCGTCACTTCCATCCCCGGCAACACCATCGGGACTTGCTCCGGCTCAAGCGGATGAACGAGTTCCGGGCTCACAAGGATGACCAGTTCCGTTTCGTCGCGGGCGACCGAACGGCGGCTAAAGAACAAGTCGAGTCCGGGTACGTCGCCGAGCCACGGAACACGGACTTTGTTGCTGTCTTGCTTGTCTTGAATCAAACCGGCGATGGCGAGCCATTGTCCTTCACGCAAGTTGACTTGCGTGTAAGCGCTTTCAACCTCCAAACCGGGGATGCCGTTCACCTCGCCGACGCTGGTCACCGAGCTGACGGTCGGGGCGACTTGCAAGCGGATGTGGTCCTTGTCGAGCACGGTCGGAATGAACTGGAGTTGCGTACCGTACCCTTGGAATTGCGTGAAATTGCCGGCCAAACCGTTGATGCCCACGACGTTCGGGACGGCAAATTGGCCGCCGGAGATGAAGTAGGCGGGATAACCGCTGATCGTGACAAGATTCGGCTCCGCTAAGATCTTTGTCGTACGGTTGCTGCTAAGAGCGCTGAGCGTCAACTGAACGTCGGTCGAATTGAGCACGGCCTGATAGGCGCCGGCCACGTTCAAGTTCGTCGTCACGCTAAAATCTCCGGCTTGCGCCGAAAACTGCGATCCGATGGTGCGCAGCGCCCCGCGAGTCAGGCGGGCGATGCGGACCTTCAACAACACTTGGTGTTCGCCCGGCACTTCCAACATATTGATGACGGCCGTCGAGGCCCAATCGTCGGCGCCGAAACCCGGCAGGCGGGCGGCTCGGCCGCGATACCCAAGCGAACCGTAGCCGTAGGCTCCGTATCCGATGAAGCTGCCGGGACCGATCAAGCCGCCGGTTTGATCGATGGATTCGCCGCGCACGATCCCCATGATGGCCGAGGCTTCCTGTGCGTCGCGAGCTTGGCCGCGAACGACCAGCTTGTCGGCGACGGCGATCAACTGCACGTGGCTGTTGGGAAACAACTCATTGATTCGTTTCGCGAGTTCGCCGTACTGAGTGCGCATCATGTCTTCTTCACTCAGATCCGGATGCACCTTGATCAAGTATCGAATATTGGTGTGGAGCGGCGTGCCGCCCTGAGCGGGTTGCGCGTCGCCGAACCACAGCGTTACGGTCGTTTCGCCGATCTCGCGACCGATCAACTCAAATTCATTCGGCGAAAAATTGACTGTTTCAACGATGCCCGGCTCGGCGATCGAGACGCGGACCACCGGTTGTTTCGTCGTAATCAATTTTGAACGACGCTGAATCAGATCGAGTCGGATATCCGGCTCCTGCACGCTCGCGATCGCGGCGTCGAATCGCTCGCGCACCAACGGCTGCATGTCTTCTTGCCGTTGCGGCAAGTTGCGATACTTCACCGCATCCGGTTTCGAGGCGGGGTCGTAATCGTAGCCGGCTTGCAAGGCCCCGGCGTCGGCCGCGGGCGTCTGATCCGCAGATCGCGGCCAGTTGAAAACCGGCACTCCCGTTCCAGGCACTTGTGCCGCCGAAATCGAGGTCCACCCCAAAGCGGCGCATAAGCCCCAACTCGAGGCACGCTGTAAGGAGCTACGCGCGAAGCGACGTACGATTTGCCGTAACTGATTTACGCTCATTGATCCACCGCTCTCTGGTGTTCGGCGAAACACGTGGGTCACCATCGAATTCGCGAATGTTCGCGGCATTCAATCGTCGTCACCGGGCGAATTTGCTCGACGTCGACACGGCAGGAAAAATCGGCGCAGGCCGGTTATCCACACCTAGGTAGTTAGTATTTCGTCACGGCTTGCGTGGAAATTAAACGGGATTTACCAGCGTTGCCGGAAAATCCATAGGAAAGGAAATACACGACTGTCCGACTTGGGGGTGTGCGTTTGGGTCGCGGCGCACGAAATCTTGCCGTTTGCACGCATAATGCTGCGGTTTTACGCAAAAAGCGCCGGGCTCCGGCCGTTACGGATACGGTCGGTGCCGGCAGGACACCCGTTCAAAATGCCGACAGCCGCCCGAACCTTCCGGTCCTGGGCGGCTGGGCGTCACGGGGAGATGACGAAAGTTGGCTCGCGACTGTCGGCTCACATTCGCAAGCGTGGGCGGAGCTATTCGCCTTCGGAGCCGCCCCAAGCAGCGACGTTCACACACTTGGACGGGCAACCGGAGTTGCTGTTGCCGCCGTCGCAAAAGTCCTGCTGGTCGTGAAACTGCCCGCCGCCGGTCTTGGCACAATGGCCGCTCGTTCCACTGTAGCAGTACGACTGATTGATGTTGGCGAAAGCCTGGCCGACATCGGCCAACTCCGTTACGACCGAGTCGCGGACGCTTTTCAAGCCGGCGATCACGCCGAGGACAAGAATCGTCGCTCCAAGCATGATTTCAGCCGAAACCACGGCACCGGTTTGTTCGCTCCATAGACGAATGATCGTGATCTTCATTTCTGCGTCTCCCCGCGATTAAGTGATTCGTAACTCGTCTCACGGCGTCTCTCTCCAAACGTCGCGAGTACTTCTGTGATGCTCGGGGCATAAAGCAGAGGGCATGCCGAGAGGACGCCACGACGGCCCGACGGCGGTGTGAATTTGCACGCAACTATCGACATGAAAGCCGGTTAGCTATCGCCGGAAAATACGCGCAACAATGCCCTTCCACCGTATTCCCCCTGCGAATGCATGCCGCGAAGAGGCAACGATATGTTGCCGTTGTTGCCCGACTGCAACAACGCGGTACGACAACTCTTCGCTACGACCGCGCAAGTCGGCAGATCTTACTCAAGCTGCGTCTGCGGCACATCCGATACATCCGAGAGACAGCCCGCGTCACCTTCCCCCGAGATTGCTTCATGCGCCGGCGAAAGTTCATTCCCTCATTGTTGGCTTCGCTTTTGTTCGCGACGCCGCTGCACGCCGTTGAGATCGACGGTCCGCAAACGATCGTGACGAGCGAATCTCAATTCGCCATTCCGTTTCAAATCGAGGCGGACAAGGGCGACAACTCGGAAGTTCGACTCTATCTCTCCGAGGATCGTGGGACTAGCTGGAAGCTCCACAGCAAAGCACAAGCACCAATAGACAGCTTCGACTTTAAGGCCGAGAGCGAGCAAGAATACTGGTTTGCCGTTCGCACGCTCGATGCGACGGGGAAGGAATCGCCGTCCGAACCGCCGTCGGCCGAATTGGTGGTCGTCGTCGATCGCACCCCTCCCAAACTCGAACTCGTTGCAGAACCGACGCCGCAAGGAGAAGTCGCCGTACGTTGGAAAGTCGACGATCCGCATCTTGACGTCGACTCGCTCAAATTAACTTATCGCACCGCCGACGGGCGAGGCGCCGAGCTTCTCGCCGAGCGAACGAAACGTCAGGAAGATGATCGATCGGCTTCAGGCGAAGTATTGTGGACACGTATTTCGGACCAAGCCGACGTCGTGATACGCGCCGAAATTCGCGATGCGGCCGACAACGTTGTGGTGAAGGAATTTCCTTTAACCGCACTACGCGCTCAAGCGGAGACCCCGACGCCGGCGCCCCTTGCCGGTCCCGGCCCGCTCCCTTCGCCTCCGACGAACGCCGTCGCGACGCCTCTCCCCGCGCCGACGATGTCGATACGCGATCCGAACAAGCCGTTGATGGTGAACTCCACTTCGTTCGAACTAGATTACGACGTACAGCGCGCCGCAAGCGTTTCGGTCACGAAAGTCGAGATTTGGGGAACGCGCGACGAAGGCCGAACTTGGGTCTTGTTGGGACTCGATGAAGATCGCCGCAGTCCGTGCGCCGTAAACGTCGACACGGCCGGAATGTACGGATTCGCCGTCGTCGTCGAAGCGGGCGATGGTCTCAAAGGTCGCGTTCCTCAATCCGGAGACGCGCCGGAAATCCGGGTCGGCGTCGATTTAACCGTCCCGCGAGTTCGCCTCACGACGGCCGAACCTGATCCGCAGGGACGCCCTTGTCGGATGCGAATCAATTGGGATGCGCTGGACGAGAATCTAGGTCCGCAAGCGGTGACGATATCTTGGTCCGGTTCGCCGCAAGGTCCATGGACTCCCGCGGCGCAAGGAATCGCTTCGAGCGGCGGACACGAATGCGAATTCGATCCGCAGGGCCCGGACTACGTTTATCTGAAGATCGACGTTCGCGACGAAGCGGGCAACGTCGGCTCACAAACGACGAAGACGGCGATACCCGTCGAAAAGCGTCAAGTTCAGTTCACATTTGCCGGCAACAATACCGGAGCGGCGTCGGCGCGACCGAAGTGGTTCCACGTGCTGCAATAGTTATCGGACATCGTCAAGAAGCGCGCGGAACGATGCGGTTTCGTCGCCAGGGGGAGAGCGAATGCGAGTTCGTGTTTTTAGTTGGGCGCTAAGTCTCGGTCTCTGCTGGCACGTCGGCGGGGCGGCCGCTCAACAATTTGGTGCGGCAGGATATCCGACCGCTGCGAACGGCGCACCGGGAACTTATTACGCTCAAGTGGCCGGTCAAGCCGGAATCGGTCCGGCGGCGACGAATGCTACGACCGCGGGTTTGAATACGCTGCCTCCCAACGTCGCGGCCGCAACACGGCAGACGCCCCCTGCAGCGGGGCAAGCGAATCCGCCTACGATGCCGATCGCATATCCGGGCGCCGCCGCTCAGCGCTTCAATCCAATCCCTGCGGGCAATCCGTATTTGCCGCAAACGATAGCCGTCCCACCAACGGCGCCGTCCGGGCCTGCACGACCAGTCGGCGCCGTGCGGACGCAGGGTACAACTGTTCCTCCGCTAACGCAGAGGGTCGGCAGGCCGCACACGGAAATTTCTCCGCTTAACGGGGTGCATCAAGTTAGTTGGGCGCAACCGCGGCCATTCATGCAGACCGGCGGCGAAGTGAAGCCGGTCGCAGCCGCAATGCCCGTCGGGCCGACGCTGGGCCATCCCCAACAACAGTCGCTCCCTCCGAACTACGGAACGCCGCTGCTCGCCGCCGCCAATCAACCGACGCTCGCCCCGCCGCTTCCCGCAGCCGGAGTGCCGCAACCGGTGATTGCGCCCTCAATTCAAGCCGGCATGAATAGCTCGCCGCCGCCGATGCCGACGCAACCGATGATGTCGCATCCGATGCCGCCCCTCGGCGCGGAATACAACACGGCGCCTGTCGACGCGGCCTCCGCATTCGCAGCGCCCCACCAGACACAGGGGAGCGTTCCGCAGCCGTCGATCGCGCCGTCGCTCGCGTGGCCTCAACCGAACTCTGCGCCGTCGACTTCGTACGGCGCTTCTCCCGGCGCCGGCTACACTCCGTATGCATCGCCGCCGGGCGCCGACGCCGTTTACGAAGGGATGTTCGACGGAGGCCCCGCCGCGCCGGGAGGCAATTGGATGAGCAGTTGCGATCCATGCGCCGCCGGAGGTTCCTGCGGCCCGTGGTTCGCCTCCGTCTCGGGACTCTACATGACGCGGGACGTTCCGAACAATGTCGGGCTCGCGTACATGAACGCCGTTCCCCAAACAAGCGTGCTCAACACCGAGCAAGCCGGATTCGATTGGAAGGGGGGATTCGAGACTCGCCTCGGTCGCACGCTTGGCTCGACCTACGCGCTGGAAGCCGTCTACTGGTACCTCGATCCTTCGAGCGACCACATCAGCGTGCGCAGCCTGAACAACGACATCACGTCGCGGCTCGACATGTCGAACGTGCTCTACAACGGCTTCGCGCTGAGCAACATCTACGAGAACTCCCGCGAACAGCGAGTCTATCGGGGAAATCAATTTCAGAACATCGAACTCAATCTCTGGCAACAAGCTTTGCAGGTCGATTCGGCGAGCCGTTTCGGCATGGCTTTCTTCAGCGGAGTCCGCTACTTCCAATATCGTGAGATATTGGAATATGGCGCGGTGCAGGCCAATAGTGAGTTTTCCGACAACGACTTCGACACGCAAAGTTGGTACCACATTCGCACTAACAACAACCTGATCGGCTGGCAGGTCGGCGGCCGCGGCCAGTTGTTTCTCGGCCCGAAATTGCGGCTCTGGGCGATTCCGCGAGCGGGCATTTTCGCCAACGTCATCAGCCAACAGCAAGACTTGTGCATGGTCATCGATCTGCACTCGACGAAGACCGACGTGGCGCTGCTCGGACAAATTGATCTAGGCGCGTCGTATCAACTTTTCGGTTGCTGCAGCGCGTTTATGAGTTACCGTGCGTTGGGGATTGCAGGGGTGGCCAACGGCGATGATGCGATCGCCCGGGATTTCACTTCGCTGCCCGACATGGGTCAGATCAACTCCTCCGGCAGCATCATTCTTCACGGAGTGAACGCCGGCCTGCAGTTTCAGTTCTAAGTCACTCTCGCCGGAAATTGGCGACCTGCTTACGGCGGCTTCGGGGGAAGGACCGCAGTAAGCAATCGTCGAGCGAGCCCGAGCCGAGGACGGCGACGTCCCGGCTCGGGCTTTTTTCGCCGCCGACGGCTCTATTTGCCGTCGACTTTCGCCCAGAATGGATGGAGGCGATCGCTGCGGGTCCGCGCATCTTCCAGCATCAACGCCGCGTCGGGCTCGATAAACGCGCCGACTTTATTGGCGCGAACGCCGCGAATGAAGATGTCGCACGGGCGCTTAAAGTCGACGAACTCCGGCGAAAGCCAAACCGTGACGCGCGCGCTACCGGTCTTCACATACACCGCGTTCGACGGTTTGACTTCCGCTTCAGTATGCAAGAGGACGACTCCTTTAGGCGGCCAGTTGTCGGGATCGACGACCGCGCGTTCCGGCGGATCGTTCGTTTCCACCCACCAAAACGAACCGTCCCAGAGCCGCACGCTCCGGCATTTGAATTTCTTCGGAAACGGGTCGCGTTTTTGCCGACCCATCCAGTCGTAGAGCCGCAAGGTTTCGTCGGAGAAGTTTTCGCGACCGCGACCTTTCATCTGCACGACGGTCGCATTAAAGCCGCGTTGCAGATACCAGTCGAGATTGACGGCATTCTCCGTCCACAAATAGCTGTCGAGTTCGCCGAACACGAGATACGACGGCACGTATTCGGCGTTTTCTTTGTAGAAATCGACCGTCTTATCCGCGCGGGGCGAGATTCCCATGTAACCGGCCCACAGGTCCGGATGAGCCAGCGCAATGTCCCAGGCGGCGTCGGCCCCCATCGAGTGTCCGCCGATGCAGACGCGATCGGTGTCGATCGAGAGTCGCCGATAGGCGTCGCGCAACGTGTAGAGGACCGCCGCGTGTTCATCCTCGGAATACGAACACGACGTCTGTTGCTCCTTCGCCCAATAAGGGGCGATGACGATATATCCGAAGCGATCCGCCTGGCCGAGGCGAATGCCTTGAGCGTTGACGTTGCCCGCCCACCACTCCAGTTCGCGCTGCGGCGTGTTCCCGGCTCCGTGCAAGACGAGGATGACCGGATAGCGACGATGCGGGTCGTATTCTTGCGGCAACTGCACTAGATAGTCGATCGGCGCACGGTCCTTAAGATAGTCGATCGTGACGCTGTACAGCCCGGCCGCCTGTTTCGAAGGTTCGGGCAGAGGTAACGGCGGCTTCATCAGAGCGAGAATTTGCGCCGTCAATTCCGGAATGAACGCCTCCTGCGAGCGAAGCGCCGCGAGAATTTCATTGCGGCGAGTCACGATCGGTTCGGACAAGTACTCGCGGAAGAAATTGCGCGTGTCGTACATCGAACTCGCCGTCGGCAGATTGCGAACGGCGTAATCGCTGCCGGCCAGCCATCCGCTCACCGCCAAGGCGATCTTTTCCTCCGGCGTCATACCGTCGTCGGCCTGAAACTGCAAAAACGCCGCCATTCGGTCGATCGTGTTGAGCCTCAATTCGGCATGGATTTCGTCGCGGACTTTCGTCAATTTGAACTTCAGCGCCGAATTCTTGACATCTTTTAACAAGGCATCGAATCGCTCCAGCGCCAGTTTACGACGGCCTTCCTGTTGATCGAACTCCTTGACCTGAGCGCTGACCGCCTGCAGCGTCTCACCGGCGACATTCTCCGCCGGAAACGATTTCAACGCCGTCCGGACCAATTCGTTCTGCCCACCTTTGCGGCGAGTTTCCAATTCATCGAGCAAGCGTCTGGCATAGGTCTGCCTTAATCGAACGCTCGTTTGTTCAAACAATCGACGCTGATCGGCCGGGAGGTTCTTGAAGTGGCCGAGTAATGAATTAAGCTCCGCTTCGGCGTCTTTGAAGCGTTCGCTTTGTATGTAAAGACGCACTACTTTCAAGCGCTGATCAATATTGTCGGGATCGACTTGCTTGGCCAATATCCGGCCAAGTACGTCGCGGGGAATCGAGTTCGTCGCGATCCGCATGTCCCAGACGAAGTGCAGGCCTTCGGCATCGACGCTCTCGATCTTCGTCCACGTCGGCGTGATTTCGGTGATTCCCTGAATCAACGCTTGTGGACCGAGATTCGTCTCCATTTTGACGATGCGCCGGCCGAAATCGTCGAACTCACCGATGTGAAAGAGTTCCCCGACCGAGGCGATGTGCGAACCAGTTTCGGTCACTTGCTGCGGAACGGCGAACCTTTCCACTGGGTCGGCGGCGTCCAAATCGTTGATCGAACCAGGAAGTACCTGACGCACCGGGTAGTAGGTCCGACGCAACCCGTCGTCCATCAAGATAATGGTCTTCGGCAGGTTTTGCGTTTTCGGCGAGTTGATAACCGAGCCGGTTTGCGCATAACGCCCTTGCATCATGCGGCCGTCGAGTAGTGACATATTCGCGGCCGCGGCAATAACTCCGCCGCAGCAGATGACCGCGAAAACGACTGAAAATCGAAAGACCGGCCCTCGGCCGGCGCGGACTGCGTGCCGCTTCGACGTCATAAACCACTCTGGCCGAGACTTCGGCTGCAAAAGATGGAAAGTATCATCGCTCAATTCTCGATTGCAGACGTCGTAAGTCAATGAAGCGGCAACGAGTTACGCCGTTTTCCGTCGATTGACAGTCGCGTCACAACCCGTAAAACTGGAGCAATTGAGCGGACTTTGCGGAATTCGGAGGGTGTGGCGTGACTTGGCAGCGAGGTCTTATCGCATTGCTTGCGGCGGTCCTAGGGCTGCCCATTCTTACTTTGCTCACGCTCGGAATTGGCCGCTTGCTAGCCGCTTTACACGACCTCGAAGGAGCCCAATGCCTCAACAGGCTCGCTGCCGTGGAAGTGGTGCTTTGGCTGACTTCACTCGTCGGCCTCGTCGTCTGTCTGACGCTTCGCCAAGTCAACACCGTCGCCTCGGAGTTTGACGCGGCCGATGACGAAGAATTGGAATAAATCAGTCTCTCGACGTCGCATCATGCCGAACAGCGCCGCCTCAATAGTTGAAGCCGATCCCTCGCGAGCGGGCGTCGGCTGCATATTGGGCCGCCGAGGTGAAGAGTACGGCGTCGAAACCTGCGGCCTTAGCCCCGTCGACGTTCGCTGGTACGTCGTCGCAATAAAACACCTCCTCCGGAGCGACGCCTGCCGTATTTGCCGCTTCAAGATAGATCGGTGCGTCGGGCTTCATCAGGCGTAGTTTGTAGCTCAGCACGACGGCGTCAAACGCATCGGGAATCGTGGTATAGCGACCTGATGCGAAGAAGTCGTAGTGCATATCGCACGTGTTCGAGAGTATGCCGAGCCGCCAGCCTGCGGCCCGCAGTTGCGACGTGATCGCCTTCATCGGCGGGTTCACACGAAAGATATCGCTCGAGGCGGCGACAATCGCCTCATCGCTCGCTCGACAATCGTATCGCTCGCGAAACCAAAGGCAGAATTCCGGCCCGCTTAAGAGTCCGCCGTCGCAACGTGCGTTCACGTCGCCGCGAAAGATAGTTTCAAAGACCGATTCGGCATCAACGTTCGCCAACTTGGCCAGACGCTCGGCCGCCAGCCGATGATTAAAGAACAGGAGAACGTTGCCGAGATCGAAATAGAGAAACTTGATGCTCACCGCGAATCGTCCCTGATCCCACCGGCTGAAAATTACTTTCCGATCGGCTCGCGCGAACGCGGCGCGAGTTCTTCAATCTCGATATCCTTATACCAAGCTTCGCTCGGCGGGCCGCCGTGGATTTGCACGGCGATGACCCCGCGCCTCTCGATCCCCGGATCCAGTTCCGTGTAATCCACGGTTTGCACCCCGTTGAGCCAAAGCTGAAGTCGGTTCCCTTCCGCTCGGATGACGTATTCGTTCCAGTCGTTCGGCTTGGCGGCTTTCGCGAGCACTTCGGGCGTCGGCTGCGCCAGCATCTTTTTGCGGCGCGACTCATCGTAGAGCGCGCCCCAATACTTCTGCCCGATGTCGGCCTGATAGCCGATCACTTCATGGTGATCGGGAATCCGCTTTGTTCGAAACTGCACGCCGGCGTTCACCCCTTCACCTATGACCTTGAACTTTACTCGCAATTCAAAGTCGCCGTATTCCTTCTTCGTGCAGAGGAATTCGTTGTTCGGAATTTTCTCTTTCAGCTGACCGCCGACGATCGCCCCGTCTTCAATCCTGAACATTTTGAGATTTCCTTCCCAACCGGCGAACGACTTGCCGTCGAACAAGGAAATCCGCTCTGCGGCGGGGCCGGCCGCGGGACAGGCGACTGCGAATAATGCCGCTATGGTTATGACGAACATGGCGCGCAGTATGGTCCGGTGCGGCATGGGGCGACTCTCCCGTGGGCAGGCGATGAGATATGCCGCCAGCATACGCCGGCCGCGACGATTGTAAAACGCCTCGGCGACCGATAGGGTGAGCGACGACGTCGAACTTATTCGACGAATTGCCTGATTCAACGCCGTCCAAGGAGAAATCGCTTCAATGACCGCCGCCGAAAGACAGTTTCCGCAATATGAGTTTAATCGCACTCGCACGCTCGGTTTGCTCGACACGATTCTCAAGGAACCGAATCCGCAAGGCATCCTCGGCTGGCGACCTGGTCCGGGCCGGGCTCACATCGCTTGGCAATTGATGCATATCGGCGTGACGGAGGAAATTTTCGCCACCGAACGTCTCGCTCCCGAAAAGGCCGGCGCGTTTTCGGAACTCTGGCCCCGTTTCCGCGGCGGCAGCACTCCTGACGACGAGATTCCTACCGCCGATCTCATTCGCGAAGTGCTTACCGAAGGCCGCGAACATTTGCTGGCCACGCTGCGCACGATTTCCGACGATCGGCTCGGCGAGATTCCCGCAGCCCTCGCCCAACGCAAGCTGACGATTCGCGACGTGCTCCAGATTCTCGCCTGGCACGAACCGCATCATCAAGGGCAGGCTCACATCACGTTCAATTTGTACAAAGCCGCGCACGCGCGCTAAATCATCGGCGTCGGCGGATCGCTCATCGCGTTCCGGCGGCCGTCGGACGATCCGAACGCATCCTTTTGGAACTATATAAAGCACCGCATGCATACCGCTTCACAGCCTGATAACCTTCGCGATCTCCTGGCTTCCGGTTGGACCTCGAAAAGCGTGAAGCGGGAACTGCACGATAACTTTCTCCGCATGCTCGCCTCCGGCGAAGAACTCTTTCCCGGCATCGTCGGCTACGAAAACACGGTCGTCCCCGAGATCAACATCGCGCTGCTCGCACAACACGATTTGCTCTTCCTCGGCGAAAAGGGACAAGCCAAGAGTCGAATCATGCGTGGGCTCGTACGCTTCCTCGATGAAGTGACTCCCTACGTCGACATTCCCGAAGCGCCGGTTCACGACGACCCGCTCAAGCCCATCTCGGCGGCCGTGAAGAGATTCGTCGCCGCAACGCCGCCCGAGCGAGTCCCGATCGCTTGGTGGCCGCGATCGGAGCGATACGCCGAGCGACTCGCGCCGGGAACCAAGTTCGCCGATATTGTCGGCGAGATCGACCCTGCAAAGCTCGCGGGCGGCGTAAGCATGTCGACCGAAGAAGCGCTCAGCTTCGGGCTGATTCCCCGAATGCATCGCGGCATTTTCGCGATGAACGAATTGCCGGAACTCGACGAACTCGTGCAAGTCGGCCTGTTCAATATCCTGGAAGAGCGCGACGTCCAAATCCGCGGTTATCCGATAAAGTTCGACGTCGACGTGCTGATTCTCTTTTCCGCCAATCCGTCGACCTACAACCGCAGCGGCAAAGTGATTCCGCAATTGAAAGACCGCATCGGTTCGGTGATTCACACGCACTACCCTCTCGAGCGCGATCAGGGCATTCGCATCGTCGAGCAAGAGGCCGGGCTCGACCTCGGCGGCGAGTGGCCGGTCGTCGTGCCGTACTTTATGAAGCAAGTGATCGAAGAGATCACGATCGCAGCCCGCAAAAGCAAGTATGTCGATCATCAATCGGGCGTTAGTGCTCGCTTCAGTATCGCCAACTATCGGGCCATGGTCGCCTCGGCCCGGCAGCGGGCCGTCGTGCTCGGCGAAAAGCCGGCCGTGCCGCGCATCAGCGATCTGGGACACATTTATTCGTCGGCGCTCGGCAAGCTCGAACTCGATTTGATGAGCAGTCATCAATTGAACGAACGGCAAGTGCTCGACGCGATCGTCGCCCAGGCGATCAAGACGGTTTTCGAGGAGTATGTCGAAGAGCACGGCTTGCAAGAGATCGGCGAGATTTTTTCTAAGGGCGTGAAGATTGAAGTCGGCGATATGTTGCCGTCGAGCGTTTACGCCGAACGGATCAAGAATGTGCCGCCGGTTTGGGAGAAGGCATTTGAAGTGAATTCGGCGAGCGACGCGGCGATGCGCGCCTCGTGCGTTGAATTCGTACTCGCCGGACTTTACGCCACCGATCGCATTTCTCGAGCGCAGCGGCATGGACGAATGGAATATGAACTCTAGGGCAAACTAAGCATGTCGGCCGATCGCGATCACTTGGGCGGAATCATTCATACATATCAACGGTATGATCCCGCGAAGTTTCCCAGCCCGACGCAACCGCCTGCCGACGTCGTGTCGCCGGCCTTCGAGCACATGCTGGCCTACGGCAGCTTGCGCGAACTCACTGACGAGGAATTGGCCCGCGCGATTCATCTCGATCCGAGCCAAATCGCCGGCCTTGGACCAAGCCTCGACTTTCTGAAGCAACTTCTCGAAGAACGGAAGCAGAAGATTCTTGAGACCTATGAGACGGACAAAGTTCGCCAAGAAGTCGGCGAAGTATACCGCCAAGCTGCCGAGCGATTGACTCCGCCGGGCGAGCTCCGCGACGCGTACAAGCGGGCCGTCCGCGAAGAGCAACTACGTGAATTGGAGCGGCTTTGGTATAAAGCCGGCGGCGAACGGTCGCGTTTTGCGGCTCACCTCATGAAAGTGATCGAGCGGCTAAGCGAGAAGTATCAAGTCGACGAGTTGGCCGCGAAGTACGCGTTTACCGGCCAGAAGCGGCTCGACCTCGATCAGGCGCTCGCGATTAAAGAAGAGCTGGAGACGATCGATCGGTTGTTGAAGCAACTTGAAGAAGCCGCGAAAACGGCCCAGATCGCGATTATCGACGTCGAGGAACTGCAGCAGTTCGTCGACCCGGAGCAGATGGAGAATCTGAATCAACTTCAAAAGCAGGTCGAAGACTTGGTACGTCAGTTGGCCGAACAACAGGGAATGGAAAAAACCAAACGTGGCTACCAACTCACGCCGAAAGCGTATCGCATCTTTCAAAGCAAACTGCTCGAGCAAATCTTCAGCCAACTGCAGGCTTCGCGAACCGGTCGGCACCAAGGCCCGATCGTCGGCGAAGGAGCGGTCGAACTGCCGAGCGTGAAGCCATACGAGTTCGGCGACTCGGTGGCGAATATGGACATCGTCGGCACGTTTACAAACGCGCTAATTCGCTCCGCCGGCGCGCGACCGCTGCGACTGAAAAACGACGACATCGAGATTCACCGCACCCGCAATTCGCCGAAATGTGCGACCGTCGTGGTGATGGACATGAGCGGCTCGATGGGACGCAGCGGGCTCTATGTGCACGTGAAGCGCATGGCGTTGGCCATGGACGGCTTGATTCGCCGCGAATATCCCGGCGACTTTCTGCAATTCGTGGAGATGTACACGTTCGCCAAGCCGCGGGCCGCCAGCGAAATCGCCGTGCTCATGCCGAAGCCGGTGACGATCTACGATCCGTGGGTGCGTCTCCGCTGCGACATGAGCGATCCGAACGTGCTTGAGTCCCGCGTTCCGCCGCACTTCACCAACATTCAGCACGGGCTGCAAACCGCGCGGCGTTACTTGGCGAATCAGGACACGCCGAACAAGCAGATCATCCTCATCACCGACGGCTTGCCCACGACGCACTTCGAAGCCGAGATGCTCTACTTGCTCTATCCTCCGGACCCGCGGACCGAAGAAGCGACGATGCGCGAGGGCGCTCTGTGCAAACGTGAGGGGATCACGCTCAACTTGTTCCTACTGCAAAGCTGGTCGCAATCGAGCGAAGACATCCAGTTTTCGCACAAGCTGGCGGAGCAAACCGGCGGCCGCGTCTTTTTTACGGCGGGCAAAGACTTGGATCGGTTCGTCGTGTGGGACTATGTGAATCGTCGACGGAGCATCATTTCGTGAGCCATTGGCTCCTCTACGGCATTACCGGTTACACGGGAAAGCTGATTACGCGTGAGGCGGTGAAGCGGGGACTAAAGCCGGTCGTCGCCGGGCGCGATCGAGCGAAGGTCGAACGTATCGCCAAGGAGTTCGGCTGTGAATGCCGCGTCTTTGCGCTCGACGATCCGCAACATGTCGCCGACCGATTACGCGACTTTCGCGTCGTGCTCAACTGCGCCGGTCCGTTCGCTAGAACCGCGCCGACTCTGATGAGCGCCTGCGTCAAAGCCGGCTGTTCGTATCTCGACATCACCGGCGAGCTCGACGTGATCGAGCAAGCGTCGCGACTCAACGCGCTGGCTAAACGAGCCGGCGTGACGATCTTGCCCGCCGTCGGCTTCGACGTCGTGCCGACCGATTGTCTCGCCGCTCTGTTGAAGGAGGAACTCCCCTCGGCCGTTCATCTTTCGCTGGCGTTTACCGGAGCGGCGAGCACATCGCCTGGTACGACGAAGACTGTGCTGGCCAGCTTGCCCGAAGGGGGACGGGCACGAATCGACGGCAAGATCGAAACCGTGCCGGTCGCCTGGAAGAAGCGGACGATTCCATTTTCCACCGGAGTTCGAGAAGCGACGACAATCCCCTGGGGCGACGTCTCGAGCGCTTACCATACGACGAAGATTCCCAACATCGACGTCTACATGGCGATCGATCACTTAGGCGCAAAGCGCCTGCGGCGGCTGCGGAAGTTGGCCCCGCTGCTTCGCTACCGACCGGTGCTCAAGGCTGCGGAGTGGCTCGTCGATCGATTCGTCGCCGGCCCGATCGACGACGAACTTGTCGCCGAGCGAGTGTCGCTGTGGGGCGAAGTCCGCGACGCCGACGGACTTACGGCCAGCGCGACGCTCGAAACTCCCAACGGCTACCTATTGACGGGAATCACGGCCGTGAACGCCGTCGAGCGGGTGCTCGCCGGCCAAGCCGCGCCGGGCTTTCAGACCCCGGCGCGGGCCTTCGGCAAAGAATTCATCTTCGGAGTCCCCAACGTCGAATTCGCCTGGCAACATGCGGCGACGACCGACGCGGGATCAGCCGACGCGTAGCGCTTACAAATACGTGTTGACGATGTTCTCGTACAATTCTTGTCGGCCGCTGGTGTTGGGCGTGATTTCGCCCTTCTCGAGCATGTATTTCTCGAGCGAGGCGAAGGAATGCTTGCCCGCTTCAATTTCGGCGCCGACGCCGGAATCCCACGAGCTGTAGCGTTCCTTAAGGAGCTTGTCGAGCCGGCCGTCGGCGCGGATCGCCGCGGCGGTCTTCAAGCCGTGCGCGAAGGCGTCCATACCGCCGATATGGGCGTAGAACAAATCCACCGGCTCGAAGCTCTCGCGACGCACCTTGGCGTCGAAGTTGAGGCCGCCGGTGGTGAAGCCGCCGTACTTCAAGAGCACGAGCATGATCTGCGTGGTTAGATAGACGTCGGTCGGGAACTGATCGGTGTCCCAGCCGAGCATCAGGTCGCCGTAGTTGGCGTCGATCGAGCCGAGGAAACCCTGCATCGCGGCGTATTCGAGCTCGTGGTGCATCGAGTGACCGGCCAAGGTCGCATGGTTGGCCTCGATGTTCATCTTGATGTGCTTCTCGAGCCCGTACGCGCGCAGGAAGTTCACGCAAGCCGCGGTGTCATAGTCGTACTGATGCTTCGTCGGCTCCTTCGGCTTCGGCTCGAAGTAGAACTGTCCGGTGAAGCCGATCTGCTTCGCATAATCGACTGCCATGTGCATGAACTTCGCCAAGTGATCGACTTCGCGCTTCATGTCGGTGTTGTAAAGACACTGATAACCTTCGCGGCCGCCCCAAAACGTGTAGCCCTCGCCGCCGAGCTCCTTCGTCACTTCGAGCGCCTTCTTCACTTGCGCCGCGGCGTAGGCGAAAGCGTCGGCGTTGGAGCTCGTCGCCGCGCCGTGCATATAACGCGGGTTGCTGAACAAGTTGGCCGTGCCCCACAAGAGCTTGATGCCCGTGCGCTGCTGCTCCTCCTTGAGCACCTTGGCGACGGCGTCCAAATTCTTATTGCTCTCGCTCAACGTTTTGCCTTCCGGCGCGACGTCGCGGTCGTGAAAGCAATAGTATGGAGCGCCGAGCTTCTCGATGAACTCAAACGCTACGCGGGCCCGATTGCAGGCGTTCTCCACGTTGTCCGCCGGGCCTTCCCACGGGCGCTTCATCGTGGCCGGCCCGAACGGATCGCTGCCGCTCCCGCGCATCGTGTGCCAATAGGCGACGCTGAAGCGAAAGTGATCCGCCATCGTCTTGCCTTCGATCTTCTCCGTCGGGTTGTAGTGACGGAAGGCGAGCGGGTTCTTCGATTGCGGACCTTCGTACTGAATCTTCGAAACGTCGGCGAAGGCGGCCATGCGTGCGTCCTTTTGCGTATCGTTACACGGGGCGTTTTTGCAGAGGAAAGAATCAGCAATTTGGCAGAAGTAGCAATGATTCGCAAGCGACTCGACGAACCGTAAAACCGATGTTGAGCTACTTGGTCTCACCTGCGGGAATCGGGATCAACTCCTCAAGCTGATTCTTCACCGGGACGACCGACGCCCGGTGGTTCTCGGCCAGCGCGGCGATCTTCGCGACGACGTCGGCGTGGTCCTTCCCGACGTCATACTTTTCCGACGGGTCGACGTCCAAGTTGTAGAGCAGCGGCGGCTCGTGCGCAGTCGCCTTCGGCTCAAAATAAGCCGGCTGCGTTTTGAAATGGGCCTTGTAGGCGCCGAGCCGAACGGCGAAGAGTTCGTCGTCGCGATAAAAGAACATTTCCTTGCGCGGCGACTTACCGCCTTCGCGGAGCAGGGGACCTAGGTCGTAACCGTCGGCGGCGGCCGTGTCAGGCAGCCTCGCGCCGACGAGACCGGCGATCGTCGGCAGCAAATCGAGCGTACTGCCGAGCTCCGTCGTGACGGCTCCCGCTTTCACGGTGCCCGGCATCCAGAAAATCCCCGGCACTCGCTGGCCCCCTTCCCATGTGGAACCTTTGCCTTCGCGCAAAAGCCCGGCCGAACCGCCGTTCTCATGGCGAATAAGCCACGGCCCGTTATCGCTCGTAAAGACGACGAGCGTGTTTTCCGCGAGCCCGCGCTTGCGGAGCGTGTCGAGAATCTCGCCGGTGCTCCAATCGAGCGCTTCGATCACGTCGCCGTAAAGCCCGCGCGGGCTCTTTCCGGCGAACCGCCGGCTAGCATGAATCGGCGTGTGCGGCATCGAGTGCGGCAGGTAGAGAAAGAAGGGCTCTCTCGCGTCGGCCGCGGCGGTGATGAACTTCAGCGCCTCGTCGGTATAGCGCTCGGTGAGCAAGCGTTGGTCGGGATCGTGCTCGATCACTTCGTCGTCCCGAAACATCGGGTTCGAACCAAGCGACACGGTCGAGCCGTCAGTGTTGATCCGCATCAACTGCTTCGGCATATCGTTGGAATACGGCAGACCGAACCAATGATCGAAGCCGTGCCGCATCGGCAGGTGCTCCGGCTGAACGCCGAGATGCCACTTGCCGACGCACATCGTGCGGTAGCCGGATTGCTTTAGGAGTTCGGCGATCGTGAGTTCGTCGGCAGGAAGTCCTCCCTTCGAGTTTTCGCGCAGCACTCGATTTTTCTTGCTCGTCATGCCGCCGCGTATCGAAAGCTTGCCGGTAAGCAGCGAATAGCGGCTTGGCGTGCAAACGGGGTTCGCGCTATAGAACTGCGTGAAGCGAGTCCCTTCGGCGGCCATGCGATCGAGATTCGGTGTGCGAATCGTTGGGTGTCCGTAGCAGCCGAGATCGCCGTAGCCGAGGTCGTCGCAGAAGACGACGACGACGTTGGGCCGAGCCGATGCGACGGACGGGACCGCGGCGACAAGAGCCGTCGACGCCAACCCAAGGAAAGCGAAGCGAACGATTTTCGAAAAGGTCGGCATGACGAATTCCATGGTGAACTCGAAGGCAAGAAGGGTCATTTCCAACGGAGTCAAACCGACGGCGGTGCGCATCAATTCGGCCGATAGATGCGCACCCGTATTGTCTTACTTAAATGTGCGTATCTATCGCCGAAATAGGTGCGCGGTTTGCGCAACTATTCTCCGGATTTTCCCTCCGACGCCGGGCTGCGAGCGCAAGAACTCCGCACCCCGCAAAGTACTGAGCGGCGTGCGCAATATCCAGCGTGCTTTTTGGCCGGCCTAGGTGAGTTTCTTCACGAGCCAATCGCCGAGCGTCGCGGAGGTTTGCATCAATGTGAACACAATCCGCGCTTTCCAGGGAACGACGATCTCTTTTTTGCGAGCCGCGCAAGCGGCCACGATTTTCGCGGCCAGCGTCTCCGGACGAATGCGGCTTGTCTTCACGCCCCCTCCCGGCTTGCGGGCCTCGGGCGGCAGCTTGGCCAATTCTTCCGGGCTGCGGACACGATCGTCGTCGCGGGCGATGGGCCCCGGGCAAACCAGCATCACATGCAACCCTTCCGGCTCGAGTTCCAAACGCAATTGTTGCGTATACGCCGTGACGGCGAACTTCGAAGCCGGGTACGCGCCGAGCCAGCGTGAGGCCGATTTCCCCGAGAGCGAACCGATGTTGACCAAATGGCCTTTGACGGCGATCAGGTGCGACGCCGCCGCACGGGTGCAGCGGACCGTGGCCATCAAATTCAGTTCCATCATCGACCGGAAATCGTCGACGGTCGTCTCGAGGATCGCTTTTCGCATCGACAGGCCGGCATTGTTCACCAGCACATCGAGTTTTCCGAAGCGGGCGACCGTCTCGGCGATGAGGCGCTCGACGTCCGCATCGACAGTCACGTCGGCCGCAATGCCGACGACCTCGACGCCGGCCGGCGCAACGGCCCGGATCTTCGCCGCCGCGTCGTCGAGCGTCGCCCGAGTGCGCGCGGTGAGCACGACGTCGGCCCCTTCGCGGGCAAACGCTTCGGCCAGATGAAAGCCGAGCCCTCCCGAGGCGCCGGTAACGATGACGGTTTTCCGCAACCACGACATGGGGACAACTCGGACGTCAAAAGGAAACATGCTATACGTCGGATCAACACGGCGTCCGCTTCGGCGCGATGATCGGTCGTTCGCTGCGCTTCGACATTTCACTTTTTCTGAAAGTCGACGACCGTCCATTCCAAGTCTTGGTGTTGCCCGTAGACTTGGTGAAGATATCGCTCGGGATAACCGTACTCGTCGTCGAATTGACAGCGGATATGAACGTTCTTCGGTTCGACGCCGAACTTTTTCGCCGCCTCGGCGCGGTTCTCAAAATCGGTTTCCAAAGTTTGAAACATTCCGGTCACGGTCCACGGCCGCCACGTGCGCGGATGCTCGACTTTAACGTCGTTGCGGGTCATTGAGACCGGCTGCCCGTCGCGCACGGCGACGACTAGTTCGCCGATTTGGCGGCCCGAAAGCACGATACGAATGTCGTAGTTCGACGGTCGCACTTGATCCCAACGCAGCCGCGCTTGTGCCAAGTCGTCGGGAGTCACCTCGGGCAGCCCGCCGGAAAAAGCTTGCACAATCGCCATGAATGCGACGACGACCAAGCCGATGAGAACCAAAGCGACGAGTCTGCGACGCCGCGAGTTTCCGCTCGCGGCCGCCGACTTCAGACCCGGTATTTGTGAAGATTCGAGTTTCTCTTCCATGACAGGAGATTGTAGCGGAAATCGTTCCGCAGGTAGGGCTGTTACGAAGAATCGCAAGTCGATACGGTATAAATCGAAGATGCCTTGCCGACGGCCGCTCTGGGCACGAGCCCGCCGCATTTCACGGAACTCAGTTGGATAGCCTCATGACCTTACGCGCCTCCGTCCGCGCCCGCGCACATACAAAGATCGTCGCCACCGTGGGGCCGGCTTCGCGTAGCGAGGAGCAACTCGGCGCTTTGATCGAAGCGGGAGTCGACGTGTTTCGCCTTAACATGGCCCACGGCGAGGTTCCGCAACACGAGGAAGTACTCCGGCTAATTCGCAAACTCAGCGCGGAGAAGAACCATCCGATCGCGGTGCTCGTCGATCTGGCCGGTCCAAAGATTCGGCTCGGCGAATTGCCCGGCGGCTCGGTCGACTGCCGATTGGGAGACGAGTTCACGTTTGTCCGCGGCGAACAGTCCGACGACCCGCGTCGTCTCGGCTCGACCTACCAACTGTTGGTCGATGAGTTGCAGGTCGGCGACCGTGTCATGCTGGCCGACGGCACGGTCAGCATGCTCGTCGAACAAAAGACTCGCGAAGGGGCCGTTTGCCGCTGCGTGCAGGCCGGCATGATCCGCAGCCGACAAGGAATCAATTTACCCGGCGTGAAGGTCAGCTTGCCGGCGATGAGCGAAGAAGACAAGGAACACGCCGTCTGGGCGGCAAAGGTCGGAGTCGACTACGTAAGCCTGAGCTTCGTGCGGTCGCCGAAGGAAGTGCTGGAACTCAAGTGGTTGCTGGAGTTTCATCGTTCGCCGGCACGAGTGGTCGCCAAGATCGAGAAACAGGAAGCGCTCGACCAATTGGAACAAATTGTCGATGCGACGGACGCCATCATGGTGGCCCGCGGCGACCTGGGAGTGGAGATCGACGTCGCGCGGATGCCGGTCGTCCAGAAGGAAATCATCGCGATGTGCCGCCGCTATCAGAAACCGGTGATCGTGGCGACGCAAATGCTCGACAGCATGCAGAAGTCGCCGCGGCCGACGCGGGCGGAAGTGACCGACATCGCAAACGCAATTCTCGACGGCGCCGACGCTTGTATGCTGTCGGGAGAAACGGCCGTCGGCGACTATCCGACGGTCGCCGTCGAAATGATGAACCGAGTGGCGATGGCGACCGAACCGCTCTTCGCCAATCGCACCGAACTCGCGGTGGCCGAAGTTTCGCCCGAAGGCTTGGAGCGAATCACCCAAGGCGTGGTGCTCGGGGCCGCCGTAACGGCCAAGGCGCTGCAGGCGAAGATGATGATCGTCGTCAGCAATAGCGGCGTGACGGCGCTCGCGCTGTCGAAGTATCGCAATTTGTTGCCGATCATCGGCGTAACGACGAAGCCTTCGACGCTCAACCAAATGTGCCTGTATTGGGGTGTGATTCCTCTGGCCGATGCGCCGACGACCGATAGTTTCGAACTGATCAACCATGTGCAACAGTGGGGCTTGGCCAACGGTTCGCTGCAAATGGGGGACGACATCGTGCTCGTGGCCGGTATCGGACTGGCCTCGAAAGGTCACAACATGGTCCGCGTACATACGGTCGGCCAGTCGGTGACCTGAGCCGGAAGGCCGGCCGACTCTAACGATTATTCGGCCGGGGAAGAGTTTGCCGATTGCAAGGCGAAGGGCGAGGCCGCGTCGTGTCGCCGGTCGATATTGTTCGAGGGCTCTTCGATTCCTCCGCGTGCACGGCAAGGACGCCGACATGTTGCATCCCATCGTACGAATTGGCGCCGTCTTGGCCGGGGCATGGCTTACCGCACTGTGCGCAGAGGCCGAAGCCACGGATTTCTTTCGCTGCTTGGGAATCGGCTACAGCGCCGGCTACAACGCCCCGACCTCGACGCATTGCGCCCCGACGGCACACAAGCTTCCCGGCTGGTACGGCTGGCGACACGCTTGCTGCCAACCGGGAGCCGCGCCGAAGAACAACTGCGGCTGCGGGCCGCAAACCTGCACGCCCTGCGGTTGTGGACCCATGATCGGCGGTCCGCCGCTCGCTTCGCCGGCGATTCACTAGGCGACACGCGTCGTCGCGGCTGCGACGCCAATCACCCAGCGGCGAGGATGAGTTTCTCGTGAGAACTTCGTCAGTCGTCGGTTGGACGAGCCGCTGAGCGATCGAGGAAAGAATTGAAGTTTAGCGGGCCGCGCGACGATAAGTTCTCTTGGACGCACGGCCGGCCGCTGCGTTTCAGGATAGAGGTCATGGCAAACCGACGGAACGGCTTGCCATGACCTTTTTTTATTGCGATCAAGCAAGCGCGGAGCGACTGAGATTTGGTCGCTCGCGCCGTCGACTCGCCGATCGCTTCGGCCGGCTCGCAGACGGAGTGCCATTCGTCTATCATGAGCGCCGTGGGCCGCGAGTTGTTTTGCGGCATCGCCTCTAGGCGGAGTCGCACTTGCTCGTCGGGCCGGTTTTCACTCGCGAACTGCAGATCTTGCCGCGGCGCGGGCGTTTGTTCGCGGCGCGCGGGGCGTATGTCGGCGCACTGGCCGCGTTGATGATCACCGCCTGGCAAGTGTTGGCCGGCACGCAGACGGTGCGCAACGTCGGCGAGTTTTCGTATTTCGGCACGACGATCTTCCAACTTCTCGCTCCCTTGCACTTGGCGGCCGCCGTGTTTTTCGCGGCGCTTTCAACCGCCGCCGCCGTAGCCCACGAGAAGGATCGCCGCACGCTCGACTTGCTGCTGCTGACGAGCCTGACGAATTCGGAGCTCGTGCTGGGCAAGCTCTCGGCGTCGCTGCTCGCCGTCGTCGACTTCACGCTCGCGGCTCTGCCCTTGTTCGCCATCCTTGTGTTGTTCGGGGGCGTCGACTTTGGACAGCTCGGCGCGCTCGTCGTTGTGACGTCGGCCGCGATCGTCGCCGCCGGAAGCCTCGGTTCGACCGTGGCGCTATGGCGTGAGAAATCGTTTCAAACCCTCGCCGTGACCTCGTTGGCGATCGTCGTTTGGACGGGCGCATGGGACGCCGTCGCGCGCGTGCCGCAGGCCGGCCTGCCGGCCGCGAACACCCCCCAGGCTTGGGCGGCGGCAATGAGCCCGTGGCATGCCGTGATCGCCGTCGCCCGCCCGTTCGACGATACGCGGTTCTACGTCGGCGGAGCGGCGTTGCCCCCTTGGGCGGCCTCGACGCTGTGCTCGCTCTCGGCCGCCTTACTGCTCAACGCCGTGGCGATATGGAAGGTACGGACATGGAATCCGTCGCGTGAAATACTTGCCCCCGACGCGATGCGCGGTGAGCCGGCGCACGCCGCGTCGGCCCCGGCTTGGAGCTTAGCGATGCGCTCGGCGTCGACGGCGACGATCGGCGCGCAATCAATCGCGGTGGCGGGGCGCGGCTTGCGACCGAGCCGGCAGGTGTGGGACAACCCGATTTTGTGGCGCGAGACGATGACCTGGGCTTACGGCCGGCGAGTGCTCGTCGTGCGGTTGACGTTCGCGGCAGTTTTCGCGGCGCTCGCGTGGGCGCTCATCGGCCTGGTTGCGACTCGGCCGAGCGCCGTGGAACTGGCGGCGATCGCCGCGCCGGTCGCCATGCTCGGCGCCTTCCTCATCAATCTGCAAGCCGTCACGGCGGTGACTTCCGAACGCGATGTGCGGGCCATCGATTTGCTGCTCGTCACCGATCTGACCGCGAAAGAATTCGTATTCGGAAAGCTGGGGGGCATTCTTTACAACACCAAAGAAATGGTGCTGCTGCCGGCCGTGATGAGCGGTCTGCTGTGGTGGTTCGGGCTCGCGAGCGGCGAGACCGCGGCCTATCTCGTCGTCGGCTGGCTCGTCGTTGCCGCGTTTGCGGCGGTGCTCGGCTTGCACATCGGCATGAACTACGCCAACTCGCGCCATGCCGCGGCCGTGAGCTTAGCGACCGTGTTCTTCCTGGTCGTGGGCGTCGCCGTGAGCATGCGGATCATGGTCGCCTTCAGCGGCTCGTTTCAAGCCCAACTGCAACCGTTTCTGGCGACGATCGTCGGCGGCGGAGTCGGATTGTATGTGGCCCTGGGACGTAGAAACCCGTCGCCGGCCATCACCTTGGCTTCGTTCCTCTTGCCGCTGGCGACATTCTATGCTCTGACGAGCTTTCTGCTCGAAGCGACGCTCGCGACGCTGCTGGCCGTCGTCGGAGCCTACACGTTTACGACCGCCGCGCTGCTGATGCCGGCCGTGTTCGAATTCGACGTCGCGACGGGGCGTACGACGGCCGGCGAAGAGCGAGACTGACGAAGTACTCTATTCGTCGGACCACTTCGAATAACCGAGCGACTTAATCACGCCGAGCATCTCTTCGTGCGTGATGAAGCGGCGACGGTGCATCCGCTTGTAATTGTCGATCGCCAGCGCCAATTCGCGCGCATCCGGCGAAAGGTCGTTGTGCGCATCGGCAAATTGCCGACGTTCGATCGGCGGACGATCGCTCGATTCGCCCTGTCGACGATCGGTGAAAAACGGCTGCGTGTAGTCGAGTTCGTGGGCCATGACTGATTCTCCGGACGAAGCACCGCGGCGGTTTCGCACATCGAAACCTTGCGCAAGGCGCGGCGCTTGCCGACGTTCGCCGCCTCGCAACTTTAGATCGCCCGTGGGGGCGCGGCAAATTGAACCACAGCGGTCGACACGCTAAGACCGATACGTCGCTCGCGACTAGGAGCCGGGCGTCCGGCACATTCGCTACCTTCGGTAAATTACGACTCGCACGGCCGCATCGCCGCGGCCTAACGCCGAATCGTCCCAGTCGGCGGAGGCACCGCCGCAGCCGTGCGTTGCAAGAGTTCTTGATGCCGTGGGTCGTTTGGAGCCATAGCCAACGCCTGCTGGGCGGCTTCATACGCGGCGGTCGGGTGACCGGCGGCCGCTTCGGCTTCGGCTAGCATCGCCAAGACTTCAGGATTCGCCGCTCCGCGCGATCTTGCGAGTTGGAGCGACCGGGCCGCTTCGCCGTAGCGATTCATGGCCATATATGTTCGCCCTTGTGCCGCGAACAAATCGGCCGGCTCTTCCCCCGAGCCGTAGGTGTCCGCCCAAGTCTGCAAGGCGGAGAGCGCTTTGTGCGGCTCGCCAAGCTCCTGGTAGAGTTCGGCCGTGTGTTGCAAGACGTCGCGCCGACGTGGTTCGTACACTAAAGATCGCTGAAAATCGGCGAGCGCTTGCTTGGCTTGCCCTTTGGCGCGCATCGTCCGCCCACGCAAGGCCCAAGCTTCGGCCGACTTCGGATCGAGGTCGATGACGCGATCGACGTCGACAAGCGCGGCGTCGTACTTCGCCGCAAGCAAGCGCATCTCCGCGGCGCGCAAACGCGTCTCCACGTCGTTCTCATCGTTCACGAGCGCCGCATCGATCTGATCGAGCGCTTCCTGTTTGCGATCGAGCGCCCACAACACATCGGCGTAGTGCCGACGGGCTTTCGCGTCGTCGGGGCACGCGTGCACGGCTTGCGAGCAATAGCGTTCGGCTTCGGCCAAGTCGCTACGGCCGAGAGCGTTGACGCCTTGCTGGATGTAGCGGCGGCTTTCCACGACCGAATCTTTCACTGGATTCTGCTGACGCCAAAAGCAGCACCCTGGCGCGACGACCAGCGCGAGCGCAAGCGACGGCAAAAGTAGTGCGGCGTGTTTCACGAAAAGCGACGGCGAAGAGCTGCGAGACGCGACCGGAGGCGGCGAAATAGTAGCCGCGGCGCCGGTTAGACGACAAGGTCGACGTCGATGCCGGCAACGAAGCGCCCCCGCGGCCGGCGAAAACGCCGCCGACAACCTATAATTCGGCGTTTCGCATCCATACTTTGATCGCGCGGAGTTCGCAACGTGCCGGCAACGTTCAATAAGCTCGGGCTGCGGTTTACGTATCCCGACAACTGGACCGTGGACGAAGCCGAAGCGCTCGGCGGGAGCGCGGCCGTCACGGTCTATAGCCCAGGGGGCTCGTTTTGGAGCGTCTCTCTCCACCCATTGGAGACGTCGACTGCGGCACTGGTCAAATCGGCTGTGAAGGCTCTACGAGAGACCTACCATGAGCTCGACGAAGAAGCCGTTGATGAGCAGGTCGGCGGTAAGAAACTGCTGGGCGCGGATTTGAATTTCTATTATCTCGATCTCACCAATACTGCGCAGGTTCGCGCGTTTGCCGGAGAGAATTTCAATGTCGTTATTCTAGCCCAGGCCGACGACCGCGAATTCGAGCAGATTGCCGCCGTTTTCCAAGCCATGACGGTTAGCTTGCTGGCAAACATGTAACGAGAACTCGTCGGGATTTCGCTCACGCCGTGGGGCATTCACCGTCTGCGATCCTTGAGCGGCGGGCGGCTGCGGCGATATATTGGGAAAGTTGTGAAGGGAACGTCGGCCTACGTCGTCTCCCTCAATCGCTTTCCAACGTAGGAGCGAAAGCTATGGCAGTTGCTGATGCCCCGAGCGGCGTCGACGCCATCGGTCACACGGCCGGAGTCGTCTGGAAAGTGCTGGCGGCGCAAGGTCCGCTCAGCATGACGAAGCTCATCAAAGAGGCGGCAGCCCCGCGCGATCTGGTCCTTCAGGCCGTCGGTTGGCTGGCCCGCGAAGACAAGCTCGAATTCGAAGAAGGCCGAACGAAGAAGATCGGCCTCAAAATCTGCTAGCAGGTCGATCGTACGACGGTTCGACCGTCGCGTCGCCCGTCGCAGGGTAGTGTTCGGGACCCCATTGTCTGCCCAGCCAGCCGCGCCGGTGAAAGAAATAGAGCAGGCCCAGCGTGACGACGACCAGCGTCGCCAACACCAGCGGATAGCCGTAGCGCCAGTTGAGCTCCGGCATGTTCCAGGGCGACGTCGTGTTGAAGTTCATGCCGTAGAGCCCGACGATAAAGCTTAGCGGCATGAAAATCGTCGAGATCACTGTAAGCACGCGCATGATTTCGTTCATGCGATTGCTGAGGCTCGAGAGGTAGAGGTCGACGAGATCCGACCCGATTTCCCGATAAGTCTCGACGATGTCGATGATCTGCACGGTGTGATCGTAGAGATCGCGGAAGTACACGCGCGTATCATCCGCGATCAGCGGCGACGGGTCGCGTGCGAGTTCGTTCATGGCGTCGCGAAGCGGCCAGATCACCCGACGTAGAGTGCGCAGCGTATGCTTCGCGTCGTGGATTCGCGTCACCACGGCCGGCGACGGCTTGAGCAGCACTTCATCTTCCAGTTCCTCGAGTTTTTCGCCGAAGTCTTCCAGCATCGGAAAGTACGCGTCGACGGCGGCATCGAGCAGCGCATACGTCAGATAGTCGGCTCCGCGGCGGCGGATGACGCCGTCCGTCGCGCGCAGGCGTTTCCGCACGGGATCGAAACAGTCGCCCGGATCTTCGAGAAACGTGATGACGTACCCGCGTCCAAGGAACATGCTGACCTGCTCGGTCCGCTGCTTCTCACAACGGGCGTCCATCCGGAGCACGATGAATAAGTGCTCGCCGTAGCGATCGACCTTCGGACGTTGATGAACGTTCACGACGTCTTCCATCGCCAGCGGATGCAGGTGAAACAGCTCGCCGAGCTGCTTGATAATCGCCGCGCTGCCGAGCCCGACGACGTTGAGCCACAAAACGCCCGGCTGCTCGCGTTCCGATTTGAGCGACGACAAGTCGAACAATTCGCGCTCCTGCACGGCTTGCTCGTCGAACTTCGTAAGATAGACGCTCGTCGGCGGCGCCTGCGGGTCGATGATCACGGAGCCCGGTGCAGCGCCCAACGTCTCCGGCCGGCGAGCCGTTAGAACTTTCTTTCTACGCTTCCAAGGTCGCTTCATGCTCGTTACTCAGGCGGCGGTGCGTTGCGCCGGCGCGGCGGCCGCGATCGGTGCGGTCTCGGCTTCGGCCGGGGCCATCGGAACGACATTTTGCAGCGGCGTCGCGGTTTGCACTACCGCCGGCTTCGCTCCCGCGGCGATTTCGATACCCGCTCGAGCGAAGCCTCGTACGATTGCGGCGTTGAGCTGAAACCGCAGGGGAGTCAGAGAGTCGAGCCCGGCGCTGAATACGCGCAGCTCAAAGTCCAGCCGGCCGTCGCCGACTTGCGTGAACGCCACGCTGGGTGAGGGATCGGACAACACCAGCGGATTCTCGCGCGCCGCTTGGAGGAGCAACTGCGCGGCCTCTTCGAAATCGGACGTTTGCGCGATGCCGACCCGCACCACGGTCCGCAGCACGTCGTCGGTCAGCGTCCAATTGATCAACTTGCCGGTAATGAACTCTTTGTTAGGGACGATCAATTCCTTGCGGTCCCAATCGACGATCGTCGTTGCGCGGCCGCGAATCCGGCTCACGGTTCCGGAGACGTCGCCGATCGTCACCGTATCGCCGACGCGAATGGGCCGCTCAAACAGAATGATGAGACCGGAGATGAAGTTTGCGAAGATCTCCTGCAAGCCGAAGCCGAGGCCGACCGTCATGGCCGCGGCGAGCCACTGAATGTTCGACCATTGCAGACCGATCGCCGCACAGATGGCGACGATGCCTACGATGTGGATCACATAGCGCACGGCCGCCACGACGGCGTACCGCGCTCCTTGATCGATCGGAAGCCACTGCAAACAGGTGATCTCCAGCAAACCCGGCAAGTTGCGGGCGGCGATGATCGTCATGGCGAGGATGATCGCGGCCCAGATCACATCGGCCGCGGTGATCCAATGCAGCTTGACGACGTCGGCGGGATTGCCGTTCGCGTCGACGCCGCCCGCCGCGTCGGTCGCCGTCACGGCGTAGGAATAAAGTTGCAGCCGATCGAGAAATTGCAACGCGGGCAGCATGTCGGTCCAGATCCACCAGGTGCCCAGGAGCAACGCCAACACGCAGAAGCCGTTAAGCAGGCGACGTGTTTGGATATCGATCGCTTTCAGGCTCAGTTCCGGCGGCGCGATCGGCGGTCGCACTTCATTCGATGCCGCCGCGCGCATGCGGGCCGACACTTCGGACAGCGAGTCGAGACGCAAATGATTTCCCTGCTCGGCCCGCTGCACGGCCACGCGCCGTCGTGCGACGACGAACCAACGACGCAAGAAAGAACGGAGCGCGAAGCAACAAACGATGAGCCAGATGGTTTCTCGCAGACGGTAGGCCAATTGCACCGCGGCGTAGTGATAGCCGGCACCGGAAATAACGATGAGAGCAAGCGGAATGAGCAGCGCACAGACGTACCATAACCGACGCATCCGATACTGAAAGTCTTCGACGTCGCTTCCAAGCAGTTGGGCGATCCATCCGCGCGCGGGGTGTGCGGCCGCTTGAATCAAGCGTGCCACGCACAGTATCCCCACGCAAAAGGCCGCGCGGCCGAGCGATGCTTGCCAAGCCAGGGAATCGAGGGCATCGAACAGAGAAGCGACGGCGGCGGCCGGAAGTCCGACGGCGGCAAGTCGCCACATGAGGCGCCGCGAAGCACAGGCGATCTTTTGAGGCAAGCCGAAGTGCGCCTCCGCCAGACCGTTGCGGCGCAAGCTCTGTCGTACGATCGCAATCGTGCCCCAAATCGGCGCGACGACGGCCATCGTGGCCGCAAAGGCCCGACTAAACGGATCGGCTCCGGCTTCGGCCGTGAGCCGACTCGCCAAGAACCACAGCACCACCGGCGCGGGAGAAGCCAGAATCGCCGTCACGGCGATCGTTGCCACGGTCGGCCCAAGTCCTGCGCTCGTATGCGTTCTTACCGACTCGCCCATGCGACCGACGAACCTACGCATTCGTCGCAGGCACCAGAGAAATGTCGCTAACACGAGGACCGCGGCGCCCCAGACGCCGGGCGCGCGGCGCATATCGAGCAGAAAACGCTCCAACACGCCGGTCCACGCCGACGGACTGATCAATTGCTCGATCGCGCCCGAGAAGGCGGCCGCTCGCAAACCGGTTTCGGGAGGGTAACTCGGCACCCACAGAATGCGCTCGTCGATATAGTTGCGATAGAGGCGAACCGTCTGCACCAAATCACGCTCAGTCTTGTCGAGTTCGAGCACGAGAGCGTTGTAATACGAGTTCGCGTCCGAGATCAAATCGTCGAGATACTCGCGACGCGTCGTCAACAACTCGCGCACCGCCGGCTCAAGATCCGCGCGCTCCTCGGCGTCGAGCGATTCTTGCAACGGCAACAACGCCGCTTCGACCTCGGCGTCGACATCGGCCAAGCGCGCGCGGCGATCCTCCAAATCGAGCAACATCAGCTTCGTGCGGGCGATTTCGTCTTGGCGAGCTCGGAGGCCGTCGTCTAAGACTTCCAGGTCCGGCAACTGACGACGCTGGCGAACGAGCATCTGCCCGAAGTCGGTCGAAAGATCGGCGACTTGACGAACGTGGGCGAACTCGGTCTTGATGCGTCCGAGTTGCAATTTCAAAGCCGGGACCGACTGCCGTACTTCCTTCAGCTTCGCCGTCGAACCGGTCGGAGAATTCCGTTGCTCGATCAACCGTTCGTTCTCGGCCGCTAAGGGGCGAAGCTCGCTCCGCGTGTTGATCGCGCGGTTGCGGGCTTCGTGAGCCTGTTGCTGGGCGAGCCTCTGTTCGGCGTTGTCGACCGCTTCTTTGAACACGGCCGCCTGCTTTTCCGCCGCGTTCACCGCGCGCACGGCGAGATCGAGTTGCAGGCGCAGCACCTCGCGCGTAGCCTCGTAACTTGGAAGTTCTTCGGCATAGGAAGCGCGCTCGGCTTGGATACTTTGACGGCACGCCAACAACAACATCCGCTGTGCCCGGGCCAACGGATCGGTGCGCTCCAGCGCCGCTAGAGCGCCCATCTGCTTGTACAACGACTCAAGTCGCTTCGCCGCTCCGTCGTCGGCCTGGCGAACTTCATCCCAACGCTGCATTCGGCGCCGCTGCAAGGCGTCGAGACCGGCCTGCCGTTCGCGAGCCGCCTTGAGGGCCTCCTCGGCTTGCGCGACGAGAGTCTTAAGTTGTTCGATGCCGGCCTCGGCAGGCGGGGCGGTCGGCGGCGGCTCTTTCGCGTCGGCCTCCGCTCTCCAATGCTGCAACTCCTGCGGCGCGACATCGCGCGCGGCGACGAATTCCGCGGCCTTAGCCCGCCACTCGGCCGCCGATTGGAGCTCGTCGGCGCACTGGCGCAACACTTCGGCGATGTGTTTCTTCGCCGTGTCGTCGAGGTCGGCGGCTTGCTCCGTCGCGGCTCGCAGCAGATCAAGCTGCTCCAAAGTCACCTCCGCCGCGCCGCCGGCCGACGGGGGCGTCTGCGGCGATTGAGCGGTGAGCGGCTCAACCCAGCCTCCGATGAGCATTGCTGCGGCTGCCGACCAGATGAGATTGCGCGACATGGCTCGGGCCCTCCTTGGCCGCACCGTTCAACTTCGCCTTGCTTCCCTGCTCGCGACGATGTGGCGGGGGTGCGATTGTCGCGGCTTAGATTTGACGCGACCACGGCAATCACCGGCGTGCCGGCACGCCGAAAGCCGAGAAAACTCGAGGTTTTGCAACCTACGGCGTCGGCTG
>JAEUIN010000287.1 GCA_016793115.1 Planctomycetaceae bacterium
CTGACGCAGTACGCGCAAGCGAGCATGGAGGAAGATTTCAACTCGATCGCCTCGCGGCTGATCATGGGAGATGAGACGCTGTACGCCGCCGTCGCGCGCCATCCGAAGCTCCGCGCTAAAGCCGAATTGGTGATCGAGTTCTACGGCCGCCTCGATCCGAGCTTCACCCGCGACCGCTTCCATGCACTCCGAGCGGCGGACGAAAACGAGAGCGGTTTTTAGGGCGGCGCAATGGGGCGCGCCGCTCGCAGGCTGCCCGCCGGCAGGACGGAATCGGCCATTCGCGTGCTAAGCTGAGTGGAACGTAGACGGACTTGCCGTGCGAACCGGACAAGCCGACGATTTCATGCAGCGGGTCGGGATTGCCGTGGAGCAGATGTTGCGGGCGTCCGTGCAGATCGTTGAACCTGCTCGTGCGATAGTCGATGCCGACATCACGGTATCCAGTCTCCGTGAGAACACTCTCGCGAACGTGTCGAGCTAAGCTGAAGCGCACTTCCACCAGCGCCGGCCGTGAAACGAAAAATCCATTCTACGGCGCGTTGAGCGACGTCTCCACGTCGATCGCGCGGGATTCTTCGTGGTAGCGTTTGACGAGAGCGCTCGAGTCAAGGAATTAGCGAGCCGTCTATCGCTCGTCTCGCTCCTCGCAAACTAGATCGGAAAGAGAGCTGTTATAGGCGGCCAATGTTTCTCGTACCGCCGCCAACGAAGGAGCGTTCCCTGATTTCCGTCGGCACGATTCTATGAATTCCGTATCGAGAAGATCGAGGACGTCGCTCAAATCGTCGGTCGGCGACGACCTGAGATCGACGGTGAGTGCAACTCGCCGGCCGTCGGCGATGTTGACCGGTTGTTCCGGTCGGAACACGCCGTTGACTTAGACGGCATCAATGTGCCGGCTCATAACTCTTCACTCTATCCCGGCAGTTACCCGTTCGACCAGCGGAATCAATGACTGGACTACAGACCGGTCTTGCCCAAAAGTTACGGTATTTTTTTTGGCGCGGTGATTCGTTGCTTCGGGCGTTCGCCCGCGCCGGCGCGTCCTTCACCGAAGTCTTGCTCCGCTCGCCGAAGGATCGCTGCAATATCGTGTTGTCCCGGGGTGTCTTCGGCCCAGTTGAGCAGCATTTGTTGTTGTTCGTATAGCGATTGCTCGATGCCCTGGATGAGGTCCGGGCCCGAATCTCCGACGGGGGGGCGTTCCGGAAACGGCGATTGCTCGAACACGCCGTGCGCTATGCGATTGATCGAATCCTCCATGCTGTTTGCGACTTTCAAATAGAATGCTTCTTCGCCCTTCGTCGTCGCGGTTTGCGATTTTTGATATGCGTCGACTACTTGGCCGACCATGGTCGAGAGTCGGTCGTAGCGCGCCTGCATTTCACGGACTTGCGGATGATCTTTTCCGAGTTCGGACGATAGGGCGGCAAGCTTGTCGCCGAACGCGCTAAGGAACTCGGTCTTGATACTCTCGGCATGACTGAGGTTCGCCTTGATCGAAGGCCGAGGCGGACCTTGATCGGCCGCGACGGAGGCGCGCATCGCATCGGCGATCTCGCGACCCGCCAGCGATTGTAAGGTGTTATAGGCCGCCTCGCGTCGCTGAGTAAACTCGCGCAGATAGGCCTGTGATAGTTCGGCTTGGACGTCGCGGGCGTTCATTGCTCGCACGGCATCCTGATCCATATTTTTGATCAGTGAATTCAATTGCCGTCGCCGCAATTCCCCCTCGCGATTCAGGTTCTGATTGATCGCTGGAACCTGTGTTTGGGTTGCAGGCCTCGCCCCTTGAAGATACGGGAGAATGTTGACGACCGCCTCCAGCGCCCGAATTTGCTCGAAGGCTTGTTGGGGCGTCGCCGGCGGTTGAGCTTGCCGGGCGACGTCGTCCGCGGCGCTTCCGACCGTGCCGACGGCAACGATCGACAAACAAAGGAATTGCATTCGAAAGGCGTGCATGGGTGCTCAATGGGTAAGGCCGGCAAGTGCAATAAAAGATACCGAAGGACATCGAGCAAACGAGATGCCGAAGGTCCGTGTTCGCGCCGGCCTCAAGATTCAAGGGGCGTTGGTCTTGAATGTGTGCATGCCGCACGCCCAGGCGAGGCGTAACCGCACGAAGCTTCGGTAGTTTTTCCGGGGGGCGAAGCGCGAAATCTCGTGAATGATCCACTTGCTCATCGTCCGAAGCGAATCCGTCGAGCGGCATCGAGATTGCTTAAACGCCTCCCCATCGTAGCCCCGCGTTGAGCTACGAAAGGGACTGCAAGCGACGCCCTGAGGGAAATTTCCATGCATCATCATCTGCGAGTTCGGTGCATCGCCGGGTTGCTGGTTTGCTTGCTCACGGGCGTCGCGGTTACGGCGGCAAAGGTCGCTGAAACGGCGCGGCCGTCGGCAGGCAAGAGCAGTGGGGTTCACTGCGGCGTCGGCGGGGTTGCGTTGTTCAAGGCGGCGGAACTGCTGACTCCGGTCGACGTTTCCGGCGCACGCGCCGAATGGGCGAACGACCGTATCGAACTCGTGACTTCAAGCGGTTCTCGGCTGAAGTGTCCCCCGTTGGATAAAGAGTACGTCGCACTGTCCATCCGCTGCGTGTTCGGCGGCGAAGAAGACGTACCGGGCAAACTAGTCGGCGAAGACGAACGATGCATTCTGGTAAGCACCGGTCGCGAACGATATGGCGAAGTGGTGTGGAATAAGCAATTCCTCCCGCGTCCCTGGAAATCGGTTCCCATCGGCTCGTCCGTCAAGCTGCCGGCCGGACCGGGAGTCGGAATCCTTTCCACGCCGGAACCTAGCCGGGAACGCATCACGTACTACGGTCCGATCCGCAATACGCGAATGGGCAAGACGTTGATGGAGGCCGACATCGCCTTAGGGTCGATGATGGAAGGCGTTGACGGCGTTTCCGGGCAAGTCGTCGACTATGCTCGCGTTCCGGGATTCATGACCTTAATCGAACGTCAAGCCCGCAACTCGGCGCCGTCGTCGCCGGGGTCGTCGCTCGCCGAGAAAAAACCATGGTGGCAAAGCGGCTCGACTTGGTACGTGTTGATTCCCGATCGGTTCACCTTGAAGTTCGATCGCGATGCCGCTCGACTGGACTTTGCCGAAACCCGCATGAAGGTGATCGCCTGGACCGGTACGGCCGACGCACTCGATCGATCGAGTGAAGAATTTGCCGGACAAGTGTCGGAACGCTACCAAGATCTGGCCGCGGTGCATCCGCCGTTAGGTGCACTAGTCGACGCGGCGAAGGCCGTCTGTTTCGTGCGTTGGATGCGCGAAGCCGGTGTGTCCGCCGATTTGGATTGGGCACGAGATTGTCCGATTCAGCAGACGGAGACCGTCGAGTATCAGTCGAGAGTCCGCGTCGAAAGCCTTAGCGATCGCGACGGCAAGCCGCTCATCGAGAAACCTTCAGTTCCCTGACAGGACGTCCTGCAACAACGATTCTTTGAACCTTGCGATTCCGCCGCTGAAACCCATGATGCAAAGATCTTACTCACCGTTGCTCGGCCTGCTCGTTTGGGCCTTCGTCGGCTGCTGCAGCGTCCCCGCGTCAGCGGCCGAAGATTGGTCCGGAATTCGAACTAAATATTATCGTGAATGGGGCGTGTTCGTGAGTTTTGTGGCAGGCGATCTCGAGCGCGAACGCCCTTCCGCTGAAATCGGCGCCCTGGTCGTTGCCGTTGCGAAAGGGTCGGCCGCCGACGAAGCCAATCTGGCCCGGGGCGACTGGCTCGTTCGCGCCTTCAACGGAGAGATCTTCGATAAGTCCGGAGAAGCCGTGTCTTTCTTAATCGAGCGCGAAGGGAATCGGTATTCGGTCACCTTTACCACGCGAGATCACTCACTCGACGATCAGTATTTCGTTCAGTCCGACAAAGCCGAGGGAGGGCCGCGACGTCTGGTCGTCGATCGAACCGGCGAAGGTGATTATCGAACGATCACCCGCGCGCTGTCGGTGGCGCGACCGGGCGATACGGTCACCGTACGTAAAGCGCTGTATCGCGAGGAACTGGTCCCGCCGTGCGGCGTGACGCTTTCTGCGGAAAGCGACGGTATGGTCTGCATTGAATCCCCAAATTCGATCGGGGTCTGGGGCGTCGAAAACGTCGTCCTTCGTCGGCTAAATCTCCGGGGCGCCTCGTCGAAGGGGTCGCCTCTTAAGGCACTGCATGCGAACGGTCTTCGGCTTGAGCAGCTTACGATTTCTTCGGAAGGAGACGATCCCCTGATTTGGCTTGAACGAACCAACGATGTGATGATCAGCGACTGTTCGCTGCACGGCGATAGGCAGAAACAAGGCGTCCGATTGAAGACCTCGCAAGCCGACATCCGGGACACCGTTATCTTGCAATGCAAGGAAGCAGTTCTCGGCCATACTCAGTCGCTAATCAAGTCTCGAGATAACCTGCTCGACGGAAACGTTCTCGGCATTCGGGCGTTCGATTCGTCGTTAACCGTCGAGGCAACCACCATCGTCGGCAACGGTCCCGACCAGGGGGCCGGCGTGGTTGCCGTCAATTCCAACGTACTGCTGCGCGACAACGTGGTCCGGCGGCAAGAAACCGGAATCAGCGCGGCCCGCTCGCAAGGAACGATTCAAGCCAACGTGCTCGCGCAGTGCAATAACGGCCTTGTGGTAGGATCCAGCGCCTTGTCGGTGAATGACAATTCAGTCACTCGCAATAAAGGGATCGGAATTTTATTGCAGGCCGATCAAAACGCCGCCGCTCCCTCGGTTCGCACGACGATTGCAAATAATCTGATTCAGTTCAACGCCGGCTCCGGAATCACCGTGCGCGATCATGCGACGGGTATTTTTCAGAACGTCATCGAAGGCAACCGTTTCGGGATTAGATTAGTGCAAGGCCCGGCCGACGTCGTTCGCAATACGATTGTCTTGCAACGGGGGACCGGCTTCTGCGCCGATGCAGGCGCACGCGGCCGCATCTCCAATAACATCTTAGCGTTCGGATTCGTCGGCATGCGCATCGACCGCCGCTCCTCCCTGCAGCGCCATTCGAACGTCGTCTACGGAAACTTGGGAAGCAAGGAATCTCCGTTAGTCGACTTCAACTACGTTCGCGAGGATCGGCTGCCGTTATCCAACGGCGACCTTCTGGCCGTATTGGTCTATCCTGCGGCCGATCTTAAGGCCGAGGGCGACCTGTCGGTCGATCCGCGGTTCGTCAAGCTCGGCAGCGACTATCGCTTGTCGCCGGACTCGCCTCTGCACACCGCCAAAGGAAAGGACGGCGCGACGATCGGGGCGTTTTCCCCCGACGATCCGTTGCTCGAATTCCGTGACGCGCTGCCGCAAGGTTTGAGCTCCTTCTTCGGTCGTTTCTCCGTGAAACCCTGGACCGAATTGGAAAAGCGGCACGTCGTCGAGACCTTCGCGAAGGTGCGTCAAACGGCGCCCGGGCTCTACGCGCGTGCCACGGCCTACGGGCCGATCCTTCTCTGGCGCGACCGATCGCCGCGGAAGGCCGCCACCCTCGCGACGGCACGGTGGCACTATAACGGCGTCTCGTTTCCCGATGCGGCGTTCGACGATGTCCCGGACCAGCCGCTCTCAGGCACCCTGATCCATGAGCTAACGCATCTTGTCGACGGCGATCAACGACTGGAACG
>JAEUIN010000304.1 GCA_016793115.1 Planctomycetaceae bacterium
ACCGGCGTCGGAGATCGCGATCGGCCGGCCGACGGGACTCATCGCCTCTTTCGCCGGGTCTAAGCCGAGCAACGTTGCGAGCGTCGCGAAGTAATTCGGCACCGTAACGGCGTCTTTAACGACCTTCGCACCGTTTTCATCAGTTGCGCCGTAGGCTTGGCCCGCGCGAACGCCGCCGCCGGCGAGTACGGTGCTCCAAGCCGTCGGGTAATGGTCGCGTCCGTCGACCGCGCTGATCGTCGGCGTCCGGCCGAATTCACCCATCCAGACGACCAGCGTATTGTCGAGCAGATCGCGATGGCGAAGTTCCTTGATAAGCGTCGCCATCGCCGGGTCAAGATCATGCATCAAGAGAGAAGTCTTCGTAAAGTTGTCGATGTGCGTATCCCAGCCGTCGAGCGTCACTTCAACGAATCGCACGCCGGTCTCAATTAGACGGCGGGCCATTAGGCAACCGCGGCCGAAGTCGTTGTCGCCATATGCCCGTCGAACGGCTTCCGGTTCGGCGGAAATATCGAAGGCATTCGTGAGCGGCGATCGCATCAATTGCACGGCCTTTCGGTTCACTGCATCATGGTTGGCCGGCGCCGCCGAGCGCGTCGTGGTTTGAAAACCATTCTGCAACATTTGTAACGCTTCCATTCGCATTGCAAAACGTCCGGCATCAACGTCTTTCGCCGGCGCTAGATTGCGCACGCCGCGCCCGGGATGCTGCACGGCGAACGGATCATGCTGCACGCCGAGAAATCCGGAACCGACAGACGGCCCGCGGATGCTGACGAAATTCGGCAATTCAAAGTCTGGGTCCCCCAATTCCCGGCTGACCCAGGAACCCAAGCTCGGGTGCTTGAGCGTGCCGGAGGGTGAATATCCGGTGTGCATCAAGTATTGGCCACGGTCGTGATTCCCCTCTTTGCTGGTCATTGAGCGAATGATCGCCAGATGCTCGGCTTGCTCGGCGACTTGAGGCAGATGCTCGCAAATCTGCACGCCGGCGGCGCTCGTTTTGATCGACTTGAACGAGCCGCCGGTTTTGCTGCCGGGCTTCGGATCGAACGTATCGATGTGGCTCGGTCCGCCGTTCATCCAGAGCAAAATACACGACTTCGGCCGCGTCCCTTTGGGTTCGCTCGCCGCATCTGTCAATGCAGCGCGAACCTGCCATTGCGGAATCGCCAGGCTAAGCAGCCCGCCCATGCCGCCGGCCAAAAATGCGCGCCGGTCGACAGCGTCATTCGGTCCGGCACAGAATTGATCGCGAGAAGACATATCGTGCCACATGGAGAAAGTTTCGGTTAGTGATTGCTCAGGAATTCGGACGAGTTCAACAGCACCCAGAACAGGTCTTCAAAGGCCTGTTCGCGCGGAGTCGAGCCTCCGCCGATCGCCGCTAAGTACTGAAACGGTACGGTCGCGACATATTCGCGAAATGCCTTGGCGTAGAGTCCGGCATCGGCATTGTTCTCCATCTTCCCGCGGAGCATGCCGAAATCGGCCGCCGTGCGGGCATGCTTCAGCAACTCCGTAAAATCCGCATCGGCTCCGGCCTTCGCCATTTCCGGACTTAAGCCTTGCGCAGCCGCGCCGAGGGGTAGCTCCGCCGCAGCTCCCGCGGTCTTCACGACTTGGCGAGGTTTGGCGACAAAAGACCGCCAGCAATTCGCTTCTCCGTGCGTGGGGCGTCGCGACAGCGTGCGGAGATAAAGTTCTTCAATTGCCGCCGCGTCGTCCACGTCCTTAAGCACCGTCGACAAACCGAAACCGGCTGTGTGCCGTGTGGTGCCGCAGATGAGTGCGCCGTTGAGCATCATTAACGAGCGCGGAATCGTTTCTTCCGGCTCAGCGACCTCGGCCATGTCGTCGGTTCCCATCTGCACGACGAGTTCTTGAATAAACGAGTTGCGGATTAGTTCGTAGTTGTTCTTGCTCATCCGGTCGATTCCGGCCTTGCCGTCGGTCGCTTGCATCACGGCGTCGAACAGCTCCTCGACTTCGAGCGCCTTCACCGGATACGAAGCCCAGTAGGCGTGCGTCCCCGCCGGCAATTGTAGATTCACGCAATCGCGCTGGTACGCCTCCGTCGCGCATATCGCACGCAGCAAATGCCGCAAGTCGTTGTGATGCTCGCGAAAATCTGCCGCCAGCGCATCGAGCGCTTCGGGCAACGCCGGCGTATTACCCGGCCGAAAGTCATCGATCGGATCGACGAATCCTCGGCCCAATAGGCGCCCCCACATCCGATTGACGATCGCCTTAGCGAACCAGGGGTTGTCGTCGGCCGTCACCCAATCGGCGACCACCTTGCGGCGACTCCCCCAGGTACGCACTTCCGGGCCGTCGAGGAGCTTGGGCTGCACATCGACGTAGTCTTTGTAAGAACCGAACGCGATCTCATACTTGTCCACCGGCGGAGTGATGAGTCGATCTTTGACGTCCATGCGAAAGATGCCGACCATCGTCGTGAGCATGGCCGGACGTTCGACGTAGGTCGGCCACGTTTTTGAGAAGCAGGCGGCGAACTGCTTAAAATCGTCCTGTTTCCACTTCTCGGTCTTGTGGTCGTGACACTGAGCGCACTGAATCTGAACACCGAGAAACAGCTTCGACGTGGCGGAAGCCAAATCCGGCAGGGCCCGCGAGTAGCGGAGAAACCAATTGGCGGCTGGATTGTAGCGCGCGTCGAAATCGCGTGGATCGGGGCCGCCGCCGCGGATCGGGCGCTTATTGGTGTTGTAACCTTCGGCGGTGATTAATTGCCGAACGATTTCATCCCACGGCTTGTTCGCGGCAAACTGTTCCCGCAGCCAGCCCTTGAAGGCGGCCCGATCGAGAAACCCCTCGCGCGTCAGACGCCCCATCAGGAGGTTATCCCAGTAGGTCGCCCAATGCTCGGCATATTCCGGCGAAGCCAGCAGAGCGTCGACAACATCCGCCCGCTTGTTAGGCGAGGAACTCACCACGAAATCGCGAATGGCTTGCGGCGTCGGCAGCCGTCCTGTGAGGTCGAGCGTGACCCGACGCAGAAAGCCTTCGTCGTCGACAGTCGGCGCCGGCGTGATGCCGTGTCGCTTCCATGCCGTGCGAAAGTGAGAATCGACG
>JAEUIN010000311.1 GCA_016793115.1 Planctomycetaceae bacterium
GTAGTCGTCGTGCCAGACCGGCTCGACAACGTACTCTCCTTCGTGCCACACCGACTCGGTGATCCAGCGCCCTTCCGGATGATGGACCGGCTGCATGACGTAGCCGCTCGTATCGTGCCAAACGTCGGTGTACGTCGGGTAGCCCGACTCGCGCCAGACCATTTCATCGGCATAATAACCTTCGCGCCAATTGCCGCTGGAATAGTCTTGGTCGAGAACGGCTGACCCGCTCGACGTCTGCCAATCGACTGAGATCGTGTTCTGCGACGGCTGAGTGAGCCGCACGCTGACGGTGACGCTTCCTTGCTGTTCGCCGGCGGCCGTTTGATGGACGTAAACGGTCGGCGTGGCATTTGCGTTCGGCGTTCCATCGGCGGTCAGCCGTACTTGGCCGAGATCGACGGTTCCATGTCCATCAGAGATCGCGTAATCCCAAAGATACGTGTCGCCGGGATTCAGCGTGACGCTTTGGTTGGGGTTGCCGTCGTAGCGCAACCCAAGCCGATCGCCGTCGGCGTCGGTGTCATTATCCAGAACTGCGCCGTAATTCGCCGTTGAAACGTACGCGGAACTCAGTTGGTGCTCGTCGTCGGCCGCGATCGGGTCGGCATTAAGAACCACTCTCTGCTCAAGCGTGTCAAAGACGTGGCGGCGATACATGCTCCGCCGTTTCGCAGCGGCCGCCTTGCGTTGGCGACGGTTACGACGCAAGAAACCGAGAGCTCCCCAAAAGCCGTCCCAAGCACGAAGCGCACGCATTGTGATGGTCCTAGATGCAGTGAGTCAGAGTTGCGATTAGTCGAAGGCGGGCGACCTATGCGCGCAACGGTACCGCTACGCCGTGGGCGCATCTTTCAAACAGGACGGGGGCCGAGATGGGCGGAAATGCCCCGCGAATCAGAGGGGAAAATCGAGCGACAATTCAAAAATAGTTGCGCCCGGCAACCTCGCAAGAATGGAATTCCCCACCGCGGAGTGATTTCAGTGTTCCCCGAGACGCAATGATGACGCACTCGGAATTATCGCTACGACCTAAACCGCGCCGCAGGCCGCAGGTTCAACGGCTTCAGCACTATTCGCGGCACGAAAGCGAGGATACGTCGTCGCTCAATATCAGCGGATCCGAGGTCAGTTACGTCATGCATCCCAATGTGAAGTCTTGGGATCTCCGCCGAGTTTTAAAACTTGCGTCACGTGCGTCACGTGCGTCACGAGTGACGAAGGTGACGCAAATGACGCTGCTTCTCCGATCGTGGCCAACGTCGGCCAGGGTCCCCCTCCGAACTTCTGACGTGAACTATCGGTGCTTGTCGGTGCCGCCCAGAGCCGGTTTGGCCGTGCCGCACCGGCAAGCAGAACGGCAGTCGCCGAGGCTATCACGCCGGCCGGCAACATCGCCGCCGGTAAGCCACCGCTTTACTATCCAACATTCAATAGAGACAAATATGAACAACGACATCTCGGACAAAGAAATCGCCGTCACGGCCCTGCTGACGCTCGCCGTGGGCATCGTGATGACGCCGCTATTCGGCGTTTGGATTTGGGTCGCCCTTCTGATGGCGACGTGGGGGCTGTGGATCAGCACCACGAAGATGCAGGCCGGCTCGCCCCGCTAGTCACGCTTCCCCGCAGTTCGCCCTTACCGCCGACTTCGCGAGACCAACATCCAGAACACGGTAGCGAACACCGCTGGTACAACCAACGCGATTCAATCGCATCCCAATCGGCTGTGGCTCTCTTGTGCAATGTCGCTCTCGCCATCAAGATGCCGCGTTGAGAGCATAACGCTAGCTGGTGACCGCCGCCACTTGGCTTAGTGCGTCCAATTTAGTGCAGACGGCGGCTGCGTAGTACCGCGATCGATCATCTGCTTTGATCGAGCGGTAACCGGGACGTGTTCTTAGAAAGCCAAATGAATGCGGCGATCTCAAATGCGAGGGCGGCAAAGCCTGCGAAAGCTTGAATCACCGTCAACAGAACTGCAGCTCCGGTTGTCTGAGCAGGTGGGGCGGGATCGTTCGCCGCAACGAACAGCACAATCGGCAATGCGACGAGGAAGCTCACTGCGACGAGGGCAAAATCGATTAGGAATCCAATCTTTATCAGGCGAACGGCGGAAGATCGAAGATCGCGAAGTCGAAGCCCGGCGATGACAAGCAGGATGGTGGTCGCCAACGAGACGGGACCGCGAATGAGCAGGCCGTAGAGAAACTCGGCCAGGCCGGCGTTTGATTCCTCTACGGTCGCAACGGAAATGATGCTTCCCAGGACCCAGTACAGCGGAAGCAGCACAACAGTGAAAATACAAATGGCGTTTGCCATGGCCGGCAAGCGAGCATTTGTTACAAGTCGGTCGTTGGTGCGGGTGTTGTGGTAGTGTGCCTGGGGAGGCGGTAACGGTGGAAGCGTAGACGCTGCCGGCGACGACGTCACAAACTCAGGACAATCAACGGCCTGTTTCCATTCGGTGTCCCCCTCAGGACACACTTGCACGCCAATCGGAAGCTGCCCGCTCTGTAAGCCCATTAGGATGTATGCCTGCGACCGCGGGCCATCGACCTTCCCGTCGAGGGACACCCACCAACGCCGTACCTGCGTATTCATCATTCACTCCAAGTCTTAAGCATGTCCCGGTGCAATCAATCGAAAAAAGGTAGGCATTAGCGGGGCCCGAGCACGGGAGCGAACTCCGGCCAAGCGGATACCGGTTGCCACTGGTTTGAACCAACCGGGCAGACGGGTGTATCTGCACGCAGGTCGCCGCAACGGAGCGAATCGATCACGGCTTCGGTCGAACATGGACCGGTCGCCTTGCCGGCGAATGACAGCCACCACTGCGTCGAGTGCGATATCGGCGGGGGCGGGGCCGGAGAAGGCGAAGGAGGCGCTGGGATAGTGCCTGAAGAAATGGTGGCGGGAGCATTGTCTGCTGCCATGCGAATGAGCCACCGGACGAGCGATACGACGCCCCAGATAACGAGCCCGATGATCGCTAGGCCGAGGACGACTTCCAATGCATCTTGGAACAATCCGGGCTTCGACGCTTTGGAACTGAAGAAGAACACCTTGGCGAAGAGAATCGCCGCACCGCCAATAAATGGGACGAGTACTCTTTCAAACCAGCTCTCGGACTTCGCCGGCGAGGCCGTAGTTGAAGGACCGCGGATAGGACTCTGCGCTGCACCGCTGGCGGGGGCATGCGGAGGTGGGGCTGGGGGGCGTGCGGCTATTTGTTCATTCGCGGCGCGAATCGGAATCGCCACGCCGCAGCCAGGGCACTTACCGGTTCGGCCGGCCAGGTGATCCGGCACGGTCAGCGATTTGCGGCACTGGGGACATTGGATTTTGAGCGGCATGGCCGAACCTTTGGCGGAGGTATGAGAGACCGCCGGCTCGATGCCTAAAGAAAAAGGGCGTCGAACCGAGAGGCCGCTCCTGCACCCCCGCCAAGGGGCCAACGAACAGCACAAACGGCCGACGCCCCTCGCGGGGCGCGGCACGTGTGCTGCTTCGTTGGTTGCAAGAGCCTTGCGGCTCAGGTTGGCGGTTTTGCAGGAAGCAGTACGACGTTACACGTCACGTATTGTCAGGCGGCCACGGCGTGGTCACCTGTTGTTGGATACTCCAATGATTTTGATTGCGGACCGGCATGCCGGTCACGGCGTCCATCTTACTTTGACGACGCGGCGACGCAAACGACGCAACATCGACCAAAGAAGCTATTTGCTGCGGCTTGGACGGCGGGCCGATCGGGCCCGTCGCCCTCGCTCGCTTTTACCTATCAGCGAAGCTGCCGTGGCCGGCTTAACCGAGCAGGTCGACCAGCGTGAGGAACGCCTGTCGCACGCGCGGCTTGGCGACGTCGTGACCTTGGGCCGCCTTATAGAGGATGAGCACGGCATCCAGGCCGCCCGCACGATCCCGTTCTCCGCCGGCGTTGTTTGATGAGCCGGCCGCCTTCCGTCGAGCCGTCTTGATCTTGGTCTTGGCCTTTACGATCGAGACCATGTTCGGCGAGACGGTGATGCCTTTCTCGGCCAAGGCGGCGACGATCTCTTTCGGTTTGGCTTCGGGGGCGGCCGACAGGTAGTCGCGAATGGCCGCCGACTTGTTGACCTTAGCGTCGGAGGCGGCCGGCGTGGACTTGGCGGCCTTAGCGGTCTTGGCTTTCTTTGCCATAAAGATGGAATCCTCTTATAGCGGATAGTTAAAAACCACTACGCTAGGCCCTCGGATAGAGACTGTAAAGGTGTGAAGCACAGTCTTGGGGCTATAAAGAGTACAGTCGCGAACTGCGAGCAAATGGTCGCCCTAGCTGATCGCTGGAGGAGAACAAGTCGAAAACAGCGCTCACCTTACTCGCTTACAGGCTTGCTACCAACGGCTTGATGAGCGCCTTGAGCATACGAAGGAGAAGTGGCCAGACCTTGGCCCCGAGAAGCGAGGGCTGCTGGGGCCATAGCATCGGCATGAGCATGAGGTGGAGCAATCAGGGTAGGTTGGCGACGAGCTTGGCCATGAGCATGGGGCGGCTTAGCTTGCTCTAGTACCTTGAAATCGTCTGCGGCAGCAAAGCTCTGCGAGCGTCAGGAGCATGTTGTGTTCGTTCGCAGTCGCGCGGGTTCTCACATACCTATAGACCACGCCAGCAAATGCTCAATCAGAAGCTCGCGGACACAAGGCTGTCTGAGGGCGCCAGCGAGGCCAGATGACAAAGGGCGGGAGGGCGCTTTGCTGCGCCTGAAACCGGCCGGGGTAGATCGCATCAGCTTAGTTGCTGCGAGGCGCTGAACGGCCAAGAGAAGTGGGCTCCGGCGTCCCGTCTGTATTCGCCACAACTAGGGCCTCTGGGCCTCAGAGGCCGTGTGTACGGGTTGTCACAGGCAAGCGGTGAATTGTCTATCGCCCAAGCACCTATAGTGACGCAAGTGACGATGGAAATAGAATCTGCCGGTATAGCGGCTGGACAAACAGGTGAACGTCTCGTGGCCGTCCTCTGAACCCTAATATCTGCGTCACGTGCGTCACGAGCGTCACATCGATTAGTTGAACAATGCCCCGGAAACTCAAGTCCCGGTGATCGCACATCGCGCCGGCGCGGGTGCGGTTGCGCCGGCGCGTTTCGTCACGATATGATAGGAACAAGCCGCCAAGGTGAACGAGAATTAGCCAACCGTCGGCGGCATCTGTACCGCCGACGGCAAGTGTTAACTAGCGTTCATCTTCCAACGACAGTTCCAATTTATGGGCCGCGATATCGCCGAGCACTTCACGGAACTTGCCCGTGAACGTTAGTCGGATGAGCCGGCGCACATTGCGCCGCCGGAAGTCCACTTCGATGCCGACTTCCTTCAAGTTCGGCGCCATCCGACGAAGCCGGTCGCTAAGCGCTTTCGGACTCGACGGCCAACCAGTATAACGGCGCACCGCGCTGTATTGAGAAACAACCTCCTCGAACAGATCCGTTGCGGTGCCTTCCCAGTTGGGCATGCCCTTATCAATGCAGTCTTTAGCGAAGTCTTCCAGCGCGGCGTACACGGGTGATGAGTCGAGCACCAAATGGTGGAGGTCGTCGCGGTTCCGTTGATAAGCTTCCATGAATGAGTTGGGCGACAGACCAAGTGCAGATTCCGCGGCGACGACCCGAATGGCAAAATCGGCGAGTCGCGGCATCTGTTTTAGCTTCACGTCCGCCCGCTTCCGGAGACTTTCGGCCACCGCGTCGTAAAGAGCTCCCAGGATTCCCGGCGCTGCACCGTCGAACTCTGCCATGAGCTCCGATTCACTCCTGCGATCTCGATCCGAGATAGTCGGCAGATGGAAAATTATACTGCGATCAATGAGGTCTCCCCGGCTTGCCAACTCGCAGATGCCGTTTAGAATGATCGGCCTTGATCCTTCGAAGAGCACTTGATCATTGTCGGTGTAGAGCTTCCGCGTCCCGCATCCACCGCCGGTGGATAGTCGACACAGAGCGTCACTGATGTCGTCGCCGATGAAGCTGACGTTGTCGACCTGAATCAGCCGGCAATTTGTGGCGAGCGTCGGTAGATCATCGACACGGCGCAGTTCGGGGCGCATGGACGCGACGCGCGGGTCAATCAGCTTGCCGAGTATTCGACATGTCGTTGATTTGGCTGAACCTTGCTGTCCTTGGAACATAGCGATCGGATAAGGACCGGACGGCATGACCGCCGCTAACGAGAAGCCGGCTAGCAAAGGCCAATCGGCTGGGGCTACGTTGACGAACCGCTTTAGAGACGTGATCGATCCACCGCGCGTTGGGACAGGTAAAGGCTGCGTCCCCCGTGGGCGGATGAACTTGACCGGCGGCTGCGCGCACGGCTTCCAGCCGTCCTTAGTAATCTCAATGAACGGACACTCGGCATTCGCCGTGTCAACGTAAACGTTGCCGTCGTGTTCGGCGTAGCGAACATGAACGGCCTCCTTATGGCCTGAATACACCGCCTTAGCGTCCAGGAGTGCAATCGCCTCTTTCACCGCTTGTTCACTCGGTACGCGGTCGTACGCCTTGAAGTAACGCCCTATCAAGAGCTTCTTGAAGTTTGAATCTTCAATCTTCAACGTCTTTCGATCGTTGCCGTCTTTGAGCGTGACGTACCCGATCTCTTGCGTGCAGTGGAAGAATGTCTCGTTGTCCATAAGTGCGGCGAGCTGTCGCGTCATCGACTGGTTGCCGTCACGGAAGTTTCGCGGTCGCTGCTCGCTAGTCAGCTTCTTCGCGAGCAGGATCGATTCGTCAACCTCCTGTGACCTGGCTACGATCTCGGCATCCAGCAACCGTATTTGCAGATCCGAAAGGCCTCGGCTTTCGGAAGCTGCGGCAATCGCGGCCGCACGCTTTGCAGGCTTCTCGGTATTGATCAGCGTGTCGAGCAAAATCTTACCCGCATGCGTGATGATGACTTGGCGCACTCCGTCGGCCTCCAGCGGCCCGACCTCCGCATGGAGATCGCACTCTGTGCCAACCGTAGCGTCTTCGCCGTCATTGCCGCCGACCGTGATCGGCGGTGCATGCCGAACTTTCCGAGAGCCTTTCGGCTCCTGGCAACCGGTTGGATTCGCCGGCTCGGTGCAAGGGCGGTTGGATTTCTTCTTCAAACTCATGAGTACCTCAAAAAACTAGTTGTTGTTTTGCGTGCGAATTGCTTCTTCAAACTTCTTACGAATCGCGGGCGATGCGGTTGCGAGCCACGCCGGTCTTGCAGCCGACGCGTCGACTTGCGACGTGCGTTCGTACAACGCACGCAATTCGCGCCACCCTTTACCTTGGCAGCCATTGTGATGGCAACCCGCCGCGATAGGCCCATCCGCCCGCTGCATAACGAATGCGGAGCCGTTGGTGTGCTGCGGGTTCCAGGGGCAGACCGGGAATACCCAGATTCGCCCGCCGTCCTTGGGCTTTGGCGACGATACCGGCACTTCGTGCGCGGCAAGCCAAGCTTCCAGGTCGAACGACTTCGCTGTGCCGGTCCAAATCGCACGACTTGCCGGTAAGGCGACCTGCGGCGCGAACTGAGCGAGTTCCCGTAACAGGTCGACCGAGGCCGGTTCGATCTTCTTCGGCACACTCACAAGCCGAGCGAGCCGATGCGGTCGATCGTCCGTGTGATCGCCCTTGCAAGCTAACGTGCCGGGTACCTTCCAGATGCGGGCGGCGTTATACGTCGTGCGGTCGACCTTTACGACTTCGTCGCTGAACTTCGTCGCGACGGCGTCGATGCAGGATTTTACGAGATCGCGAGCGACGTCGTCGTTCGGCAACTCAATGCGACAGAGTAGGTGAGCACCGTTGCCGGAGTCGGCCAATACGAGCGACTGCTTCGCGAAGCCCAGTGACAGGAGGTGCTTGCGGCATTCACGTGCCTTAGCCAACGCGGCTTCATGCTCACCGTCGGTCGACGAAATACCGGCTGGACGCACCGGATCAAAGTCGAGCGGCAACCAACGCCTCTCGGCAATCTCAGCGTCGCCGGTCGTGTGTTTCGTAAACTCTCGAAGCCGGTTGACGGCTCGTGCGAGAAGGCTAGGGATGACCGGGTTGAGTGTGACGTAGACGCCTTCGGCTTCGCCGCTGACGTCCGCACATCCATCGACCATTGCTTTGCGGCTGTCAGCGTCGAAGTAACCGGATACGGTTCCGGCTCGATACACGCCGAGAGCCCGGATTTCGTACACTTGCGTCGGCGCGCACAGCAATCGAATGCCGCGGGCAATCTCATCGAAGTCGTACAGGGGCTCGACTTCACATTCTTGTTCTTCAGGATCAATATTCATTGCTTGCTCTTCGGGTTTGTGACTACTTCCGTACGCCCAGACGCTCCAATTCGGCAACGACGGCCGCCTGACGGGAGGTGCTGGCCGGGCGGCGCAGGGACTGCTTGTGAGTGCCGGAGCCTGCGGTCATTGCTTCGATAAACCGGCGGACGGCCTCCTTTGACGTCCCGCGTCGCCCTCCGATTTGGACGCTTTCCAGCACGACGCCGCGGCAGCCGTTAGTCGTCCAGCTGTAGACCGTCTTCACGTCCGGCGTGCGGCCTTTCCGGCCACAGGGGACGATCGTCGCGGCTTCCGCCAGCGAGATCAGGGTTTCGTTCTCAATGTCGATCATGTTCACTTCCTCAAACGCGTCAGGCCGGTCGGCGCACGCAACGCCGCACTGTCGACCGGCAGGAAGTCACGAATCGGCGACGCGTTGCGCCGAGTGTGATGAAGGGCTTGTCCGAGACGCTCGGCAGGCCATAGCGGACGAGTCCGCGAAAGGTCGTTGCCCGGCTCTTGCCGGGCACGGCCATGGAGATGACGTCACAGAAGGAAGTCAGCAGGCTTCGCTTCCGAGCGGCGGTGGGGTTCGTCGCTCTTCGCGCCGCGGTGGCGGCTAGCGGTTCACGGGACGTCCGGCCGGCTGATGCCGGCAAATGTCGTGAACAGGATCATTGTCACGGAAACGATGACGAGAAGTCAACGCACTTCGTTCGAATTTGAGCGCACCATAACCTAAAGTTTTCAGAAAAAAATCGACGCCGTCGCCGTCTGGATCGTTCGCAAGCGCGCCGGCGCCGATCTTGACCTCAACCGAGCTTCTTAGCGACTTCGATGCCGAGCCGCCGGTCGCGCATGGCGTACACCTGCGTGACGGCGCACTCCGAGTGACCGAGGAACACTTGGGCCGCCTCTAAGCCGAACTCCTGCCGGACGCGTGTGGCCATCGTGTGGCGAAGCTGTCGCGGGCACCAGGGCTTCACCTCGACGCCGTGCTTACGAGCTTGCTTGATCCCGTAAGTCACGGCTCGCCGGTAGGAATCGACATCGTAATGGTCTCGCTTCGGCCGCTTAGCCGTCTTCAACGTCGACTTCGCCTTCCGTTTCTCACGCTGCCGCAACTCGCACGGGTAGACCTTGGTCTTGCGGTCCGGATTGCGTTCCAGATGCCGCTTCTCGTTCCGCTCGGCCTCCGACTCCTGCGGGCTGAATAGATACGCATCGTCCGGTCGGTCCAGGAACGGCTTGAGGATCGCCTGGCATTGCTTGCCGAGATACACCTCACGTTCGTCGCCGAGATACTGCGTCTTGAACGCCGCCGGCCGGTAGACCCAGTTCTCAGGATCGGACATGTCCAGGTCGCAGCGACGCATGATCGTGACTTCGGCTGGCCGCATGGCGCCATGGAATTGCAACTGGATCATCGCCGCTACCTGTGCCGACACGTACGGGAGCACCGCTTCGATGTCGGCAAGAGCGACGGTTTCCGTCGGCTGCGATTCCGGTGCAGCGCTACGCCCGTATTGGAGGCCGGCGACCGTCGCAAGTGCATGAAAGAGTGACGGCGGAAGTAACTCTTCGCTGACGCCCCACTTGAACACACGGCGGATGCGATTGATGCGGGTGTTGATCGTCCGACGGCACCAGCCCTTCTCGATCGACGCGGCCTGAAGGTTCTTCAATGCTCTCGGTCCGAATTCATGCGCCGGAGTCGAACCGTAGAGTTGCCGCAGCAAACGCAGAGCCTCGACCGTGGAGCGAAACTCCTTCGTCCGCTTGCCGTTCCAGCGATAGTAAGTATCAGCCCACTGAAGATAGCGAAGCAGCAGTTCATCGATCGTCAGGTCGGCGCCGACGACGTCGGCCAGCTTCAAGTTGGATCGAGCGTCGCGCGGGGCGGCGGCGATGCGAGCGATCTCGCGGGCATACTGCTCGTGGCTTTCCGGTGAGCCGTACTTGCCGAGGTAGATGGTCCGGCCGGCGATCGTAACGCGGGCTTGACCGGAGGCCTTATGCAGGCCGTAAGAAGGGACGCTTGGGCGTCTCGACACAGTGTCCTCCTTACTTTGGTAGTACTACCAAAGTTCTGAAGAGAACTGTGCCGGACAAAGGAAGCGGTCCGACTCAGTAAATCAGCGTCTAGTATGGCAAAAACGCAGTACTAGCGCTAGTGCCCCCTCCAGGACTCGAACCTGGAACCCGCTGATTAAGAGTCAGCTGCTCTGCCAATTGAGCTAAGAGGGCGACGCGATAAGCTCCTAATGATACCGAAATGTCTTCGGGCCTCAAGGGGTCGGGCGAAGCGAAATCACCCGAGTTGTCCCGCAGATTCACCGCAAAAATCGCAGCCGTAAGACACGACGGAAATAAGCGCAACGATGTTCGCTTTACGGCAGTCTTTTTTAGACCGCGATCAGGCCCGTCGGCTTCGCGGTTCACTCATCCCGGCAGACCGAAGCCGATCGGTCTGGCTATGCGGTTCACCGCGTAAACCGTCGCGTGCCGACAAACCTCCGCAACGTCCACGTCCGATAGCGGCCCTTCCCCAACGCCAGGCTTTGCTTCAAACTACCGGTTTGCCGTGCCCGCGGCCCTCTTCCGCCTTCCGATCAAGGGTCTTTGAGTTGTCCATGAATCCCCCGATCCGACGTGCTCTCATCAGCGTAAGCGATAAGTCCGGTCTTGAAGCGTTTGCTCGTGGGCTCACGGCCAAAGGCGTCGAGTTGTTCAGCACCGGCGGGACGCGCAAGTTTCTGGAAGGACTCGGGTTGGCGGTGCGCGACGTCGCCGACTACACCGGCTTCCCGGAGATGATGGACGGCCGCGTGAAGACATTGCACCCGAAAATCCACGGCGGCATACTTTGCCGACACGACAATCCCCACGACATGAAGTCATTGGCCGACCACGGTATCCTTACGTTCGAGCTTGTGGTCGTGAACCTGTACCCGTTCGAGGCGACGGTCGCAAAGCCCGACGTGAGCGACGAAGAAGCGATCGAGAACATCGACATCGGCGGCCCGTCGCTGGTGCGTGGGGCGGCGAAGAACCACGCTTTTACGACGATCGTCACCGTCCCGGATCAATACGAAGAAGTGCTCGCCGCGATCAACGCGACCGGCGCGACGACCTATGAGCTCCGCCGCAAATGCGCCGGACGGGCCTACGCTTCGACCGGGAAATACGACCAGGCAATCGCCGCTTACTTCGCGAAAACGAGCGCGGGCGCAACGACGACGACCGACGAATACCCGGCGTCGCTCACGATTCAACTCAACCGCGTGGAGACGCTCCGCTACGGCGAAAATCCGCACCAGTCGGCGGCGCTCTATGCCGAGCCCAATCCGCCGGCCGGAACGCTCGTCGGCGCAAAGCAGCTCAACGGCAAAGAGCTTTCCTACAACAACATTCTTGATCTCGACAGCGCGCTGGCCGTCGCGCGCGGGCTGCCCGGGCCTTCGGCCTCGGTGATCAAACACAACAACCCCTGCGGCGCAGCGACTTCGGCGACGCTCGCCGAAGCCTGCCGACGGGCGTTGGCGGGCGATCCGCAGAGTGCCTTCGGCGGCATCATCGGGCTCAATCGCAAGGTCGATCTTGCGACGGCCGAAGTGCTCTGCGAGCCGGGACTCTTCTTGGAAGCGATCGCCGCGCCGAGCTTCGACGATGCGGCGCTCGAGCTCTTGAAGACGAAGCCGAAGTGGAAGGCGAACGTCCGGCTGCTGGCGACCGGCGAGTTCGGCGAACCGAAACCATGGACGGAGTATCGACGAATCGCCGGCGGCATGCTCGTGCAAACGGCCGACTCCTTGCCCGACCCGGAGCAAGAATGGAAAGTCGTCACGGCGGCCCGGCCGACCGATGCTCAACTCGCCGACTTAAAGTTCGGCTGGAGCGTCGTGCGGCATGTGAAGTCAAATGCGATCGTCATTGCGAAAGATCAAATGCTGCTTGGCGCGGGAGCCGGTCAGATGAGTCGGGTCGATTCCGTCGGCATCGCCGTGCAAAAGGCGGGAGATCGCGTGAGCGGGTCGGTCGTCGCGAGCGATGCGTTTTTCCCGTTCCCCGATTCGATCCAAGCTTTGGCGAAGGCCGGAGTCAAAGCGGTCATTCAGCCCGGCGGTTCAAAGAACGACCCCGATGTGATCGCCGCCTGCAACGAACACGGCCTGACGATGATCTTCACCGGCCGTCGGCACTTCAAACACTAAGCTTCGACCGTTGCATTCCCTTCTCTAAAAAGCGGCCGGCTGCCGGAACGAACTGATGCCGACGATTCTTGACAAGATCACCGCGACGAAGCGTGGCGAGATTGCCGCCGCCAAGGAGCGAAAAGCGCAAGCGATCGTCGAGCGCGAGGCGGCCGCCGCCTCCGCCCCGCGCGATTTCTTCGGGGCATTGTCCGGTGCGCCGCCGATTCGGTTGATTGCCGAAGTCAAGAAAGCCAGCCCGTCGAAAGGCGTGATTCGCGCCGACTTCGATCCCCTCGCGATTGCCCGCACCTATGCCGCGCACGGCGCGTCGTGCTTGAGCGTGCTGACCGACGAGCAATACTTCCAAGGCAGTCTCGACTATCTGCGTACGATTCGCGCCGCGGTCGAGCTTCCGGTCTTGCGGAAGGATTTCATTCTCGATCCCTATCAAGTCTACGAGGCTCGCGCCGCCGGTGCCGACGGCGTGCTCCTCATCGCCGAGTGTCTCGACGATTGCGCCCTGCGCAGCCTCCACAACTTGATCGTCGAACTCGGCATGACCCCGCTGGTCGAAATCTACGAGCCGAGCAATTTGCCGCGGGTGCTCGACGCCGGCGCGACCTTGATAGGCATCAACAATCGCAACCTGCATACGTTCACCGTCGATTTCGAGCATTCGCTCCGCATGCGCGACTTGGTGCCGGCCGACTGCCTGCTGGTTAGCGAAAGCGGCATCGCGACGCGGGCCGATGTGCTGCGGCTCGAGGCGGCCGGCGTCGACGCGATGCTCGTCGGCGAGACGCTGATGCGGCAAGCCGACATCGGAGCCGCCGTCGACGCGCTGCTCGGAAAACCGGCCATCTAAATCGGCCGTCGGTGCGCATCTATTCGGCCGGTAGATGCGCACCCCTATTGTCTTACTTAAATCCGCGCATCTATCGGCGAAATAGATGCGCACTTTGCGCAACAATCTCAGCATGGTTTGTCGCACTGTTTCGCTCCGCTATCTGCGCTCTGTCGCCACACGACGCTCGCTTCGCGCGAGCGCCGTTCCGCACCCCGTACCATAGCGACTCGGCCGACCGAGTTCGAAGCGAGTTTTTTGGCCGGCCCAAAAGCTCGGCTTGACACGTCACTTCTTGGGCGTAGCCTTCTTGGTGTCGGCCGCGTTGTTAAGCACCGAGCCGACGGCGGCGATCTGCGTCTTCATCGGCGGCGGAGGCGGCGGCGGCGCCGTGGGCTTCGTCGTCGGCGGCGGCGCGGTCGGCTTCGCGACGACTTTGATCAGTCCGAAGTCGAGGTGCTGTACGTCCATCCCTCGCGTGAGCGCCGTGTCGATCACCGGCGACGACGTCGTCTTTACGCCGCTCGGTGTCTGCTCCTCCACGCGGTATTTGCCGAGATCGAGCCCGCGGAACGAGTAGTTTCCTTGCGCGTCGGTCAACGTCTGTGCTACCACGAACCCGCCGGCGTCGAGCAACCGCACGGTGACGCCCGCCAGGCCTTGCTCGTTCGGATTGCGGGCGCCGTTTTGGTTGGCGTCATTGAATACGGTGCCGCTGATCGAGGTTTTGAGGAAAAACACGTTTTGCTGCAGGCTCGACACGGTCGTATTGCGGCGGACGACGTCGGCCAGCGTCGTCTGCTCGACTTGGCGAACCTGGTCCTTGTTGAGCGTGTTTTGATACCAGAAGCGGTCGCCGTCGCGGAGCCGCGTAAACTGGTCGGCGATGATCCGCGAGAACAACTCGCCGACGCTGCCGCCGGGCACGTGCTTCTCGGCCAGCCCGCCGACCCAAGCGTCGATCTTGTCGACACTGCCGTAGGTTTGGCGAAGCAAGTCCTGCAGCGCCTTATCCGGCGTAATCTGGGCGAAGCTCGTTACCTTGGCGAGCCCGTAAGCGGCCCGCAACGAGTTGTAATCGGGCAAACCATGATCGCGACCGCGCTGGATATTGAGCGACGCGAGATCGAGGCCGCCTTGGCCCGGCGCGCCAAAGAGGAAGTTGCGAATGTCGTCGACGACTTTCGTGTCGATTTCCTCGGCCCGATCGGAAGCGAGATACTTCAAGATCGGATCGATGCCGGTTTCCTTCACGAGGTTCGGATTGAAGAACGCTTCGCGGAGCGAGATCGCATCGCGAATCTCGTTGCCGTTGTTGTCGAGGAATTCGACGTCGCCGCCGAGCATACTGTGGCCGATGCGGAACGCGGCCGTGGCGAACTCGTTGGAGATGCCCGGATTGACGTCGGCGTGGTAGCCCGTGTACGCCTTCAATTGCTTGCCGAGCAAGGCGGGAATGAACTCGTTGTAGGTGATCACCTGCAATTCGGCGACGACGATCCGACGGGCCTGCTGATAGATCTGCTCATCGGTGAGTTTCGGATCGGCCTTCGCAATCTGATCGGCCAAACGGTTGTGCTCGCGAAGAAACAACGTCTGCATCGAAATCAGCTCGACGTTTTCGTTTACGCGAATGTCGCCCGCGAGGAACGAGCCGTCGGCCGCAGTCGGCAGGAGATTGCCGTCGCTGGTCTTCAAGCGACCGCCGCTGAACGTCCGTAGCGAGGCGGCCGTCGCGGCGTCGGAACCATAGACCTGCGAGCCGTCGATGAAGGCCGAGATCGAATTGATCTGCTGGCGCGGATTGGCCGAACTAGTGCCCGTCGCCGAGTCGTAAATCGAGCGGCTGAGGGGAATGACCTGCTTGCCGCTGCCGGCCGGGTCGAAGTAGGGGTCGCCCGTCGGGACGGCGATATTGAACGATTCCGCCGGCGTTTGGGTCAGCGTCAAGTCGATGCCGTGGTCGAGGAATTGCCCCCACGCATAAATGAAGGCCGAAAGGTCGCGGTCGTTGATGACGTCGTCCGACGGGTGGGCGAAGATGGCCTCGCTGATGAGTCGCGCGCTGGGACGATCGGCTCCCGACGGGTCGTCGACTCCGTCGGCGTATTGTGCGGCGGCGATCCGAATGAAATCGGTTCCCGCCGCTCCCCAATCCGTGTGAAGCAGGTTGTTGCCGGTGCCGTCGTAGCTCGGCAGATCGACGGCGAAGAGGCGCCGTTCTTCCAATTGTTGCACTTCCAGGCGGACGTGGCGCGGGATGCGCCGCTCAAGCGGCGAATGAAACGGACGACCAAAGCGGCCCAACAGGCGATTTACAAGCGCGAAGGGATTCATAGCGGCCCTCCCGGGTCACGGAGAAACGGTGGTCACAGCGAGATGTGAGGATGCTGCGGCTGCCGACGGAATCGCGGCGGAGCCGGACCAAACGAGGCGAACGCCTCAGAGGTGAGAACGGAGAGCGGCGGCGGGCGTCTACAGAATCTCGTGCAAATTTTTGCGCGCTTGAGATCGACTTAGCCCCCCGGCACTTCATGCCGGGGACAATGTGCGGCGCAGCGTGTAAGCCGGTCCGCTGCATTCGGTGCGACTTGGTTTACGCCCGGCATGAAGTGCGCGGGGGCTAAAGCGAGCGCTACGCCAAGTTGAGGCGAAACAGCTTCTTCGAATTCTCGAACAGCAACTTTCTTTCGATCGCTTTCGAGGGGCTCAGCTTGCGAATCGCCGCGATCGTTTGGCTTCCTTGGCACTTTGCCCCGGCGCCGAATTCGTCGTTGCAGTCGCTGCCGTAGAGCAACTTGTCTTGGTGACGCTCCAAGAAGCCGCGTGCATGGTCCTCGTCGCGCGTCAGGGCGTTGAGGCCGGAACCGGCCGACATATCGGCGAACATGTTCGGATAGTCGGCCAAGTAGCGATCGGTGAGCCCACCGGGGGCGACGGGGCCTTTGGGGTAGAGCACCGTTTGGTCGGCGTGGTTCTTATCGATATTGGCCCAAAACGTTTGAGCATGGCCGATGAAGATCGTCTTGGGATGCTTTGCGAGCATTGCTCCGAATCGCTCATAGCCGAGGTTATAGGTGCCGTGCTGAAAGTGAAGCAGAATCGGTACCTGATGTTCCGCGGCCAAATCGTACAGCCGGCGACTCGCGCGCGAATCGCATTCGACGCTGAACTTCTGCTCGCCGATGATTACGCCGCCGCGTTTCAAATACTTGGCGATCTCGTCGGACGCGTTGGGCAAGTCGGTCACTTCGTTGGCGCCGAAGAAGAACTCCCGCGGGTGGGCTTCCGCCATTGCGACGACCGAGTCGTTCCCGCCGGCCGCGACGCCGCCGAGGCCGTTGTGCTTGCCGTCGCCGGTCGACGGAGTGCGGACCTGACTCCCCGAAGGCAGCAAAATCGTATGCGTCACGCCCATCGTCCGCTGATGGTGCAGCAGCCGCTCGTTGGACCGATCGCGGTAGTTCGTGTGTTGGTGAATATCGATGATCGGCTCCGCGGCGACGGCCGGCTTCGCGAGCGCCGCGAGCGGCGAAGCGAGCGCCATCGGACCGACGACAGCCGGCAACGAAGCCAAGAAATTGCGACGCGTCATGGACATAAAGTTCCCCTATTTCCTCCCGATCGTTCTCGTCCCCAAACTAGCGAACATCCCCCGAACGCCGCGTCTTGAGCGAACGATCCGCGGCGCGCCGCGATCGAGCCGTCGTCCATGAGTTGGCCGTGGAGGGAAGCCGGCTCACCAGGGAGCGGCGGCCGGCGAAGTCGGCTACAATATCGGCGGTGAAACGCGCGGAAGCAACCGTGCGATTTTGGTCGGCGGCCAATCGCGCAGGCCGAACAGCGGCCGCTTGTCGATGAACGACGGCGGTCCTTCGCCCTCTCCGTTCGCTCGGCACATGACGTGCAACTTCTTCGGTCGACCCAACCAACGCTGAGGAGAACTCGCCATGAAACTCGCCGCACCGTCGCTCACGTTCGCCTCCGGATTCGTCGCTTTGATCGCCACGCATTGGGCGGCCGCCGGTTCGCCGGCGCAAGAAGCGAATCAGCCCCCGGCCGCGAAGCCGGGCCGGCATTATGTCGCCAAGCAAATCTACGAAACAGTGCTGGAAGAGCAGCGCGTTACCGTCCGCAAGCCGGTGCTGGTGACGGAGACGCAGGAGAAAGTCGTCACCGTCCGCAAGCCGGTCTACGAAACGGAACTCCGCGAAGAACGCCGCACGGTGCGCAAGCCGGTCGCCGAAATCGTTTACCGCGATGAGACGGTCCTCGTCGATAAGCCGGTGACGGAAACCGTGTATTACGATCGCCCGCAAACGACGACTCGGGCCGTTTATGAAACGGTCGAGCAGGAGCAAACCGAAACGGTTTACGAACAGCAGACGACTTATGTGACGAACTACTCCGGCGCACTGACGATTCAAACGCCGGTCACCACGACGGTGCCGCGGACAATCGTGCGCAAGGTGCCGACGCAAACGGTGCGCTATGTGACCGAAACAACGAACGAGCGTGTGCCGCAAACCGTGCAGCGCGTAGTGCAGGAGCAAGTGGTGCGTAAGGTGCCGACGACTGAAACGCGGTACGTCGAGGAACAGGTCGTCGAACGCGTACCGGTGACGGTTCAGAAGTGGGTCGACGAGCAAGTCGTCGAGAAGGTGCCGACTCAGGTCGAGAAATGGGTCGAAGAAGTCGTCGTGCAGAAGGTGCCGGTGCTCAAGCAGAAGACCGTGTACGAAGAGGTCGACGACGCGCCGACGCAAGCGAATCCGGCCGATCAGCGTCCCGCGTTGCCCGCCGGCAATCCGCCGTCGACCTATCAGAACGGGGTGCAGCCGACGACGGCGAACAGGCCTTGGGTGATCGACAACGCCCGCGTGGTGATCAACGGGCAGGAAGTTTCGATTACCGCGCCGGATGAGCGGCAGTAAGTTGTGAACGGCGAGGGATTGTCGCGTTCGCCCCTCCCCCCTTCTCCCGCAAGAGGAGCGGAGGAAATGGCAATGGCCGTTACGGCACCAAATACGCCGCATAGAAATGCGGGTCGGCCGCTTCGCCGGGCCATTCGATCTTCACGCGAAACGGTTTGTCGGCCGGGAGCGGAACGCCGAGATCGACCGGCACGCGGACTCCGCTCGTCGTCACCTGCGTCGGCCTTGTGCCGGGAAGGGGTTGCTCGGCGTCGTCGACCAAGCTCACTGTGAACGGCGCTTCGATCGACACGCCGTCGACGTTGAGCACGAGTTTTCCTGGTTTGGAGAGCGTCAGCGGTTTGGTGAGAATGCTCGCCGCCGCGTCGCGCCGATGCATACCCCGGGCCGAATTCGACTGCTTGACGATTTTGCTTAGGTACCCGAAACCGTCGCGGCGGAGCGTGAGCAGGCCGACCCCCATGATCTTCCGGCTTTCGATCTTTTCCGGCAGCAGAGGGATGGGCCACGGGTTGCTTGTGTTCCAATGGCTGTACCAGATAAGCGTCTCGGCGTCGGTGTTGTGAAACGCGTGAGCCTGCAAGATGGCTTCGCTGTCCCATTCGTGCGATTCACCGCGCGGCACGTAGACGAAGTTCTCCACCGGCTCGCGATAGTGAATCGCGTCGTTGCTGTAACAGAGGCCGAGATCGATCTTGAGCGATTCGACGGGCGAGCCGGCCTTGGAATTCGCACCCTTCGCGCGCGGCTGCGGCATCGTATCGCCGTACCAACGGCCGTAGAGGCCGACGACAACGTTGCCGCGGTTCCAAAGACCTGCGCCCATGTGCATCTCTTGACCGAAGGATTCGGGAGCGTCGACGGCGTGGCTGCGGAAGAAATTGAGGGCGCGGCCGTTGGACCAATGCTTGAAGTCGGGGGGAGAAAAAGCCGGTCATCAAGCGACCGCGGTCGGTGCCGTCGAGCAGAGTGCCGCCGCCGCGGCCGATGTTTTGGCCGGTCATGTAATACAAGCCTCGAAAGCGAATGAGCGACGTGTTCTCAAAGTGCCCCTTCGTGAACGGCTCGCTGTTCGCCACCTGCCAACGCAGGCCGTCGGCGCTGACGGCCGTGGCCGTGGTGCCCCAACCGGCTTTCTCGTCGTAGACGATGTAGGCCATTTTGTAGCGGCGGGCGGCGTCGGGATCGGCTTCGTCGCGCAGCACGCTGACGAAATCGTATGGACGGGCCAGCGCCTCGGCGGTCTGTCCTTCGCCGTTCCGATCGACGAGCACAATGTTGTTTCGCTTGTCGCCGCGGTACTCGACGAGGCCGAGATTGGGCTTGGTCCAATTGACGCCGTCGACGCTTTCAGCGTAGGCGACCGGACGCCAGTACATTTCCGCGGGCTCGCGCGTCTTCCAGCGCGGCCAAGCGATGTACCACATGCGAAACTTGTCGCCCTCCTTGAGCACCGTGCCGTAGAGGAGCGTCGCCATTTCATCGACGCTTTCCGGCCCGCCGGGTTTCAGCACCGGATTGCCGGAATGTTTTTGGGGACGTACGAGCGTGAGCTTGACGTTATCGCGCCAAGGAATGGAAACGTCGTCGAAACTGAAGAGTACCTGCTCATCGGTCTCGGCCTGCGTGCTGCGGACCGCGCACAGCGTGACGATGAAGACGGCGAAGAGCGGCAGGAGTCTGTGCGGCATGGGTCTCTCCGCGGGGGAATGATCGAATGAGATCACAGTCGGCGGACGCGCCTGATCGTAACCGGACGCGAGAACGGGTACAGCCGGCCGAATTCAACTATTTGGCCTCGCGACGCCGCACGGCTTCGACGCGAGACCGAGGGGAAACCCGCACTCGCGACGTCCGGCGCGGACTTCGCAAGGCTAGCTGCGGCCTGCAATCGGCGCAATCGTCATATCCGGCCGTGCGGCCGCACGGCCGGACCGACGGCAACTTAACTTGGGCCTAGGATTTCATTGTCGTCCTCCTGATTCCACCGTCGGAACTCTCCCATGTCGCAAGCCGGCACCCAACGTTCGCAGCAACGATTTGAAGTCGTCGGAGATTACGCCGTCGCGCTGATCGTCGAGCCGGAAGATATGCGCGAGGAAGCGGAAACGCTGCAAGCGACGCTCTTGAATCTCTCGATTAGCGGCGCAAAGCTCGTCGTACCGAAGCTGCTGCAGCAGAATCGCTCGGTGCGCGTGCATTTGGTCGTCGACAAACTCGGCGTGAGCTTCTACTTGGCGGCGCAGATTCGTTGGGGCACGGTGGACGAGCGTGGACGATATCTAGTCGGCTGCAGCTTTTCGCCCAACATTCCCGAAGGAATTCTGCGGCATATCGCAGGCGAGCAGCGACTTGAACGTCGCGAGCGCGATCGTCGTCCGGCGTCGCGCAAGGTCGAGTTGGTGCGTCCGGGAGCGCGGTTCTGGAATCGCGAGTACGCCGAATTGCGCAACTATGCGACAGGCGGCTTCTGCCTGGAACTGAGTCGCGACGTCGAATTGGGCGATCATCTCAAAGTTCGCCTCGACAAGAAGCGGCCGGAAATCGGCGTTATCGTGCGGTGGGCGATGCAGCAAGACAAGCAAACTCTCGTCGGTTGCGAATTCGTCGATCCGACCTGCTTCGCCGATATCGCCGCGGAGTTGGAAGCGACCGTGGCGAGCGCCTAGTCGGCGGGGCCGTCGCTCATGCCGGTCGCCGTCGACTGCTCGGCGGGGTACTCCCAATCCAGCAAAAAGCGAAAAGGCCAAGTGCGCCGCAGGTTGGCATGGCGCAAACCGGCCGACTCCGCCAGCCGCCGCGCTTCGTCGAGCGAAAACGCGGCGGCCACCGACTGCGGGCCGTCGAGACGCACGATGTCGCTCGTCGAGATCATTCGGCAGACCACTTGCGCCGCGGCATACCCGAGCGGCTTGCGCAGCAAATCGTTGACGACGACCAAGCGCCGGGCGATGCGCCGCATTAGAGAGAGCAAGTCGACGGCCCGCGCGTCGTCGAGGTGATGCAAGAAGAGCGTACAAACGGCGACGTCGTACGGCCCCTCGGGCGGCTCCGCAAAGAGATCGCGCATCACAAAGTCGGCCGGGAGCGACTCTTTCTCCGCCTGCCGCCGCGCGTGCTCGATCGCCGTAGGACTAAGATCGTAGCCGGTGAGGCGGGCGTCGATCCCCGCGGCCTGCGCTCGTCTCACGAGGCCTAAGCTCACATCGCCGCCGCCGCAGGCCAAGTCGCAGATCGACATCTCGCGCAAACCGCGTCGAGCCGCGAGATCGCCGATCGGCCGCCAAGTGCCGGCCGCGATTCGCGACAGAGCATTGACGCGTGCCAGACCGCGCAAAGCGTGTTCATGGCGGCGACGTTCGACGCCGGGTTGATCCATGATTTCCGGCCGCAGATCGCGTTGCTGGAGATTGCGCATCACAAGTGGATCGCTCCTAGATGTCGTACGGCGAACGACCTACGAAGCCGCTCCGGCGGCTTCGGACGACTCGTTCCAAGGAACGCGCGCCAACGGACCGAACGGCAGTCCTGGGTAACCGGGCACGTGCGCCTGATAGATTCGATAGCGGTCGCCCAGATAATGCAACAGCCGTCGATCTTTGAGATGGCTGCCGTAGAAGATATAGGCCGTCCACACGGCCGTGAGGCACGCTCGATCGTAGGTCATGCAGGGAGTGAACCAGACCAAGCATAAGAAGCTCAAATACACGGGGTGCCGCATGACGCAGTACGCGCCGCGCGGACGAAATTCGCGCGGCGGGACCTTCTCGCCACGAGCCCAGATCCGCCAGGTCGTCCAGCCGGTTTGATAACCAAGCCCGGTCAGCGCGAGGCTGTAGAACAGTGCAATCCATGCGCCGTAGAACGCCGCTTGCATGGCGGTGCGCGGCCCGCCGGAGAGTTGCCATATCGCGCCGCCGTACGGCCGCCACTCCAGAATTGCGATGAGCAGAGTGACGCAGGTGCAAACGCAAAAAAATAAACCATAGGCCGGTTGCGGAATATGCCGCGTGAGCCGCTTTCTTACGCCCGGCAGCAAGAGCGCACTATGAACAATCGAGAATTGCATCGCCAGCGCGGCGTCGATGACGATCGCGAAGCGATCCGTCGCGGCGAGAGGCGCGTCGACTCCCTTCAAAAACAGGAACAAGTAGTAAACCGTCACGCCGAAGAGGGCGTGTGTCGCCCAGCCGAAGGCATTCCATGCCGTGGAAGCCTGCGGAGCGACCGACTTGGCATCATGCCTCATGCGAGCGAGGATTCCTTTCTCGGCAGACTGCGACGAGCGGTAAGACAACCGTAGCGCATCGCCCCGGTTTTATAAGCGTCGAGAATCGTGGTAAAGCGATCGAGAAACAGCGTCATGTTGCGATTGACGGCCGCGGAAAGACTTCGGACCCTACTCTTCTCGACCCGGCGTCGACAAACCTCCCACGTCTCCACGACTCGATCCGTCCAATCTTCGTATGTCGAGAATTCGAGCCCGCCGGCTTCGAACCAGCCGCGATAATCGGCCGCGGTGCCGAGCGACGGGCAAAGAAATCCTTCGCAGACGTCATACACACGGCGCCGGTCCGCTTCGGCGAGCGGCTCCGGACCGGCCAACCAGGCGCAAATCATCATGCGTCCGCCGGGTCGCAACCATCGCGCGGATTTGGCGAAAAAAGTCGGCTTATCGAAGAGGTGCTCGGTGCACTCCACGCTCCATACGACGTCGAACGACTCGGCGGGAAACTCCACTCGTTCGGCGTCGGCGCGGAGAAAGTTCGTTTTGCCCCTCGTGCCGCGGATGAGCGCCCCGCACGACGCCCAGAGGCGTTGTACGGGACTCAACGTCACTCCCGTTACTCGGCAATCGAAATGTTTGGCCAAATAGACCGACGATCCTCCCATGCCGCAGCCGATGTCGACGACGCGATCGCCGCGGCGCAATCCGCAGCACGCGGCGGCGGCTTCGATCAGTCGAACCTGCGCTTCGGCGGGCGATTCATCCGCTTGCCACAGGCCGTGATGGATGTGCGGCCCCCAAAGCAGCCGATAAAAAGTCGTCGCGAGATCGTAGTGAACGCGAATTTCGCTCTTTGTGACCGTCGAACAAGAAATCATGGACGCAACCAGAGATCTCCGTAAACTTGCAACTCATCGGCGATTCCGACCGCGCCGAGAAACTTGGAAAAAGGCTTGATACCGAAGTCGGTTTGCTTCAGCGCAAAACGGCCGCGCACGCGCGTCATTCCATTCACCTGTTCGGTCAATGCCGTGAAGCGAATCGACTTCTTGACGCCATGGAGCGTTAATTCGCCGTCGAGCTGAAACGACCGGCCCGCTTCGCCCTGTTTCGGCGGCAGCGGTTGCACTTGAGTGACCACGAACTCGGCCGCAGGGAACTTTGCGACGTCGAGCACCGCGGAACCGTGCATATTGGCGTTCACCGCGGCCTGCGTATCGGCGTCGGTTTCGCCGTCCATACGGAAAAACTTCCGAGCACGCGAGGTGTCGGCGGCGAGCGTCTTCAGATCAAAGGTGAGCCCGCCTGCTTGCTGAGGCCGGTCGAAATGCAAATCGCCCGCGGCGAGGAGTCCCTCGACTCCGTGATCGTGGCCGGCTCCTTTTTTGGCGACGAAGACGTAAACGCGGCTATGCTCGACGATGACCGAGCCGGATTGGGCCGGCAGCGTACCGGGCGCCGCCAGCAGCAACACGACCGCCGCGAGCACCGAACAATGAACGGACCGCGAGATCGTCGCAATCATAGGACGTTGCATAAGCACGACTCCTTTCGAATCTCGCCGCAACGCTCTTCCATAGCGCCGCATACCGATGATGTCCGTCGGCGAGTCCGATTCAATTCGACCAACGCAATATGGCGACGTCGATCCGATCGCACAATCCGAAACCGAGGATGCCGCGCCGGCGAAAATCGAAGTGAGATTTGGTCTCAGTGTGCGTCTCCGACACCACTCCTCCGAGCTTACGAATTCCTTAAGTTTTCGGTGCGTTCAATGGCGTCGTTTCCCGTGCTCCGCCTCGCGACATCGACCGCGGCGGCTAATCGCGCGCGACGCGCCGGCATAGAATGAGTCGAGGTATCAGAAGGTTTTTTCGTAAATGTCTTCCTCGAAGTACGACTTGGCGATCGTCGGAGCGGGCCCTGCGGGCGCGGCGCTCGCAATCCGCTCCGCGCGCTCCGGACTACGCGTCGTCGTCATCGACTCGGCGGAGTTTCCTCGTCAAAAGGTGTGCGGCGAGTACCTCGCTCCCGCGGCGTGGACATTGTTGGAACAATTAGGCCTCGACGAGTTGCGCACGCTCGCCCGACCGCTGCCGGTGCTGCGATTGGCCGTCGACGACGCTACGAGCGTCGTAACATCGTTTCCCGACGATCGAGAGGCGCCGCGTGCGCTCAGTCGCCATACGCTCGATGCGCGATTGGTGCGAGCCGCTCGGGACGCGGGAGCGGAAGTGCTTTGCGGGCGGCGCGTCCGCCGGATCATCGTAGAGGAAGGTCGCGCACGTTCGGTCGAATGCGCCGACCTCTCCGAACGCGGCGCGGGCGTACGCATCGCGGCGAAATTGATCGTCGCGGCCGACGGACGCCGCTCGGTCGTTGTGCGAGATACGGGCCGAGTCGTCCGACGCGACCTCGGCTTAATCGGTTTCAAACGTCATGTTCACGCCTACGCAACGAGCCAAGCCGTCGCCGAAATCGCCATGCACGCGCTCCCGGGCGGATACTTGGGAACCTGTCCGACGGAGGACGGCGCGCTCAATTTTTGCGGAGTGATTCCGCGCCGCTTATTCAAAGCCGAGCACGGCGACATCGCCGCCGCGCTCCGCAAGTGGCTCACGCGTTACCCGAACCTTCAACTCGCGTCGGAATCGAAGGCCGACGGGCCTTGGCTTTCGATGCCCGACGTGGCGACGCAACGAGCGCGGCCGACGACTGCCGGAGTGCTCTATGTCGGCGATGCGGCGGGGACGATCGAACCGCTCACGGGTCAGGGTATGACGATGGCGCTCGCCGGTGCGCGGCTGGCATCGCGCTACATCGACCGCTTCGGCCCCGACGGCATCAAATCCCGGGTTCAAGTTGAGTACGACGCGGAATGGAACGCAACATTCGGCCGCGCCATTCGCACGGCCGATTGGTTCGGGCGACTCTTGCGGCGACCGAGCGTGTTGAAAGCGATGCTCATCGCGGGGAGGCCCGTCGCGCCGCTTACGGAGTTCATGTTCCGCGCGGCGCGACGCCGAACGGTCACGATCGACGAGTGAATCCGCCGCCGGCGTCGAAATCGGTCAACGTTCGCGGACCACGTCGCCCAGCGGGACGGAAACGAACCTGGGCCGATAGAGTTCCGCTTGGCGAAACAGCCGCCAGAAGTCGTGGGCGCTGACGATGTAGCTAATCAAGAGTTCACCGCGGCACGATAGGAGCAGATGCCCTTTCGCGGCGTACGAAAACAAATCGCGATCATTCGGCGGCAGCATGGGGCGAAAGACTGCGCGCGGAGTCGACCAAGGCCCAAACGGCTCTTCGGCGGTAAGCACTCGAATGCCCGCGCCGAGCAGCGGTTCGTTTTGTACGAGTAGGTAACCATGAAAGGCATCGAAGTCGAGTCGCTCAAGCGAGAATTCCGGAGCGATGTCTTTAAGTATTGCGCCGGCCTCCGCGGCAAGGCCGCTCCAACGTCCGTCCGAAGTGTAAAATCGCCATTTTTCGAAAGCTTCGATAGAATCGGCGGGAACCCGTGCCGCGACGAGTTCGCGCGGGCCGCGGAGCGGTGCGCGGACGCCGAACACGTAGACGTTGGCCTGATCGTTCGGGATGCGAAGAAACTGCTCCCCCCAACTCAGACTCGCTACGCCTTCGGTCTGTGCTTGGTCGCCGACGGCGTGCGGAATGTCGACGACGCGACCGCGCCACTCGGCGGGCGAGTGTCGGACGTCGTCGATAATTCCAAATGCATTGCCGACGCGCCGAAACGCAAAAGCCCCTTGCTCCTTTGTCTTACGTATAACGAACAGGCCGACGATCAACTGCCGCTTGCCGGCCGTTTCCACGACGACGCCGCCGCCGCTCGGCCAAAACTGCCGCATCGCGTCGAGTTGGTTGTCGAGTTCGTTCGGCGGAACGCGTTGCGGCGCGAAAACCGCAGTCGGCTTCCCTTCGGCGTCGGGCTTCCCGAACACAAACTCGATCGCATCCGGAGTGGGCGGGCGCGGGGAGGCGGGATTCCAAGCATGCACCGCCAAGGAATTGTTGATCATCACGGTGCCGGGGAGTCGCTTGCCGTCTGCGAGCGGTCCAACGAACGTATCGCCGAAGAGCCAAACGACGCGCCCGTCGCCCAAGTCGACGGTCCCCGCGACATCGCCGCCGTTCCAACCCTGCGTGCGCGAAAACACAGCCTCCCATGCGGACTCGCGATGCGCGGCGATTCCGGCAGTCGATTGGATATCAGGCTCCGCGGCGTGCAAAATCACAGCGTCGTGCCAGAGCAAAGCCGACGCGATTCCCGTAAATCCAACAGAAAGCAATCGAACGACTATTGCGTTAAGCATTGTGCGGTCGGCCCATAAGAAGATTTTCCGGCTGCGCGCTTGATAGAATCCCAAACGTGGTTTAGGATCGATACTGAAGTGAATTCAGTTCCCGCCTCGCTTCCCCCGCCTCCCACCTCAGCGAATCCTGCCATGGTCAACTGCTCTCACGGTCTGCGCCGCCAGACCATCGTTCATGCCATTTTGCATGGAATCTTTGACGGCCGCTATCACTCCGGCCAACGACTCGTCGTGCAGAAGCTGGCCGATGAATTCGGTGTCAGCCCAACGCCGATTCGAGAAGCTCTCGTCGAACTGTCGGGCATCGGCGTTGTCGACTTACTGCCGAATCGCGGTGCGGTCGTGCGTAAAGTCTCGCGCGACGACGTCGCCGAATTATGTCAAATTCGTCGCGTGCTGGAAGCGGAAGCGGCGCGCAGCGCTTGCGGACGAGTAAATCCCGCGGAATTGCAGGCGTTGATCGAAGAACTGCGCCGACTGGTCGAACACGGGCGATCGGCCGGCCTCGACAGCGGACGGTTCATCGAACTGACACGCTCGGCCGATTCACGGCTGCATGATCTGATCGCCAATGCCTGCGGCAGTAAGCGACTGGCCGAAGCGATCGGCCGCTTCAAGATGTTGTTCCGCGCGTTTCGCGACGTCGGCTACATCCGCTTCGAAGAACGAAACGACTTCACGCGGATGGCCGAAGAGAACGAAGAACATTTGGCGATCGCCGAAGCCTTGCTCTCGGGCGACGGCAAGGCGGCCGCGAAGTCGATGGCGAAGCATATCGACGCCGCCGTGAAACACTGGGGCCAACTCATCGTGGATGTGCTGGCGGAGACTAAGCCGCGACGTCGGCGGCCGGCGGCGACTCCGATCGCGGCCGGCGTCGCCGAAGTCGCCGCGCAAGCGTAGCCGCCGAGGACGCGATAGAATAGACGCCGCGGACGGTGCGACTTCGTTTGCGTCAC
>JAEUIN010000075.1 GCA_016793115.1 Planctomycetaceae bacterium
GACTCGGTGAACTTCATGGCCGGCAACCTGACCGGTCAGGTGCGCAACATCGCCGAAGTGACGAAGGCCGTGGCTTCGGGCGACTTGTCGAAGAAGATCACGGTCGACGTGAAGGGGGAAATCCTCGAACTGAAGAACACCGTCAACACGATGGTGGATCAGCTCAGCTCGTTCGCGGCGGAAGTCACCCGCGTGGCTCGCGAAGTGGGTACGGAAGGAAAGCTCGGCGGTCAGGCCCAAGTGAAGGGGGTTTCCGGTACCTGGAAAGATTTGACGGACAACGTGAACTTCATGGCCGGCAACTTGACCGGCCAGGTTCGCGGTATCGCTCGCGTCGTGACGGCCGTGGCCAACGGCGACTTGAATCAGAAGCTCACGGTGGAAGCGAAGGGGGAAATTGCCGCATTGGCCGACACGATCAACGGCATGATCGCGACTTTGGCGACGTTCGCGGATCAGGTGACCACGGTGGCGCGCGAAGTGGGCGTCGAAGGCAAACTGGGCGGCCAAGCGAGCGTGCCCGGCGCGGCAGGCACCTGGAAAGATTTGACCGACAACGTGAACCAACTCGCGGCGAACCTCACCACGCAAGTCCGCGCGATCGCGGAAGTCGCCACGGCCGTGACGAAGGGCGACTTGACCCGCTCGATTAAGGTCGAGGCTCAAGGAGAAGTCGCGGCGCTGAAGGACAACATCAATGAAATGATCGTCAACCTGAAAGACACGACGCTGAAGAACGCCGAGCAAGACTGGCTCAAGACCAACTTGGCGAAGTTCAGCCGCATGCTTCAGGGACAGAAAGACATGCTCACCGTCGGTCGCTTGATCCTTTCGGAGCTTGCGCCGGTCGTGTCGGCGCAACATGCCGTTTTCTACACGTATGAAAAGTCGGAGAACACGCCTTATCTCACGCTCTTGGCAAGTTACGCCTACGAGCATCCGAGCGACGTGGGCAAGCGGTTGGAACTCGGCCAAGGTCTCGTCGGACAGTGCGCCCTCGAAAACAAGAAAATCTTGCTGCAGAACATTCCTCCGGATTACATCCGCGTGACGTCAGGTCTGGGCGGTGCCGCGCCCGTCAACATTCTCGTGCTCCCGGTCGTGTTTGAAGGGCAGGTCAAGGCTGTGTTGGAGTTGGCCTCGTTCGAGCGGTTCAGCCAAACGCATCAGGCGTTTCTCGACCAGCTCACCGAAAGTATCGGCATCGTGCTCAACACGATCGAAGCCAACATGCGTACGGAAAATCTGCTCAAGCAGTCGCAATCGTTGGCGAAGGAACTCGGCAGCCGGCAGGAAGAGTTGCAGCAGACCAACCAAGAATTGCAAGAGAAGGCGCGCTTGTTGGCGTTTCAGAACGTCGAAGTGGAACGGAAGAATTCCGAAGTCGAGCAGGCCCGGCAAGCGTTGGAGGAAAAGGCGGAGCAGCTGGCGCTGACTTCGAAGTACAAGTCGGAATTCTTGGCGAATATGTCGCACGAGTTGCGGACGCCGCTCAACAGCTTGTTGATTCTTTCCGACCAACTTTCGAAGAACCCCGACGGAAACCTCACCCCGAAGCAGACCGAATACGCCAAAACGATTCACTCGTCGGGCAACGACTTGCTGATGCTGATCAACGACATTCTCGATCTTTCCAAGATCGAGTCGGGTACGGTCGTGCTCGACGTCGGCGAGTTGCGGTTCGCCGATCTGCACGGTTACGTGGAGCGAACGTTCCGGCACGTCGCCGAATCGAAAAACGTCGACTTCGGGGTGGAACTCGATCCGGCCCTGCCGAAGACGTTTACGACCGACACGAAGCGACTGCAGCAGGTCATTAAGAATCTGCTGTCGAATGCGTTTAAGTTCACGCATCGCGGTCAGGTGCGGTTGAAGATCGGCCGCGTCGAAGGCGGCTGGCACGCCGACAACGAGACGCTCAGCAACGCCGAGTCGGTGTTCGCGATCTCCGTAAGCGATACGGGCATCGGCATTCCGTCGGAAAAGCAGCAAATCATTTTTGAAGCCTTCCAACAAGCCGACGGCAGCACGAGCCGCAAGTACGGCGGCACCGGCCTCGGCTTGGCGATCAGCCGAGAAATCGCGCGAATGCTCGGCGGCGAAATCGGCCTGACGAGCCGACAAGGCGTCGGCAGCACATTCACGTTGTATGTGCCGCAAAGCTTCGTGCCGCAGAAGGTCGTCCGCCGCGCGGTGCCGCCGACCGAACCTCAGCTCGAAACCGCTTTGGAACGAAAGCAACTCGCACGCGAGTACGGCGAGGCCGAGGCGTCGGCCGCGCCCCGGCACGTGGCGGATGATCGTGCCGCGGTGCAATCGGAGGATCCGGTGCTGTTGCTGGTCGATAACGACCTTGGGTTCGCCAACATCGAACTCGACGTCGTTCGCAAGGCCGGCTTCAAGGGGGTTAGCACGGCCTCGGGGGCGGCGGCCATTTCGCTCACGCAGGAGTTTCAGCCGCGGGCCATTTTACTGGATATCTCGCTGCCGGACATCGACGGGTGGCGCGTCCTGCGGCGCTTGAAAAGCGACCTGTCGTTGCGGCACATTCCGGTGTTCATCGTGTCGACGATCGACGGACCGGAGCGAGGAATTCGCTGGGGCGCGCAAGGCGTGTTGCCGAAGCCGATTCGTACGGAAGAGGATTTCGGCCGCTTTATCGAAGATGTTCGCCTATCGCTGGAGCGGCGCGAGCGGCATATCGTGATGTTCGAACCGAATGGCGAGGTGCGCAAAAAATTTCGCGAGCTTCTCGGCGATCCGGCGACCAAGATTACGGAAGTTGACGGCGGAACGGCCGCTCTCTCGCTGATTCGTACGGAGCGCGTCGACCTGATCGTAACGGCGCCGCAACTGCCCGATATGTCGCTGGCGTCGTTCGCCGAGCAGGTGGCGGCGGAGTCGGCGGCGCGCAATTGCTCGATCGTCGTTTCTACGGCGGGACGCGCCGCGCCCGCCGACGTCGCTCACTGGCGTCGCGTCGCCGGTGAATTTGGGTTGAGCTTCGTGGAAACGGCGGCGGGTCTCCTTGATGAAACGCTGTTGCGATTGGGCCGCGCGACGGAATCTCTCAATGCGGCTTGCCGCGACGTCCTCTATAAATTGCACGACCCGGCCGCGCACTTGGCAGGCAAGAAAGTGATGATCGTCGATGACGATATTCGCAATATCTTCGCATTGACGAGCGTCTTGGAGCGCTGCAACGTCGTCACGGTGCCCGCCGAGACGGGGCGCGACGCCATTAATCTGCTGCAGACGACGCCCGATATCGACATCGTGCTGATGGATATCATGATGCCCGAAATGGACGGCATCGACACCACGCGGGCCATCCGCCACATCGCCGAATTCAAGAACTTACCGATCATCGCCGTGACGGCGAAAGCTATGAAGGGAGATCGGGAAAAGTGCCTGGAAGCCGGTGCGTGGGACTACCTTTCCAAGCCGGTCGATACGGAAGTAATGCTGTCGGTGCTTTGTGCGTGGCTGGCGGGGTGAACATGAGCGCCGCGGAAGCAATTCGTATCTTGCTGGTCGACGACGTGCCCGACAAGTTGTTGTCGATCCGCGCGGTGTTGGAGGATTTGGGTTGCGAGATCGTCGCGGCTTCCGGCGGCGAAGAAGCGCTGCGCAAACTCCTGCACGACGACTTCGCCGTCATTTTGCTCGACGTGAACATGCCGGGCATGGACGGCTTTGAGACGGCCGAACTGATTCGCAAGCGAACGCGTAGCGAACACACTCCGATCATCTTTCTCACCGCCTATCCCGACGACGCCTTCGCGCATCGCGGCTATTTGCTCGGTGCGGTCGACTTTATCCTGACTCCGGTCGTGCCGGAGGTGATTCGTACCAAAGTCGGAGTGTTCGTCGAGTTGTATCGCGCGAACCAGCAGGTGCGACGTCAAGCTGAAGAGCGCATCGCCCTGGCGCAGGAACACGCGGCGCGCTTGGCGGCCGAACGCTCCAATCAGGCCAAGAGCGAGTTCCTGGCGAACGTCAGCCACGAGCTAAGAACGCCGATGAACGCCATCATCGGCATGACCGACTTGGCCCTGGATGAAGCGTTGACCCCGTTGGTGCGCGAGCATTTGCTGACCGTTAAATCGAATGCTCATCTCCTGCTGGACCTGATGAACGAGATTCTTGATTTCTCGAAGTTGGAATCAGGAAAGTTTTCGTTGGAGAACGTGCCGTTCCAACTGCGTAGAACGATCGAGCAATTGGTCGGCATGATCGCCTTTCGCGCCGCGGATAAAGGGCTCGAGTTGCGGTGCCTCATCGCCGACGACGTTCCCGACAAGCTTCGCGGCGATCCGATGCGGTTGCGCCAAGTGCTCGTGAACTTGCTGTCGAACGCGATCAAATTCACGGAAGCAGGCCACGTCGCTTTGGAAGTGACGTTAGAGATGCAATCGCAGGGGACCGCGCGGCTTCGCTTCGCCGTGTCGGACACGGGCATTGGAATCTCGCCTGAAGATCAGGAGCGAATCTTTGCGCCGTTTACGCAGGTGGATGCATCGAGCACGCGGCGACACGGCGGCACCGGCCTAGGGTTGGCGATCGCCTCCGACTTGGTGCGAGCGATGGGCGACAGACTCGGCGTCGTCAGTCGGCCGGGCGAGGGAAGCACTTTCTATTTCGCGCTGGCCGTACAAACCTACGCCGACGTCGAAGCACACCACGCCGCCGGCGCCGAGCGCGAGCCGTCGACGACCGCGGAGCAACGACCCGGCGGCGCACTGAGTGTTTTGCTTGCGGAAGATACGCCGACAAACCAGAAGCTCATCACTTACGTGCTAAGAAAACGGGGGCACGCGGTCGACGTCGCCTCGACAGGCGAGGAAGCGGTCGAAATGGCGCAGCGTCGAAAATACGATCTGATCTTGATGGACGTGCAGATGCCGAAGATGGACGGTCTCCAGGCGACGACGATTATTCGCAACGTTCCTGATCGGGCACGAGTGCCGATCATCGCCCTTACCGCCCACGCGATGGTCGGGGACCGCCGACGGTGTCTTGACGCCGGGATGGACGATTATCTTGCTAAGCCGCTCGATGTCGGAAAACTGGTCGAGGTCGTCGAGAATTGGGCGCGCCTCGGCCGGGAATGTGAAGCCCGGTAACTTTAATGAGCGAAATGAGGTCGGCGATCGACCTAAGAGGCCTCAAAGCATTCAATGCGCGGTCGCTATTAATCCGCGCTGGATCAGATCATTTTTTTATCCAGGTATGAGCTTTGCATTGGGCCATTCGTCGACCACTGAGACGGCTACATCCTCCGGAATTGCCCGCCAATGCGCATCTTGAGCCCTGTCATCGATCGACGATCGAGAATTTATTCAGGGATCCTATTCGCCGTGCTGCTGCTTCTTCCTTCCATGTCAGGAGCGCAGACGGCGACGAACCCGTCGCCCGCGCAGCCCGCGGCGGTCGCGGCTCCGACACCTGCGGATGCCGCAAAAGAAGCGAAGGCGCGGTTGCGGTTGACGGCCGATTGGCAACTCGCCTCGTGGCTGATCGCGGACGCTGAAACGCAAGTGGCCCTCGGAAATGCGGCGATCGCGCGATTGTCCTCCGGCGTTGTTAGGACCGCGGTCGAGCGAGACCTTGCCGACGATCAAAAGCTGCTCGACGACTTGCGGCCGTTTCGCGATCGTGAAGAAGCGGCCCGCGGAGCAACAGAAAAACTGCTGATGAAGTCGTCGAGTTCGGTCGCACCCGCCTCGGCGAGATCAGGTGAAGTATCGGCGACCGTCGACGTCGCGTCGGCTGATCCCGCAGTTCCGGTCGTTCCTGTTCCTGCCGCGACGGCCTCAAGTGCTGCGCAAGGAGGTGACGGCGGCGCCGGGACGGTCGTAATTGCGAAGATGGGGGGGGCCGGCTTCGACCTCGTTAGCCTCCGGCGGGATTTAGCCAAGCAAACTCTCGCCTCTTCAATGGCCTATTTAGAAACGAAACAGGGCGACGAACTTAGCCGGGCCTACGGAATGCTGCGTGCGGCGGCGATCAGCAGGCGTTTAGACACGCTTCACGTGTTTCAGGAACACGCTTCGACCAAATTGAAGCCCGTGCTCGAAGCGGCGATCAAGCAATCGGAAGCTCGGCAATCTACGAACGAATAAGCTTCGTTCCGATTTCTCGGACAGGCGGCGCGACTCCGCGACCGTCCGCGGACTGATTCGACACCTCTTGAGCTCTCACCGCAAAGGACTCGATATATGCTCGCTCGTACGTCCATACGACGCCTCGTCGTCGCCTGCGTAATCGGATTCCTCTCTTTCGATCAAGCGCCGGCCCAACAAGCGGGCGTCCCGTCGCCGTCCGCCACGCAAATCGCGCCACCTCCGCCTGCGGCCGAAGTCAAGACGCCCTCGACGACCCCGACCCCGGCCGAAGGAACACCCGCGATCTCGGCGCCCCCGCCGGCCGCGCCGCTGCCGGTCGTTTCGCCGGATCGCTTCTTCGTGATCGTGTTTGGGGCGGAGTCGTCGCCGAAGCGAGCCAAATACACGCATACGTTCTTCACGATCGTGAAGGCGACTCCCAATCTTGATGCCGCGAACACCTACAAGCTCGAAGTTCACTCCATTTCCTGGCTACCAAGCTCTTTGAATATTCGCGTGATCAAATTGCGGCCGGATTGCGGCGTGAATCTCGACTTGCACCGGACAATTCGCTTCTGTCGATCGAACGGCGAGTGCGTCGTCATGTGGGGGCCCTATGAGCTTAATCCGACGATTGCGGTCGAGTTTTACAACAAGACATTGAAGCAGATCGCACGACTTAATAGCGGTCGCGTGCTTTACAAAGCGATCGATCCCGACTACGGCTCGGCCTCGACCTATATTTCCAATTGCATCCACGCCGTTACGGATCTCGACGGTCTTGCCCGTCGCTCCAGCTACGATGAAATCCAAAATTTCGGGATCGCGGCCAGCGCGCAATTGGCTCGCCGCCTCACCGGCTCGGGCCGAGTGGATTGGACCGTTACGCACGATTGGCTCATCGACGCCCTCGATTTGCGGAAGTACTGCATTCCGCAGCGCTCGCTCGTTCCCTATTGCCGTTGAGCGTCGACCGGCCGCGCTCCCTTATTGAGCGGCACGCTCTTGATGAGGAGCAAGCGGGCTTTCCGCCGGGCCTGCGATGACTTTGCCGTCCGGACTGTAGCGGGCTCCATGGCATGGGCAGTCCCAGGTGCGTTCGGCGCGATTCCAATGCACGATGCAACCCATATGCGTGCAGATGGGCGAAACGCAAGTCAGGTTGCCGTGTGGATCGCGATAGGCGGCGACTTTCTCACCGGAGAGCGTAACGATGCGCCCGGAGCCGGCCGGCACATCCGCCAGGGAGTCCACATCGGCAGGCATGAGACGGTCCTGCGCATAGTAACGCGGGTAGTCCGAATTTTCCGTGAGGTATCGCCAAGTGCCGCCGCGAAGTTGAATGCGGGACGGCTCAAACACGTCCTTCCAAGGATTCGACCGTCCTATGACGGCGTCGCGAATCATAAGCCCCGATAAGGTTCCGAACGTCATTCCGTTGCCGGCAAAGCCCGTGGCGACGAACTGACGCTCGCTCGTTTCGCCGATCAGCGGTAGTCCGTCGTTGGTCTCGACCACTTGGCCCGACCAGCGATAGTTGATGGCCGCTCCCGGAGCGATCCGCTTCAAGCGCTCCGCCAAAGCGTGAAACGGTTTCGAAGTATCATCGAGTTGTCCGGTCTTATGGTCTTCACCGCCGAAGACGGCAGTATGGGCGTCGCCGCGACTTTCGAGGCGGAGATAGTAGTAGGGATCGCTCGTATCCCACCAAAGTCCGGGCGAAGCGATCGGATCGCGGAGGCGCGCTCCGACGACGTACGAGCTGTAGGCCGCCAAACGTGTTTGCAACCCAAGGGCCGGCAGCAAGCTCGTTTTTCCTTGCAGCGGAACGTGCGTCGCGAGTACGAGATAGCGACAAGTGACGCGTCCGCCCGAGCAGTGCAAGGTTGAGCCCTGATCGACGGAATCGACGTTCGTGTCCTCAAAGATACGACACCCACCCCCGGCCGCTCTCCGCGTGAGCTCCGCAAGATACTTCAAGGGGTGGAACAGCGCCTGATTGGGAAAGCGGACGCCGAAGCGATTTGCGAGCGGTACGGTTTCCAGAAGAGTCGTCGAGCAGCCGAATCGCTCTGCGAGTTCGTGATCGCGCCGCAGCCGACTGTGCTCACGATTTTCTTCATCGTCCCAAGGGGCGTGAAGATAGCCGGGCACGCGAGCAAAATCGCAAGCGATCTCCTGCTCTTTGACGTTGCGCTCAATTTCGTCGATGGCGGCGCCGCCTGCATCTAGCACGGCATGCGCAACGTCTTCACCAAATTGGGCGGCAATTTCGTGAATCCGTTTGTCGGTCACGATCGTCAAGTGTGCAGTTGTGTGGCCGGTCTCCGAATCGCCGCAACGATAACGTTCGAGGAGCGCGACGGAGAGGCCGGCCTGCTTGAGTAAGAACGCCGTCGTCACTCCCGTGATGCCGCCGCCGATTACGGCGACGTCGACCGTGAGATCTCGGTCGAGCGCGGGGAAGCGCGGGCGTTCGACATCCGTCATCCAAGCTGATTGCGGCATAACCGGGGCTCCCTCAAAGCGTCGGGACGTTTGCGATTCGTTCGCCTTCTTAAGAAGCGGCCGGCTGCACATCACATACCGCGCGCAAAATGGGAGAACATTGGCACGGCACGCTTGATGCACAAGGAGTCTTCGTCGTTGCCGATTAGCTCGTCGAGTCGGAGGGGGATCCCTACCCGGAATTCCGTAGTCGTTTTCGCCGCTTCGCCGTTGTTGAATAAAAGTTGCTCAGATTGAGAATTCCCTGATCGCTCAAGGGCAAAGTGTCGCTCGATTGAATCTAGAAAACTAAAGGTGCTCCGATGGTCGAACGCATACACACACATGATTCTGGGGGACTGCCTTCCGGAGAACTGCGGGACGATCGATCCTCGAGGGTTGAACGGCACGGTGACGGAACGGAAATGCCTATTCATCCGCGCGATTCGGAAGTCAAAGTCGAAGAACGAGCGGAGCGACCGCTACGAGCGGGTGTCTTCGCGACCGTGCCTCAGGCGGATCAAGTGATTCAACATCTGCTATCGGCGGGGTTCGGTGCCGACGAGATCACGGTGATCTGTTCGGAAGACGCCGATAAGCGTCATTTTTCCGAATTCCAGCATCAACAACCTGCCGGCACTTACACACCGCTTGCGGCGACTACGGGAGCTGTGATCGGCGCGGCCGTCGGAGGAGTTGCAGCCGTTGCGGGCGTGCTAACTACGGGAGGGATTGGCGTCTTGGCCAGCGCCGGTTTAGCGACATGGAGCGGCGGAGTGGTCGGCGGGCTAATCGGCGCGATGATGACGCGCGGCGTCGAACGCGAGCTTGCGAATTTTTACGATCAAGCGGTTACCGAAGGGAAGATCGTCGTCGCGGTCGAGGCAAAAGGCGGTGATCGCTTCACGCGCCTGAATCGCGCCGACAAAATTATTGCCGACGGCGGAGCGGAACCAATGCCGTTGCCGAAGGGCTAGACCCGGGAAGGCGAAGTCGAGTTCTAACAATCACTGTGCGACCGGCGTTGCGACGGTGCGGGCCTCGTGAACAAGTGCCCTTAAGCGTTCGCTCATTCCCACGAGTTCCTGCGGCAAATTTGGTGCGGCCGCAAAATCCTGCATGACGCTCTCCAACCTTCGCGAAAGTGCCGACAGCGGGGCGTCGTGAACGGCCGTTTGGACCGCGACGCTCCAGCGTAAGGCGTGCGCCACGAGAATCTCCGCGGCGATGGCCACCGGCGGACCGAGCACCAGGCCGAAGAGACCCATGGCTTCGGCAAGGGCCAATGCGGCGACGGCCATAAATAGCGTGTTGTACCGGCGTCGGGCAAATAGTCGCGGCTCGACGATCATTTCGAGCCACCAAAGCACGGTCGCGGCAAATAGCGCCGACGGCGTGACCGCCCAAAGGTACGTCGAGAGACCGTCGATGATGAGCAACGGTAGCGCCGTGAGGGCGATCGCCGCGACGGCCAAGAGGACTCCGACCCAAGGTAGCAGCCACAATAAGCCGCCGCAGAGCGCCGCCAAAAGCGGCAACGGATGCCCGAGAACTCGGTAGCCGACGGCCAACAGAAGCGCGGCGGCGAACATTTGCAACGTTTCGCTACGAACATAGGAGCCGACTTCAAGTTCAATGTCTTGCCAAGCCTCGCGAGCGGCCGTGCGGTGGCGCGCAGAAACGACCGACAGCCAGAGTCGCTCGAAATAGTTGTGATCGATCAGCCAATAAATGCTAATGACGATTACGACCACGGTTTCAATCATCAGAGTCATCAAGCCGGCCGTCGCGCCGAAGAGATCTTGAGTCAGTTGCATCTCCGGCGAGGCCTTCTCTTGATTGCCGACCGTTGATTCCCTCGAGAAAAGCGATTGATAGAGCCGGGGTGCATCGATTTCGCCGCTCGGCCACCGTTCGCTCGCGGCGACAACTTGTTCGGCGACTCGCGAGATTTCGTTCGCCAGCGGCCGGGCCCCGAAGCCGACCATCGCGATCATCAAGGCAATGGTCGGGACATACGCAGCTCCCACGGCCGCCGCTTGAGGCCAGCCGCGATTTCGCAACCGTTCGACGATCGGCGCGAGCGCGGCGGCGAGTCCCACGGCCGCCGCGAACAACAAAAGTACGCCGCGCAGCGGCCACAGCAGCGCCAATCCGGTAAGCGTCGCCACGACAACGACTGCGTGGATCGCCAACCGAATCAGCGGACGCTGCTGCAGCGGATCGGCAGACGTTTGAACGGGATATGGCGACGGGGCGGTCGAACCATTTGCCGACGAGTTCAGAGTCGCACTGTCGAAGTTCGCACTTTCGTCCGCAGCGACGGCAGATCGTGATTCCTCCGCCAAGGCGCGCTCTAAATCGGCCGCTAAAGCTTCAATCGTTTCGGCCCAATCGCGACTTTCCGTTGTCGGCTTATCGCCGTCCGTCGTTTCGGTGGACGGCCGCCGAAATCGCTCGCGGGCGTCTTGGGCCAGTTCTACGGCTTCGAGTCGCAGTCGGCTGATGCGATCGCGCCCGGTCGGCAGTGCGCCGACCAAAGCTTCTCGTCCGAGCAAAAACCGATCGAGGAGCAATTGGATGAGAGCGGCCAACGGAATCGCCAGCAGCAATCCGGCAAATCCGAACAACGTCCCAAATGCCGCCATCGCGAGGAGAGTGACGAGCGAGTTGACTCCCACTGCGCGGCTCATGACGCGGGGCAGCAAAATGTGGTTTTCGAGTTGTTGAATGATAAACGCCGCGGCGGCCGTCCAGAGAACTTGTTCGAAGCCGAGCGTCGATGCGACCAACAAGGCCGGACCTGCGCCGAGGATAGGGCCGAAGACCGGCACGGCTTCAAAAACTCCGGCCATGAGAGCCAGTGCGAACACGTGCGGCAAGCCGATCAGGCGAAAAGCGATCAGGCTCAGCATGCCGACGATCAGGCAAAGCAGGGCCTGCCCCCGTACGAACGCTCCGGTTTTCGACAAGACGGCGTCGATGAAATCCCGCGTCGCGTCGCGTTTGAGAGCCGGAACCCAGAGCAGCATGCTGCGGACGGTGCGTTCTTCATGAAGGGTCCAATAGAATGCCAGAATAAGCACGCCCAACGTGGCGAGCAGCCCGCCGGCGAGCGCTTGGGCATCAATTTGCTCTGCGACGGCTGCGACGAAGCGATTCGGACCTGACGCTTGTCCGACGACCGCGTCGAGCGATTCCGGCATCCGTTCCACGAACTTACGCAAGGCAGGAGCCGTTCGCTCCAGAGCGTGTTCGCGCGCCGCGGCGTACATCGACGGCAGGGCCGACCAAAGCCGCTCGACTTGAAGAATGACAATCGGCATCGGCAGTGCGAGAATACCGATGACTAAGGCGACGATTCCTGAGTAAACGATTGTCGCCGCTTGTCCGATCGACCAGCCTCGATGCCGCAGGCGTCCGACCAGCGAACGCAGTGCGGTGGCGATGACGATGCCGGTGAACAAACAGAAGAGGACGTGCCTGCTGACGAAGATGAGGACGAAGCCGAGGATCACCGTCGCCACGGTCAGGGTGGCTTGAAACGTCCTCCAAACGCGGTGGGCCGAGGACTCGATCGGAACGGCGCTGGCGATGGACGGCGTCATGGTCGTGTGGTGGCGACGGCGAAAAGCGGCCGGATTTGGGATGGACCGACGTCGTCGTCGAGACGCTACGAATGGCTGCCGCTGAGAATCTCTTCCGATGGCTGCGCTTCCGAGTCCGCGGCGTTTTCGCTCGCGGCGGCCGCGTGCTCGGCCGCTTCGGCCGCCTTGAATTGACCATAGATCACAGGAAGCTGGACCGCGGCCATTCTCGCTAACGAAACAATCGTGCCGAGCAACCCTCCGCCGGAAGATTGTTGCGGCGGCCGGTCGCCCGCATCGTCCTGGTTCAACTCCCGCTGCATTTTCCGCAGATAATCGGCGACGAACTGGACGTCGGATTTCGGACGGACAAGTCGTGCCGCGGCGAATCCCGCCGTCGCCGCCGCACCGACCGCCAGCCAGGGATGGGTCTGGGCCCACAGCTTGGGATCCGCCGCTTCGACCGAATGTCGCTTCATGGCCGCGACGGCGTCGCTCAAAGCGCTTCGCGCCCAATCGATCTCACGATGCAACAGATCCTCTTCAGATTCCCGTGCCATGTTCAAACCCTTTCGTTGCACCGACCGCTCCGCGCCTGGGTCGTCTATGCTCATAGCGTTCCGCGACACGGCGCCGCGACTTCTGGAACACGTGATGTGTACCCGCGTAGGCTGCGGCGCCTACAAAGGACAAGAACAGCACGCCGGTCAGCAGGTCGCCTGCCCAGGCGCGGTCATCAAAAAGCTCCGCCAACGCACCGGACAAACCGCGGAGAACCATCCAGACGGCATACGCCAAGGCGGTGTAGAGGACGATTCTCCCCAGCACCCAGGCGACCGCGAGCATCGCCACCTTCCGCAATCGAGTCCGCATCAAATCGCCTTGGGCGGAGACGTAATGCGAGGCGGCCGATTTAAGGAACTCCAAATCTTCCAGTAATTCACGGTAGGGGTCGCGACTTTCCGCCCTCCCATGCGGCTCGAAGGAGGAAGGCCGTTCGGTTCCGCCCTCGGCTCGGGGAGACGAAGGAGCCGCGGGACGGGTGCGATTCGTACCGGAAACCATAGATACGCCCTCAAAAGCCTCGCACAGTGGTCTCGTCGCGCGACGGCGACCGGCTATGCCCGCCGCCGTCGATCGACGAGAGTTTTCGCGCAAAAACTTAGTCGTGACGCCGCAGGAAGAAGAACCCCGCAACGAAGCCGACGCCCGCCGCGAGCAATAGTGATTGCATGGGACGGAGTCGAATTTGATCTTCAATCGACTTTTCCATGCCGATGGCGCGATCGCGTCCTTGTTCCAAGTACTGGCCTGCGGAGCTGCGCAGATGGTCCATCCCGTCGCGTGCGGCGTGCCCGGCGCGGGTGCCGAACTCGCGCATCGTATTCATCATTCCCTCAGCTTGACTGCGGCATTCGTCCGCCATGGTGCCGATCGCTTCGCCGGCATCGCTCTTGAACTTTTCCGCGGCATCGCCGAGTTCCGAAGCAGTATTCCGAAGAGCGCGGTTGTGACCGCGAGCGTTTCCCATAGACATGTCAAAGTCCTTTCCAGTTCAGGGACACGAGATTCCGAGTTCGAACCGCAACCTTGTTGCGTCAATCGCGAGAAGCGGTGCGATGGCGGGAGGAAACGCATACGTCGTGCCACGTTAAATAATGAACGCTCAGACCAGGAGTTCATGCACGGTTTTAGACGTTTGACATGCGATGATTGATCAATTCTCGCTCAGCCCGGGTGGCCGTCCATCAGGCGGCCCGGGGAAATATGACTGCATCAAGCGGTGTGGGAATACAGGTATAAGACGTGCATCAGGGGCGGCATCCCGCACAATATGCCGTTTTCCAGCCCAAGCCTTCGAAGAAGACAGTCGACTTAAACAGCAAGGAACACCAGCGTGGCAACCGTCAACGACAGCGTCACCACAATCAGCCATTCAGGCGCGACGACGCGAAAGCGGGTCCGTGGTCAAGCGAAGCCCTCGAATACGGTCGGCCAGTGGCGCGTTTGGCCCGGTTCTCCCTATCCTCTCGGCGCCACCTGGGACGGCAAGGGAGTGAACTTCGCCTTGTATTCCGAGAACGCCACGAAAGTCGAATTGTGTCTGTTTGACTCGGTTGATGCAAAGCAAGAATCGGTGCGTATTCCGATGCCCGAAAACACCGACTTGGTGTGGCACTGCTACTTGCCCGACGCCGCGCCGAGCTTGCTCTACGGCTACCGCGTGTATGGTCCTTACGAACCAGGAAACGGCCATCGCTTCAATCACAACAAGGTGCTGCTCGATCCGTATGCCCGATATATTCGCCGCAATCTGAAATGGGACGACTCGCTGTTCGGCTATACCTGCGGCCACGGCGATGCAGACCTATCTTTCGACGAGCGCGACAACGCCGCTTTTGCTCCGTTGGCCGAAGTCATCGATCCGGCCTTCACATGGGGCGACGACCGTGCGCCGCGAACGCCGATGCACAAGACGGTGATCTATGAGGCCCATGCGAAGGGGCTCACGATGCTCCATCCCGATGTGCCGGAAAAGCTGCGCGGGTCCTACGCCGGATTAGCATCCGAGTCCGTGATCCGTCACCTGACGGACCTCGGCGTCACGGCGGTCGAGCTTCTTCCCGTGCACTATCACGTCGACGACCGCTATCTCGTCGACCAGGGCCGCGTGAATTATTGGGGATACAACACGCTCGGGTTTTTTGCGCCGGAGCCTTGCTATGAATCTCCGAACTTTCCGCTCAACGCGGTCGGTGAGTTCAAGACCATGGTTCGCAACCTGCACGCCGCGGGCATCGAAGTGATTCTCGACGTCGTCTACAACCACACGGCGGAAGGAAATCAAATGGGGCCTACGCTGTCGTTCCGCGGAATCGACAACGCAGGCTACTACCGTATTTCTCCCGAGGATCGCCGCTACTACATGGATTACACGGGCTGCGGCAACACGTTTAACATGCAGAACCCCCGCGTGTTGCAATTGATCATGGATAGCCTGCGATATTGGATCACGGAGATGCGCGTCGATGGATTCCGCTTTGATTTGGCGAGTACGCTGGCCCGCGAGCTTCACGCCGTGAACAAGCTGGGAGCTTTTTTCGACATTATCCATCAAGATCCCGTCATCTCGCAGGTCAAACTCATCGCCGAACCTTGGGATCTCGGCGAAGGGGGGTACCAGGTCGGCAATTTTCCGACGTTGTGGAGCGAATGGAACGGCAAATACCGGGATTGCGTGCGCAAGTTTTGGAAAGGAGACGGCGGCGTGATTTCGGAGTTCGCCACGCGGTTCACCGGGTCGAGCGATCTCTATGAGTGGAGCAGTCGGAGGCCGCACGCGAGCATCAACTTCATTACCTGCCACGACGGCTTCACCCTCGAAGACTTGGTTTCCTACGATCACAAACACAACGAGGCAAACGGCGAAGATAACCGCGACGGTGCAAACGACAATGCGAGTTGGAACTGCGGCGTCGAGGGGCCGACGGACGATCCGGCGATCTTGTCGATGCGGGAAACGAAGAAACGCAGCATGCTCGCCACCCTCTTGCTTTCGGAAGGGGTGCCGATGCTGCTCGCGGGCGACGAATTAGGACAAACCCAAAACGGAAACAACAACGCCTATTGTCAAGACAACGAATTGACGTGGATCAAGTGGGACTTAGACGAACGCCGACAGAAGCTTCTGGCGTTCACCCGTAAGATTCTCGAGATCATGCACGAGCAGCCGGTGTTTCAACGCCGCCGCTTTTTTCACGGTCAGGCCATCGAAGGAGAAGGCGCGCCGGATATCGCGTGGCTCAATCCCGATGGAACGGAGATGACCGCAGAGAGTTGGAACTCAGGTTTTGCGAGGTGTCTTGGAGTCTTGCTCTATGGCGATAGTATCGACGTCGACGAGCATGGCGAGGCGATTCAAGGCGACACGATGCTCTTGCTGTTCAATGCCGATCACGCCACCAACATCACGTTCACCCTTCCCGAAGGGCGCGAGGGGGAAAACGTTCAATGGGAACGGATGATCGACACGTCGTCGGACGACCTCGGCTCCACCGTCATGGACGTGAGCGCGCCATACGAACTGCGGCCCTGCTCGATGGTAATTCTCCGCCGCGTAGAGCGCTCCGAAGAACCTAAGTCGTAAAGCGCTGCAGACTTCACCCGGAAAACGAAGCAGGCCCTCGGAATCGAGTCCGAGGGCCTGCAACTGTGTTCCGCGCGCGTCTAGCTTAGGTGGGGCACCTCTTCGCCCAGCGCCGTCGCCAATTCAATCAAGTGATCTTGCTCTTCGACGAGGATCCGTCGGATGTGCTCGGCGATCGCATATTCACCGAGCGCTTCGCACTGTTTGACGCGCTGACGATAGGCGATAATCGTGTCGCGCTCGTTCTCTAGGTCGAAGCGCAACATCTCGCGGGCATCGTTTGAGGTGCGTACCGGCATCGGCTCGACGTCCGGTTCGCCGCCGAGATAATCGATTTGCTTGGAAATCGTGAGAGCGTGCTTTAATTCTTCCCCGGCGTGCGTCTCCAATTCGCCGGCTATTTTCATGTACTCCGCACCCTTCAAAACTTGGGAATACACCACGTACGCGATAATAGCTTGATACTCCCGGCGGAGGTCTTCGTTGAGCAGTCCGATCAGTTGCTCGCGCGAAATCGCCGTCTCATCTCCGCGCTCGTGCTTCTTGTTCGGTGCTGGGGAGGACTGCGTCGACATGTTTTTTTCCTTCCGAGGAGTTATTGCGGCATGGCCCGTGAGGTCTTTTCGCGGCCGAAACATCCTGTCGGCCGCAAACTACATACCGACTATTCACGGAGCGACCACGGCGACGAATTAGCCCCAACCCCTCAGGCAGTCCTGTCCATCGCTGCGCGAAGCCGAGTCAGTTTGATTTTTGTTCGTCCGCTTCATTCACGGGTTCTATGCCATCTTCTCGAGGCGAGCGAGCGTCGTTTCTCGGAAGACGATCCATTCCTAAATGCCTTCGGGAATCGAGTGCGGAGGCAAGTTCGAAACGGCGAAGCGTTGATTCTGTTGGCGAGGTTTCGATGTCATCGCGGCTGTGCAAAGATTCAGCAATGACGCGACTTGGCATTGAAGGTGCTTGCTTCCGGGGCCGGAAGTCGGCGACGGAGCCGACTTGTTCGAGGTTCGCTATCAGGAGGTCGCCCTATGAAACGATTCGTCGCTCTCGCTTTGCTGGCTTCGTTGACCGTACTCGCCTTCGCCGAGACGGCCGAGGCTCGTCGTTGTCGTCGTCGTTGCAACTCGTGCCAGCAAGTCAGCCAGTGTGCCACCGGCGGATGCCAGCCCGGCTACGCTCAGGCTTATCAAGATCCGAATATGGGCATGCAGCGGGGTGCCATGCAGCAAGGGCAACCGCAATACGCGCCGCCGGCACCGCCGCAACCGGCCCAGCCTGCACAGGCTCAGCCGAATACCGCTTACTACCGCGGAGATGCCGCTCAGGCGATGCCCGCGGCGCCGACCTTCACACAGCCCGCAAATCAAGCCCAAGGCCGGACGCAGTTCGACGCACGAACCCCGACCTCGTCGAGCCAACAGCAAAACGGCAATCAGAAATTGCAGCCGAATAGCGTCAATGAGCCTACGCGCGGCGACAACCCGGCAAGCGGCAATGTCGACTAGGCGTCGCACGCCTGCCTAAATCGGACGGTATCGCGCGACTCCGGCGAAGCTCATTCGTCGGAGTCGTTTTTTCTTAGGTGATCGGCAAATACTTAACCTATAACCAAGCCGGCTTGTTCGAGGCTCGCCGATCGAACTGCGTCGTCAAAGCTTGTCGTTTTCGGAAAACTTTGGACATGAGCGTTCTTTCCCACCAGCCTGCGTCGGTGCGTCGATTCCGCATCAAGCACGGTACGTCCTATCAATACACGCAACCGATCGAGCGCAGCATTCACCGTTTGCATTTGCGGCCGACGCATGATTGGAAGCAGCGCGTCGTCGACTACAAGCTAACGCTGTCTCCGGATACACGGGCGATCGAACATGAAGACGCTTTCGGCAACTGGTCGACGCGCTACGAGACGGACCGGCCGTACCGCGAGATGACGATTACGGCGGAGTCGACCGTCGAACTGCTCGATACGGATCCTTTCGCGTTCGCCAATCTTCCGCAGCGTCCGACGTTTCCGGTGTCGTGGATGCCGTGGGACCACAAGATGCTGTCGCCGTATCTCACGTCGGCCGAACTGCCCGAAACGCAGCTCACGGAAATCCACGACTATGCGATGTCGTTCGTCGAACGCAATAAAAACGACCTCGTGGAGGCGCTCTTCGACATCAACCTGACGTTCTTTCGTGAGTTCGCCTATGTGCCGGGCTCGACGAACTTGGCGACGACGCCGTATGACGTGCTCGTCAATAAACGGGGCGTCTGCCAAGATTTCACGAATTTGTTCATCACCATGACGCGACTGCTACGACTCCCGTCGCGCTATGTGTGTGGGTATGTCTATACCGGAAACCATCGCGAAGAGTGGGCGCAGAATACGGCCGACGCGACACATGCCTGGGTCCAACTCTATATTCCCAACGTCGGTTGGAAAGACTTCGATCCCACGAACGGGATCCTTCCTTCGACCGAGCACGTTCGTCTGGCCGTCGGCCGGCACTTTCGCGACACAGCGCCGGTAACCGGTACGCTTTATACGATGGCCGGAGAATCGATGAATGCGACGGTAGAAATGACGGATCTGACAAAGCGGGAAAAAAAGATTCCGGAACCGAGCCATGAGACGACGGCGGCCCGCTCGGCGACACCGAGTGTTCCGGCGGCGACGGCTTCACCGCCGCCGGAGAAGATTTCCTCCACGACGGCGGCCGTCGGCACGTCGGCTTAGAGACCACACGAGAACACGAAGCCGCGATGGACTGAGGAAAAGCGGCCGACTAAGTACGCTTCGCGTTGTTTGACGTTTTGACTAAGCAACGGAGTACCTCGGCGACGCTCCAGGCTTGGGCAATGCAACCGCGGGGAAGATAGGGTGCTTCGGCGTCGAAGATCTCGCTGATCGAACCGACGCAGGCCTCGCTTAGGTGTTGCTCGAATCCCTGGAGCAACTTCGCCGCTTTCTCGTGGTCGTAGGGATGGACTCGTAGATAAGCGTCGATATAGGGACCGATGAGCCACCCCCAAACCGTTCCTTGGTGATAGGCGGCGTCGCGAGCCCGCAGGTCGCCGTCGTAGTTCGCTTTGTAGTCGGGGTGTCCGGGAGCCAGGCTACGCAGGCCGACCGGGGTCAGCAGCGTCGCGGTGCATTTGTCCAAGACCGCTTTCCAGCGATGTTGCTGCAAGACGGGGTAGTCGAGCGCGATCGAGAACAACTGATTCGGGCGCAGAGCGGAATCGTCGCCGTGCTCCCCGTCGACGACGTCGAAAAGATAGCAGCCTTCGGAATACCAGAACCGTTCGTTGAACGAGGCCTCGGTCTGCGCGGCGCGTTCGCAAAGCTCTTGCGCTCGCGAGCCGGCGCCTGTTTCATGAGACCAACTCGCGAGCAGACGCAGCGCGTTGTACCAGAGCGCGTTGATCTCCACCGCTTTTCCGCGCCGCGGAGTCACGACCCAATCGCCGACTTTGGCGTCCATCCAAGTAAGTTGGTATCCCTCTTGACCTTGGCTCAGCAGGCCGTCTTTGGGATCGACGTGAATACCGTAATGCGTTCCGCGCAAGTGGTGGTCGACGATGTCGTTCAGCGTCGGGAGGAGTTGCTCCAGCGTATTGCGATCGCCGGTGGTTTCTAAATAGCGGTGCAGGGCATGGAAGTACCAAAGGGTCGCGTCGGCCGTATGGTAGAGACCTTCTTTATGACCTTCGGGAAAGAGATTAGGAATGAGCCCGTCGCGCACATAACGACCGAAAGTGCGCAACAAATAGCCCCCTTCAGCATGCCGACCGGTCGCCAGCGTGAGACCTTCGAGGCTGATCATGGTGTCGCGACCCCAATCCGTGAACCAGTGGTAGCCGGCAATCACGGTCCGTGCATCGTCTCCGGCGGCATGGGCCGCGGTGCGATCGGCGACGCGCGTACTTGGGCGAATAATGAATTGATCGGCGGCGAGCACCATCTCTTGCGAAAGGCGGTTTTCGTCCGGCAGCGCGGCCGTGGCGATCAAACGCTCGCGGCGGCTTTTCTCCGAAGCGAAAATCTTCGTCGGGTCGACCGCGGTGACCGTGTCCCAATCTTCCGTCGATCCGACCAGCACCGCTTCTTCACCTTCGTCCAAGTCGATGCGGAAGTAGCCGGGAGACCAAACTTGTCCATCCGCTTCATAGCCGCGGGCTCGTTCGAGGCGATAGTGCAGGGTGCGCGTTCGGCCGCCGTCGAGGACCAAGCTTGAATGCTCGGCGACGACGAACATTCGCAACGGAGGCGCCACATCGCTGCGCACTTCAATTTTGCGCTCGACGGCCGCCATCGTGTATGGAGAAGGAAAGCCGCCGCCGACGGAAGCTTCATGAGGTCGAAAGTGCAGCGACGGGCGCAAGCGCAGCCGGATTCGTTCGGCGGACGAGAGCACTTTGTAGGAGATCAGCACGGTGTTTTGCAGGTACGGCAGAACGAGCCGCTTTTCAATGATTAGCGAGCCGCTGCGATAGCGCCAGACCGGGAGCCCCGCTTCCAAAGAAAACTCGCCCGGCGGAACGTGCTGAGTGATCGATCCTTCGGAAGCGTCGCTCTCGTCGCCGTCGAGGCGCAGAATGGTACGGTCGCCGAACTTCACTTCTTCCGACAGATGGTTGAACATGACCATCCGACCGAGCGGCGCCGGCAAGGCGGCGATCAGCAAACTATGGTAACGGCGCGTGCATGCTCCGGAGATCGTTCCTGATGCGTATCCACCGAGGCCATTGGTTGCGAGCCACTCGCGTCCGAGCAAGAGTTCGGACGCTTCGTCGGGCTTAGACGACCACTCCATGCTGCGGGGCGGCAATTCAAATCGACGTTTGTCGTCGGGTTTCTCGCCACCTCGTTCCGTTCGGTTTTCGTCAATTGCGGCCATGGGGGCGTTCTCCGGCGGCACGGCACGCCGCTCTGATGAAGTTTGATTTTATCTTTCGGTTTTGATCGTGCTGGCGGCATGCGTGCGCCGGTGCGCTTCGGGCGCGGGAGCCTTTTCCGCCGCGACCGCATTCAGAACGATCGCCGCTTCGCCGGGGATCCGCCAACCGGAATCCGTCTCCAGCGGCGGAGTATGTTCGGAACCATAGCGGGGATGGTCGCTCGACCACAGCGGCGCCCACCCACGCCGCGCCGGCGGTGATAACAGCGGCAGCGGCGTCGGAGCGATAAATAAATCTCCCCCGAAATTGACGAACAGTAAGCGGTCGTCGCCCCCGTCGTCGAAGTAACGCAATAACACAGCGTCAGGACTGAGCGGGACGCCGTCGATCAAATCGGCCCGCCTGCGTGCGAAAATCGGGTCGTCGCGTCGCAACTGCAGCAGATCCTTATGCAGATCGTAGACCGCGCCGCCGCGTTCGCGGTCCGACGGATCGAGCCGGCAGCGGGCAAACGTTCGCTCGTCGCAGGGATGCGCCAATAGGGCTTGTTCTTCGGGCAAGCGCATCGACGGAAACTGCGCGAGAAAATCCTTGCGTCCTCGATCGACCGCGGCGGCCGCCTCTCCTGCGAAATCGGCGAAGTAGAGAAACGGCGTGCTTGCGCCGTATTCCTGTCCTTGAAAAAAGAGCGGGGTTTGGGGCGCTAAGAGCCACAGCGCGGCCATGGCTCGATAACGGCCCGGACTTGTCAGTTGCAAAATCCGTTCGCCCGTTGCGGAGTTGGCGATTTGATCGTGGTTTTGCAAAAAGGAAACGAACGCCGAGGCCGAGAATCCACTGGTCGGCGTGCCGCGCGGCTTCTGCTGCCATTGCGAGCGCTGTCCTTGGTAAAGAAACCCTCGCTTGACGCAATCGATCAATTCCTGGGCGCAGCCCAGATAGTCGGAATAGTAGGCCGGGTTCTTGCCGGTCAACCGCACCGTTGCCGAATGGTGAAAGTCGTCGTTCCAGAGTGCGTCGAGGCCGCTGCCTCGATGTTCGACAGGGCGGAGGTGAACCACGTCTTGCGGTTCGTTTTCGCCGAGGAAGTAACACCGCCGGTTTCCGGCGGCTTGGCGGGCCGCTGCGGTCGCCTCGCCCAAAATGTAGGGCGTTGAGTCATCGTAAACGCATTGCGTGGCGTCGAACCGGTAGCCGTCGACGTGGAATTCCTCGATCCAATAGCGTGCGTTGGCGACAAAAAAATCGCGCACAGGTCGACCGGTCGGCCCTTCGAAGTTGATTGCGGCCGCCCACTCGTTTTGATAGCGATTCGTGTAGTAATCGTCGGAGAATTGACCGAGGTAGTTGTCGATATTGCCGAAGTGGTTGTAAACGACGTCGAGTATCACGCCGAGGCCTTCGGCATGGGCGCGATCGACGAACGCGCGAAAGTCGTCTGGTTCGCCGTACAGCCGAGTCGGCGCGAACATCGAAACGCCGTCGTATCCCCACCCGAAATTGCCGGGAAATTCCGCGACCGGCATGACTTCCAGGCATGTCATGCCGGCGCGTTTCAATTCGGCCAATTGCTCGGCGGCGGCCCGCCATGTCCCTTCGGGGGTGAAGGTGCCGATGTGCATCTCGTAAAGCACGTCCCCTTCGCCGTCGATGCCCGGCCAATCCTGATCGGTCCAGCGAAACGTCGTCGCGTCGACCACTTGCGAGAGCCCGGCGGGCCCCCAGGGTTGAAAACGTGAAGCGGGGTCGCCGAAGAGTTGCGACGAATCGTCCAAGCGAAAGCCGTAACAGTCGCCGGCGACGACGTCGTCGACGGTGCCTTCGAAGTAACCGTCGCTGCTCGGCCGTAGCTCGACAAAGCGAATCGCGCAGTCGAGTTGAGCGACTTCCGCCGGCATCCGATCGACGGCGGTCCGTCGCAGCGCGGGCGAACTCGCTGCGCATTCGGCGGCCACAACGCCCGCTTCGACGCGCGACCGCTTTGGCGCCCACACACGGAAGGAACAACCCGTGGGGCCGAGTTCGGCTCCGACGGGAAAATGCCTCTCGGTCGGCTGCTCAAGCTTGCTCGTTCCGACGGCTCGGCCGCGTGGAAGCATGAGAGCGTCTACCCGGAAAGCCCGCGGCGCACTGCATCGCCGTTGTGCGTCATCTCCGTCGCCGGCGTGAACGGCGCATCGGCATAACGATCCGGGGACTCAACGGACCCAAATTCGCGCTGGGCGTGGGCTCGAAACCCCATTTCGTCTCCATCGTCCGCCGCCGCCGCTTCGTAAGACGCGTGATCGGTTGTTAAGCTCCAATCCTCTCCTTCAACGACCGTCTCCGCGCACGACACGGGATCAAATCGCTCGCGATCATCTTCTTCGCCGTCCGAATAGCGATCGGAGCCGGCCACTTTGACCAACTTATTGTAGAGCCCGAGAATCAGCAGCGTCGGCGCCCATTGACCGACGAAGAGGCTTAAGTGTCTCCGACGTACGGCTTGCAAGCCGAGCGACAGGCCGATGGAACCGGCAGCCGCCCAAAGGAAGACGTCCGAGGGTAATCTCGCGGTACGACGCTCAATGGCCCGCGCTACGCGGCCCTCGGCGTGCGCTCCACGCCGCGTTGATGACGTATCTAACATGCTTCGACTCCATTACGCGAATTTTGACGCGGCTCTCTCCAGGGCGACCGATCGTCGCCCTTGGCTCCAACTGCGGAAACGATGGGGCTGCCGTTGTGGCCGGGATCGCAAACGATCGACTAATTACGGCAGGATCGGCAGAAATCGTCGATTTCCTCTTCGACTTTCTCTTTCGCGGTTCCATACCGCGATTGAATCTTGCCGGCGAGCTCATCGCGGCGGCCGTCGATAACGTCCAATTCGTCGTCCGTCAGCTTGCCCCACTTTTGCTTGACTTGACCTTTGATTTGCTTCCAGTTGCCTTTGACCTGATCCCAATTCATGACGGGCCTCCACGGCAAGCGCTTGCATTGAAGTTTGTACGACTCCGCCGCTCACCCAAGCAAACTACGCACCGCGGTGACGTCGTTTATTCATTTGCCAGGCCTCGCGTTCTAAGACTGCAACGGAAAGCCCTGCGAATCCCGAAGGCGGACCCAAAGTTTCACGACGTGAGAGATCGCTGGTTGGCCGCGTATTGACCAATCGTGCTTCAAATTGTTCAGCAGCAAGACGTTGGTTCCGTTAACGGGAACGCGAAGTAAAGAGTCTCAGTGGTTGGCACGAAGAGTGCGTTGCATCAATCGGTTCCAGTCGCAGGCCACCTTTGAGAGACCACTTCGATGAGCACCATACTTCTAATCATTCTCATCCTTTTGTTGTTGGGCGCCGCACCCGCGTGGCCCTACAGTCGATCGTGGGGCTATGGTCCGAGCGGCCTGCTGGGAACGATCTTGATCATTGTGATCGTCCTGATGTTGCTGGGCCGGATTTGATCTCCTCGGACGGCCGGCTTCGAGTTTATCGGACGAATAGTGCATTCAGCAGTACATGGCTAGTCTCGAAGCGTCTATCAACCAACTGAGACGAAGAGTAAGCGAAGCGAAAATCCTGAAACGTAGCACGTGTTTCTCGTATCGTTCGGGTGTGAACCCTACCGGTCGAAACCTAGCGGGCTACTTTTTGATTGCCCGGCCGGGTGATGCTCGGCCGGGCAGTTTTATTGACCTCTTCCCGTATTTGCCGCAAACCTGCACCGACGGCCCTCTTGCGAGTTCTTTTCCATGAATGCTCACCTGTGCCTCGTCGCGTTTGTCGTCGTCCTCCCGATCGTTTGCCGCTCGGCCGAGGCTCAAAATCCAGCGGCGGCTCGCGCCGTCGCTCCGGCCGCCGCCGGTCGCCTTGATTTCGGATCCGACTACCAACTCGCCTCCTGGCTTGTCGTCGACCAGCAACTTGAAATTGCCGCGGCAAAAATCGCTGTAGAAAAGGCTGTCGATCAGCGTGTTCGCACCCTGGCGCAACAGCTCCTCGACGACCACACGGCTCTGCTCGCGGCGTTTGAAGCATTCGCTCCGCAACAACCGGAGCCGCGTGCCGCGCAAATCCCGCCTCCATCGGCATCGAAGACAGACGCGCCGCAGGGAGTCGCCGAGCCGCCCGTCGTCGCCGCAGACGCAGGGCCGGCGTTCGACTTGGTTTCGCTCAAGCGATCGCTTGGGCGCCGAACGATGGAAACCCGACAACGGGAGCTTTCCGCCCTCAGCGGATCTGATTTCGAACGTCATTGGTTGCGAATGGAGCTTGTTGCGCATCAAGAAGCCGCAGACACGCTCAAAGTCTTTCGAGAAAAAGCCTCTCCGGCGCTTCAAGCCGCTCTTGATCGCGCGATTCCGACCGTCCAGGGGCATCTGACGGCGCTAGAGCAGGCCCTCTCCTTCGACGCGGGACGATAACGCTGCCCGCAGGACGTCGAACGGCACGCACTTTGCATTTCTCGATTTCCGACGGCGATGTCGCTCGAGCCTTTTTCGCAGCCCACCGCCGAGCGATTTCGTTAATCGAAACTCATTGGAAAGGGTATTGCCATGTTGTCTTGGGCTCTCACATTTCTGGTGATCGCGTTGATCGCCGCGGCACTTGGATTCGGCGGCGTCGCCGGTACGGCCGCAGGCATCGCGAAGATCGTGTTCTTCTTGTTCTTGGTGTTCTTCGTCATCAGCCTCATCATGGGCCGCCGCGGCGGACCAGTCGTGTAGAGCGACCAAGCCAGAAGGATGTTGTTTCACAGTGCGGAGGAATCGCCGTCGTGCCGTGGGCGCTCGCAGTCGTCGACTTGCGGGAGCCGGTGCGGAGGCGATTCCTCTTTTTTTTTACGGCGAACCATTCGTCAAAGGTGACTTATGCCGCGCGGCGATAAATCGAGTTACAGCGAGAAACAGAAACGTCAGGCGGAGCATATCGAGCAGGGGTACGAGAAACGCGGCTTGAGCGAGGGGGAATCGGAACGGCGCGCTTGGGCCACGGTCAACAAGATGACCGGCGGCGGTAAGAAGAGCGGTTCCGGTCGTGGCAAAGCGACGAACAAAGGCCCTGCCAAGAAGGGCGGCAAACTGGGCGGCAAGGCGTCGGCCGCACGCCCCGCCGCGGCCCGTTCCGCCTCCGCAAAAAAGGCTGCGGCAACTCGCAAACGCCGCGGACACTAATCCTTAATCCGTCAGGTTCCGATCAACGTAGCTCAATCATGAAGGAGTTCGTCATGGCTCAACGTCAAAAACAGTCCGCCGATCAGGCGGCGACGAAGAAAGAGATCATCCCCGGCAATGCCGAGATCGCCGCGCTCGATCCCTATGCTCGCCCCGAGCGGGAACGGGCGGTTCTCGGCGAGGAACGGCGGCCGCGGGCCGACGGAGCTCCGAGCGTCGCCGGCGAAGCCCGAAAGCACCAAGAGGGGAAGGCCAAGCCGGACCAGGTGGTCGCGCAAAACCCGGTCGATGAGGCGGCCTGGGAATCGTTTCCGGCCAGCGATCCGCCGTCGTACGGCGGCGCCACCTCGACCCCTTCCGACACCGAAGCTAAGTAATCCGCCCACTATCCGTCGCTCGGCCGGCTGTTCGCTGCGAGCCTCTACAGACATCGCGACTCGCAGCGAGCCGCCCGGGTGGTGCGCTGGGCGGGGGGGTCGTTCAAACGTCTTGTTTTCAAGCCTTTGGTGCGGCCGCCGTGCCCGGCATGGGCAGGTACGACGTCGCCGGCAGCGTGTAGCGTCGTTCTACGATCGAACGGATCTTGGCCCGGCTCTCCTCGGCCGAAAGCCCAGCCGTGGCCACCGCACCCCCTTCTTTAACCAGTTCGCGATCTTTGATCGATTC
>JAEUIN010000326.1 GCA_016793115.1 Planctomycetaceae bacterium
TGAAGCGCTCGGCCAACGGCATCATCGTCGATCCGGTCACGCTGCCGCCGACCGACACGGTGCGTCGGGCCCGGGAGGTGATGGCGCAGTTCAACGTGTCGGGCGTGCCGATCACGGAGCCGAGCGGCAAGCTGGTCGGCATTCTTACCCGCCGCGATTTGCGCTTCTTGGAGAACGACGAAACGCCTATCGCCAACGTGATGAGCAAATCTCAACTTGTGACGGCGACGGGGACCGTAACGCTTGAGCAAGCTGAAAAGATTTTGATGGTAAATAAGGTCGAGAAACTTTTGCTGGTTGACGAAAATTACAAACTGACCGGCCTCATAACCATCAAAGACATCGATAAACTGCGCCGTTTCCCCAATGCCTGCAAAGATTCGCTCGGCAGGTTGAGGGTCGGGGCGGCCGTCGGCGTTCACGAATTGGAGCGTGTGGCCAGTCTGATTGCGAAAGGAGTCGACGTTCTCGTGGTCGACAGCGCCCACGGGCACTCGTCGAACGTGTTGGACACGATCCGCGCGATCAAGCAGAAGTTCGACATTGACGTCGTTGCCGGCAATGTCGCGACCGAGGAAGGCGCTCTCGACCTGGTGAAGGCCGGAGCCGACGCCGTGAAAGTCGGCATCGGGCCCGGTTCGATCTGCACGACGCGCGTCATCTCGGGCGTGGGCGTTCCGCAAATCACCGCGATTCATCGGGCCGCGCAAGCCGCGAAATCGGCCGGCGTTCCAATCATCGCCGACGGAGGGATTCGTTACTCGGGAGACATCACCAAGGCGATCGCCGCCGGCGCCTACAGCTGCATGATCGGCGGGCTGTTCGCCGGCTTGGAGGAAAGCCCGGGCGACACGATTCTCTTCCAAGGTCGAACGTTCAAGCAGTATCGCGGGATGGGTTCGCTCGGCGCCATGGTGAAGGGCTCCAGCGAGCGCTACCGCCAAGCCAACACGGAAAAAGGGACCGGCAAATTCGTGCCTGAAGGGGTCGAAGGCCGCGTGCCTTATAAGGGTCACTTGTCCGGGTTCGTGTACCAACTCACGGGCGGCCTGCGGGCCGGCATGGGTTACGTCGGAGCCAAGAACATCGAAGAGCTGCGCACGACGGCGCGGTTCATCCAAGTTTCAGCAGCCAGCGTTCGGGAGAGCCATCCACATGACATTGCGATCACGCAAGAATCGCCGAACTATAGCACGGAGCGCGCCGGCGGCGACGGCGGTTAGTCGCGCGCCGACGTCGGCCGAGCAGGTCGACGCGGCCCGACGACGCCGTATGAGTTTCGTCCTTCTTTGCGGAGCCGCCTTGGTTCCGCTTTCGATTCTGCTCGCTTCGCTCACGCCGACGACGGCTCGCGGGGCTGAGCTTTCTTCGAGCGGCTTCCGTAAGTCGACGGGAGCCACGGTCAAGTGGCGTGCGGCGGGGAGCCGGACTTCCCAGCCGATTCGCACGGCCGACCGTGACGCGTCGCCCGAGTTGCTCTCGACCGACGACGCGGCCAAGCCGCTCCCCACGGCCGACGAGATCTCGGCCGAATACTCCACGGCCAAAGTCATGCGCGATTCGGCCGTCGTGCAGGTGCAAGCGAAGTCGGGCGCAAACAGTGCGCTCGACGATCCGTTCGGCGACGCCGCACCGGCGCAACCGACGACGCCGAGCGCCGCGCCGCGCCTGCTCACCGAGCCGCGCACGCCGACAGTTGCGCCGACGCCTGCTCCGGTTACGCCGGCCCCGAGCGGCGGCAGCCAGTTTCCGCCGTTGCCGAGTTCCAGCGATCAAATCGCCAACGCCGGGGGCATCTTTCAGCAAGAGCCCTGCCCGCAGTTGAGCGATCTGAAGGCCATCAACAAGATCACGAACAACATCGCCGCCTCGCAAGGTGAACTGCCGAAAGAATGCTACTTTGACGAGAGCGTGATCTCGCCTCAGAATCGCGCTTGGCCGATGACGTGCTATATGTGGAAGGCTTCCGGGCTCTGCCACAAGCCGCTCTACTTCGACGAAGAAGCGCTTGAACGCTACGGCCATTCGACCGGACCGTTCTCGCAGCCGATCGTCAGCGGTGCGCACTTCTTCGCGACCTTGCCGGTGCTTCCGTACAAGATGGGCGTCAATCCGCCGTGGGAATGCCAGTACGCGTTGGGCTACTACCGACCGGGCAGCTGCGCTCCGTACATCCTGCCGGGTATCCCGATCAACGCCAACGGCATCGCGGCTCAAGCCGCGGCCACGGCGGGAGTGATCTACCTGTTCCCTTAGGGGAACAGGTTAGGCGCTAGGCGTCGGGCGCTAGGCGCTAGTTCAGACGGAAAACAGAACGGGCGATGCGAACACTGGTTCGCACCGCCCGTTTTTCTATTCCAACTAGCGCCTAGCGCCCGACGCCTAGCGCCCGACGCCTAGCGCCTGCTCTCGCATCCCCCCATGCCGCATTGCGGCTTGCCGCAGCCGCCCGGGGGCATCATCGGCAAGGCGCTCGCCGATGATCCGCCGGCGACGTGTCCGGCCGGCACGCTCAAAAGCTTCGTCAGCTTCGCGCTCGCGCACTCGGGACACTCCGGCTTCTCGGCCGAATTGCGAACCAGAACCTCGACGTTTGCATCGCAAGCTTCGCAGTGATATTCGTAAAGGGGCATAGGAGGAAATGCTGAGTGCTGAATGACTGATTGTTGAATCGAAGAGCCAAGTTCTTCCTTCGTGGAATTATACATGCCCGACGATCTCACGCTCAACCGCGAACAATCCCGCCGCGTCGACCGGCTCGCGGTCGAGCGTTACGGCATGACCGGCCTCGTGCTCATGGAAAACGCCGGCCGCGGCGCTGCGGAGATCATCGCCCGGCTGTATCGCGCCCTCCCCTCCCCGGCCGGCCCGATCGTCGTCGCCTGCGGAAAGGGGAACAACGGCGGCGACGGCTTCGTCGTCGCTCGCCACCTGGATAACGCCGGGTTGCCGGTGCGGATCGCGTTGTTTTGCGATCCGGCTACGCTCGCCGGCGACGCCGCGGCCAACTACGAGATCGCCCGCCGCGGCGGACTCTCGATCGGAGCCTCTACGCGAGAGTTCGCTCCGAGCGACTTAGCGGCCCTATTTCGCGAGGTTTCGCTGATTATCGATGCCTTGCACGGTACTGGCATCAAGGGGGACCCGCGACCGCCGTTTGATCGGGTCATCGACTCGATCAACGCCTCCGGCAAGCCGGTCGTCGCCCTCGATCTTCCCAGCGGGCTCGACTGCGACACGGGCCTCGCGAGCCGACACACGATCCGCGCCGCGCACACGATCACGTTCGTCGCCCAGAAGCCGGGCTTCCTCATGCCGGAAGCGCGGCCATACGTCGGCGAGTTGCACGTCGTCGATATCGGCGTGCCGCGCAAACTATTGGACGACCTAAACGCGGACTAATTCGAATTCCCAACGGAATTTGCGGAGTGCCCGGATCGAAGAAGCTATTCGTCTCCGTGTCCTCCCGGTTCTCCGTTGTGAATTCCTCCGCCGTTGCAAGCGGTCCGCTCGGTCTAGCCCTTCTTCTCGATCTTCGTCCAGCTGTCGCGGAGCGACACCGTGCGGTTGAAGACCGGCTTGCCGGGTTTTGAGTCGACCGTGTCGACGCAGAAGTAGCCGGTGCGTTCGAACTGCACGCGCGTGCCCGGCTCGGCCTGGGCCAAGCTCGGTTCGAGTTTACAGTTTGTCAGCGTGACGAGCGAATCCGGGTTAATGTTCTGCTTATAGTCGCCGCCGGGCGGCACGTCTTCCGGGGCCGGCACTTTGAAGAGGTGATCGTAGAGCCGCACCTCGGCCGTGAGCGCGTGCGCAACCGACACCCAATGGATCGTCCCCTGCACCTTGCGGCCGTCGGGGGCGTTGCCGCCGCGCGTCGCCGGGTCGTACGTGCAATGCACCTCTTTGACTTCCCCCGTCGCCGGATCTTTCACGACGTCGGTGCAGCGCACCAAGTAGCCCCACCGGAGCCGCACTTCTTGGCCCGGCGCGAGGCGGTAGTATTTCTTCGGCGGCACTTCGCGGAAATCGTCTTGCTCGACATAGAGCTCGCGCGAGAACGGCACTTGCCGCGTGCCGGCCGCGGGGTCTTCCGGATTGTTCACCGCGTCGAGCATTTCGACTTGGCCCTCCGGATAGTTCGTGATGACGATCTTGAGCGGGTTCAGCACGGCCATGACGCGCGCGGCCCGCTTGTTCAAGTCGGCCCGCACGGCGTTTTCGAGCACGTTCCGTTCGATGACGCCGTCGTACTTCGACACGCCGATTTCGGCGCAGAAGGCCCGCATGGCTTCCGGCGTGTAGCCGCGCCGGCGGATGCCCGCGATCGTCGGCATCCGCGGATCGTCCCAGCCGCTCACGTGCTTGTCGCGCACAAGCTCCAGCAGCTTGCGCTTGCTCATCACCGTGTAGGTGAGGTTCAGCCGCGCGAATTCGATTTGCTGCGGATGAAAGATGCCGAGCGCTTTCACGTACCAATCGTAGAGCGGGCGGTGATTCTCGAATTCCAGCGTGCAGATCGAGTGCGTGATTCGTTCGAGCGAATCGCTTTGGCCGTGCGTCCAGTCGTACATCGGATAGATGCACCACTTGTCGCCGGTGCGATGATGCTCGGCGTGCAAGATGCGGTACATCACCGGATCGCGCAGATTGAAATTCGGCGAGGCCATATCGATCTTGGCGCGGAGGGTGCGCGTGCCGTCGGGAAACTTGCCCGCCTTCATTTGCTCGAACAGTTCCAGATTTTCCGCCGGAGTGCGATCGCGATACGGGCTGTTCTTGCCCGGCTCGCTAAGCGTGCCGCGGGTCTCGCGCACTTGATCGCCCGTGAGGTCGCACACATACGCCTTGCCCTCTTTGATGAGTTGCACGGCCCAGTCGTAGAGTTGGTCGAAGTAATCGGAGGCGTAGTGCAACTCGTCCCACTCGAAGCCGAGCCAGCGGACGTCTTCCATGATCGAGTCGACGTACTCTTGCTCTTCCTTCGCCGGGTTCGTGTCGTCGAACCGCAAGTTGCACTTGCCGCCGTATTCCTTGGCGATGCCGAAGTTCAGGCAAATGCTTTTGGCATGGCCGATATGCAAGTAGCCGTTCGGCTCCGGCGGAAAGCGCGTATGCACGCGGCCGCCGTGTTTGCCCGAGGCGTTGTCTTCGTTGATGATCGTGCGAATAAAATCGACCGACTGCGGCCGCGCTTCTTCCGTGCTCATAGTTTCATAATCCGTTGCTCACCACAGTGACCCAGAATCGCAGAAGAGACCCCTGATAGTGCTCGGAGCCTCGATGTCACCGTAGTTCAATTATTTGGAATTCGCTCGTTCCACCGCTAGGGCAATTCGCTTCAACGACCGCTCTCGGCCTAGGATCGCCAGCGTGTCGAAGAGGCCCAGGCCGACCCCCTTCCCCGTCAGCGCCACACGGAGCGGGTGGACCAACTCGCCGATCTTCTTCCCTTGCGCGGCGATGAACTGCTGCGTAAAGGCTTCCAGCGGCTCAGGCTCAAACGTTTGCACTTCGCCGACTTGCGTGCGAAAGGCCGTGAGCAATTCGACCGCGCCCGCCGCCTTGACCGCCTTGTCAAACGCCTTCTCGTCGTACGCGAGTTTTTCGGCGGCCGTGAAGAACTCCGTGTAATTCAAAATGTCGCCGAATGTTTTGATGCGATTCCCCGCCGCGTCGATGATTTTGGCCAGCGCCGGACCGGCATCGCACGGCACCGGGTCGGTCAAGATGCCGGCCTTCTGCAGATAGGGGATCACCTTTGGCACCTTCTGCTTTGTTGGAACCTGCTGCATGTAGCGATCTTGAAACGCCCAGAGCTTTTTCGGGTCGAAGCTCGCCGGCGCTTTCGTCACGCGCTCGAGCGAGAAGTTGGCGATCATCTCCTCGCGCGTGAGCATCTCCGTCTTGTCGTCGAGCGACCAGCCGAGGAGCACCAAGTAGTTGATGATGGCATCCGGCAAGTAACCCACCTGCTCGTAGAAGTCGACGATCACCGGATTGAACGTGTCGGCCCCGGTGGTGAGGCCCATCGCTTGCGCGATCGCGTGGCCGTGATCGTAGAGCGTTTTGAAGTCTGGGTTCTTGAGATACTGCGCAATCTTCCGTTTGCTGAGCTTGTTCTTGCTCCCCGGCTCCGCCACATACGGCAAGTGGGCATACTCCGGCAGCGGATAGCCGAGCGATTGGGCGATGAACACCTGGCGCGGCGTGTTCGACAAATGCTCTTCCGCGCGGATGACGTGCGAGATTTCAAAATCGAAGTCGTCGACCACGCTGGCCAAGTGGTAGAGGCAAGTGCCGTCGGCGCGCTGGATCACATGATCTTGCTCGCGAGCCCAATCGAAATCGACGTCGCCGCGCACGAGATCGGGGATGCGCAAAGTCCCTTCGCGCGGCATCTTCAACCTCACGACGCCTTGCCGGCCTTGCGCTTCGAACGACTTGGCCTGCGCGTCGGTTTCGGCCATCCAGGTGCGGCTGTAGACGAACGCTCGCTTCTCGGCTTCGGCCTGAGCCCGCTCGGCGGCGATTTCCTCGGTCGTGGCGTAGTCGCGATAGGCGTGACCGGAAGCCAAGAGCTTCGCGGCGGCGTCTTGATAGCGCGCGGCGCGCTGCGATTGGAAATACGGCGCGTGCGGGCCGCCGACTTCGGGGCCTTCGTTCCAGTCGATTCCGAGCCAGCGGAAGCCGTGCAAGATCGGCGCGAGCGCGGCCTCGACGTTGCGCTGCTGATCCGTGTCGTCGATACGCAGCAAAAACTGCCCGCCGTGGCGACGCGAGAAGAGCCAATTGAACAGCGCGGTGCGAACCCCGCCGATGTGCAAATAACCGGTCGGGCTGGGAGCGAAGCGAGTGCGGACCATGAGCGAGTGGGGCCGAGAGGCGAAGCGAGAAAACGCTTAGCTTAAAGGGGCGAAGGCGGAGGGGGGAGGGGGGAAGGTCGGGACGCGGCCCGGCTTTTCTCCTGCCGTGCTTGTCTTGCCGCCCCTTTCTTCGGGTTTAATCCTCGTAGCCGCGACGTTCCATTTCCTTGTTGCGGCGGAGCGCCTTACGCTGGGCTTTGCTCAGTTTTCGATGATCGTGATCGTCGTCGTCTTCGTCGTCCAGGTCGCTGAAGTCGGCCCGCACTTTGTTGACCTTGGCGGGGCGTCGTTCCGTCTCTCGTTCGACTTCCTCGAACGCCGACGACGGGACTTGGTTCGACGACTTGGTTGCGGTTTGCAGATCGGTCGTCTTGCGCGCCGGAGCGGCCACGGCCGTGTGCGGCGGGTCGATCTTGGTCCGCTTGAAGAAGCCGAAGAGCGAACGCTTCTCTTGCGGTTCGTCATCGTCTTCAGCTTTGCCCGCGGCCTTCGCGACTTTCGTCGTCCGTTCGGCCTTGGCCGGCTTTTCCTTCTTGGCCTTCGCCGGGCGAGGCGTGATTTCCCCTTCGGCTTCCAGCACGACGTAGCGGCCGTGCACGAGCAGCGAACCGAGGAGCAGCAAGCCGGCCGACATGACGAGGCCCTGCTCGATCATGAGCATGTCGATGCCCGGCGGCGGCGCGAGCCAACGGAGTTCGCCGTTGAGCACCAAGAGCAAGCCGGCGACGGCGGTGAGCAGCGTGAACGAAAAGAGCGTGGTCGACGTGCGGCACTCTCGTAAGTCGAGCAACAGGCGAACCGCGACCGCTCCCAACGCCAAACTGTAGATCCCGATCCACCAGATGGAGCCCGCGCCGAAGCCGTGTTGACGACTGAGGCCGATCGCCAGATCGCGAATCGTTTCGTGTAAGTTGGCCGAGACGTCGACGCCGAGATAGAAGCAGGCGACGGCCGCGGCGAACCAGATGCGGTAGCGGCCGTGGTAGTCGTCGGCGCGATGTTTGCGCACGGAGTAGATCACCGCGGCCGCGGCGGCGGCGAAGCTGAAGAACGTCGTCGTCAGCCAAGTCGCCAGGCTTTGTTCGCCGGCGAGTTCGAGCGCCGGAACACGGCCGGAGGCGGAGAAGCGAACGAGTTGCGGCAGATAGTAGTGTCCGGCTTCGAGCGCGCCGACGAGCGCGACGCCGGCGAAGGCCAAAGCGGCCAAGACGCCGTAGCTGCGAGGCAACAAGTCGACGATCCGCGGTTGGCGTTTCATGCGCGCCGAATCTCCGTAGCGATTGCGAGACGGGGAGCCGGAGACTTGGCGCGCAGCGGCTTCGACGTCGGCCGACTCGGCGGAGGCCTTCCCCCCGATCAGCTCTTCAGTCAACACGCGTCGGCGACGGTCGTCCGCTCGGCCGTTTCCCAGCATGGTTCTGCTTGTCGCGGCGTGATGTTCGCCGCGCCCGTGCGCAATCCGCCCTTACACGCAGGCCTATGAAAGCGCGCTCATTCGACGTCGTCGTGATCGAAGGGACCATCCCTGATCCGTGTCTAGGTAATCTCGGCATTTCCGCGCGCGGAATCTCGACGGGAACTCCTCCGCCCTCCCAATTTCGCAAGCAGTGCCGGCGGCGATCGGGGGGCGGCCAATTTTCGCCGTTGACCACGGCCGGCGGCGCAGCCTACGCTGCCGGCACGCCGGCCGACTCTTCACCGGGGCGTCGCCGTTTGCGGCGGCCTCAAAGGACCGCTCATCGCACCATGTATTCCGCTCGTATCGCACTGCCGCTGTTGATCGCCGTCGCCTGCGTGCAGCAGTATCGCTGCGTGTCGCGCGCGGTGCTGCCGGCGCAAGACGCCGTCGACTTCGTGAGCGTCGCCCAGCGAATCGATCGCGAAGGTATTTCGGCCGCGGTGCGAGCCGAACCGGTGCAGCCGCTTTTCCCCGCTTGGGTGTGCGCCGTGCATCGCGCCGGCGGCCGCCTAGGACTACTCGCCGAAAATCAATGGGGCCCGGCGGCGCAACTGGCCGCGGCCGCGGCGGCCGTGGGCTGCGTCGTCCCCGTGTTTCTACTTGCCCGGCGGTTGTTCGGCCCCGATTGCGGGTTGCTCGCCGGATTGCTGGTTTGCCTGCTGCCGGAATTCACGCGGCTCGGCGCCGACGGCGTGAGCGACAGCCTTCACTTGATGCTCGTCGGCTGGGCGCTGTGGGCCGCGGTTGCGGCGCTCGACGCCGAGGACGAATTCGCCGACGCCTCGCTCATGTGGTGGCTTACCGGCTCGCTGCTCGGGGCCGCTTTGCTGGTGCGCGCCGAAGCGGCGGCGGTCGTCGTGGCGCTCATGTTTTGGGCTGCGATCCGAACTCTGTTCCGCCGCCGTGGCACGGCCCGCGTTTCGCTTTCCGAATTCCCCGCCGCTCCCCTGCTCTTGCCGCTCGGCGGCGGGTTGCTGCTCTGCGTCATTCCCTATGTGTCGGCCGGTCTGATCTCGCCGGCGGAGATTGCTTGGCGCGTGCGCGGCGGCGGCGCGCCGACGGAAGACGTGCCGCTCAACCCTGCGCCGACGTCGGCCGTCGCCGGCCCGGAACAACCGTTACGCGACGCCGCGGGCGAACCGCTCGTGTTCGGGCACAAAGATCGGACGCGGAGTACTCGGTTTCACGGATTCGTCGCGACCGGCGGGGAGTTTGTTCGCGAGTTCGGACAAGCCGGCGGACTCATCGTGTTGCCGTTCGCCGTCGCCGGAGCGTGGACGCTCGCGAAGCGGACGCGCAGACCTGCCGCGGTTTGGCTCGGCGAGTTCGTAGCGGTTCACATGGCTTTGGTGTTCGTGTTCGCCTGGCGAGGCGGGTATCTCTCGACGCGGCACGTGCTCGGCGCGGTCGTCGGCCTGCTGCCGTATGCGGCGCTGGGAATGACGACGCTTGCGGGAATCGCGACGACGGCCGTGAGGGCGCGCGGAATTTCGGCCCGCGGCGTCGCCGGAGCCTTCGCCGCTCTGATCGCGGTCGGTTGCGTCGCCGTGACCGCGCGGCCGCTGCATGAATCGCAGTTGGCGCATCGGCGGGCCATCGAGTGGCTCGACTCGCCGGCCGCCGGGCCGGGACGGGTGCTCGATCAGCAAGGGTTCACCGCGCTCGAATCAGGCCGGACCACGTATCGCTTCGATTCGGCCGAGCGAGCGCTGGCCGATCGCGAACTGGCCTACGTCGTCGTCGAGCGGGCCGACCTGGAGGCGGAGAGTCCGCGCGGCCGCTCGTTGCGCACGGTGCTGGGCGACGCGACCGCAGCCGCGGCGACGTTCGCCGATCCGCGCAACCGGCCGCATCGCGACGTCCTCGTTTTCGCACGCTCACAACCGCTGTTGAATCTGCAGACCGCCGGACGGGAGACTTTGATCCATGCGCGATAACATTCATGCCTTCGTGGCCGCCGCGGCCGAGAGCTTTCCGCTCGCCGGGCCGGTGTTCGAGTTCGGCTCGTACATCGTCGGCGGGCAGGAACGCATCGGCAACTTGCGGCCGCTGTTTCCGGGGCGGCGCTACGTGGGCTGCGACATGCGCGAAGGTCCGGGAGTGGATCGCATCGAAGACCTCGGCAAGTTGACGATTGCCGGCGACAGCGTGCCGACGGTGATCTGCGTCGAAACGCTCGAGCATGTGTTCGAAGTGCGCAAGGCGGCCGATGAATTGATACGCGTGTTGAAGCCGGGCGGCATCGTCTTGATCAGCACGCCGTTCAACTTCTATTTGCACGGCTACCCCGACGACTATTGGCGGCTTACGCCGAGCTGTTTGCAGGGTTTGCTCGCGCCGCTCGGCGCCACGGCGATCGGTTGGCAAGGGGTCGACAGTTTCCCCCACACGGTGTTTGCGATCGGCTGTAAAGCGCCCGTGCCGACGTGGTTTGCCGAGAGCTTCGGCAAATTCACCGCCGCCTTCAAGCGACGCTTGCAGGCCTTGGAAGCGGCCGAGCCGTGGCAAAAGAAACTCAAGCAGAAGCTGCTCGGCCCGCTGCGGAGCAAGGGAGAGCGGCGCAAAGAGCGCGAGTATTACCGCACACAGTGGATCGCCGCGCAGCGGACGAGCGAAACGGCCGACGCGCGGACCGCGGTGCGACAAACGCTGGCGGATCTATCGTCGGCCCGGGAATAGCCTGCCGAGCCTCCCTCGCCGGTTGAAGAATTCACAACGGAGATCCCGGAGAACTCGGAGGTCGGAGTTGAGTCCGACGATTGTCGCGCGCTCGCCGGCTTGTATTCTCCGGAAACTCTCGATTCTCCGTTGTGAATCTTCCGTTCGTGCGTGCCGCGGCTACCAGTGCATGACGAAGCCGCCGTCGACGTTGATCGTTTGGCCGGTGACTTCGCTCGCGCGAGAGCTGGAGAGGAAGACGACCATGTCGGCGACATTTTCCGGCTTTTGCCAGCGGCCGAGCGGGACGACGTTGCGAATCTTGTCGCCCGCCCAATCCTCGTAGCTGCGGCGCTTGTCGGCCGGTTGGGCGTCGTGCCAGGCTTGCCACACGCCCCGATTAAGCGGCGTTTGCACCATGCCCGGGCAAACGGTGTTCACGCGCACGCCGTGCGGCGCGAGGTCTTTCGCCAGGCATTGCGCGAAGTTGATGTTCGCCGCTTTGGCCGCGCTATAAGGCGGATCGGTCTGCGAGCCGATTTGGCCGGCGACCGAGGCGATGAACGCCAGCGTGCCGCGACGCCGCTCGATGAGGCGCGGGGCGACCGTGTGGGCGACGTTCGTCATGCCCATGACGTTCACTTCGAGCACGCGCGGCCAATCGGCCGGCGTGAGATTGGTGAACGGAAAGCCGAATTTGCCGGAGCCGATCGCCGCGGCATGGACCAGGTGATCGACCGGACCGAGTTCGACTTCCGTCGCGGCGAGCGCGGCGGCGATCGTAGCGATCTTCGTCACGTCGACGACGCGGCCGAGCGTGCGCACGCCGAACTCGTCAGCCAGGCGATTTGCCTGATCATCGACCGACGACGCGACATCCCACAGCGCGACGCGGCAGCCTTCGGCGGCGAATCCGCGAGCGACGGCCAACCCGATTCCGCTCGCGCCGCCGGTCACGACGGCGGTATGGTCTCTGAGTTCAAGGTCCATGAATGGCTAGCGCCCAGTGCCAAACGCCCCGCGGCTATTTCTTCACGTCGTACACGAACAAGTTGTCTTGCTCGCGCAAATAGAGCTTCCCGCCGGCGACGACCGGATGCGGCCAGCTCGGGTTTTCGCAGTCGGGAATTTGGAACGTGCCGTTCACTTTGTAGCCGGCCGGCGACGCTTCGATGAGCACGACCTTGCCGTCTTGATAGCGGAAGTAGAGTTGGCCGTCGGCGTAGACGACCGCTGCGCTGCCGGAACCTTCGCCGCGGCCGCCGTCCCAGACGGTCTTGCCGGTCAGGAACTCCACGCAAATCGGGAAGCCCTTGTTGTGGCCGTTGCCGCAGTACAAATAGTCGCCGAGCAGCACGACGCCGCCGTGATGATTTTGGAAGTCCTTCGCGCCCGTGTACCAGACCTCGTCGGCCGCGACGCCGTCGGCCGTTTTCTTGAGCTTCAAGAGCGCCGCGCCGCCGCCGCCGTAGCCGGTCGTGCAAAACACGTAGTCGTCGCGGACGATCGGCGTCGGAATGTTGGCCGTGGGGTTGGCGATCTTGTTGTAGCTCCAGAGGAACTTCCCGGTCTCGGCGTCGACGCCGACGCAGCCGCGACCGACGATCGTCACGTATTGCTTCACGCCGGCGCCGTTGGAAATGACGAGCGACGCGTAGCCCGCGCCGTCCTTGCCGTTTTCACCTTCGACCGCGAGCTTGCTGCGCCAGATTTCCTTTCCCGAGAGCTTGTCGAGCGCGACGATGCCCGCTTCGTCGCCGCCGGGAGTGACGACGACCTTGTCGCCGTCGATCAGCGGCGACTCGCTGTAAGCCCAGCCCGACATCATCTTGCCGCCGAAATCGGTCTTGAAGTTCTTGCTCCAGAGCACCTTGCCGGTCGCCGCTTCGCAGCAGAGGAAGTCGCCGTTGGTGCCGAGCGCGTAAACGCGGTCGCCGTCGACGGTGGGCGTGCAGCGCGAGCCGTGATAGCCGGTCTCTTCGAACGACGGACCGATCGGCGTCCGCCAGAGATGTTTGCCGTCGTCCGCCGAGAGTGCGAAGATGTATTGTTGGCCGGTCGAAGGGCCGCTCTTCTTTTTGCCTTTTGCGTCGGTCTTGGCGTCGGCCGAGGGCGGCAAAATGTCGCCCATCGTGAAAATGCGGCCGTCGGCGATCGCGACGCTTGCGAACCCGCCGCCGAGGCCGGTCGCCTTCCAAGCGAGCTTCGGGCCGGCGTCCGGCCAGGCTTGCAAGAGGCCGGTTTCGGTCGAGACGGCGTCGCGATTCGGCCCGCGCCATTGCGGCCATTCGCCGGCCGGAAGACCGACGCCCGACGGTGCGGCGGCGGAGACGGTTTGCACGTAAGCGGCGACAAGGAGTGCCGACGAAAACCAAGAACGACGCTGCATGACGGAGACCTTGAATTTGCTATGAGTTCAGGTTTTGAGAGCGAAAAACTTGCGTCGCCATTGTGAATTCCCTCAGGCCGAAACTCAAGGGCGGCCCGCACATGCCCGCCGGCTGATATGATGAGCGTTTTGCTTTCCGTCCGTTGAGGTCGTATGTCGCGCCGTCTTCGTTTGTTCATCGCCGTCGAACTGGCTCCTGTCGTCACCATGCATGCCAAGAAGCTCATTGAGCGATTGTCGGCCACCGGCGTGCGGGCCAAATGGGTCGACTCCGCGAACATGCACCTGACGCTCAAATTTCTCGGCGACGTCGACGAGATGCATCTGCCGGAGCTCTGCTCGGCGCTCGACGACGCGGCGATGGTCGTGCCGCCGTTCGATATGGAGACCGGCGGCGTCGGAGCGTTTCCCAATTTGGAGAACCCGCGCACGCTCTGGATGGGCGTTCGACGCGGGGCCGAGGAAATCACGGAGCTGTACAACGAGATCGACTCGTGCCTCACGCCGCTCGGCTACCGCAAGGAAGATCGATTGTTTCGCCCGCATCTGACGATCGGCCGAATGAAAGAGAACGAGCCGGACGTCTACGAAGCGCTTGCCGCCGAACTGGAACAACTCGGCGACTTCCACGGCGGCGTGACCGACGTGTGCGACGTGACGCTGTTCGCGAGCGACTTACGCGGCGGCCCGCGCGGCGGACCGAAGCACGAGGCGCTGCACACGGCGGAGCTAAAGGGCAAGTAATCGGCAGACGGTACCGCGAGGCCCCTTCGCTACTTCGCGCGGGGATTGGCCAGGAAGTAGAAGCGGCCGTCTTCCGCGCCGCCTAAAAAGTCGGGCACTCCGTCGCCGTCGAAATCGACGACCGCGGGGCTGACGTCGTGTCCTTCGATGTTGCGCTCGGCCAGCGCCCCTTCGTGCTTGAACGTCCAGACCGGTTTGCCGGCCGAGTCGCTCGATCGATCGACTTGGCGAAGGAAGTCGGCGTTGGCCGAGTTGAGCAACAAGTCGACGCGGCCGTCGCCGTCCCAGTCGGCGGCGCAAAGTTTGCGGCGGCCGCTCTTGCCCGCCGTGCCCCCGTTCAAGCGTAGCGGCCGGCCTTGCTCGTCGAAGAAGGCCCGCCGCGGCGGCAGCAACACGAGCTTGTCGCCTTGCTTCGCTCGTTCGAAGAGGGCGAAATAGCCTTCGACGTCGAGCATGGCGAGATCAAGCAGTCCGTCGCCGGTGAAGTCGTAGACGACGGGCGTCGTGCGCCATTGGGTGACCAGTTGCTTCCCCTGCGGGTTCCACCAGGTCCAAGCCGGCTTCGGCGCCGGTCCTGGCCATTCGACTTCGATCGGTTGCGGCGCGGCGAGCTTCGGTGCGCTCTTACCGCCTTCGTTGCGGAGCCATTCGACTTTTCCCCAGATGGAATTGAAGACGACGTCTTGCAGCCCGTCGCCGTCCCAATCGGCGACGTTCAGCGTCGTGTAGCCCCACTTGGCTTCCGCCGGCCCTTGAATGCTGCCGTTGGCTCCGGCGAGAACGCGGAACGTCTTGCCGCCCGCTTCCAAACGCCGGGGCGCGGCCCACTTCGGCTGCGCGACCTTGGGGCCGGAGAGGTTTTCAAACAGCTCGATGTAGCCGGCCGTGTTGCCGCTGACGATGTCCACGTCGCCGTCGCCGTCCCAATCGCAGCCGACCGGCGTGGCGAGAGCGCCGCACTTCAAGGTTTCGGCTTCTTGTTGGAAGTAGCGCGGTTCGAGGAACAGCGGCGCGTGCTGCGCGCCGAACTTGCTCGTGTTTTCGACGAGCGCCACTCGGCCGTCTTCGTCGCCGACGACGAGATCCAAGTCGCCGTCGCGATCCCAGTCGAAGGCGATCGGCACGATCATTTCCAAATCCATAGCGAGACGCTTGCCGTCGGGAGTTTGAACCCCCTGCCCCGCGGCATATTCGGGCTTGGTGCGCGTGCCCGTGTTTTCAAAGTAAGTGAAGCCGTCGAGGAATTCACCGCATAACAGGTCGAGGTCGCCGTCGCCGTCGAAGTCGGCGAAGTTAGGCGTCGGTGCGCCGAAGACGTCGACCGGCTTACCCTCGGCCTTCACTTTCTTCGGCTTGTCGTACTTCGGTTCCTTCGTCGTGCCGGTGTTGCGCAGCAGCAGGACGAAGCCGTGCAGCGGGCCCATCGTCCACTTGCCCTCGGCGTCCCAGGCGTCGTCCCAACCGTAGTAGCTCCAATCTTCGATACCGACGACGAGGTCGAGCGCGCCGTCGCCGTCGTAATCGGCGTAGCGCCATTCGTTGTGGCGCAGACGCGGACCTTTCAGCGCGGGCCCGACCGGCTTGTAGAACTTGCTCGACACGCCGAGCGCGACCTTTTCATCGAGCCCGGTCTTAAGGAAGTTCGGGTATTCCGCGCCGGGCGTGAGGACGCGCATTCCGGCGTCGGTGTAGCTGGGGAGCACGTAGTGCGTGGTGCGGCTGAGCCACTTGCCCGGTTTGAAGACGGGGAACTTGTTCTTCGCCGTGTCGCCCGTCGCGTTCTCAAAGAGCCAGATGCCGTTCGACGGCTTGTCCGGACAGGAGACGACCAGGTCGTAGTCGCCGTCGCCGTCGGCGTCGCAGGGGACCGGCCAGGCCCAGAGGCCGACGCCGAGATCGACGGCGAGGCCCGGATGGTTGTACGGCAAGCGATCGAGAGCCGACGCCGAGCGGACGGCGGCGAGCAAAGCGAGGGCGACGAGAACGTACGACGATAGGCGAGCGATCGTCATCGGAAGACTCACGACGAGAGGAGGAGGCGGGGCGAACGATTGCGTCCAGCCTAATCGACTTGCACCTGAGATGCGTGCGGATTCGTCGGGCCGACGTTCTTGCACACCGCCGCTCGCTCGAAGACTAACGCGCCGGTTAGTGGGGGTGCGTGTCGGGGAGCGCGGGAGCCGATTCGAGGATCTCGATCTTTTCAATCACCGTGCGGCTGGGGGAGCCTTCGGCCAGCGGATCTTCGCCGCGGAACCGGCGCGAATCGTACTCGATGACGATGCCGACGATCAGAATCGCGATCCAAATCGTGGCGCTCACGGCCGTGATCCACGTGAGGCGCGGGCTGTCGGCCAAGTGCATGAAGTAGAGCACCACGAGCACGGCCTTGACCGTGGCGATCGACATCGCAATGGGCAGGTTCCAATTGCCGAAGTGCTTGAAGGAAACGGCGACCGTGACGACGAGCAAGACCATGAGCGCGGCGTAGACCGCGTAGTAGATCTTGAGAACGTTCGCGCCGTGACCGCCGTGCGCGCCGTGGCCGTCGCCGTGAGGACTGGTCGAGGAATGTTCGTGTTTGTCGCTCATCAGCTTCGGTCGATCAAATAGAGCAGCGGGAAGAGGAAGATCCAGACCAAGTCGACCAAGTGCCAGTAAAGACCGAGCACGTCGATCGAACTGCTGCGATGATTCCAAAAGTGCGGCTTGCCGACTTGCCAAATGAAATAGGCGAGCAGGCCGATGCCGATGACCATGTGCAAGGCGTGCAGGCCGGTCATGGCTAAGTAGATGGAGATAAAGAGCTTGATGCCCTGGTCGTGCACGCCGTGATTGGCCCACGGCAGGTCAAACGCCGGCAGCGCGTGATGTTCGTACTTGTGATAGTACTCGATCGCTTTGATGACGAGGAACAACGTGCCGAGCAGGGCCGTGACGATGAGAAAGAGCCGCGACTTCTTCATGTCGTCGTTTTCGGCCGCGTTCACGGCCAACGCCATCGTGAGGCTGCTGGTGAGCAGGGCGAAGGTGTTGAAGGTGCCGAGTTCCAAGTTCAGGTCGCGGCTGCCGGCGACGAAGGCGTCGTGGTAGAGGAAGCGGTAGACCGCGTAGACGGTGAACAGGCCGCCGAAGAACATCACTTCTTGGGCGATGAAGACCCACATGCCCAAGAGGCACGCATCGCGCCGGGCGGCGGGCGATTCGAAGTGGTCGACGTGCCCGCCGTGCTGCGTCGGAGCATGCGACTCGGGAGCGGTGGGTGTGAGAGCTGTGGTCGTCATTTAGTGTTCTTCCGGAAGGATGGCGCTTTCCGGGTAGTAGTAGGCTTCGTGCTCGACGATCGGGATGTCGCGGAAGTTCTCGGTGACCGGCGGACTCGAGGTTTGCCACTCGAGGCCCGGCGCGCCCCAAGGATTGGGAGGGGCGTCCTTGCCGTACTTGAGCGACCAGATCAGGTAGCAAATCGGGAACAGGTAGCCGACGCCGAGAATCGACGCTCCGGCCGACGACATCACGTTGAGCATCTGGAATTCTTCCGGATAGACGTGATAACGCCGCGGCATGCCGAGATAGCCGAGGATGAACTGCGGGAAGAAGGTGAGATTGAAGCCGACGAAGACGAGGATCGCCGAAAAGCGGGCCCAACTCTCGGCGTACATCTTGCCGGTCATCTTCGGCCACCAGTAGTGGATGCCGCCGAGGTAGGCCATCACGGTGCCGCCGACCATGATGTAGTGAAAGTGGGCGACGACGAAGTAGGTGTCGTGCACGTGGACGTCGACGGCGACGGCGGCGAGAAACAAGCCGGTGAGCCCGCCGATCGTGAACAAGCCGAGGAAGCCGAGGGCGTAGAGCAGCGGCGTGGCGAACAGGAGCCGGCCCTTGTAGAGCGTGGCCGTCCAGTTGAAGACCTTGATGGCGGAGGGAATCGCGATGAGCAGGCTCAAGATCGAGAACACCAAGCCCGCGTAGGTCGACTGCCCGCTCACGAACATGTGGTGGCCCCAGACCAAGAAACCGAGCACGGCGATGCCGAGGCTGGCGAAGGCCACGAAGCGGTAGCCGAACACGCGATTGCGCGTGAAGGCGGCGACGAGTTCGCTGATCACGCCGAAGGCCGGCAAGATCATGATGTACACGGCCGGATGCGAGTAGAACCAGAACAGATGCTGGAACAGGATCGGATCGCCGCCGAGCGCCGGATCGAAGATGCCCACTTTGAAGGCCCGCTCGATGCCGACCAGCAAGATCGTGACGGCGACGACCGGCGTGCCGAGGATGATGATGAGGCTGGTGGCGTAGTGCGACCAGATGAACAGCGGCAAGCGGAACCAAGTCATGCCCGGCGCGCGGAGCTTATGCACCGTGACGATGATGTTCAGGCCGGTGAGGATCGAGGAGAAGCCGTTAATGAAGACGGCCACGGCCGTCATCATGACGTAGGTGTTGGCGTAGGTGCTGCTGTACGGCGTGTAGAACGTCCAGCCGGTATCGACGCCGCCGGCGAGCATGACCCAGACGGTCATCGTGCCGGCGATCATGAATAGGTACCAACTCATGAGGTTGAGCAGCGGAAACGCGAGATCGCGCGCGCCGACCATGAGCGGAACCAAGAAGTTTCCCATCACGGCGGGGATCGCCGGAATGAGGAAGAAGAAGATCATCATCACGCCGTGGAGCGTGAAGAGTCGGTTGTAGGTTTCCGATTGGAACATGTCGCCTTCGGGCGTCATGAGTTCCAGGCGGAACAGCACGGCGGCGGCGCCGCCGATGCAGAAAAAGAACGTGATGCCGAGCAGGTAGAGGATGCCGATGCGCTTGTGATCGCGCGTGAGCAACCAGGAGCGGACCGTGTAGGCCGCGTTCAGGTAGTTCGGCTCGGGATACGATTGCGGCGCGGGCTCGGGAGCGGGCGACGGCTTGGCGGGCGGTTCGGCGAGGCTCACGGCTTGGAACCTCCAAAGGTCGAAGGCGTGGTTCCCGACGGACCGACGGCCGGCGGCGGGCTGCCCGCTCCGGCGGCAGTTCCCGTCGCGCCTGCGGCCGGATGAGCTCCGGTCGACGACGCCGGATCCAGCGACTTGATGTAGGCGATCAACTGCAACACTCCCTCTTCATCGATCTGTCCCTGGAAGGTCGGCATCAGCGGCTGATAGCCGGCGACGATCTTGTCGTTGGGACGCAAAATGGATTCTCGCAAGTATTCTTGATCGGCGGTCGCCGTGCGGCCGTCGGCCAAGCGAACCGGTTTGCCGAACAGACCGGCGAGCGACGGAGCGCGGGCCGGTTGGGTTTCAGTCGCCATGTGGCACGAGCCGCAGCGGTATTGCTCGAAGAGGCGACCGCCGGCGACGGCCGGCATTTCCTGCGCCTTGCCGCCGGCCAGCCAGTTTTCATAGTCGGCCTGCGACATGACGACGATCTTGCCGACCATGCGCGAGTGGCTGGTGCCGCAATACTCGGCGCAGAACAGGTGGTAGGTGCCGACCTTATCGGCCTCGAACCACGCGGTCGTATAGGTGCCGGGCAGCACGTCTTGCTTGATGCGGAACGCCGGCACGTAGAAGCTATGGATGACGTCTTGGCTGATCATCGTGAGCTGCACCGGCCGGTTGACCGGGACGTGCAGGACGTCGATCTCGCGGCGCCCAGTCGGCTGCTGGAACTTCCACATCCATTGCCGTCCGACGACGGCGACCTGCATCGAATCGTGCGGGGCGCGGCGGATTTCGAAAAAGAGCTGGGCGCTCCAAAAGAAGATCACCAACAAGATCGGCAGCGGGCCGATGAGCCACGCCATCTCGAGCTTTTTGTTGGGCAGGTAGGGCGTGCGGTCGACGTCGTTTTTGCGGCGATAGCGAATCGCCAGGAAGACGACCATCACGGCGATGGCGAGCGAAAGGACGACCGTGATTCCGGTGATGAACCAGAACAAAGCGTCGATGCGCGGGGCGATCGTCGAAGCGGCTTCGGGGAATAGTTGTAAGTCGGCGTCGTTCACGGCGTCCTCCCCGCACGCTCGCGGCGCAACATGGTGGTGACGAACAACGCGATGCCGCAGACGGTCGCAATGCCCGCCGTGCGCAACAGTCGCATGATCGCCAATCCGTATTTGCCCGTCGTCGGGTCGTAGTGGAAACAAAGCATCAGAAACTGATCGACCGCGGAACCGATTTTCTCTTCGGCCGCGTCGATCAGGGCGAACCGCATGTCGCGGGTCGAATAGTCGATGCCGTAAAAGTAGCGGGCCGTGGTGCCGGCCGGAGTGACGACGAGCACGCCGGCGGCGTGAGCATATTGCTTGATCTTCTCGTCGTAGCGGTATTTGAAGCCGACTTCGTCGGCGAGCTTGGTGATGCTCGCTTGGTCGCCGCAGAGGAAGTGCACGCCCGCTCCGGCTTGATCGCCGCGCTTGTATTGCGCGAGAAACGCGGAGCGTTTGCGGAGGGCCATGAGCGGCGTTTCGTCGGGCGAGATGCTGACGACGACGACGTCGAACTCGCGGCCCGCCTCGAAGTCGATGCCTTTGAGCGTGGTGAGCAAGCCGTGCAACACTTGGTTGCAGAGCATCGGGCATTCGTAGTAGCCGAGCATCAGCACGACCGGCCGTTTGCCGAACAATTCGCCGAGTTGCAGTTCGCGGCCGTCTTGATCGCGGAACTTGTTGTCGAGCGAGATCTTTTGGCCGAGACGCTGTTCGATGGCGACGCCTTCGCCGGGAGCGACTTTCGGCGCGAGATCGGGCACCACGCCTTCGGCGTTGCCGCCCGTCGCCGGGCCTGCCGAGGCATGATTAACGAATGCCGATGAGATCAGCGCGAATGCGGCGGTGACGACGATGCGGCGAAGCTGCGACGAGTGCGTCATGGGCGGGCTCCCGTAGGCGACGCCGTGGCCGTGGGTTTCGGCAGCGTCGGAGCGGACGGGCCGAGCGATGGGCCGGCCATCACGCTCGGTTGGCCGGCCGTCGGAGCGGCGGGCGAAGTGAGCGCGGGAGACGGAGCGGTCGCGGCGGGAGCCGGCGTGGATGTAGTCGTCGCTGCGCCGGCGGCGGGGGCGGCCGTGCCGGTCGGCGCGGCGGCCGGCCATTTCGGCAGCCCCGACTTCTCGACGATCTTCATCGCCCGTTCGATCGGAATATGGAGGTGCTTGCGTTCGGCGTCGGCCCAAGCAAATTCTTGCAGCGCCGCTTCTTGTTCGACGCGCATCTTCGCCATCACCGAAGCCGGCGACTCTTGCAGGTTCGGCGCCGGGGGCGGCGAGCGCTCGCCGGCCCGCAGCGTAGGCAGCGGACGCTCGGCGGCGATGTCGTCGGACAGCCATTGATACTGGCCGTAGATTACGGCCATCGTAACGACGAGGCTGACGACCATGACGGCCAAGAACCAAGCGATGCCCGCGATGCTGACGTCGTTGGAGTCTTGCACCGAGGGGCCGATGTATTCGTCGTCGTCGTGCGGCGACGGCTTGAGCGCCACGCTCGGCGGGTTCGCCGAGCCGTAGTCGTCGACGACGCCGTCTTCGTCGGCGCCGACGTTCTGCGTCGAGAGATCGACTTCTTCTTCGGGCAGACCGGCGTTGTTCTGATTTTCGCTCGACATTAGTGCGACCCTCCGGCCGATTCGCGGGGCAAATCGTACTCGTAGGCGGGACGTTGCATCTTCAGATCGAAGAGATACAGTGCGACGCCGCCGAGCAGCAGCGCCGTACTGACGACGGCTCCGGCGACGCCGAACGTCAGTTCCGAGAAATTCGCCGGCATCACTTGCCAGGTCATGTCGACCAGACGCATCGCGACGACGCCCAGGGCGATGCGGCCGACGATGCTCGGGGTGCGCTTGTTGCGACGAACCATCAACGAAACGAACGGCGCGGCGTATTGCAGCAGCACGAGCATCAAGCCGACGATCAGCCAGCCGTGGTCGCTACGTTTTAAGTACCACACGGTTTCTTCCGGCAAGTCGCCGTACCAGATGATGAGGAACTGCGAGAACGCCGTGTAGGTCCACAACATGGTGAACGCGAGCATCAAATTGCCGAGGTCTTGGATCGGCGTCGCGTGGTGGCTATGGCCGAGTTCGCTCTCGCCGGGACCGAGGTGGCGCACATGGCCGTGCGGATTCGGCTCGTGATGCGGATGCTCGGGCGCGACCATCTCGCCGTCGAACTCTCCCATCTTCAAGTTGTCGCCGCCGCCGAGGCCGACCGCCATCATGACGTGCGACACGATCGAGGTGTTGAAGGCGATCGCCGAGAGGGCTTGGCCGATGACGAAGATGACGCCGTAGGCGGCGGAGTACCAATGCGGATCAAGCGACATGGCCCAGTCGATCGAGGCGAACGTCATCGACACGCCGTAGAGGCCGATCGCTTGGGCGGAACCGACGCGCACGCGACGGGCGGAATCGAACGTCCGCTGTTTGGCGTTGCGGCCTTCCAAGAAGCGGACGTAGGCCGCTAAGAGGAACCACAAGGCGAAGTAGCCGACGGCCCGCAGTTGGAACCAATGGGTGTTGAGATACGGTTTCTTGAAGTTGAGGATCTTATCGGTTTGGTGCGAGGCAGGCTCGTGTTCGTAGTGAGCCCACTCGTAGATATTCACGGTGTCGAGCGCGATCGGCACGAACAGCAACGCCATGAGCGGCAGCAGCGACGCGGCGGCGCGGGCCGACACACGCACCTGGCGGCCCCACTGGCCGCCGGTCAGGTTGTGCAGATAAATAAGAGCCTGCGAGCCGAGTACGACTCCGAGTACGAACAAGTAACCGGCCAGATAAGCCGATATGAAAAGCTTGTGACCGCCGGCGGCAAAGGCGACGACGGAGCCGACCGCGCCGACGGCGAGGGCCACAAGCGCGCCTTTGCGCAGGCCGGGCGGAGTTCGCGGCGCGTCGGCCGGCAAAACGTCGTGAGCGTGAGAACCCATTACTTCGTCCCCCCGGCGCCGGCGGCGGGAGACGCGGGCTTAGCGGCGGCGGCGTCCAAGTGCTGTCGTTCTTCTTTCGTGAGCGGAACCGAGGTCATGTCTTCCGGCGTCGCGTAGCGGCTGAGCTGCAACGCGCGAATGTAGGCGGAGATCGCCCAACGATCGTCGGTCGAGATTTGTTTGCGATAGCTCGCCATGGCGCCGAAACCTTGCGTCATGACGTCGAAGTAGTGGCCGACGGGCAAGCCGCGCAGCCGATCGGTGTGGAACGACGGCGGCTTGAGAAATCCGCGCCGCACGATCATGCCGTCGCCGTCGCCGAGGCGACCGTGGCAGGGCGTGCAGTAAATCGTGAAACGCTCTTGGCCGCGGGCCAGCAGCTTGGCGTCGACAGAAAGCGGAATCTCGGTGACGAAGCCGGAGCCTTCACGGCCGGTCTCGCGCGGTCCGTCGACGACGGGGCGTCCGCGCGGCACCACGTTCGGCTCGTAAGGGCGAGCCGAGCGGCCGTCTTCGAAGAACGGACTTCCTTCCAGCGGTTCGTATTTCGGCTGATCGTACATGTCGGAATGACAACCGAAGGCTGCGGCGGCGCTCAAGGCGACGATCAGAAGCGCAGATCGGTACCGGCTGCGGAGCGAAGTCACTTATGCACCTCGCTAATCTGCAGCGGCTTAAATTGCTCGAAGAAGGCGATCACTTCATCCACGTTGAACTTCGGGTCGGCGGCCTGAATCGAAAGGAAAAAGCGGTCGCGGCTCGCCAGCGTGAACTCCGGACAGTTGAACACCGGGTGATACGGCATCGGCAGACCGTTGAGGGCGAGCATGCCGAGCACCGCGGCGAAGGCGGCGAAGAGAATCGTGAGTTCGAACGTCACCGGAATGAACGCCGGCCAGCTATGCAGAGGGCGGCCGCCGATGTTGAGCGGGTAAGCGATCACCGAGCAATAGTATTGGAGTCCGTAGCCGGTCAGGCCGCCGACGACGGCGGCGCAGAACACGAAGCGCGGCAGTCGCGTCGGGCGGAAGGCCAACGCTTCTTCGATCCCTTCGACGGGGAACGGCGAATAGGCTTCCATGCGCTTGTAGCCGGCCGCGGTGGCCGCACGCGCGGCGGCGACGAGCGCTTCCGGCGTATCGAACGCCGCCATCACGCCGTAGGTGTCGCGCGGTTTCAGATGTTGTGTAGGTTGCATAAGTGAGTCCGGCCTGCCGAACGGTTGCGTCGGCCGACGCCGGGATTAGATCAATGCTTGACGGGCTTGCTCTGGGCGTCGGGTTCGTCGGGCGACATATGTTCGACTAATTCGCGCATTTCGAAGATCGAGATCATCGGCAGCACGCGAATGAAAATGAACAGCAACGAAAAGAACAGGCCGAGCGTGCCGATGTACATCGTCCAGTCGTACGTCGACGGGTAGTACATGCCCCACGACGCAGGCAGGAAGTCGCGGTGCAAGCTCGTCACGATGATGACGAACCGCTCGAGCCACATGCCGACGTTGACGATAATCGAGATCACGAACAGGATCGCCGGGTTGGCGCGAATGCGGTGCGACCAAAGCAACTGTGGAATCGCGATGTTGCAGGCGATCAACGCCCAGTAGCTCCAGGCGTACGGCCCGAACATGCGGTTGAGCTGCATGTAGGCTTCGTAGGTGTTGGCGCTGTACCAGGCGAAGAAGGCTTCCATGGCATAGCCGTAGGCCACCATCAGGCCGGTGGCCAACATCACTTTGGCCATGTTGTCCAAGTGCTTGGCGGTGATGAAGTCTTCGAGGCGGTAGACCTTGCGGATCGGAATCGCCAGCGTCAGCACCATCGCAAAGCCTGAGTAGACGGCGCCGGCGACGAAGTACGGCGGGAACATCGTGTTGTGCCAGCCGGGAATGACCGATGTCGCGAAGTCGAAACCGACGATCGTGTGCACGGAGACGACGAGCGGCGTGGCAAGCGCCGCCAACAGCAAATAGGCGGTGTGGTAACGGTGCCAGTGTCGCGCCGAGCCGCGCCAGCCGAGGGCGAGCATGCCGTAGACGAACTGGCTGATCTTGTTTTTGGCCCGATCGCGGAGCGTGGCCAAGTCGGGCACGAGGCCGACATACCAGAACAGCGCCGACACGGTGGCGTAGGTCGAGATTGCGAACACGTCCCAAATGAGAGCGCTGCGAAATTGCGGCCAAATGCCCATCGTGTTCGGGTACGGGAACACCCAGTAGCAGAGCCAGACGCGGCCCATATGGAACAGCGGGAACATGCCGGCGCAAGCGACGGCGAACAGCGTCATCGCTTCGGCGAAGCGGTTGATGCTCGTACGCCAGTCCTGACGAACGAGCAACAGCACGGCGGAGATGAGGGTGCCCGCGTGGCCGATGCCGACCCACCACACGAAGTTGATGATGTCGAAGCCCCAGCCGACGGGAACGTTCAAGCCCCACACGCCGATGCCGGTCGCCACGAGGTGGCAGATGGTGTAGAGGAACACCATCAAGAGCATGAACGAGATCGAGAAGCCGATGATCCAGCCGCGCGGCAAGCCCTTCTGCAACACGATCGAGCTGATGTGATCAGTGACCGTGGCGTAGGTGTGGCCTGGCGCCAAGACCGGCGTGCCGGCGACGGGAATGTCGGCGGAAGCGGCGGTGCTGCTCGTCTTAGGGGAGTCGGTGGGCATGAGGCTTCGTTAACGCGACCTTAGTGTGCGGCTTCGTGGGCATCTTCGTCGGCCGGCGTGTCGGCTTGCGGGCCGACCTGGACGACGGCGCCGGTCAGCGACGGATGCGGATTCGTAACATGAGAGAGATAAGTCGTTCGCGGACGGGTGCCGAGTTCTTCGAGCACGCCGTAGTTGCGCGGATCGTTCTTGAGTTTCGACACGCGGGAGTTCGGGTCGTTCAAGTCGCCGAACACGATGGCTTGCGAGGAACAGGCCGCTTGGCAGGCGGTGACGACCGCGCCGTCGGCGATTTTCATCGGCTTGCCGGTCGCCGCCGCTTCCTTCGAAGCTTCGATGCGAGCGTAGTTGATCCGCTGCACGCAATAGGTGCACTTCTCCATCACGCCGCGCGAGCGAACGGTGACGTCGGGGTTGGCGACGAGCGCCGCGAGCGGAGAATCGTAGACGGCATACTCCAAGAAGTTGAAGCGCCGCGCCTTATACGGACAGTTGTTCGAGCAGTAACGCGTGCCGACGCAACGATTGTAGGTCATCTCGTTGAGACCTTCATTGCTGTGCGTCGTCGCCGCGACCGGGCAGACGACTTCGCACGGCGCGTGTTCGCAGTGTTGGCACGCCGACGGCTGAAGAAGCAACTGCGGGTCTTCTTCGCTGCCGGCGAAGTAGCGATCGAGCCGGAGCCAGTGCATCTCGCGGCCCTTTTCGACCCCTTCGGGACCGACGACCGGGATATTGTTTTCAGCTTGGCAAGCGGTCACGCAAGCGCCGCAATCGAGGCAGCGCGAAGCGTCGACGACCATGCCCCAGGCCGCCCCCTCGTATTTCCAATCGGGATACATCGAGGCGTGATGCTGCGCGTGCCCCTTCTCGTGCTCGGCGCCGTCGTGCGATTGGGCCATTTCCGCCGGCGCGACGGCGGCGACCGAGACGACGTTGAGCACGTTGTTCGGATCGCTGAAGTAAGCACGACCGTTCGACATCGACGTCTGCTTCGGCGGCGCCTTGAGCCGCTCGGCGATCGTGTTGAGATGGTAAGAGCGGACGATGTCGCGCCCTTCCATGTTGTGGTGGTGTTGAGTGCAGGGGAGCGCTTGCTTGCCGCCGGTCTTCTTCAGCGTCAGGCCGCGCCCAATCGACATCGCCGCGGCGGTGCGCAGCGGGTAGACGTCGAAGCCGCGTCCGTCGGCGATCTTCGCGCCGCTGCGCCGGCCGTAGCCGTAGTGCAGCGTGACGGACCCTTCGGCGATGCCCGGGGCGACCCACACCGCTCCGGTCACGGTCCGTGAGCCAAGCGTGACTTCGACGACGTCGTTGCTTTCAAGGCCGAGATCTTGGGCGCTTTTGGGGCCGATGAGCACCGCATTGGTCCACGTCAACCGAGTCCAGGTCTTCGGCAACTCCTGCAGCCAGCCGTTTCCGGCGAAGCGGCCGTCCCAAATGGTCGGGTCGGGAGCAAACACGGCTTCCAGAGCCTGCGCGTCGCCGGAACGTACGTCAGCTTCATTCCACACGTCGGCGGCGACCGGTGTGGCAGTGACGCTGATCGGCTTTGCGGCACTCTCGGCGACGAGGCCGTCGTGCACGCTCGTACGCCAGAAGGTTTCGAAGTTGTCGCGTCCCGGTTGCCAAGTGGCGCGGACGATATCGTAGGTCGATTCAACGGCGCGGCCCGTCGCGGCCGACAGGAATTCGTATTCCGTCTTGCCGCGGTAGAGCGGTGCGATGAGCGGTTGCACGATCGAAGCGGTGCCGTCGTAAGCTTTGACGTCGCCCCACTGCTCAAGGAAATGCGTCGCGGCGATGTGCCAGTTGCAGAGCTGACTCGTTTCGTCGAAGTGCGTGCTCCAATGAGCCGAGAGCCGCTTCACCTTGACGAGTTGCTTGGCGAAATCGAGGTCGGCGGGAGCGTCGAAAGCCGGATTGCCGCCGACGATGAGCAGAATGTCGACCTGTCCGGCTTCGATATCCTTGCAGAGCTGCGTGAGCGACGCGACATGGTCGGCCGGGATGTCTTCGACGGGATCGGTGTAGACGACCGTTTGGCCGACGCTGCCGAGTTGCTGATTGAGCGAGTAGGCGAGCCAGTGGACTTGCCACGGCATGCGATCGCCGGCGATGACGACGCTCGCGCCGCGATTGGCTTCTAGATCCGCAGCGACGGCGTTCAACCAAGCGCCGACTTTACCTTCGCCGAGCCACGGAGCCGCGGGCACGCCCCCCTGCCCGCCCACGCGACGGGCGAGTTCCCGAGCGAGTTCGACAATTTGCGTCGGCTTGAGTGGCAGGCGGTGGTCGGCCGCGCCTCCGGTGCCCGTCGCACTCGACTCGGCTACGTAGAGCCGATTCATCGTCGTCGCGCCGTCGGTCAGGTTGCGGCCGTCCATGAAGTCGCGCGCGTAGCGGACGCTGCCGTCGACCGACGCGAGGAAGTCGGCGTCGAGCGAGACGACGATCTTGGCTTGCTTGAAGCGATAGACCGGGGTCACCGAACGGCCGAAGGCCCGCTGTTGGGCGCGAAAGGCTTCGTCGGCGTGCGTCGGATCGTACTGATGACGACGCGATTCCGGGTATTGCTGAGCGAGCTCGCGCAATTGACGAGCCAAGGTGGGCGAGACGACCGATTGCGTCAGAATGCGCAGGCCGGCTCCGCCCGGCTTCAATTCCTGAAGAGCGTTGCGCAGGTCGAGGAGATACGCTTCCCAGGTGGCGATTTCACCAAGCTTGCGCACGGTTTGCGATCGTTCGGGATCGTAGAGCCCGAGCACCGCGGCTTGAGCGACGGCGTCGGTGGCGCCGAGCGACGCCGGGTGCAGTTGATTGCCTTCGATCTTCGTGGGGCGGCCGTTGTGGCTTTCGGCCAGAAGACCGATGGTGCGGCCTGAAAAGCTCATTGCGGTGGCGAAAAACACCGCGTCGCCCGAGACGCCGTATTCCGGCATCTTCGAATAAGGGACGATTTGCTCGGGCGGTTGGCCGATGCAGCCGGTAAACGAACTCGCCACTCCGGCCAGGGCCAGCGAAGCTCCGAGGCGGCCCATGAATTCGCGCCGGTCGATGCCCGCGATGTAGCCCGACGCGTCGATCGACGGCGCTGCTGGAACGGCCGGTGCGTCGCCGCGAGCCTCTTCAAGGCTGCGCCAGACGGTCGAACCGCTTGAAGTTTGCGACGAAGCCGGCGTCATGCGAAATACCTTGCCTGCGGCCGGCGGCGTGCGGCCGAGCGGCGATGAGTTGGAAAGTGCGACATCGACGAGAAGTCCGACATTAGTAGTGACACGCCGAGCAGGTCGTGGGATTACGAACTTGATACTTTTCGATAAGAACTTGTTGGCCTTTGTCGTCCGGCGTCTCCGACGCGAGTCGGAACACGTCGCTGCGCGGGCGGATGTGCTCTTCCGGCGAGCGGTGACAATCAAGGCACCAGCGCATGTGCAGCGACGAGGTGCGCCAAGTCAGCGGCATCTTGTCGATGCGGCCGTGGCAAACCACGCAGCCCATGCCCTTAGCGACGTGAATACTGTGATCGAAATGCACGAAGTCGGGAACGTCCGTCACGCGGGTCCACTTCAGCGGTTTATTCGTCGCGAAGCTCTCGCGAACGGGCGCCAGCTTCGGGCTGTCGGACCAAATCTGCGAGTGACAGTTCATGCAGATTTCGGTGGCCGGAATGCCGGCGAACGGCGAGTTCTCCACCGAGGTATGGCAGTAGCGGCAGTCGAGGCCGAGACCTGAGACGTGGTGCTCGTGGCTGAAATCGACCGGTTGGGTCCGCACGACGTATGCTTGCGTGGCGTAGTCCGAGGTCGTGATCATGTAGATCAGACCGAGTGCGCCGGCGGCGGCCAGCAGCGCGCCAAAAATCGTCGCTCGAGAGACGACGTTTGTAAGCGGATGAAACAGCTGCGACATGGATGACGGCGCTGGGGTGTTGCTCGCGGCGACGTCTGCACTTGTCGTGCCGTGCGTGATCAACTCACGCCGTCGCTGCGACGATGAACTCTCGAACCGATACGAACGACGAACCGCAAAACGCAAAGAGCGGACGGCCCGAGGGCGCTCGATCTTCACTTGAACTCATTCTTGTCGCGAACGCGATTTCGTCGCCGTTGGGCCCGCAAAAAGCGGATTCTCGATCACGGACGGCCGGAATCGTTTGCGCGTCGTACTCACCTTCTGGAGAAGGGCCGTACGAAAAGTTCCTTGTTTACCAGCGCCGGTATTCCGTCCGCATCCGCCGAATGGCGGAGTGTCTGCCGAAAATTCCTAAATCCTCCCTGCGCGCGTCTTAAGCAAGTGCTCGGAGATGACGGAAGTGCCGAGCGGGCGCGCGGAAATTCGCCGTAGAGCGAATCGCCTATCTAGGATCGACAATACGATTGCAAGCGACGTACGTAGGCCGAGCGCGCTCGCAATGAATCGACGCAGAGCGAAATACTAATGTCGCTCGCAAAAGTCCGCAAGGGAGCGCTCGCGCGAGTCGGACGCCGCATTACGGCTTGACAAAATTGCAATGCGAATTCCGCGCAGCGTCATGACGAGATGCAAAGCTCGCTGCGCCGCGCGACGTTAAGTTTTACGTTGTAGAAGAATCCGCAGCTTTTCGAATTCGCTCGTATTGAGCTTGCCGTCGCCGTCGGAATCGAAACGCTTAAAAACTACATCGACGATCTGTGGATTTTCTTTAACCTTCGCCAAGTTTGCGGCGGCCAAGCGAAGTTCTTCGCAGGAGACGCCGCCGTCGTCGTCGGTGTCGCACCGACGAAATAGCGCTCGCGCGACCGCTTCACCGGACACGGCACCTCGCGCGCCGCCGCCGCCGCCGGCGCTGCGCTCCGGAAGGGCCTCGCCCGGCTTGGCGTCGGGCACGATGTACTCGACGTAGCCGAGATGCATTTCGTCGTAGGTCTGCGCGCCCCAGCGAACCGTCTGCGTCGGATCGGGATTGGCCGGGTTGCCGGCGCTGTTGTCGTACCAAGCGGTGAAGGAAAGCACGTCGCCGCGCGCGAACTTCTTCGGTTCCGCATAGCGGTAGGCAAGTTGCCAATTGAAATCGTAGCGCGGTATGTCGAGCAGGTTTTGTTCGCCGGCTTTCGTGGTCGCATCGTAGCGGCAGGCTTTGCCGCGCAGGTGCATATGCGGCAACAGCGCGAGCACTTCGACGTCGTGCGGGATTCTCAATTGCGCGGTTTCGCGGTGGTTCGCCTCGCCGGGCGGAATGCTGATCCGCGCGTTGACGATGCCGGCGACGCGGACCTCATGTCGGGGCGGTTCCTCGGCGAACACGAGTCCGATTTCCGTCTTGTCTTCCGTCGCGGCGCCGTTGGGCGTGTAATGCATCTGAAATCGCAGCACGGTCCCTTTCGGCAAACGCTTCGCGAGCCCGGCGGGATAAATGATCGAACTGTTGCCCGGAACGTAAATCGCCCAGTAGCCGTCGCGTCCCTCTTGTTGATCGTCGGCCGCCACGGACGCGTCGTCGGCCCCATGCACGAAAACCAGGACGTGGTGCACGACTTCGCGATTGCCCGGCCGAATTTCGACGGCCCGCACCCACTTGTCTTCCGGCAACTTCGTCTCGACGAGGATGTTTTGATACGGCATCGTGCCCGTTGCTTTGATCGCAACCGGTTTGTCGAACGAGAAGATCGCATCGGGCTTACCGATCGACCAGTCGGAAGCGAAGCGTCGCGTCACGGGGGCATCGGCTTCATCGCCCAGGGGACGTTCTCCGGCCAGCCACTCCAACAGTGCGGCCTCGTCGTCGGGGGAGAGCGAGCGATCGTTCGCCCAGACGAGTTCCTGTTCCGATTCGCTCGAAGTCGACTTGGCGTCGGGCGCGGCGAACCAGGGCGGCATCGTGCCCCTCTCGACGACTTGGCGAATCATCGGCGCGTGGGCCGCGAGGTCGTCGGCCGTGGTGAGCGAGAACGGCGCCGCTCCGCCGTCGCGATGGCACTCCGCGCAATGACGGTCGACGATGCGCGAGATCCGATTGTGATAGGTGACGGAGTTGTCGTGCGCTTGATCAAGCGGTCGCTCGGCCGATGCCAAGACGCAGCCGGGAGCGTCGGTCGCGGCGACCTCGGGCCGCATGTTCGCGAGCGACGCTTCTAGGGCGTCGGCCAAGTAGCGACGCCGCGGCGCGTCGAGCGAATAGCCGAAGCCGTATTGATCGTCGATCGCGCCGTGGTAGACGACCGTGCGGGCGGCGTCGACCACGACGACGTCGGTCGTCGTCCGCGCGCCGATCGCGGCGGACAACGCTTCGTCGGCATCGTGAACGTAGGTCGTTCCGGCCGGAAACTTTCCGCGCGCCGCGCGCATCGCCGCGACGTCGTCGCTCGACATGGGATTGATCAAGACAAAGCCCACGTCGCGCGCGGCCGTGTCGGCGGACAGCTTCTCGAGCGTCGGTAAATACTTTTTGCTTAGCGGGCACGAAGTGCTCGTGAGCGCCAGCACCGTCAGGCGGCGGCTCTTCGCGATTTGCCCCAACCGAAGTTCTCGGCCGTCGAGGTCGCGAATCGCAATGTCGGGCAGCATCCGCCCGATTCCTCGCTCCAAGGGATTGAGCAAACGCGGACCTTGGCGAAGGTCCGCAGCAGGAGTCGATGCGTCGCTCGGCGCGGCGCAAGCGAAGGCGGCGCAGACGAACGCCGGCGCAAGGCGATAGACGGGCATCATGGCGAAAGCGGATAAGGGAGGTCGGGCTGAAGTTCGGATCGTCGAAGTACCTACCCCGGACCCGACGGAAAAGTTCCGGCGAGTGGTTGAATTTCACTCCTCACGGCGATTTGTACCTTGCCGGCGCGATTCATTTTCACCCTGCCGCCTTCATCGTTTTGACGACATTCGTTTTTACCGGCCAACGCCGAATATCTTCATAAGCAATTGCGCAATTCTCGGGACTTTCGCACGTTTGCAGCGCGTCCGGCGCGTTACCGCGGATCAAGGCACGGCAACTGCTTACTGTTTCGTAATGCCCGCTCTGCCGCCGATTTACTCTCGCGAAATTCTTGAACGCTCACCGGATCGAGGAATGAATTATGTCTTCATTGGCCCGCGCCGCCGTGTTGGCGGCGATAGTCGGTTATATCGTTTCGCAACCTTGCCCGGTCGTCGCCCAAGCCCCGGCTCCGATCGGGGCGGATCCAGGCGAGGTGCTCACGCGCGGGCCGATCCATGAAGCGTTCGCCGTACCGGTCGGGTTCGACCCCGCGGTCGGCGCAGTCATCACGAGGGAGCCGCCGGCGGACGTGGAGGAACTTCCGCCGGAAGTTTCCCCCGACGACCCGAATGCGATCTGGATCGGCGGCTATTGGGTCTGGGACGACGAACGTAACGACTTTATCTGGATTAGCGGCGTGTGGCGCGTGCCTCCCCCTGATCATCGCTGGGTGAGCGGCTATTGGACGCAAGTCGAAGGCGGATTTCAGCGGATCGCCGGCTTCTGGTCGCCGCTTGATACGCGCGTCGTCAATTATGTGCCGATGCCGCCCGAAAGCTTAGAGGCCGGGCCTAATGCGCCGGCTCCCGGCGACAATTACTTCTGGGTCCCCGGCCAATGGGTCTGGGCGGACGGACGTTACGCGTGGCGCGGCGGCTACTGGGCTCCTTCGCAAACCAATTGGGTCTGGATACCCGCCACGTATTACTACACTCCGCGCGGCTGCATCTACAGCGCGGGCTATTGGGATTATCCGTCATGGTCGAGTCGCGGCATGATGTTCGCGCCCGTCTACTTCCAACCTGCCGTCTATGCTCAACCAAATTTCCGTTACGCGCCGCGCGTATTGATTGCGGCGACCCAAGTGCTCGTGCATCTGTTCGCGCGGCCGAACTACGGGAGCTACTACTTCGGCGACTACTACGGCAATCAATACGCCGGAGCCGGCTACTATCCGTGGTTCGCGGCGGCAAACGTGAACCGCGGAGCCGGTTGGTACGATCCGTTCTACGTCTACCAGCGAACACATTACGGCCGGACCAATCCGAATTGGCTCGACGACTATCGTCGGTCGTACACTTACTTCGCGTCGAACCAAGACGCGCGCCCGCGACATACCTATGCGGAACAACGCCGCTTCGCGGAGCGGAACAACTTGCGCGACATCGATTTCTCCAAGGTCGGCTTGCAACAAGCGAATCCGATTCAAACGACGATCCTCGGAGTAGCATTGAACGACGCCGTCAGCAATCAGTCGCTTGCGAAGCAGATTCGTAAGGTCGACGAACGACAGCGCGAAAGCTGGCAAAAACGCTCGCAAGAGATCAAGCAATTTGCGAAGCAACAACGGCTTGATGTTGAAACTAGGAGTGCCGGAAGCGTCGCTCTCGATGGGGCCGCCGGCCGCGGTCCAGGATCCCGTCCCGATCCTAACGCCCGCCCCGATGCCCAACGCCGCGCGTCGGTCGAACCGCAGGCCGCGCCGTCGCTGCAGCTGCCGGAAGTGACTCCCGAAGTCGCCGCCGCGGCGAAGCCGGCGGGCGGTGAAGCACCTCCGCCGAAGGATGCAGCGCCGAATCCCAGCCCGGATCGCCCGCAGCCTGATGTCGGTCGCGTCCCAGGCCGCGGGCCTAATGAGAACGTTGGCAACGGTCGCGGTTCTGATCCCTCGCGCGTCGGCGGGCGGCCGCCGCGCCCCGGCGAACCGGACCGAACGAATTTGAACTTGCCGCCTCGTGATGCGACCGCGACGCCCATTCCCGGTACCGGCGATACCGGAACCTCGCGGCCCGTCGAAATGCCGCGTGTGACCGACAACCCAAGCATTCGACCGCCTGAGGCGGGAAGCCCAAACGTGCCGCCCGGCACGCCGTCGCCGAGCGATCGAGTTCAACGCGGTAATCGGGCCGGCAGCCTTGAGCCGGGGGAGCCGCGCCAAGACCTGCCGCGGAATCCGGCGGGCATGGTTCCGCCGGGCCAAACGCCTGGTGCTGCCGTGCCGCCGGGGCCGGGAAGCGGTTCGCGAGCGCGAGTCAATGCGCCGGGCGGCTCCATTCCTAACGCCGTGAATCCCGCTGAACTTCCTCCGGGCCTCCGCAAGCAGATGGGACGAGGGCAAGCCGATCCGCCGGGAGATCGTAGTCCGCCGACCGGCACGCGGCCCCCGGCACTAAATTCTCCGCCGCAAAGTAATCTGTCGACGGGCGGATTTCCGCCGGGGCAGCAACGCAAACGCGAAGGTCGGCCGCCTCAGGCGGGACCGAAATCGGAATCGGACCGCGGTCCGCCTCCCCGAGCCGCAGCGCCTAGCGATAACGCGCCTTCTCCGAGCGGGGCTCGACCCGATAAGAAGAAAGAAAAAGACAAGGAAGAAAAAGAAAAGAAGAAGAAATAGGGGCGATGCGTCGCCCGATCGAGTTCGATGGTCAAGCACGGGAGGAAGAACAGCCCGTGCTTGACCGCATTTTGGCGGAAATTGGCTGCGGACGGTTGCTGTTGTTTAGCAAACCGGCGAGGGCGATAAACCTTGTCTCACCCGCCGGCCGACGTTATTATCGGCGCTCGTTGATGCTTGCCGCGATAGCCTGCGTGTCCGGCCGATCGCGAATGTCCCTCCTGCCTCGTTTCCCTGCCTGGTCCGCTCTCCCGCCATAATCCTTCGAGGGCTGTTGCGATGCTCACCGTTTATGGCGGTTTCGATCGCCTGTGCTCGGGTATTTCGCGGCGCAAATTGCTGCAGGTCGGCGGGGCCGGGTTGTTTGGTCTGACGCTCCCCAAGGTGCTCGCGGCTGAAGAGCTCCACCACGCCGGGGGCGGCTCGCCGAAGCCGAGGGCCAAGAGCGTGATCTTCCTGCTGCTCTACGGCGGGCCGAGCCAACTCGAAACGTTTGACATGAAGCCCGACGCGCCGAGCACGCTGCGCGGGCCGTTTCAGCCGATCGCCGCGCGCACGCCCGAGTTGCGCATCAGCGAACACTTGCCGAGGTTGGCAGCGGCAAGCGATAAATTTTGCGTCGTGCGTTCAATGACGCATCCATACAACGACCACAGCACGGCGGGCCATTACATTCAAACAGGTCGGCCGTGGCACGTACCGATCGGGGCCGGTTTCAACGCTACGAGCAAAGATTGGCCGGCGATGGGCTCGATCGTCGAATACATGGAGCAGCGTCGCGGCCGGCTGCGCGACGTCCCCAACTACGCCTACTTGCCGAATCTACTGGGCCACCTGCAAAAGTTTTCCACGCGGCTTGATCGGCCCGGCGGCTACGGCGGTTGGCTCGGTCGCGGCTACGATCCGCTGGCGACCGACATCAAGAAGCGAGATCCCGACGACAATCCTTACTTCCGCAATTGCACCGACGACGAACTCGACTACCGCATCAAAGGCTTATCGAGCGACGGTGAGATGACGCTCGACCGACTCGACGGCCGCCGCTCGTTGCTGGAACAGTTCGACGTCGCGCGGCGCGGCATCGAAGCGAAGCCGGCGGGCATCGACTCGTACGATAAGTTTCGGCATCGCGCGCTCGCGCTCGTGAGCTCGCCGAAAACCCGCGACGCGCTCGACATTCGGCAAGAATCGGCCGCAATGCGCGATCGCTACGGCCGGCATCTGTTCGGCCAATCGGTGCTCGTCGCCCGCCGGCTCGTCGAAGCCGGCACTCGATTCGTGACCGTCGCTTGGGACACGCCCAACGGCTACTCCTGGGATTCTCACATCAACGCCGACGATCAACGCGACTTTTTGCTCCCAGGCCTCGATCAAACGCTCTCCGCTCTGCTCGAAGACTTGGAGCAACGCGGCTTGCTGGATGAAACGCTCGTGGTTTGCTGCGGCGAAATGGGACGCACGCCGAAAGCCGGCAAGAACTGGGGACGCGGTCACTGGAGCACGTTGTTTCCGGCGATTCTCGCCGGGGCAGGCGTTCGCGGCGGCACGTTATATGGAGCCAGCGATCGCGACGCCGCCTATCCCGTCGAAAAGCCGACGTCGCCCGAAGACCTTGCGGCGACGATCTTCACCGCCTTAGGCATCGACCCTGCGCAACGCATCCACGATCCGCAAGGCCGCCCGGTCGCGCTGACCGACGACGGCGAATCGCTGCCGATCTTCGGATGACGTTTCGCACACGCCGTCAACCCTTCACGCGATAGCCGATGCGTTCGAGTGCCGCACGCACCGCGTCGAGATGTTTGCCTTGGATCTCGATCGTGTCGTCTTTGTGCGTGCCGCCTGCGCCGCAGGCCGCTTTGAGTTGCCCTACGAGCCCGGGGAAATCATTGTCGGCGGCGGCGAGCCCGCGGACCACGGTGACGAATCGTCCGCCGGTTCGCTTCTCGACGGCGAGCTTCGCCGACTGCTTGTTCGGCGGCAACGATTCGCGCGCCGGCGCCGGCGGGGGCGGGCACCGGCACTCCGCTTCGAGAGCGCCGCAGCGATCACAGCGCGGCGGTACGTCCCATTGTGTTCCGGCGAAGAGGCGTCCCATCGATTTTGTTATCCCCCAGGAAGCGGCGGAAGAATCGCTATTTGATCGAATCTCGCCCGCTCCGCAAATGCGTTGCGATTCGCCGTCGACGGCGACATACTAATCGTTCCCGCCCGCGTTTCCTTCCGCATTTTTCTCCGCACCGTTTGGGAGTTCTTCGATGTCGCTGCGCACTTCGCGTCGTACGTTCGTTAAATCGTTGGCCGCCGCAGGCGCGCTCGGTTCGTTTTCGGCCGTGAGCTACGGCCGCGTTTTCAAAGCGCAAGAGAAACTGCGCGTCGCGAGCATCGGCACCGGCGGTAAAGGGTGGAGCGACTTGAACGGCGTCGCCGCGAGCCCCGCGGTCGAAGTCGTCGCGCTCTGCAACATCGACGATTCGAAGCAACACCTCGGCCAAGCGAAAGAGAAGTATTCGCAGGCCCGCGTCTACGCCGATTGGCGCAAGCTGCTCGATGAAGCGAAAGACATCGACGGCGTGATCGTGAGCACGCCCGACCACATGCATGCGCCGATTTCGCTCGCGGCGATGGCGCTCGGCAAGCACGTGTTCTGCCAGAAGCCGCTCACACACACCGTGTTTGAAGCTCGCCAAATGACGCTCGCCGCGAAGAAGGCCGGCGTGGTCACGCAGATGGGCAACCAAATTCAATCGCACGAAGCCTATCGTACGGCCGTCGCCGCCGTGCATAGCGGCCTCATCGGCAAGGTGAAGGCGGTTCACTCCTGGCAAGGCGGCTCGCCGCGTTGGCCGCGGGCCATCGAGCGCCCCGCCGGCAGCGACCCGATTCCCGCCGGCGTGCATTGGGACTTGTGGCTCGGCGTCGCTCCGGAGCGGCCTTACAAGGCGGAGATGTATCACCCGTTCAACTGGCGCGGCTGGCAAGACTACGGCACCGGCCAACTTGGCGACTTCGGCTGTCACATTCTTGATCCGGTCTTCAAGTCGCTGAAGCTCACCGCGCCGACGAGCCTCGTCGCGGAAGCCCCGCCGATTAACAACGAGTCGTGGACCAAGAGCGCCACGGTCCGCTACCAATTTCCGGGTACGGAATACACGACCGGGCCGATCATCGTCACTTGGTACGACGCCGAAGGCGTGCAACCGCCGCGCGACGTGCTCGGCGACGTTCCGGCCGACGCCCAGCTTCCAAACGCAGGCAGCGTGCTCGTCGGCGAGAAGGGTTCGCTGGTCGTGCCGCATGTCAAGCTGCCGACCGCGTATCCGTTGGACAAGTTCAAGGAAGTGCCCCACGTGGCCGGCGTCGACCACTACGTGCAATGGGCCGATGCTTGCCGCGGCGTCGGCGAAACGACCTCGCATTTCGACTACGCCGGCCCGCTCACCGAAACGGTGATGCTCGGCACGATCGCCGTGCGGTTGCCGAAAGAAGAACTCAAGTGGGACGCCGCGAAGCTCACGATTACCAACTCCTCGACGGCGCAGGCCATGGTGTCGAAGCCGTACCGCAAGGGTTGGGAACCGGCTTGGATCGGCTAAGCCGCAAAGGGCCGCAGCATTGGGCGCGTCGACTGCGGCGGCCGGTGAAATCGTCATCGTCGTCCTGTGGTCGGTGCGCATTTATTCGAGGGATAGATGCGCACCCCTATTGTCTTACTTAAATCCGCGCATCTATCGACCGAATAGATGCGCGGTTTGCGCATCTTTTCGAGCGCAGTCTTCGCTGCGGACGAAGGCGATCCCGCACCCCGCAACGTACAAGCTGCCGCGCGCGATTTCCAACGCAGTTTTTGGCCGGCCCCCGAGTCGTCGCGGCGGCCGGAAATTGCCGCGGGCGGCTACGTTAAACGGAGTATTTCTTAATCACGTCTTCATCGATCTCGATGCCGAGCCCCGGGCCGGTCGGCACGTCGACCGTGCCGTCGTCGTTGAGTCGTAGCGGCGACACCGCTAGTTCCTCCCGGAAGGGGTTCTCCGCCGTGTCGAACTCCAGCATCGGTTCTTCCGCCGTGTAGTTAAACGTCGGCGGATCGATCAGCGACACCGTATGGAGAGTGGCGGCGATGCCGATCGCGCCGCTCCAGCAATGGGGCACGCAGGGAATGCTGTAGAGACGGGCCATGTCCGCGATGAAGAGCGCCTCGCCGATGCCGCCGCAGAGCACGACGTCGGGTTGGATGATGTCGAACGAACGGTCGACGATCTTGTCGCGGGCCGCGCTGCGCGAATCGAGACCTTCGCCGCCGGCGATCGCGATGTCGAGCGAGCGCGTGAGTTCGTCGTAACCGGCATAGTCGAGCCCTTGCGGCAGCGGCTCTTCGAAGCAATAGAAGTCGAGCTTTTCGAGTTCTTTGCCGAACTGCACGGCCTCGTGAATCGTGAACGCGCCGTTGGCGTCGGTGAGCAGTCGGATATCTGCGCCGACGGCTTCGCGTACTTTCGCGAGCACCGCCAAGTCGCGGCGCCGCTCGAAGCGGCCGGTCCGCATCTTCATCGCTTTGAAGCCTCGCTCCTTGAGCTTGGCGGCTTCGGACGGAAACTGTTCCTCCGGCTTGACTCCGTCGGTGTAGTTCATGCCGGAGGCGTAGGCGAGCACCTTGTCGCGCACGCGGCCGCCGAACAGTTCGGCGATCGGCTTGCCGAGAGCTTTGCCGCGCAAGTCGTTCAGTGCGACGTCGACGCCGCCGACGGCCCGCCCGTCGCCGAAGTTGGCTCCCCACATGGCCCGCCAGAGCTTGCGATGCTCGAGCGGATTCTTGCCGAGCAGCGCCGGTTTGATCTTCGTTTCGATCGCGCCCTGCGCTCCGCCGACGTCGGCCGTCTCCCCCCAACCGATCAAGCCCGAATCGGTCGAGATCTTGATCACCAGCGATTGGCGAAACTCCGACAGCGCGATGGAGACGCCGATGGCGCGCGGCAGCTTGTGCTTGAGCAGAAACGTTTCGACGTTGGTGATCGTGAGCGCACTCGGCTTAGCTTCCGGTTCGTCGGCTCCCCGCGCACCCCGGCCTGCCGCAATTGCGGCCGCCGCGGAAATTGTGGATGCCAGCAGCTTCCGACGCGAAAAAGTTCGTTCGGTCATGCGTTCCGCCTCCGCTCGGCCAAGTGGAAAATGAATTCACAACTCCGCCCAATTTAGCGGGCCCAGCGGAACTCCGACATCGTTGCGGTCCTTGTTCGGCCGGTAAGCATGTGGCACAATAGATGTGACGTTTACCGGCCGGCCGCCGGGCGACGTTCCCGCCTCCGTCCGTCGTCGCATTAGTTATCCCGATGCTGCGGCGGCTCCCGCCCTGCCCTACCTCTAGACGTTCAAAGGCCCTGCCGATGAAACGTATGCTCGCGCTGTTGCCGGCGATGCTTTTTTCGTTCGTCGCCGCCGCCGCTTCCGCCGCCCCCGCGGTCTCCTGGGAGTTTGGCCAAGAGGAACAATCGCCGCTGCTGGCCCACGGCGGCGTCACCCGCGACATTCCCGGCCCGCGTCCGCCCGAGTATCCCGATTTCGATTCGGGCAACACGGCCGTGAAGTTTCCCGGCGGCGGCGCTTACTTCTCGTTCGCCGACACCGGCGCGAAGAGCCCGCTCGACTTCACCAACGGCGACTCAATCACGATCGAGGCTTGGGTAAAGATCGACGAGATCAAAGACAACGAAAACCTCTACGTCATCGGGAAAGGCCGCACCGGTTCCCCCGGCTTCGCCGCCGACAATCAGAACTGGGCTCTGCGGCTTCGCGGGCTGAAAGGCAAAGCCGCGGTGAGTTTCCTCTTCGCGACGACCCCCGCCGCGGGCGTCACCAAGAGCGACGCCCACTGGCATCGCTGGACGACGTTTGAAGGCTTCCCGCCGAAAACCGGTTGGCACTACGTGGCCGCGACGTATCAGTTCGGCAAGCCGGAGAGCGTGCGCGGTTGGATCGACGGCAAGTCGCTGCCCGGCTTTTGGGACATGGGCGGTGCCACCGCTGAGAAGCCGGTGACGGACGACGATGCCGTTTGGATCGGTTCGTCGCAAGGGGGCCGGTCGAGCAACAGCTTTCGCGGCACGCTCGATTCGATTGCCGTCCATCGCGCGGTGCTCGACGACAAGACGTTGGCGAAGCGCTTTCGCCGAGTCGGCGAACCGGTCGCCGCGAAGCCGGCGAAAGAGGTGATGCCGGATCTCGGCGCGCTGCCGCCCGGGCGCGTGCTCGTGACGTTCGCCGAAGGAATGCCTGCCCACAATCGTTGGCTCAACGACGATGAAAAATGGCCGCGCGAGTCGTTGCGCTACGACTCGGGCGAGTTCCTGCTGCCGCGCTTGCCGGTGAAGTACGACGAATGGGGCATTCGCGATGCCTGGAAGGCTCCGGTCTTGGTCCGGCTCGCGGCCGACGTCGCGTTGCCGCCGGGCAAACGTACCTTTTTGCTGCGCGCTCGCGGCCAAAGTCGGTTGTGGATCGACGGCGACGTCGTGGCGCGTACGAAAGCGATCGCCGGTTCGCCGAGCGGGGAGGAAGACGTCACGCCCGTCGCCCAGCCGCCGTTGCCGGGATTGCGCTCGGCTGAGCACCGTTTGCAGGAAGAATTCGGCGAGTTCGAAGTGCCCGCCGGCGGCAAGTGCCGCGTGGTGCTCGAAACGCTCGCCGGCGGCGAGAAGTTTCGCGCCGAACCAGGCGAGTTGACCGTCGCCGTGAAGTCGGTCGACGGCGACTCCTACGAGATCCTTCAACCGGTCGGAACGACCGCCGCGCCGCTGCCGCTGAAGGATGCGGCCGTTGAGGCCGCGCTGGTGCGCATCCAAGCCGATCTCACGGCTTACGACGATTTCCGCCGTCATCAAGCCGCGGCGAGCCGCGAAGCGTACTGGGAGAAGCGTCGCACCGCCGCGCGCGATTGGGCCGAGAAGCATCCCGCCCCGCCGGTGCCGTCGACCAAAAGCGGCGCGAAGCACCCGATCGACGCCTTCGTCGCCGCGAAGATCGAAAACGCTTTAGCCGCGCAGGCCGAAACCTCGCCGGCGGACGCCGAGCATTTCCACTCGAATGTGTTGCCGATCCTTCGCAACCAGTGTTTCCGCTGCCATGGCGACAAGGTGCAAGGCGGCCTACAACTCAACTCGCGCGAAGCGCTGTTGAAAGAGGGCGATTCCGGCATGCCGGCCGTGGTCGCCGGCGACGCCAAAGAAAGCGAGTTGATTCGCCGCATTCGCGCCGAGAGCGAGGACGAGCGCATGCCGCCTGTCGGCAGCGGCTTGAAGGCGGCGGATATCGCGACGCTGGAGAAATGGATCAACGACGGCGCCGAGTGGCCCGCCTTACCGCTCGCCCCGCAGCAAACGACCTACTCCGCGCCGTTGAACGACGCGGCGTTTCTGCGCCGTGCGTATCTCGACGTCGTCGGCCTCGTGCCGACCGAAGCGGAAGCCCTCGCATTCTTACAAGATCGCTCGGCCGACAAGCGCGAGAAGTTGATCGACAAGCTCCTGGCCGATCCGCGGCGAGCCGATCACTGGGTCGGCTATTGGCAAGACTTGCTGGCCGAGAACCCGACGCTGATCAACGCCACGCTCAACAGCACCGGCCCCTTCCGGTGGTATCTCTACGATTCGCTGCGCGACGACAAGCCGCTGGATCGCATGGTGACGGAATTGATGATGCTCCGCGGCGGCGCGCACGACGGCGGCAGCGCCGGGTTCGGGCTGGCGGCTCAAAACGACGCGCCGTACGCCGCGAAGGGACAAGTCGTCGCGGCTTCGTTCCTGGGATTGGAATTGCAGTGCGCTCGTTGCCACGATTCGCCTTACCACAGCACGAAGCAGCGCGACTTGTATTCGCTGGCCGCGATGTTCGGCCGCGCGCCGACGACCGTGCCGAAGACGAGTTCGGTGCCCGCCGCGTTTTTTGAGAACAAAGCGCGCGAATCGCTGATCAAGGTGACGCTCAAGCCGGGCGAACCGGTGGAGCCGAAGTGGCCGTTCGCCGCGGTCACCGGCGCGGCCGACGACAAGACGCTCGACGCCTTATGTGAAAAGCCGACGGATACGCGCGAGCGGCTCGCGGCTCTGGTCACCGCGCCGCAGAACACTCGTTTCGCGCAAGTGGTCGTCAATCGCATCTGGCGGCGATATATGGGGGCGGGCATCGTCGAGCCCGCCCACGATTGGGAGGGAAAGGTCGCGAGTCACCCGCAGTTGCTGGAGTGGCTGGCGCATGAATTCGTCGCCCACGGCTACGACGTGAAGCACGTCGAGCGGCTGATTCTCACGTCGCAGGCCTATCAGCGCGAAGCGACGGGCGACAACCTCACGGCCGCCGCCGACGTGCGCTTCTTCAACGCGCCGGAAACCCGCCGACTGTCGGCCGAGCAAGTGGTCGATTCTCTCTTCGCCGCCTCCGGCCTACCGATGGACGTCGAGCCGATGACGCTCGACCCCGACGGACGTCGTCCGGCGAGCAATCGCAACCACTTCGGCCGCGTGACGCGCTCGTGGCAGTTTATCAGTTTGTCGAATGAGCGCGATCGTCCGAGCCTGACCTTGCCGCGCGCCGCGGCCGTGTGCGAAGTGCTCGAGACCTTCGGATGGTCGGCCGCACGGCAGACGCCGAAGACCGATCGTGAGACCGCGCCGAACGTACTCCAGCCCGGCGTGCTCGCCAATAGTTCGCTCACCGTGACGCTCACGCGGGCCGCGCTCGACAGCCCGTTGGCCGATTTAGCGGTCGAAGCGAAGAGTCCGGCGGCGCTGGTCGATTCGATTTTCCTTCGCTTCTTGAGCCGGTTGCCGACGGCGGCCGAGCGGCAGACGTTTGTCGCGGCGCTCGGCGATGGATTTGAGGAACGGGTGCTGCCGGCCGATCAAGTGAAGCGTCCGCCGCCGCCGAAACGGTTGCCGCAGGTCACGTGGTCGAATCACTTGCGTTCGGAAGCGAACGTGATTCAGCAAGAATGGGAGAAGCGGACGCGCCAAGGGCCGCCGGCCGATCCGCGGCTGAATCCGAAGTGGCGCGAAACATATGAAGACGTCGTCTGGAGCGTAGTCAACACGCGGGAGTTTGTTTGGATGCCGTAGGGATCCTAATGTCCGCCTGTAGGGAACGCCCTCCGCGGCGTTCCGGTACGTGGTCTATCGCTTGAGGAACGCCGCCGAGGCGTTCCCTACCGAGTCAACCGAGAGCCTTATCATGAATCGTCGTGAGTTCCTCGCCGCCGGCGCCGCGACCGCGCTGTCGACTTCGCTGTTGCCGTCGCTCGCGCGGGCGTCGACTTCCTCGCCGGCCTCGCCGCTTTTGAAGGGAAAGGCCGAGCATGTGATTTCCATTTGGCTCGGCGGCGGCATGGGGCAGATCGATACGTTCGATCCGAAACGCCGGGGCGACCCGAAAAAGAAGCTCGCTGGGTCGTACTACGACTCGATTCCGACGGCGGTGAAAGACGTTCGGCTCTGCGAGCACTTCAAAGAGCTGGCTCCGTTGATGGACCGCGTTACGGCCGTGCGCACGGTGAATCATGCCGTGATCGACGAACACGCCGCGGCCACGAATTGGATGCACGTCGGCCGACCGGTGAGCGGAACCGTGGTGTACCCGTCGTTCGGTTCGATCATCGCCCACGAACGGGGCGCGGGCGCCGACGGCGCCCCGCCGTATGTACTCATCGGCTATCCCAACGCCTCGCGCGGGCCCGGATTCCTGGGCGCGAAAGCCGGCTATCTTTATCTCACCGACACCGGCCGCGGGCCGGCGGGCCTGTCGCGACCGGAAGGAATCGGCGACGTGCGGCAATCGCGGCGCGAGAAGTTTTTAGCGGCGATGCGCTCTTCGCAACCGGCCGCGGCCGACGTGCGGCTGCGCGATTACGACGCCGCGATCGAGCAAAGCCTGAAGCTTAGCGGACCGGAGTTCAGGCAGGCCTTCGAACTCGGTTCGGAGAAGGCCGATTTGCGCAACGGCTACGGCGGTGAATTCGGACAACGCTGCCTGTTGGCTCGTCGCCTCTGCGAGCGCGGCGTGAGGTTCATCGAGGTGTCGCACAATCTCAACTTTTTGAACGGTGCCGGCTGGGACGTCCACAACAGCGGTATTTTGCAGCAGCACGAACTGATCAAGGAGATGGACAAAGCGGTATCGGCGCTGATTCTCGATCTGGAAGCGCGGAAGATGCTTGATAAGACGTTGATCGTGATCACGACCGAGTTCGGTCGGCCGCCGGAATTCGACTCGGGAGGCGGTCGCGGCCACCAAGGTTCGGCGTTCACGTGCGTGCTCGCGGGCGGCGGGCTCAAGCACCGCGGCGCCTACGGCGTGACCGACGAACTGTCGAAGAAGATCGTCAGCGATCCGGTTTCGGTGCCCGATTTCTTCGCGACGATTCACGCGGCCGTCGGCGTCGACTATTCGAAGAATCTCTACGACGGCGATCGCCCGGTCCCGGTGACCGACGGCGGCAAGCCGATCGCGGCTCTGTTCGCTTAAGCCACGATGACTAGCCGAGTCGCCGTCGTGACCGGCGCAGGCTCCGGCATCGGCCGGGCCGTGGCGCCGGCGTTGTTGCAAGAAGGCTACGCCGTCGCGCTCGTCGGGCGTCGCGCCGACGCGCTCGCCGAAACGGCTCGACTGGCGCTTGCGGCCGGCGCCGATGCGGAGCGAATTCTTACGCGCCCCGCCGACGTCACCGATCCCGCCGCGGTGCGCACGTTGTTCGACGACGTCGCGGCCCGCTACGGGCGCGTCGATTTGGTATTCAACAATGCGGGCGTCGGCGCGCCGCCGGTTCCGCTCGACGAACTCTCCGACGAACAGTGGCGGCGCGTCGTCGACGTGAACTTGAGCGGCGCGTTTTACTGCACGCGCGAGGCGTTTCGCGTGATGAAGGCCCAGTCGCCGCGCGGCGGGCGAATCATCAACAACGGCTCCATTTCGGCACAGACGCCGCGGCCGTTCTCGGCTCCTTACACGGCGACGAAGCACGCGATCACCGGCCTCACCAAATCAGCCGCGCTCGACGGACGGGCCTTCGACATCGCAGTCGGGCAGATCGACATCGGCAACGCCGCGACCGAACTCACGGCGCGCATGAAAGACGGCGTGCCGCAAGCCGACGGCAGCCTGCGACCGGAGCCGACGATGAACGTCGAGCATGTGGCTCGCGCCGTCGTCTATATGGCGAGCCTGCCGCTCGACGCCAACGTCTTGCATCTCACGGTCATGGCGACCGGAATGCCGCTGGTTGGTCGCGGGTAGCGCGCGATTTAGTCCGCAAATAGCGGCAGCGCTTCGTAAGGGAACTGCAATACGATGAGCGCCATCGCCGTGGCGTATTCGTCGCCGATGTTCGGGTCGGTCCAATGCCCCGCAGCCGTGCGGCGTTTGAGAAATTCGTCGCGAGCCGGCGGATACCAAACGTCCCAAACGTTCCCGCCCGCTTGATAGGCGACTTGTGCGGCGTAGAACGTGCCGTAGTAGAAATATTCTTCGCCGCCCGCAGGCTTAGGCGGCGTGAACGGTTTCGCCAAGTAGCGGCGACCGTCGAGAACCGACGAATCGTTTTCGAACCCATACGCCGTGAGCACGGCGACGGCCGCCGCCGAGCGTGGAAACAGCGAGGTCGGCGGGTCTTGGCGGCGATAACGATAGCCGCCGTCCGGATTTTGGCAGAGCTTTAAGAAGTTCAAGCCGCGCGCGACCGTGTCGCCCGGGATGCTCACTCCGGCCTGTCGCGCGGAGTAGAGCGCCATGAGTTGACAGGCGGAGACGGAGACGTCGCCGTCGTCCGGGTCGGGCGTATAGCGCCAGGAGCCTTCGGCGCTTTGCGCGGCGACGATCAAATCGACTCCCCGGCGCAGCGCTTGGCCGACCTGCGGCCGCTCGTCGGAGCCGAGCACTTGGCCGAGGTAGGTCACGGCAAAGCCGTGTCCGTACATCGGTGCGTGCGTCTTAACGACTTCCTCGACGATGAAGCCGTCGGGACGAGCGCGGCCGAGCAAATAGTCGGTGCAGCCGCGCACGGCCGCCGAATAACGGCCCCGTGCGCCGCCGTAGGACAAAAATGCCAAACCGGCCAAGGCGCAAACGCCGACATTGCGTGCGTAGCCGCCGGCCGCGCCGAAGCCGCCGTCGGGCTGTTGCTTCGCGGCCAGCCAAACGAGGCCGGCTTCGATCGCCGCCCGCGTTTCGGCGGTGATGTGTTCGGGTTCGGCCGCCGACGTCGCGGGGACGATCGGAGTTTGACCCAGCGCGCGGCGGCGCGGCGAGGAATCGACGGCGGCAGACAAGCTTGCGGCCGCGAAGTAGGCCAACGCGCGGCGTCGTGAGATGTGCGGTGGTTGTCGCTCGTCGGTCACGCCGGTTCCCCAACATCCGGCGGACGGTCGCCGGGAGTGCGACCGTCCGCCTGAAGTCGAGTATACCAGACGTTTGCGCGACGCCCTCTTGTGCGGGCCGGGGAGCAGCATCGTGACGACGAAAACGTTTATCCCTATCGTACGGTTACTGAGGCTGAACGGCCTTCGGGTCCATCCAGAACAGTTCCCACACATGGCCGTCGGGATCGCGGAAGCTGGTGCCGTACATAAAACCGTGGTCCTGCGCGGGCATGTGCGGCGAACCGCCTGCGGATAAGGCCGTAGTGGTGAGCTTGTCGACTTCCTCGCGGCTAACGCAGGAGATCGCAACGAGCACTTCCGTAGTCGTCATGGCGTCGGCGATACCGTTGACGATGAACTGCTTAAACTTCTCATGAGTGAGCAGCATGGCGAAGTTGTGTTCGCTGATCACGAGGCAGGCCGCGGTGGCGTCGGTGAATTGCTCGTTAAATGTGAAGCCGAGCTTTTTGAAGAAGGCCGTTGATTTCGCGAGATCGCGAACCGGAAGATTGACGAATAATTGGCGCGACATGATGTTGGTCCGAGAAAAGTTGAAAAATACGGAAGTCGAGACGCGAACGTTTTGCCTCGCTGCGGGCGAACGGCAAGCTCGGTTCACGCGTCGAGCGGAATGCGAATTTCGATGCCGCTCTTTTGAGCTTCCGGCTTGAAGCTCTTGGGATAGACCTCGAGGCACGGCGCTTTAGCGACCTTCAGGCCGCAGTCGGGAATCCACTGCTTCCAGATCGTCTCGAATGTTTTCGGTAGATCGGTCACCGGACCGTCGACGGTGAACACGGCGTAACGGCGCGCCGGAATCTCGAGCGTTTGCCAGCGGGAGCCCGGTTGAGAACCGGCGGCGATTTGCACGGCGCACAGGTAGTCGAAGCTGCAATCATCGGCGCCGTTATGGCACACGCCGAACGAGGCATCGCCGATTCGGCCGGGAACGTGCGACATTTGCGGCGCGAATTCGCCCCACTGCTTGCAGATTTCCTGCATCGTCTCTTTCGTATACCGCTTGCCTGTGCCGGCGAAGGTCATGGCATCCGAACTCTCAAAACGTATGTCGCCCAACCCGAGGGATTTGGCGCGAAGTCGCGCTTCTTGCTCGCGCAATTCGGGCGTAAAGCTCTCGCCGAAATCTTCGGCCGCAAAAACTTGTCGAATTTCGACGTCGCAAATCTCTTCGTGCGGGTTGGGGCAGCGCTTCACCCAGTCGAGCGCCTCTTGCATCGATTTGACGTTCCAAATCCAAAAACCGGCGATGAGTTCCTTGGTTTCAGCGAACGGACCGTCGGTCACGGTGCGTTTCACGCCGTCGAACGTGACCCGATGGCCGCGCGACGACGGATGCAACCCTTCGCCGGCGAGCATGATTCCGGCGTTGACGAGTTGCTCGTTGTAAGCGCCCATCTCCGTAAGCAGTTTTTCGCTCGGCATTTCGCCGGCTTCCGAAGCCCGCGAGGCTTTGACGATCACCATGACTTTCATCAGCGCACTCCTAGATATTGAGAGGTGACGATGTGGGAATTGAGGCTTGCTGGGGGGAAGGGACGGGATGGAGGGCGCTACAGGTCGGTCTTGGAACCGATCGCGGGTAGGCGGTCGATTGCCGGTAGGCCCGACAGTTCGAACACGGGACGGATCTCGATCGTGCCTTTGCGGGCGGCGGGAATGCGCGAGGCGACCGCGATCGCCTCGTCAAGATCGGCGACGTCAATGAGAAAATAGCCGCCGAGTTGCTCCGTCGTTTCGGCGAACGGACCGTCGGTCGTCAGCCGGCCGGAGCCGCGCATCTTAACGCACGTCGCGGTGGCGACCGGGTGCAGCGGGCTCGCCCCGAGGTATTTCCCTTGCGAGGCCAGTTCATGGCAGAGTTGCGTAGATTCGGCCATGCAATCCATGCGTTCTTCGTGCGTCCATGAGTCTTCCGCGCCGTAGGCCAACAACATGTACTTCATGATGTCTTTTCCGTAGTCATCAATTGGGTAATGAAGAATTTGCGGTTTAGGCGACACGGCGGTGGGTGCCGAACATGAACTCGGTCCAGTTGCCGTCGTCGCCGAGGATTTGCGAACGCAGGTTCCAGTGATCGTCGTCGATGAACTCGACGATGTCCTGATAGCGCGCCGTGCCACTGCCGTCCATTTTCGGACCGGTCGTGTCGAGCACGACGCGATTGCCGGCAGGATCATAGTCGCCGACATAGTTCCAGATGTTGCCCATCATTGAACCGACGAACGAGCCGACGTATTTTCCCAGCGCCGGATCGAAGCCTAGCGTCATGATCGAGGACCACTTGTTTCCGTCGTGAGTCCCTTCCGTTTCCAGAATCAACCACATGCCGCCCAGAGAACGAGCTTGAACGGTGCCTTGAGAGACGTTGCCGGGTTGATCCGGCCCGCCTTCGCACTTGTGTTCAAACTTCCATTTGCCGACGAGTCGGTCGAGGCGTTGGTGTTCGGTTTGGGGTGCGGCGAACATGCGGCTTCTCCGAAGGCGGTGCGTTAGTCGTGACTTCACCCAGTAGTCGAGTGAGATTCTCCTCGATCGACATCACTCGCCAAGAATCTGCCGAAAAATTCTTTTAGGCGAGTTCGGCCAGCCGTTTGCGCAAGAAGCGGCGTTCGGGCTCTTGTTGAGCGAGCGCCAGTGCCCGCTCGTAAGCTACGCGAGCGTCGAGAGTTCGGCCGAGGCGTCGGCAGAGATCGGCCCGCGCGGCATGAGCGAGGTGATAGCTCTCCAATTCACCCCGATGGAGGATCCGGTCGATGATTTCCAAGCCGGCTGCGGGACCGTCGCGCATGGCCAGGGCGACGGCGCGATTAAGTTCTACGATCGGGGAGGGACTGCCTGCCGCCAGGAGATCGTACAGGGCGACGATCTGCCGCCAATCGGTCGTCGCGGTCGAGTCGGCATCGGCATGAACGGCCGAGATAGCGGCTTGGAGCGTATAAACTCCGAATTGACGCGAGGCGAGCGAACGCTCGACGAGTTGTTTTCCCTCGGCAATTTGTTCGCGATTCCACAGCGAACGGTCTTGGTCGTCGAGCAGCACGATTTCGCCGTCGGCCGAGGTGCGTGCCGCTCGGCGCGATTCGTGGAGCAACATCAGTGCGAGGAGCCCCATCACCTCCGGATCCGGCAGCAACTCGAGCACGAGCCTGCCCAAGCGAATGGCTTCGGCGGATAGATTCGGCCGCGTATGAGTCTCCCCCGACGACGCCGAATAGCCCTCATTGAAAACGAGATAGATCACCGCGAGCACGGAACCGAGTCGCTCGGGAAATTCCGCGAGCGACGGTACGACGAACGGAATGCCCGCGTCGCGGATCTTGCTTTTCGCTCTTACGATTCGTTGCGCGATCGTCGCGGGATTCGTGAGGAACGAGGCGGCTATCTGCTCCGTCGTCAGTTCGCATACCTCGCGGAGCGTCATCGCTACTTGCGACGCGGGCGCGAGCGCCGAATGGCAGCACGTGAAGACGAGTCGCAATCGATCGTCTTCTATTTCTTGCTCGGCGCGTCGAGAGTTGACCTGCGAGAGCAACGTGAGCCGGCGGCCGACCGCTTCGCGGACGTCTTGTGAGCGGGTTTTTCGCCGCAAGACATCGATCGCCTTGAAACGGCCGGTCGAAACCAGCCAGGCGCGCGGATTCTCGGGAATGCCGGATTCCCGCCACTGCTCGACGGCGGCGACGAACGCTTCATGCAGCGCTTCCTCCGCAAGATCGAAATCGCCGATCAGGCGGACCAGGGTGGCAAACACGCGGCGCGATTCTTGAGCATAGATTTGTGCGACGAACTCGCGGGAGTTCGGTGTCCCGGCTGCGGTCATCGGCGTGGTAGGCTCCGGGATAAGGGCGGTCAAATCGTCGGATATCGGTGCGGCTGAGCTTGCGGCGGCCTCAACGACAAATTCGCGCCAAACGTCAGCCTCGGCACCACGGGCGCGCGGGGGGTGTTCGCAGGCGTGTGCGGTAACGTGCAATTTAACCGGCGCGACGATCGAACTCGAACTAAGTTTGATTTGGTTCCCCCCTCGGTTGCAGGGATCGGGCGCCGATCTTTCAAGGACTATGGACGATGTTTCGACGCATTCCGTTGACGATGCTGAGCGAGGGGTACGTTCTCGCTTCCGCAGTCCACGACGATGGGCTGCGGTTGTTGCTCGGCCCAGGCATGCCGATCAGTAAAGACTTGATGTCGGGCTTGCATAAGCGCGGCATTCGCGACGTCGTCGTGGCCGAGCGCGATTGGCGGCGACTGACGGCCTTCAGTTCGCAAGGCAAATCACGCAAAGCGCTGCCGCGGCACCTTCCCGTCAGGCTGCAGACGCACACGGAGTCGAGCCGCGAACTCGACGCGGCTCTCGAAGCCGCCCCGGATTGCCATATCACGCCCTCCGAGAATCCGTTTTCGCAACACATTGAACGCCGCGGCGCGACGGCCTATGACCGCGAAAACATGGATGCGATGCTCGACCATCATCAAGAAGCGGTCGAGCAGGTCGACGAATTGATGCGTCAGTTGAATCGCGGCGGCGAAGTTTCCGCGGAGGCGGTAAGATCGGTCACGGGCCAAGCTCTCGAGCGGGCGCGCCAAGACCTCGATTTGTTCGTTTGCATGGGAATCAATCCGAGCGAGAGCAACGAGATTTCCGTTCATTCTTCGAATGTTTCCGTGCTCGCCGTCGCGCTCGGAGCGATGCTGAATCTTGATACCGAAGCTTTGACCGACCTCGGCATGGGGTGCCTCGTGCACAACGCCGGGATGTTGAAAATCGACGAACAACTGTACAAATCGCCGGATCTCGTTAACGAACAGGATTTCGTCGAAATCGCCAAACATCCGGTCATCGCGACCGACATGCTCTACAAAAACATGAGTCGCGTGTCGCTCGGTGTGCGGATGATCGTCTATCAAATGCACGAACGTTGCAACGGCTGCGGCTATCCGCGCGGCAGAACCGGCGAGACAATCCACCCGCTGGCGAAGATCGCGATGGTGGCCGACGCCTACGTGGCGCTGGTCTCGAAGCGGCCGCACCGTCCGGCAATGCTTCCCTACTTTGCCATGACGAAGATGCTGGAAGATGTGAAGGATGGCTTATACGACTCCAACGTCGTCCGGGCCCTTCTGCACACCGTGTCGTTGTTCCCGATCGGCTCGTTCGTCGAATTGAGCGACGGTCGCATCGGAAAAACGATACGCGCCAACGGGCCGAACTACGATCGGCCGATCGTCGAAGTGCGCGAAAAAGGTTCGAGCCGACCCTCGGAAATTGTCGACTTGAGCGACGAACCGCTGATTCGAGTGGTCAAAGCGCTGGCTCAGCCGAACTGAAACGCACGCTTCGTCGCGGCATTAGATTTAGTAACGGCGGCACGCCGCCCTCGAGCAAAATCCCGGCTTGAGGATTACACGGCGCACTTCGTGCCGCGGACTGCTACAATCGCGACAATGGCGGTTGCGGGCCACGTCCCGAATCGCTGCGAGTCCTGCGTTTTCTTTGTCGTAGCCGCCGCGATTAATCGGCGATGCGGCGGAGCCCCAAAGCGTGCAGAATGGCGCCGCTCAAGGATTGACGCGCGAGACGACGCCGATGGTGTTCGGCGCCGAAGGCGATTCTCTTGGCGGGCCGTTTCCGCCGCTTTCGTCCACCCGAGTGCTCCGGTCCGCGTGCCTTCTGGCGGCGTTGCTGACGTCAACGGGCGTCGCCGCGCCGCTCCCCGTGTTTCCGGATCTCGATTCGGCTTGGACGGGCTATCGCCAGGGACGCTACGAAGAAGCTCTTGCCGCCGCGGAGCAAGCCACGGCGAATCGCTACGCCGAACCCGCATGGTGGCGGTTGCGATTGCAGGCCCTGGCGACGCTCGGAAAGTACCGCCCCGGCTTAGAAGCACTTAAGCAAGCGCAACGATATCACAACGCCGATGCCGCCTTGCGCGTGATCGGTTACGACATTCAGCGGCAACTGGGCAATTTGGAAGACGGTAAGCGATCGCTCGACGAGTTGCTCCGCACCGTCGCTGCCGCCCCTTGGCGCTATAGCTCGCCCGACGATCGCATCTGGATCGGTCGCGCCGCCGAACGCCTGGGAGCCGATGCCCGCGAAGTGCTGGAAGGCTATTACGATCAGGCTCAGAAGGTGGATCCTGATCTGCGGGAAGGATACCTGGCCGTCGGCGAACTCGCCTTACGGAAAGCGGACCTCACGGTTGCGGCGGAGTCGTTTCGCAAGGGGGTGGAGAGACATCCCGACGATCCCGACCTGCTCTACGGGCTCTCGCGCGCCTTGGCCGAAGATGAGGAGAAAGAAAGCGCAGCTCTCTTGGCTCGCACGCTCGAGCTCAACCCGCGCCATTTACCGAGCCTGTTCGCTAAGGCCGAAGAGGCCCTCTCGCTGGAAGACTATCCGGCGGCTGCGGCCACGCTCGACGAAATCTCGCAGATCAATCCGAACGAACCGCGGACATGGGCGTTGCGCGCGGTGCTCGCAAATCTGCAGGCCGACGACTTCGCCGAATGGTTTTGCCGCGAGTCGGCCTTGAATCTCTGGGCGAACAACCCCGAAGTCGATCATCTGATCGGCAAAAAGCTTTCGCAGGCCTATCGATTCAGCGAAGGCGCGGCCCATCAGAAAGCTGCTTTGAAGATCGATCCGGATTATTTGCCTGCAAAAACGCAGCTCGCGCAAGATCTCCTGCGACTCGGCGACGATGCGGAAGGGTGGCGGCTCGTCGCGGAGGCCCAGGAGGCCGATCCGTACGACGTCGTGCTCTACAACTTGTCGACGCTCAAAGACCGGCTAAATGCTTACGTCACGCTCACGTCGCCGCACTTTCGCGTGCACATGGAGCGGCGCGAGGCGGCCGTTTACGGCACGCGCGTCGTGGCCCTGCTGGAGCGAGCTTGCGAAACGCTCGGCAAAAAATACGGTTGGATGCCGCCGCAGCCGGTCGCCGTCGAGATTCTCACCCATCAGCAAGACTTCGCCATTCGCACATTCGGTTTGCCCGGCGGCGACGGCATTCTCGGCGTCTGCTTCGGCATGGTCATCACGGCCAATAGCCCGGCCGCCCTGCCCGGCCGCACCAACAGTTGGGAAGCGACGCTCTGGCATGAATACTGCCACGTGGTCACGCTCGAGCAGACGAGGCATCGCATCCCGCGCTGGCTCAGCGAAGGCATCTCGGTCTACGAAGAACGCCAAGCCGACCGTGCGTGGGGCGATCGGCTCGATCGCGATCTGCGTCAAATGGTCCTCGGCGGTGAGCTGACGCCCGTGTCGCGGCTCAACGAGGCGTTCCGCAATCCCAAGTCGGGCGAGCATTTCAATCTCGCTTACTACGCCGCCTCGCTCGTCGTCGAGTTCCTCGTCGAAAAGCATGGCCGGGCGACGCTCCAGAAGCTGCTCGCCGACGTCGCGGCCGGTTTGCCCATCAACGAAGCTTTGGAACTCCGCGTCGGTCCGCTCGCCGGGATCGATGCGGCGTTCGACGCCTATGCCCGAGCCAAGGCCGCGGCGTACGGCCCGAAAGTCGATTGGACCGACGACGAGAATCCGCCGCCTCGCGGTGTCCTCGCATCGAAAATCGCGGAATGGCTGAAAAACAGGCCTCAACACTATCTCGGTCGCAGCCTCTACGCGCAAGCATTGATCAAGGAGGAGAGATGGGAAGAGGCCAAGCGGGCGGCCCAGTCCTTGGTTGACGATGCCCCCCAGTGGGTGGGTGACGATAGTCCTTACACTCTGCTCGCCAAGATCCACCGAGAGCTGGGCGACGCCCCGGCCGAACGCCAAGTTCTCGAAGCCTCGGCCGCCGCGTCGTCCGACGCCGTCGCGACCTATCGCCGGCTGATCGATTTGGCCGCCGAAGCCGGTGATCTGGCCGCGGTCGTGAAGAACGTCGATCGCTACATCGCGGTGCAGCCGCTCGATGAGTCGCCCTATCGCAAGCTGGCCGAGCTTTCCGTCGCGAAGCCCGAGGCGGCGGCCGGCATACGCACGAAAGCCGTCGCCGCCGCGCGGGCCCTCGTCGCGCTCGAGCCGGATGATCGCGCCGGCGCGCACTTCCTCTTGGCCCAAACGCTGCATGCCGCGGGCGACGTCGAAGCGAAGCGCCACGCGCTGCTCGCGCTCGAGGAGACGCCGCGCTTCCGCGCCGGGCAATCGTTGCTGCTCGCGATCGTCGCCGCGGAACGAAAAGCCGCGGCGCAACCATCCGCCCCGCGTCCTCCCACCAGGGTGCAGCCATGAAGCAACTCGGCGCTTGGCTCGACCGTCGTCGCGCGGCGTTCGCCGTCGCCGCGTCCTTGGCGTTGCTGCTCATCGCGGGCGACGAACTCACGGCGCAGCGCCGCTTCGGCCGCGTGCCGCAGTTCGATCGCAACGGCGTGCCCACCTGGGAGCTCGATCCCGAAATGCCCGACGACGTCTTCACCTTCGTGCGGCTCCGCTACGACTCGTCGTACCGCAGCTACAAGTGGGCGACCGACTACCCCGACGCCGATCTCAATCTCTCCTACCGGCTGCAGCAACTCACGTCGATGCGCTCGCACCCCGACGGCAAAGTGGTCGACATTCTCGACCCCGCGTTGTTCGACAACCCGTTCACCTACATGATCGAGCCGGGCGACATCATCCTTTCCGACGAGGAAGCGGCCGTGTTGCGGCGCTATTTGCTGAGCGGCGGATTCCTCATGGTCGACGACTTTTGGGGGGAAGAAGAGTGGGACAACTTCCACTTCGCCTTCAAACAAATCTTCCCCGACCGCGAATTGAAGGAACTCCCGGCCGAGCATCCGGTGTTTCATTGCGTGTACGACTTGAAGGAGAAGCCGCAGGTGCCGTCGATCGGCATGGCCCAGGCCGGCCGCTCGCAAGGCATCACTTACGAACGCCGCGACGCCGAAGAGCCGCACTACAAAGCCTGCTTCGACGACAAGGGCCGCATGATGATGATCGTCTGCCACAACACCGATCTGGGCGACGGCTGGGAACGCGAGGGGGAAGACGAATGGTACTTCCGCGAGTTCTCGGAAAAGAAATCGTATCCGCTGGGGATCAACATTTTGTTCTATCAGTTCACGCACTGAAGCTTTGTGAGGAATGTATGGGCGGGTGCCACGGGTGGCTTGTCCACCCGTGCTGAAAACACTGGTGGGCAAGCCACCAGTGCCACCCGGTCCGGCGTCTTCTCCGAAAACTAAAAACTGAAAACCCAAAACCGCTTCCGATGGAACTCACCTACGAACAAGAACAAGCCGCGGTCGAGCAGTTGCGGGCCGGTAAGGTGCGCGTCGACAAAGAGCTTTCCAAGGTCATCGTCGGCCAGCGCGAGGCGGTCGAGCAGTTGCTCATCTCGCTGTTCGCCGGCGGTCATTGCCTGCTCACCGGCGCGCCGGGGCTCGCCAAGACGTTGCTCGTCAAGTCGATCGCGCAGGTCTTTCATCTCAACTTCCAGCGCATCCAGTTCACGCCCGATTTGATGCCCGCCGACATCACCGGCACCGAGATCCTGCAAGAGACCGACGACGGGCGGCGCGCCCTCGCCTTCGTCCGCGGGCCGATCTTCACCAACGTGCTGCTCGCCGACGAAATCAACCGCACGCCGCCGAAAACGCAAGCCGCCTTGCTGGAGGCGATGCAGGAGCATCAGGTCACCGCGGCGGGCCGGCGCTATCCGCTCGAAGAGCCGTTCTTCGTCTTGGCGACGCAGAACCCGATCGAAATGGAAGGGACCTATCCCTTGCCGGAAGCGCAGCTCGACCGCTTCATGTTCAACGTCGTGATCGACTATCTGCCGGAAGACGATGAAGTCGCGGTGGTCAAGCAAACGACGTCGCGCCGCCCGGAGCCGATCGAAGCGCTGTTCACGGGCGAAGACGTCGAGCGGTTCCACGAGGTCGTGCGCCGCGTCCCGGTCGCCGAGGAAGTCGTCCGTTATGCCGTGCGGCTCGCGGCCGTAAGTCGCCCGTCGCAGGCCGGCGCCCCCGACTTCGTAAAGCAATGGGTGAGTTGGGGCGCAGGCACCCGCGCAGCGCAGTATTTGATTCTCGGCGCGAAGGCTCGCGCGCTCCTCGCCGGCCGCGTCCATGCGACGGCCGACGACATTCGCGCCTTGGCCGTGCCGGTGCTCCGGCATCGCGTGTTGGTGAACTACCGCGCCGAAGCGGAAGGAATTACCGTCGATCAAGTCATCAAACGCCTCATCGAACAAGTTCCCAACCCCGTCGCCGAGAAGTGACGCCAGTTCTCCCCTCACTCGCCCCGTGTTTTCCGAAATGCCGGGAGAGGGGCCGAGGGTCAGGGGGCTGCGTCGTCATGTGTCATCAAGTTAAGTAACGCGTTCATGCCTCAGGCCGAATCCCAACACGCACCCGTCCGCCAGGCCGGCTGGATCGATCCCGCCGCGCTGATGCGCATCAAGCATCTCGAACTGCGGGCCAAGGTCGTCGTCGAGGGGTTTTTCTCCGGCCTGCACCGCAGCCCCTATCATGGCTTCTCCGTCGAGTTTACCGAGTATCGCCAATACTCGCCGGGCGACGATCCCCGCTATCTCGATTGGAAGCTCTTCGCCCGCAGCGACCGCTACTACATCAAGCGGTTTGAAGACGAAACGAACCTGCGTTGCCACTTGGTGGTCGATCTGAGTCGGTCGATGGATTACGGTTCGCGCGGGTACACGAAGGCCGACTACGCGCGCACGCTCGCGGCCACCCTGGCCTATTTCCTGCAAACCCAGCGCGATGCCGCCGGGCTGACGACGTTTCACGAGCAAATCGGCGATTATTTGCCGGCCCGCTACCGGCCGGGGCACTTGCGGCGATTGATGTTGCTGCTCGATCGCGCCGCGGCGGGCAAATCGACCAGCCTGACGAAGCCCATCGAGCGCGTCGCCGAGTTGTTGGCAAAGCGCGGCGTCGTGGTCGTCGTCTCCGACTTCCTCGCGCCGCTCGACGGGCTCGCGACGCAATTGGCCGCGCTGACGTCGCGCGGCCACGAAGTCGTTCTCTTTCAAACGCTCGATCCGGCCGAGACGACGTTCGACTTCGGCGAAGCGGCCTTGTTCGTCGATGCCGAAAGCGGCCGCGAGTTGTACGTCGATCCGCAAGCCGCACGCGCCGAGTATTTGCGCCGCTTCGAGGAGCATCGCCGCCGGTTGCAAGAATCGGCCGATCAACTCGGCATCGCTCTGCATTCGTTCACGACCGATCGGCCGTTGGAACTGGCCTTGTTCGACTACCTGCAAAGCCGCGAGCGGCGCGGCCGGCCGACGCGGCGGCGCGCGATGACCGGCGGCGGTGCGGGCGGCGGAGGGCGAGCATGAGCTTTCTCGCTCCCTGGTTCATCGTGGCGGGCATCGCGGCCGTCGGGCTGCCGATCGTGTTTCATTTGTTCCGCCGCACGCCGCGCGGCCGCGTGCCGTTTAGTTCGCTGATGTTTCTCACGCCGAGCCCGCCGCGGCTCACGAGCCGCAGTCGGCTCGACCATTGGCCGCTGCTGCTCCTGCGGGCGCTCGTCTTGGTGTTGTTGGCTTTGGCGTTCGGTCGGCCCCTCTGGCGGCAACTGGTGGAAACGGGCGCGGAGCAAGCCGCGGGGAAGCGCACCTTGCTGTTGGTCGATACCAGCGCGAGCATGCGCCGGACCGATCTGTGGCCGCAAGCGCAAGCCGCGCTGCGCAAGTTCGTCGCCGCGAGCGCGCCGCAAGATGAGCTCGCGATCGTCGCCTTCGACACGTCGACGCGCACGCCGGTCACGTTCGACCTGTGGAGGCAAACGCCGCACACGGAGCGGGCCGGATTGACGGAGGCGGCGCTCGCCGAACTCGCGCCGAGTTGGAACGGCACGCACTTCGATCAGGCCCTCGCCGCGGCGGCCGACGCCTTGGAAACCGCGGCCCATGCCAAACGAGAGGCGGCCGACGGAGCGCGGCCGGCCGAGATCGTGCTCATCACCGATCTCCAAACCGGCGGGCGGACGCAAGGCTTGCAGGCCTACGAGTGGCCGGAGCGAGCCGGATTGCGCGTCGTGCCGCTGACGACGTCGACGGTCAACGCCGGGGTGCAGGCCTTGGAAACCTCGAATGAAACGGCCGACGCCGCCGTCGCCGCCGTTCGCCCGCGCGTTTTGGTGACCAACGCCGTGAACTCCTCGCGCGAGCAGTTCGAACTGGTGTGGCAAGAGCCTGGGAGCAAGCCGCAAGATCCATCAAAAGCCGGAGCCGGTGCGAAGTCGACGCCGACCTATGTTCCGCCCGGACAAACGCGAGTCGTGCGCACCCCTGCTCCGCCGGCCGGCGACGTGTTGCGACTCGAGCTGCGCGGCGACGACGAGCCGTTCGACAATACGTTGTGGTTCGTGCCGCCCCGCAAAGAGCGGCTCCGCGTCTTGCATCTGGCCGAGGAAAAGTCAGACGATCCGCAAACGCTCCGCTATTTCTTGGAGCGCGCCTTCGCTTCGTCGGGCGCGCGGCGCACCGTCGCGGTCGAGACGATCGACCCGCACGCGGCCGGCGTGCGCGTGCCCGGCCTGAGCGAACTCGACGACGTCGCGCTGGTCGTCGTCGCCGTCGAGAAGGCGTTGCCGCCCGATTGGATTAAGTCGCTCGCGACTTGGATCGAGCGCGGCGGACAAGCGGCGGCGGTGATTCAATCGCCGGCGAGCGCGGCCTGGCGCGATGTGCTGCCGGCCGACGTGGGCGGGGCGGAGAAGATCAAAGTCGCGGAGCCGAAACAGGCGAACGAATACGCCTTGCTCAGTCAGATCGATTTCCGGCATCCGCTCTTCGCCCCGCTGGCCGATCCACGCTATTCCGACTTCACGAAGATTCGCTTTTGGAAACATCGCACGCTCTCGCTCGACGACGGGTTGAAAGACCGCGTGCAAGTGTTGGCCCGCTTCGACTCGGGCGAGCCGGCGATCGTCGACGTGCCGCTCGGCGCAGGTCGCGCCGTGTTGTTCGCCTCCGGCTGGCAACCGCGCGAGAGTCAGTTGGGCGTGTCGAGCAAGTTCGTGCCGATCGTGTCGACGCTCGTCGACCTGGGAAGCCGCGGCGAGGCGACGACGGCGACGTTCGCCGCCGGCGAAACGATCGATTTGGCGGCGCTGGGCCGCTCGGAAACGCAGGAAAGTCGGAAAGGTGAGGCGACTGCCGAACCACGGCCGAATGCGACGCAGCCGAATACGACGCGGGCGCGCGCCGTCGGACCCTGGACGATTCGCGATCCCGCCGGCAAGGAGACCGCGGTAGCGGCCGATCGGCCGACGTATACGTTCGCGGCCGGGCCGGGCGTGTACGAGATTCGGTCGGCCGATGCGCTGCGGCGCGTCGCCGTGAATCTCGCGGCCGACGAATCAAAGACCGCGCCGCTCGGCGTCGAAACGCTGGAATCGCTCGGCGTGCGGCTCGCGAAAGATGATGCCGCGCCGACCCCCGCAATGATCGCCGAGCGACGGACGTTGCAACTGGAGGAGTTGGAGTCGAAGCAGCAACTGTGGCGCGCCGGCGTCTTGGCGGCAATCGTGTTGCTGATCGCCGAGACCTGGTACGCCGGGCGAGTCGCGCGGCGCGAAAGCGTCGCTTAGCTTGCAGACAAGGGAAGTGGGAGGACGATGATGCAACCTGCGAATCCTCACTACACGCTGGCCGCCGAACTGCGCCAAGTCGCCGGTCGCTTTCGTCGCTTGTCGATGTGGCGCGCCCTGACGGTCGTCTGGCTCGCGGCGCTCGCCGTGTGGGGGGCCGTCGCCTTGTTGCGGCCCGAGACGGCGACGCGACAAACGGCGCCGGCGGCGATTCTGGCCGCCATGGCGGCGGCGAGCGTCGCCGCGCTGTGGCAATGGCTGCGGCGCGTCGATCTCGGCGGAGTGGCCGAGCGCGTCGAGCTCCTACACCCCGAGCTGCAAACGAAACTGCTCGCGGCCTACGAAACCGAGCGAGCCAATCCGCCGCACAAGCGCGGATTCTTGGAGAACGAGGTGATTCATGAGGCCCGCCTGCACGCGGTGACTCACGATCGCTGGCGCGCCGTGGTGCCGACGGCGAAGATTCGCGGCTGGGCGCTGCTCCAGACTTTGGCGCTCATCGCCTTCGTCGTCGTGGCGGCGAGCGGCGGCGACGGTCGCAGTTCGGCGGAACTCGCCGCGACGGCGGCCGCCGCGAGTGCGACGACCGAGAAGCCGCTCGACGTCGTGATCGAACCCGGCGACGTCGAACTCGAACGCGGGAGCGATTTACTGGTGTTGGCCCGGTTTGCGAGCCCGCGGCAGTTGCCGCGCGAAGCGACGCTCGTCGCCGACGCCTCCGGCAAAGCGTCGCAGCGCGTCGCGCTCACGCAAAGCTTAAGCGACCCGATCTTCGCAGGTCGGGTGCTCGACGTGCGCGAGGATCTAACGTACCGCGTATCGTTCGGCGCGCAGCGGACGAAGGATTTCCGCGTGACCGTGTTCGATTATCCGGAAGTGGAGCGGGTCGACGCGGAGATCGTCTATCCGTCGTACACGGAATTGCCGAAGCGGCGGATCGAAGACGTGCGGCAGCTCGCCGTGCTCGAAGGCTCGGAAGTGCGGATCGAGTGCCGCTTGAACAAACCGGCGGCGAAGGCGGAACTGACGAGCGAAGGGGGCGACCCGCTGCCGCTCACGGCCGACGCCGCTGATCCGACGCTCTATGCCGCGGCGGTGACCGTCGCGCAGAGCATCCGCTACAAGGTGGCGCTGGCCGACGACAAGGGGCGTGCCAATCGACAGGCGACGGAGATCGTCGTCGAGGTGCTGCCGAACCGGCCGCCGGAGTTGAAGCTGCTGTTTCCGCGGAACGACGTCGGCGTGACGCCGTTGCAGGAGTTGCCGCTGGAAGCGGAAACGATGGACGACTTCGGCGTGATCCGCTGGGGCTTGGCGTTTGAGCTGACGGGCAAGGCTTCGCGCACGGTGACGCTCGGCGAGAAGCTGCCGGCGAAGGAAAAGGTCGGCGGCAAGCACTTGCTCGCCTTGGAAGATTTGAAGGCCGCGCCGGATGAACTCTTGGCGTGGCACGCCTGGGCCGAAGACATGGGGCCCGACGGCAAGTTGCGCCGCGTGACGAGCGACATCTTCTTCGCCGAAGTGAACCCGTTTGAAGAGATCTTTCGCGAGGCGAACGCGCCTTCCGGTCCGCCGGGAGAATCGCAGCGCGCGGCCGATGAAGCAGCGAAGCTGCAGAAAGAGATCATCTCGGCGACTTGGAACTTGCGGCGACGCGAGACGGCCGCAGCGCCGTCGGCCGCCTACGCATCGGACGCGCAGGTGATCGCCGACTCGCAGCGCAAGGCGCTCGAGTCGCTGGAGAAGCTGAAGGAGAAGCTGCGTTCGCCCGAGGCGCAGGAGATCGCGCGAGAAGTGGAGCAGCAGATGCAAGCGGCGGCGACGGAGCTTTCGGCCGCGGTCGCCGCGAATTCTCTCGAACCGCTCGCAGCGGCCCTCGCCGCCGAACAAGCGGCCTATCAAGGCTTGCTGAAGCTGCGGGCCCGCGAGAGCCAGGTGTCGCGGAGCCGCAATGCGCAAGGGGGCGGCGGCGCCGAGAGCGCCAACCGCCAAAAGCTCGATCAGTTGGAACTGAGCGAGGAGCAGAATCTCTACGAGACGCGCAAGGCCGCCCAGGAACAACAGGCCACGCCGGCCCAGCGCGAGCAGGAAGAGTTTCTCAAACGGCTGCGCGACTTGGCTAAACGCCAAGAGGATCTGAACGAGAAGATCAAGGAACTGCAGGCCGCGCTCGAGGCCGCGAAAGACGAAGCGACGAAGCAGCAGATCGAGAAGCAACTCAAGCGGCTTCGCGACGAGCAGCGCGATTTGCTGCGCGACGTGGACCAATTGAAGAACGACGTCGATAAGCCGGAACATGCGGAACCGCAGGCCGAGGCGAGCAAGCAACTGGCGGAGACCCGGGAGAACGTGCGGCAGGCGAGCGATGCGTTGGAGAAGGGAGAGACGTCGCAGGCGCTCAACGCCGGCACGCGGGCCGAAAGCCAACTCGACAAGCTGCGCGAAGACTTTCGCAAGCAAACGGCCGGGCAGTTCAACGAGGAAGTACGCGACCTGCTCGACCGCGCGCAGCAGTTGGACGAGCGTCAACAAAAGATCGGCGAAGAGTTGGTCGGCGGCGAGAAGCCTGCGGCCGAGGCGAAACCGAGCAAAGGTTTGCGTTCGCCGGAGAAAGAAACCGAAACGAAGCTCGCCGAAGAGTTGGAGCAACAGAAGAAAGAGCTTGGTGAAGTGCTCGACCGGGCGCGCGAGATCACGGAGCGCGCCGAGGGGAACGAACCGCTGCTGTCGAAGCAACTCTACGACGCCGTGCGCGAAGCCCACCATAAACAGACGGCGCAAGCGGTCGACATGCTCAAGCAACTCGTCGAGCATGGATTCCAGGAGGAGGCGGCCCGGGTGGAACCGCAGGCTCGCGCCGGAGTGAAGCAACTGCGCGATAAGATCGAGAAGGCCGCGCAAGGGGTGATCGGCGACGACGTAAAGAGCTTGCGACGGGCGAAGTCGCAAGTCGATCAACTCGCGCAGGCGCTGGCCGGCGAGATGGCGCGGAAGAGCCCGCAGTCGGGCGTGAAGCCGAAGCCGAACGGGGGCGGCGAGCCGAAAGCTGCGAACGCCGCGGGCGAATCAAGCAAGCCGGAAGAAACAAATAAGTCGGGGGAAGCGAACGCCCAAGGCGATACGAAGACGCCGCCGCGCGACGGTGAGCCCGGCAAGCAGCCGGGCAAGAGCGACAAGCCGGCCGGCGACGCCAAGGGGGGCGAAGGCGAAGGGAAGCAACCGGGACAGAAGCCCGGCGACGGCAAGGGAGAAGGAAAAGAGGGGCAAAGCGAGAGTAAAGGTCAAGGCGAAGGTAAAGGTCAAGGCGAAGGTAAAGGACAGGGCGAAGGTAAAGGACAGGGCGAAGGTGAAGGTGCCGGCGAAGCGAACTCGGCGGGGAGCCGGGCTCGGGGCTTGCGCGATCGCGAGCCGACGGCGAACGACGCCGCGTTGCGCGGCGGCCGGCAGCAAGACTTTGAGCCGAAGCCGGGCGAGCAGGCGAATCGCAACGGTTCTAAGAACGGCGCGAACGGCTCCGCGGCGAATCCGGCGGGCAGCGACTTCGGCGGCGGTCCCGGCGGGGCCTTCGAAGGGAACCACTGGCGCGAGTGGTCCGACGCGCTTCGCGACATCGAGGAGTTTGTGCCCGGCACGCGGCTGCGCACCGAGGCGGCGCGGGTGCGCGAGCAGGCGCAAGCGATCCGCGCGGAAGCGAAACGGCACTCGAAAGCGCCGAACTGGGAACTCGTTCGTGAGAAGGTCTACGAGCCGCTCGTCGAACTGCAACAGCAGCTCGATGAAGAGCTCGTGCGGCGCACATCGCCCGACGCCGCCGTGCCGCTCGATCGCGATCCGGTGCCGGAGCGGTTCGGCGAGGCCGTGCGGCGCTACTACGAACGACTCGGGAGCGGCCAATGACGGAGGCGTCGGAGTTCATCGCCGCGCCGCTCTGGGGGGCGATCGTCGTCGGCGCGCGGGCTTGGCTCGTGCCCGCCGCGGTGGCGCTCGTCGTCGCGCTGGCCACGTTGGCCTGGGGCTATGCGCAGACTCGCGGCTCGTTCCGCCTGCGACTCACGGCGGCGACGCTCAAAGCCCTCGGCATGGCGCTGCTGGTCGTCATCTTGCTCGATCCGCTCTGGTCGAGTTCGCGGGTGCGGCCGGGGGAAAACATCGTCGTCGTCTTGGCCGATACGAGCGGGAGCATGCAGGTGCGCGGGGCCGACGGGAGTTCCACGGCCGAAGTGTTTCGCAAGCAACTCGCCGACGAGCGGCTTCCCTGGCTGGTGCGACTCAAGCAAGATTTCGACGTCCGCCGCTACACGTTCGGCGAGCGTCTGGAGCCGGCTGCGTCGCTGGAAACGCTCACCTTCGACAGCCGCTCGACCAATTTGAACGCCGCCTTGTCCGCGCTCGCCGAGCGATTCGCCGGTCGGCCGCTGGCGGGCGTCGTGCTGTTTAGCGACGGGACCGCGACCGACGCGGCCAATGCAGGTACGAAACTGCCGCCGATTTATCCCGTGCTTCCTCCGTCGAGCGCCGCGGCCGTCGACGTGACGCTGCTCAACGTGGCGACGACGCAGACGGGATTCGAAGACGCGCCGGTCACGCTCATGGCCGAGGCCCAAGCGGTCGGCGTCGGCGACGAACCGCTCGTCTGTCAGGTGCTCGACGAGGCGGGCAAAGTCGTGCAGTCGCAAGAGCAAACGGCCGGCGACGGCGAACCGGCGGCGTTTCGCTTGCAGTTCCGCCCGGCGAAGCCGGGGCTATCGGCGTATCAGGTTCGCGTCGCGGCGAAGTCGCAGCTCGCGGTGTTCGACAAACCGGACGCGACGCGCGAGGCCACGCTCGCCAACAATCGCCGGCTCGTGCAAGTCGACCGGGGGCGCGGGCCGTATCGCGTGCTTTATGTCGGCGGAGCGCCGAACCCGGAGCATAAATTCCTGGGGCGTTCGTTGGCCGAAGATCCGCAGATGGAATTGGCCTCGCTGATTCGCATCGCGCGGCGGGAACCCAAGTTCGACTTTCGCTCGCGGAGCGGCGAGTCGACCAATCCGCTCTTTCGCGGCTTCGACAAGACGAATGAGGAAACGGAGCGCTACGACCAGCCGGTCTTCGTGCGGCTCGGCTTAAAAGACGAGAACGAACTACGCGACGGGTTCCCCAAAACGCCTGAGCAACTGTTCGCGTTTCATGCGCTGGTGCTCGACGACGTCGAGGCCGAGCTTTTTACGACCGAGCAGATGAGTCTGATCTCGCGTTTCGTTTCGGAGCGCGGCGGCGGGCTGCTGATGCTCGGCGGGCCGGATTCGTTCGAGAAGGGATTGTTTGCGAAGACTCCGCTGGCCGACGTGCTGCCCGTCTATTTGCAGCGCACCGTGGAAAGTCGTCCGCCCGCCGTCGAAGGGTATCGATTTCAACTCACGCGCGAGGGCAAGCTTGAGCCCTGGCTGCGTCTGCGAGCCAATGAAGCCGATGAATTCAAGCGACTCGACGAGATGCCGCCGTTTCGCACGTTGAACCACGTGTCGGGCATCAAGCCGGGAGCGACCGTGTTGGCCACGGCCGTCGATGCGACGGGCGCACAGCAGCCGGCCTTGGTCGTGCAGACCTACGGTCGCGGCCGCGCGGCGGCGCTGATGATCGGCGATCTGTGGCGCTGGCGGCTCAAGGTCGCCCCCGAGAATCAAGACTTGGAAAAGATGTGGCGGCAACTCGTGCGCCGCTTGACGACCGTCGTCGCCGGGCGCGTGGAAGCGACGGCCGAAGTCGTCGCCGAGGAAGCCGGCGGGGCGGTGCGCGTCGCCGTGCGGGCCCGCGACGCGGCGTATCAGCCGTTGGAAAACGCGCAAGTCCGGCTTGAGTTCAAGTCGCCCGACGGCAAGACGCTCACGGTGGAAGCGGAGCCGAGTCGCCGCGAGGCGGGCGTGTACGAAACGAGCTACGTACCGCGGGCCGACGGAGCTTATCGTGTCGCGGCGAAAGTCGTCGACGGGGCCGGTGCGGAAGTGGGACGCACCGAAGCCGGCTGGACGAACAATCCCTCGGCCGACGAGTTTCGCCGGCTGACGCCCGACGTCGCCGCGCTGGAAGCCTTGGCTAAGCAAACCGGCGGTGAAACGGTGCGACCGGAGCGATTGGAAGCGTTCGCCGCCGAGTTGATCGGCCGGCCCGCTCCGGAGATGCAGCAGCAATTGCTGCCGCTGCGCTACACGCCGTGGGTTTTCGCGTTGGCCGTCGCTTGCTTGGCGGGAGAATGGGGACTTCGCCGCTGGAGAGGTTTGCCATGACGAGAGTTCGCCCGTTCCGGCTCGCGGCCGTCGTCGCGGCGGTGGTTAGTTTCTGCGCCGGCGAGCGCTTCGCCCGCGCCGGCTTGCCCGACGCCGCGACCGCGACCGACTTGCGGGCCTCGCTGATCGTGGTCGTCGGCGCAGCGGGCGAAAAGAGTTACGGCGACATCTTTGCCGACGAAGCCAAGTCGTGGCGCGAGGCGGCGAAGCAAAGCGAAGTGCGATTTGAGTTGATCGGCGGCGATGTCGCCTCCAGCGAAGCCAAAACCGATAAGACGCGAATGGAGGCGGTGCTTGCCGCTGAGGCGAAGCGACCAAGCGAGGCGGGGCCGCTGTGGCTCATCTTAGTCGGCCACGGCACGTTCGACGGCCGCACGGCTGCGTTTAATCTCAACGGACCCGACGTGACCAGCGTCGAACTCGCCGCTTGGCTGGAGCCAATCGAGCGGCCGACGATCGTCGTCAACACGACGGCGGCCGCCGCGCCGTTTCTGTCGGAGCTCAGCGCGCCGGGGCGTGTCGTCATCACGGCGACGAAGAGCGGGCAGGAGCGAAACTATGCCCGCTTCGGGAGGTACTTCGCGGCTCGCATCATCGACCCCGCCGCCGATCTCGACAAAGACGATCAAACCTCGGTGTTTGAAGCGTTTTTGGCCGCCGCCCGCGACACGGCGGAGTTTTACCGCAGCGAAGGACGGATCGCGACCGAGCACGCGCTGTTGGACGACGACGGCGACGGCCGGGGCGTGCGCGTCGAGTTCTTCGAGCGCGATAAGCTTGTGAAGCGTCCGCAAGGCGAGGCCGCGGCCGACGGCGAAGCGGCGCGCCGCTTTCACCTCAAACGCAGCACGACGGAGCGGCGCTTATCGCCCGAGCAGCTTGCGCAGCGCGACAAGCTCGAAGCGGAGCTTGCGAAGCTGCGCGGACGAAAGGCCGAACTTTCGGATCAGGCTTATTTCGCCGAATTGGAACGGGTCTTGGTGGCGCTCGCGCGGCTGCAGGCCGAGGAAACCAAGCCGATCAGCGCCGGGAAATGAACAGACCGGCGAAGTCGGGCCGGCTACCACGCCTGGTCCGCCCATGTCTTCTCCGGCGCTTCGGCAAGCACCGGTGGGCGAGCCGGCGGCGGCACCCGGTCGGCGGGAATCGGCCTCGATCAACCCCGCCGTCCGCGATTGCCGTTATCGTTCCGCCGTCACGCGGTAGTTGCCTTGGCATTGGTCGAGCGTGCGGCCGTCGGCCGATATGGCGCCGGCCAGGGAAGCTTGCACGCCGTCGGGGCGAACGCGAATCAGCACGATCACGCGGTTGTAGCGCGTGGCGTCGCGCAAATACAGCGAAGGCGGCGTGACGATCGTCTTCGAGACCGCGCTGCAGAGCGGTCCGACGCCGATGGCGACGAGCACTTCGTTGTTGTTATTGCCCTCCGGAAAGACGGTCTTGTAGATGATGTCGCCGCTGGCCGAGTTGGGGTCGACGGGGTTGGGGTTGTGTGCCTGATTCACGACCGCGACCATCGTGCTCGCTCCGGAGTTCAAATCGCGGGCGAAGACGCCGCTGTTGCCCGGCTTGATGTTCGTCTCGTCGTGATCCATCAATTCCAGCTTGGCCTTGGAGTTGCCGTTCGGTTGGCCCAAGAGGCCGACGAGGCTTTTTAATTGATCCGACGTGAGCGCGGCCGTGGTCAAGAGCGATTGGCCCGACGTGGCGGCGGTCAGGCTGGTGTCGAGCCCGCCTTTCGCGCCGGAGCCCGCGCCGTAAAGCGCCGTCGGCGTGCCGCCGATCGAGGTCGACGCCAGGAGCGAATCGAATCGATGCGGCCAGCGGGCTTGGGTCGCGTGGAATGAAAGCAGATTTTGCGACACTTCCTGGATGGAAGTTCCCGCGCTCGCATGGAGCGACATGGTCCGCATGAAGGCGAGGCGCGGCGCGAGCAACCCGGCGAGAATCGCCAAGATCGCGACGACGACGGTCAATTCGATCAGCGTCAGACCGCGGCGAACGGGGGGAGTCGTGCGGGCGGCGAGCGAGGGTGATGCACCGGGCATTTCGGCATGCTCCTGAGTGGGAAATGAGCGCTATATCCGAACGAATATAGCGAGCAATCTCCGGCGGCGAAGCGGCGTTGTCAAGCGTCGGCGGGGGGCGAGCGGCATTTTTTCGCGCGGGCCGGCGGCGGCGGCGGACGTGAGACAAAATGGAGGCGAGTCGATGAGATGTTCGCGAGTCGCAAGATGAAAGCCAAATCGTCCGCCGGGACAAGGTCGACGGGCCGCAAAGCCGCGGTCCCGGCGAAAGCCGCCGCGGAGTCGTCGGCGCTCTCGGAGTGGTCGGTCGGCTTGCGGCTCTGGATCGAGCGCCGCGGCGAGGCGGTGCTCGGCGAAGGACGCGCCGATTTACTGGCCGAGGTCGATCGAACGCGCAGCATCAGCGCGGCGGCGCGAGCGATCAAGATGTCGTATCGCCACGCTTGGCTGACGATCCAAGCGGTGAACGAAGCGGCGGGGGAGCCGCTCGTCGAATCGGCGGTCGGCGGCGTGCGCGGCGGCGGGGCTCGCCTCACGCCGAACGGTCGGGCGGCCTTGCAACTGTATCGAGCTTTGTCCGACGACGTTCGTCGCCACGCCGCCGGCGCGGTGACGCGCGTCGCCCAACGGGCGACGGCCGCAGTCGGCACGACGCTGCATTTGGCCGCGGCCGTGAGTTTGCAGGAAGCGGTCGGGCAGATTCTGACGGAGTATGCTTTGCTGCGGCCGTCGGTCCGTGTGCGGACGTTGTTCGGCGGCTCCAACGAACTCGCGGCGCAAATCGCCGGCGGCGCCGTCGCCGACGTGTTTCTTTCCGGCGACGCCGCTCATTTTCTTGCGCCGGCGAAGTCGCGTCGGTTTGCGGAAAATCGCGTCGCCGTCGTGGCGCTGCGCGCGGCCGAGCGCGAACCGAGCACCGTCGCCAAATTGCTCAACGGCGATTTCCGGCGGCTGGCCGTGGCCGACCCCGCCGTTCCGCTCGGCCGGGCTTCGCAAGAGCTGCTCGCGCGGCATCGGCGGCGCCCGCTTGAGCCGGAGCGATTCGTGCAAGTCGATAATTCGCGCGGCGTGCCGGCCGCCTTGCGCTCCGGGCAGGCCGATCTCGGGCTGGCCTTTGCCGGCGACGCGGCGACGTCGGCCGACTTGCAGGTCCTCGCTCAAACGTCGGGTGACGTGGGCTTGGTTTCCTACCATGTCGCGGCCCTGAGCGAACGACGCGGCGCCGACGGTTCCGACGAGTCGGCGGCGCTCGTCGATTTCTTGCTTTCGGGGCCGGCGAGCCGCTGCCTACGGCGGTGCGGATTACGCCGATAACGCCGCCGGCGGGCGAGGCCACGGCTACAAAGCTTGCGGGGAGTGAGCTAGAGTGGAAGTTGCCTGCTTCGTTCGCCGCCGAATGAATCGCTCGCGTCGTCGTTCACGGTCGCCATGTTGAATTCGAAAGTCTCGCTCCGTCGCCCCCCCGCCGAGTCGGCCGCGGAAAGCGAAGGTGCGTGGGTCGATCTGTCGATCGTCGTACCGGTGTATTACAACGCCGGCGAACTCGCCGGCACGATGGCGGCGCTGAAGCGGGAAGTCTGCGACGCCATCCTTCCGTTGACGTCGGAAATCGTCTTCGTCGACGACGGGTCGGGCGACGCTTCGTTCGACGTGCTGCGATCGCTGCAAAGACAGCATCCACATCTGGTCCGCATCGTCAAACTGACTCGCAACTTCGGCCAGGCCAACGCGACGCGAGCCGGCTTCGAGCATGCCTGCGGGGAGTTTCTGGTCGCGATCTCGGCCGACGGGCAGGATCCGCCGTCGTTGATCGTCGAGATGCTTAAGGCCCATCGGGAAGAAGGTTATGAGTTGGTGATCGGCCATCGCGCGGGGCGCGATGAATCGTTGTATCGCCGGCTAACCTCGCGGATTTTTTATTCGTTGATCCGCAAGCTCAGCTTTCCCAACATGCCGGAGGGAGGCTTCGATTTCGTCGGCTTCAGTCGCCGCGTATTGCAGGCCGTGGAGCAAGCTCCCGAAGCGGCGCCCTTCTTCCAAGGGCAGTTTCTGTGGACCGGTTATGCGCCGAAGTTGCTGCCGTATCATCGCAAGGCGCGGGCCGGCGCGAGCCCGTCGCGGTGGACGTTTCGCAAGAAGCTCACGTTCTTCATCGACGGCATCGTCAGTTACTCCGACGCTCCGCTCCGCGTGATGTCGCTGACGGGCATCGTCTGTGCGCTGTTGGGAATCGCTTATGCCTGCGTGGTCTTCGTGGCGCGGCTGAGGGGCGACTATCCGTTTCCAGGCTGGGCGCCGCTGATGATCGTGATCCTCGTGATCGGCGGCGTCCAGATGTTGATGCTCGGCGTGCTGGGAGAGTACTTGTGGCGGGCCCTGGCCGAGGTGCGCGGCCGGCCGCGGTATATCGTCGAACGAACGTTGCTCAGTCCGCCTTCGACGGCGCCGCGCGCGGACGCCGCCGCCGTGGAACTTCGCTCCGAGCGGCCGACGCATGAGTGACGAGGCCCGCCCCGCCGCGCCGTATCGCGTGCTCGTCTTTCCGGGCGGCACGGAGATCGGGCTCGAAATCGCGCAGTCGCTGGGGTTTCGCAAAGAGGTCGAATTGTTTTCGGCCGGGGCCGACGTTTCGAGCCACGCGCCGTTCGCGTTTCGGAATCATCGCACGCTGCCGCGGGTCGACGAAGCCGGTTGGCTTTCGGCGCTGCAGGAGCTGGCGGCGGAATGGTCGATCACGCACATCTTTCCGGCATACGACGACGTAATCGTCGCCTTGGCACGGGCGGCCGACCGCTTGACGGCGAAGGTGGTGACATCGCCGCTTGTAACCTGCGAGCTTACGCGGTCGAAGCGCGCAACCTATGAGCGTTTGGCCGACGTCGTCGCGGTGCCGCGCGTCTTCGCGTCGCCGGGCGACGTGCCGGAGTTTCCGGCGTTCGTGAAGCCGGATCGCGGCCAAGGTTCGCAGCAAGCGCAGCGCGTCGACGATCGGCGGCAACTCGAAGTTGCTTGCGAGGCGATCGGCGAGCCGCTGATTATGAATTATCTTCCGGGGGAAGAGTTCACGGTCGATTGTTTCTCGGATCGGGAACGCGGGCTGTTGTTTTGCGGGCCGCGCCGCCGCGTGCGCATGCGGGCCGGCATCTCGATGAACAGCGTTTCGGTCGCGATGCCCGAACTGCGAGAGACGGCCGAGCGAATCGCGGCGCGGCTGCCGCTCTACGGGGCGTGGTTCTTTCAAGTGAAACGCGACGCAGCCGGCACGCTTACCTTGCTCGAAGTCGCGCCGCGGATCGCCGGCGCATCGGCTTTGAATCGCGTGCGCGGGGTCGATTTCGCCATGCTGGCGTTGTATGAAGCGGAGCGAATTCCCGTGGAGATCATGGCGCTCGAGGGCGAGTTGGAACTCGACCGCGCGCTGCGGAATCGGTATCGGCATTCGCTGCAATTTGAGACGCTTTACATCGATCTCGACGACACGCTCATCGTGCGCGGCGAGGTGAACGTGCGCGCCGCCGCGCTGTTGCACCAGTGTCACAATCGTGGGGTGCGCGTCGTGTTGTTGACGCGCCACGGCGAAGGGCGGGAGGAGACGCTCCGCCGCCATCGCCTCGGCGAACTGTTCGACGAGGTGGTCTACGTCGCCAAGGGGACGCCGAAAAGCGCGCACGTCCGCGCCGGAGCGGCGGTGTTCGTCGACGACAGCTTCGCCGAACGCCGCGACGTTCGGGAAAAGCTGGGCATTCCGACGTTCGACTCTGCTATGCTGGAACTATTGCTCGACGATCGCGCCTGAACGCACGCCATGCCTAGCCCGAACTCTTCGCCGACGCCGGCGCCGACCGGTTCCCGCCGTCCGCCGCTCGCCGTGCTGGGCGCGCCACCGGCGTTTGCCGAGCCGTTGCACGTCGGCCGGCCGAACATTCCCGACCGCGCACGGTTGCTGGCGCGGATTGAATCGATCCTCGATCGACGTTGGCTGACCAACGACGGCCCGCTGGTGCAGGAGTTGGAGCAGACGCTGTGCCGGCGATTGGGCGTGCGGCACGTGGTCGCCATGTGCAACGGCACGACGGCACTGGAGATCGCAATCCGGGCGCTGGGATTAACCGGCGAGGTGATCGTGCCGTCGTTCACGTTCGTGGCGACGGCGCATGCCTTGATGTGGCAGGAGATCACGCCGGTGTTCGCCGACATCGAACCGCGGCGGCATCATCTCGACCCTGCGCAGATCGAGCGGATGATCACGCCGCGCACGACGGGAATCATCGGCGTGCATCTTTGGGGCCGGCCGTGCGACGTGGCCGCGATCGAGGAGATCGGTCGCCGCCGCGGGCTCAAAATCTTGTTCGACGCGGCGCACGCGATCGGCTGCACGGATCGCGGTCGACCGATCGGCTCGGGCGGTGCGGCCGAGGTGTTCAGTTTCCATGCCACGAAGTGCGTGAACGCCTTCGAAGGGGGCGCGGTGGCGACGAACGACGACCGGCTGGCCGACAAGATGCGGCTGATGCGCAATTTCGGCTTCGCCGGCTACGACAACGTCGTCTACGTCGGCATCAACGGCAAGATGAGCGAAGTGAGCGCCGCGATGGGGCTCACGTCGCTGGAAGATCTCGAGCAGGTCGTGGCGCGCAATCAGGCCAACTTCGAAGCCTACCGGCGCGCGTTTGCCGAGATTCCCGGCTTGCGGTTGCTCGACGAACCGCTCGGTCCGGACGACGCCTCGAACTATCAGTATGTCGTGGTCCAGATCGACGAACGGGCGACGGGTCTCACGCGCGACGAACTCGTCGCCGTGCTCAAAGCCGAAAACGTCTTGGCCCGTCGCTACTTCTATCCCGGTTGCCATCGCATGGAACCGTATCGCAGCCGATTTCCGCAAGCGGGGTTGGTGTTGCCCGTCACGGAGCGCGTCGCCGCCGAAGTGCTCGTCTTGCCGACGGGCACGGGCGTTTCCGGCGCGGAAATTGATAGAATCGCCGGCATTCTTCAGGCCGCGATCGAGCGAGCCGGCGAGGTGCGTGCGGCTTTGGCGCTGTGAGCGGAACGCGCGCGAATCGGTAAGTGCCCGGTGCCGCCGGTCCGCCGCTGATCCGCCGCCGATCCGCCGCCGATCCGAACTGTGTGCCGCGGTGGATTCTCTGGGCTCAGTTCGGCTCCATTGCGTCGCATAGCTGTTGGGCAACTCGTGCCTGCCCGCTTCGCAAGGTCGGGCTGCGCGGTTGTGGGCGATCTTCGATCGGCCGCCGCGAGTTGTTAACAATTCCCGTGCGCAGCGACGGCTTCTCTGCCTCGCGGAAAAAACTGCGACGCTCGCTGCGCGGGTTGGCACCGCTGTTGCTCTACCGCGGGGCGGCTTGCCGTCTCTTTTTGGGAAGGCGTCGTCGTCGGTTACGGCGGACAACCGACGACGGGAAATCTGCGCTTTCCCCTAACACGAACTGCGTGCGTCGTCGTCGCTGTTGTGCGCGGTCGACGGCACGGCGCGGGCGTGTTTTTGCTACTGGGAAATTTGCCGGGTTTTTCGCAGACAGGGTCGCCTCGCCGATGTCGTATCTCGAAATCAAGAACTTGCGGAAGACCTACGGTTGCGGCGCTCGGCGGGTCGCCGTGTTGGAGAACTTCAGCCTCGACGTCGCCGAGGGGGAGTTCGTCGCGATCGTCGGTCGGCTGGGCGCCGGGAAGACGACGCTGGCGTCGTTGGTCGCCGGCTTGGTGATGCCCGACTACGGTGCGATTTCGTTGGCGGGCAAATGCGTCTCCGGTCCGGGACCGGATCGCGGACTCGTGTCGCAAGCCTACGGGCCGCTCGCCTGGCTCACCGTGTTCGACAACGTCGCTTCGGCCGTCGATTCGCTGTGCACGTCGGCCGAGCGTCGCCGAATCTGCGAATACCAACTCCATCTGATGCAGTTGCTGCCCCATGCGCAGAAGAAACCCGGCGAGTTGACGGAGACTCAGCG
>JAEUIN010000364.1 GCA_016793115.1 Planctomycetaceae bacterium
AACAACCCGATGCGTTTCGCCGGCGAAACGTTTTACCAAAGCGGCTACAACGAAATCGGCGGTCAGCGGATCACGACGCTGCAAGTCGTCGACAACGTCGGCTGGATGCTGCCGTACATGGCCTGCATGATCGTCGGCGTCGGCATGTTGGCCCAATTCGGCGGTGTGCTCGGACGGTTCCTCGATCGCCGGCAACGCGACGCCGATTACGCCGTCGAAGCGCAAGAGGCCGAGCGGCAAGGTAAACGCCTGAAGACGCACGAGCATTTCCATGTCGAGGCCCCGCGCCGCACGAAGGGGCCGCAATCGGCAACGTCCTCAACTATGGGCAAAGTGCCCGGCGGTTGGATTCTGCCGGTCGTCGTCGGCGGCGTGCTCTTGGCCTTCTTCGGCTACACGCTGAAGCCGACCAAGCCCGACGATCGCGGCATGGACCTCGCCGCGTTCGGCAAACTGCCGATCGCCGCCGATGCCCGCGTGAAGCCGTACGACGCACTGGCCCGCAGTTCGCTCGTGGTTCTGTCGCAAAAGCAAACGGTTCGTCAGCCGCTGGCCGGCGGCGTTGATCCCGACGTGGAACAAAAAGAGATTCTGGAAGGCAAGCGCGAGCGGCGGCCGCTCTATTCGGCGACGCGTTGGCTGCTCGACGTGATGACCAACAATCCCGACGCCGAGCGTTACAAAATCTTCCGCATCGAGAACGAAGACGTCGTCAAGGCGCTCGGCCTGAAGACCGACGCGAACTTGCTGTACTCGTGGGAAGAATTGCTCACGAAGAAACGCCCCGCAAGCGAGCCCGACGGCCGCGAGATGCTGGAGCTCGAATATCAGTTCGAGCAACTTGCAAAGAAAAGCAAAGACGACTCCGGCCCGTTCGAGCGCGAACTCGGCGAGTTGGAAACGCGGGTAAACGCCTACCGCCTGCTGACGTTCGCCTTCGACGATCCGGCGAAGTCGCTTTCGTTCGACGCCGAGAAGTTGCTCGACGATCCGAACGCCTTGGAACGCAAGGTCGGCGAGAATTCGATTCGCTTGCTCGAAATGCTGAGCGACTCGATTCGGATGAAGGAAGCCGAACGGAAGCCGGCGATGGCCGTGCATCTGGAAGGCGGCAACTGGGAAACGCTGCACGACGCCAATCTGCGCCGCTACATCAACAACCCGGCCAACAAGTTGCAGGTCGACATGCTCAAGTCGGGCATTGACCTGGTGATGGAGCGCGTGACGGAGTTGGCCAACGATCCCGGGATCGACGACGCATCGCTCGCTCGGCTGCGGCGCGCGGCCACGGCGGCGCTCAAGTTCAACGAACTCTACGAGGCCCGCGACCTCACGAAGCCCGCCGAAGATTCCGCGGGAGCGCAGAAGCTGTTCGCCGTGCTGGACGCTTATCGCGCCGGCAGCGGCGAGAAGTTCAATTCGGCCGTGGCCGATTATCGAGCCTATGTCGAGCAATCGCCGCCGGCGGAGTACGACCGCAAACGCAGCGATCTCGAGGCGTTCTTGCTCCGCACGGAGCCGTTCTTCTGGTGCTCGTACGTATTCCTGGCGGCAATGCTGTTCAATATCGCCGCGTGGCTGTTCCGGCCGCAGGCCATGAACCGCATCTCGCTCTGGATCACCGGAATAACCTTCGCTTATTACGTCGCGGCGCTCGTCTTGCGGATGTACGTGACGCAGCGACCGCCGGTGGTGAACTTGTACTCCTCGGCCGTCTTCATCGGCGGCACGGCCGTGTTGCTCGGCCTGTTGGTCGATCGCGTCTACCGCAACGGCATCGGCCTGATCGCCGCGTCGATGGCCGGTTTCGGCGGTCTGCAGATCGCACACTTGCTCTCGCGCCAGGGAGACACGATCGAGAACCTGCAAGCCGTGCTCGATACGCAGTTCTGGCTGACGACGCACGTCGTCTGCATTACGCTCGGCTACATGGCGACGTTCTTCGCCGGGATTCTCGGCGTGGTCTACATCGCCCGCGGCGTGCTGACGACCGGGCTCGATAAGAACACCGGCAAAGACATCTCGCGGATGATCTACGGCTCGGTCTGCTTCGCGCTGTTCCTCAGCTTCGTCGGCACGGTGCTCGGCGGACTTTGGGCCGACGATTCTTGGGGCCGCTTCTGGGGCTGGGACCCGAAGGAAAACGGGGCTCTGATCATCGTGCTCTGGAACGCGCTACTGCTGCATGCCCGCTGGGACGGCATGATCAAAGATCGGGGCATGGCGGTCTTGGCCGTCGCCGGCAACATCACCACGAGCTGGTCGTGGTTCGGCGTCAATCAACTCGGCGTCGGCTTGCACGCCTACGGCTTCAGCAAAGAGCTGCGGATGTTCCTCAGCTTCATTGTCATCGGCTCGCTGGTGACGATCATCGTGGGCCTGCTGCCGAAGACGATCTGGGGCAGCCGCAAGGAACTTTCGACGACGTAACGTCTAAAGCTTGCCTGATCGTGTTGCACGGGGTGGCTGGGGCTGGAGCGTACTCGCGAAGCCCCAGTAGTAACTGGGGCACCGCTGCGCTATGCCCCAGCCACCAGTAAAGCGCTTTATCGACGCTCCACTTCGCCGCCAGGATCGCGCAGTCGCAACCGAGGTTGCAGCGCCTGGGAAGATTCGCCGGCTGGCGCACTCCGTGGCGG